>NZ_BAAACG010000003.1:0-317965 GCF_039521385.1 Clostridium oceanicum | reverse complement strand
TATTAAAGAAAGAAGAAGGCGGAAGACATACACCATTCTTCAACGGATATAGACCACAATTTTACTTCAGAACAACAGATGTTACAGGATCAATCGAATTACCAGAAGGAGTAGAAATGGTAATGCCAGGAGATCACATAGACATGGCAGTTGAATTAATAAACCCAGTAGCAATGCACGAAAACTTAAGATTCGCTATAAGAGAAGGCGGAAGAACAGTTGGATCAGGTGTTGTTACTACTATAACTGAATAGTAGTTAGACAGTAATTAATTAGAATATTTAATAGTTGCAACTATTAAAAAGGAAAGAGTTTTCTCTTTCCTTTTATTTTTGATAATGCTGTTATTTAATTTTAACTTCAAATTATAATATAAAATTATTATTTTTATGATTAATTTATGGCTTTTAGTTAAGAATTTAATAAAGAAATTTTGTTATTATAAATACTTGTCAAAAGACTTGAAATAGTGTATACTATAGAAGTTGTAATGTAATAACAGCGATGATACAAGAGGTTGCCGAACTTACGGGAAATTCTTGATTGAGTATGTCATGGTCATTGAACCAGGCGACGGTTATTTTATTAAGTAGTTAGGTGTGAGGTTAAATACGGAACACCCGGAACAGTTTATAGAATGATACCGCTGTTGTACGTAATAAGTGAAACGTACCAGAAAAGGAGGGAATAAAATGGCAAAACAAAAAATAAGAATAAGATTAAAAGCTTTCGATCATAGTATATTAGATCAATCAGCTTTAAAAATCGTTGAAACTGCTAAATCATCAGGAGCTAAAGTTGCAGGTCCAGTACCACTACCAACAGAAAAGGATGTTGTAACAATCTTAAGAGCCCCACATAAATATAAAGATTCAAGAGAGCAGTTTGAAATAAGAACTCACAAAAGACTAATAGACATTATAAGTCCATCACCAAAAACTGTTGATTCTTTAATGAGATTAGACTTACCAGCAGGTGTAGATATAGAAATAAAACTATAATATAGTGTAATAGATGTGTAACTATTACTAACTGTTATGATCGTACATAGGTATGATCCGCTAATATGTTGAGGAGGTGCAAAAATGAAAAAAGCAATATTAGGTAGAAAACTTGGTATGACTCAAATATTCACAGAAGAAGGAAAAGTTGTACCAGTAACTGTTATAGAAGCAGGTCCATGTGCAGTTATTCAAAAGAAAACTGTAGAAAGCGATGGATATGACGCTGTTCAAGTAGCGTTTGAAGATATGAGAGAAAAATTAGCTAATAAACCTGTAAAAGGTCATTTTGAAAAAGCAGGTGTTTCATTAAAAAAATTCGTAAGAGAATTTAAATTTGAAAACTGTGCTGATTACGAAATAGGTAGTGAAATTAAAGTTGATGTTTTTGCAGAAGGAGAAAAAGTTGATGTACAAGGAATTTCTAAAGGTAAGGGATTCCAAGGTACTATAAAAAGATGGAACCAACATACAGGACCTAAAACTCATGGTTCAAAATTCCATAGAGCACCAGGTTCAATGGGGGCTGCATCAGATCCATCAAGAACATTCAAAAATAAGAGAATGCCAGGACACATGGGAAATGTTAAAACAACTGTTTTAAACCTTGAAGTAGTAAAAGTAATGCCAGAAAAAAATGTTTTACTAATAAAAGGTGGAGTACCAGGTCCAAATAAAGGTTTAGTACAAATAAGAAATTCAGTTAAAGCATAATTTTTGTAGAAAGGAGGATACAGAATGCCTAAGATAGATTTATTTAACCAAATGGGAGAAAAAATAGGAGATTTACAATTAGCAGAAAGTGTATTTGGAGTAGAAGTTAATACATATGCTATGCATCAAGTAGTTAAAGCTTTATTAGCAAATAAAAGACAAGGAACTCAGTCAGCAAAAACAAGATCTGAAGTTTCAGGAGGCGGAATAAAGCCTTGGAGACAGAAAGGAACTGGTAGAGCAAGACAAGGTTCAATAAGAGCTCCTCAATGGATACACGGTGGAGTAGTATTTGCTCCAAAGCCAAGAGATTACAGAGTTTCAATACCAAAATCAATGAGAAGAGTTGCTATGAAATCAGCACTTACTTCAAAAGTTAATGACAACCAAATGGTAGTTATTGATGATATAAAATTAGAAGCTCCAAAAACTAAAGAAATAGTTAAAATGCTTAAGGCTGTTGAAGCTAAGAAAACATTAATAATTACTGGAGAATCAAATTCAAATGTTTATAAGTCAACAAGAAACATAGAAGGTGTTTCAGTAATACCAGCAAACAATATTAATGTATATGATATTTTAAAATATGAAAAACTTATTATGACTAAGGATGCTGTGTCCAAAGTTGAGGAGGTGTATGCATAATGAAGCTAACTAACTATGATATTATAAGAAGACCCCTTATAACAGAAAAATCAATGGCTTCTATGGGAGACAAAAAATACACCTTTTTAGTGGATATACATTCTAATAAATCACAAATAAAAAGAGCTATTGAGTCAATTTTTGAAGTTAAAGTTGCAGAAGTTAAAACTGCTAGAATTCAAGGAAAGACTAAAAGAGTTGGAGTTCATATAGGAAAAAGATCTGACTATAAAAAAGCAATTGTTAAACTAACAGAAGATAGTAAAACAATAGAATTCTTTGAAGGACTATAATAAGTAAAGCAGTTATTGGCGAGAGGCCAGATAAGCTAAAGAAGGAGGGTATAAAATGGCTGTTAAGGGATTTAGACCGATTACTCCATCAAGAAGAGAAATGACAATGAGTACATTTGAAGAAATTACTACAAACGTACCTGAGAAGTCACTTCTTGTTTCATTAAAGAAAACTGGTGGAAGAAATGCACAAGGTAAAATAACAGTTCGTCATATTGGTGGCGGTGCTAAAAGAAAATATAGAATTATAGATTTTAAAAGAAACAAAGATGGTATTCCAGCTAAAGTTTCAACTATAGAATATGATCCAAACAGAACAGCATACATAGCGCTTGTAACTTATGCTGATGGAGAAAAAAGATATATAATTGCTCCTGTAGGATTAAAAGTAGGAGATACTATAGTATCTGGACCAGATTCAGATATAAAAGTAGGAAACTGCCTACCTATAAAAAATATACCTGTAGGTACAATAATTCATAATATAGAATTAGCAACAGGTAAAGGAGCTCAACTTGTAAGATCTGCAGGTAGTTCAGCACAACTTATGGCTAAAGAAGGAGATTACTCTCAAGTAAGACTTCCAAGCGGAGAAGTTAGATATGTAAGAATAAACTGTAGAGCTACTATAGGAGTGGTTTCTAATACAACTAATGAAATCATAAATATAGGTAAAGCAGGAAGAAAGAGACATTTAGGTGTTAGACCAACAGTTAGAGGATCAGTTATGAACCCTAATGACCATCCACACGGTGGTGGTGAAGGTAAGGCTCCAGTAGGTCGTCCAGGACCAGTAACACCATGGGGTAAACCAGCACTTGGATACAAAACTAGAAAGAATAAAAAATACTCTGATAGATTTATTGTTAAGAAGAGAAACACTAAGTAATTTGGAGAGAATAATGTTATTCTCTTCAAATTGCTAATACAATATGATTGTGTGAAGGGAGGCAAAAATTTAATGAGTAGATCAGTTAAAAAAGGACCATTTATACAAGAGGTATTACTAAAAAGAGTAAATGAAATGAATAAAAGTGGAGAAAAAAAAGTTGTTAAAACTTGGTCAAGAAGTTCAACTATATTCCCACAAATGATTGGTCATACAATTGCTGTTCATGATGGAAGAAAACATGTTCCTGTATATATATCTGAAGATATGGTAGGCCATAAATTAGGAGAGTTCGTTTTTACTAGAACATACAGAGGGCATGCAGATAAAACAGAAAAATCAACTGGTTTAAAAAGATAAGCCGGAAGGAGGTAACGTTTGATGGAAGCTAAGGCTATAGTTAGATACGTAAGAATGTCTCCAAGAAAAATTGGGGTTGTTCTTAATCTAGTAAGAGGAAAAAATGTTAATGAAGCGTTTGCTATATTAAAATATACTCCAAGAGATGCTGCTCAAGTAGTTTATAAAGCTTTAAAATCAGCAGTAGCGAATGCAGAAAATAATTTAAATTTAGATGTTAATTCTTTAGTTATATCAGAAACTTATGTTGGTGAAGGTCCAACATTAAAGAGATATCAACCACATGCTCAAGGTAGAGCATTTAGAATAAGAAAAAGAACAAGTCACCTTACTTTAGTTGTTAAAGAAAGAATTTAAGAAGAGGAGGGAATTAGATGGGACAGAAAGTACACCCACATGGCTTAAGAGTAGGCGTAATTAAAGAATGGGATGCAAAATGGTATGCAGGAAAGAAAAACTTTTCTGATAATTTAGTAGAAGATCATAAAATAAGAAAATTTATTAAAAATAAATGTTACGCAGCAGGAATCGCTAGAATACAAATAGAAAGAGCTGCTAAAAGAATTAAATTAAACATACATACTGCTAAGCCAGGAATGGTTATAGGAAAAGGCGGTAAAGGTATTGAGGAATTAAAAGCTGCTCTAAAAAATATTGTTTCTAAAAACAATATACTAATAAATATAGTAGAAGTTAAAAGAGCAGAAACTAATGCACAATTAGTTGCAGAAAATATAGCTCAACAACTTGAAAAGAGAATATCTTTTAGAAGAGCTATGAAACAATCAATCCAAAGATCTATGAAAACAGGTGTTAAAGGTATAAAAACATCTTGTTCAGGAAGACTTGGTGGTGCAGAAATAGCAAGAGCAGAAGAATATCATGAAGGAACAATTCCACTACAAACTTTAAGAGCTGATATTGATTATGGTTTTGCTGAAGCAGATACTACTTATGGAAAAATAGGTGTAAAAGTTTGGATATATAAAGGAGAAGTTCTTCCAACTAGAAAGAATAGACAGGAAAAGGAAGAAGCTAACGCGTAGGAAAGGAGGAAAAATACTATGTTAATGCCTAAGAGAGTTAAACGTCGTAAAGTACATCGCGGCAGAATGAAAGGAAAAGCGACTAGAGGTAATTTTCTAGCATATGGTGAATTTGGTATACAATCTACAGAATGTGCATGGATTACTAACAACCAAATAGAAGCTGCCAGAATAGCTATTAACAGATATGTTAAAAGAGGAGGAAAAGTTTGGATAAAAATCTTCCCTGATAAACCAGTAACTGAAAAACCAGCTGAAACTCGTATGGGTTCAGGTAAAGGATCACCAGAATACTGGGTAGCAGTAGTAAAACCAGGAAGAGTATTATTCGAAATTTCAGGAGTTAGTGAAGAGGTAGCAAGAGAAGCTATGAGACTTGCTTCACATAAATTACCAGTTAAAACTAAGTTCGTAAGAAGAAGAGATTTTGAAGAAATGGGTGGTGAAGTAAATGAAAGCTAGAGATTTACAAGAACTAAGAAATAGCACCCCACAAGAATTACAAACAAAATTAAAGGATTTAAAGTCTGAATTATTTAACTTAAGATTCCAATTAGCTACTGGACAATTAGAAAATCCAATGAGAATTAGAGAAGTAAAAAAGTCTATAGCTCAAGTGAAGACTATTATTAGAGAAGAAGAAATTAAATCTTATCAGCAGTAAATTTTGAAGGGAGGTAAAATCCTGTGGAAAGAGCGCATAGAAAGACAAGAATTGGTAAAGTAATTTCAAATAAAATGGATAAGACAGTAGTAGTTGCAGTTGAAACTAAAGTACGTCATCCATTGTATGGAAAAACAATTAACAAGACTACTAAATTCAAAGCTCATGATGAAAAAAATGAAGCTAATATTAATGATAGAGTATCTATAATGGAAACTAGACCATTATCAAAAGATAAAAGATGGAGACTTGTTGAAATAGTTGAAAAGGCTAAATAGTATTTACTACAAAGCTGAAAGGAGGGTATTTTAATGATTCAGCAACAAACTAGATTAAAGGTTGCGGATAATTCCGGAGCAAAGGAAGTTATGTGTATAAGAGTTTTAGGTGGTTCCCATAGAAAATGGGGTAACATCGGTGATGTAATAGTTGCTAGCGTTAAAAGTGCAACACCAGGCGGTGTTGTTAAAAAAGGTGAAGTTGTTAGAGCTGTTATAGTAAGATCAGTTAAAGGATTAAGAAGAGCAGATGGTTCTTACATAAGATTTGATGAGAATGCTGCTGTTATAATAAAAGATGATAAACAACCAAAAGGAACTCGTATTTTTGGACCAGTTGCAAGGGAGCTAAGAGATAAAGAGTTCAATAAAATATTATCATTAGCACCTGAAGTTTTATAATAGTATAAGGAGGTGGCTAAAGTGGCAATTAACAAAGTTCATGTAAGAAAGAAAGACACAGTTGTTGTTATATCAGGAAAAGATAAAGGTAAAGTTGGAGAAGTGTTAGCTGTATACCCAAAAAAAGATAAAGTTTTAGTTAAAGATGTTAACGTAGTTACTAAACATCAAAAACCAAACAAACAAAACATGCAAGGTGGCCTAATACATAAAGAAGCTCCAATATATAGCTCAAAAGTTATGTTATATTGTGACAAATGTAAAGTAGCTACAAGAATAAGTCATAAAGTGTTAGACGATGGAACAAAAGTAAGAGTATGCAAAAAGTGCGGAGAAACATTCTAATCTTTGAAAGGAGGTCAATTCATGATTCCAAGATTACAGGAAAAATACCAAAACGAAGTAGTACCAGCTTTAATGGATAAGTTCGGATATAAAAATATAATGGAAGTACCAAAAGTAGAAAAAATAGTTATAAATATGGGTGTTGGTGAAGCTAAAGAAAATCAAAAATTTCTTGATTCAGCAATGTCAGATTTACAACTAATATCAGGACAAAAACCTATAGTTACAAGAGCTAGAAAATCAGTAGCTAACTTTAAAATAAGAGAAAATATGCCTATAGGTTGCAAAGTTACACTAAGAAAAGATAATATGTATGAATTTGCTGATAAATTAATGAATGTAGCTCTACCAAGAGTTAGAGATTTCAACGGTGTATCAGGTAAATCTTTCGATGGAAGAGGAAATTACGCTGTAGGTATTAAAGAACAGTTAATATTCCCAGAAGTAGAATATGATAAGATTGATAAAGTTAGAGGTATGGATGTAGTTTTTGTAACAACTGCAAAAACTGACGAGGAAGCTAGAGAACTATTAAGATTCCTTGGAATGCCATTTGCTCGTTAATTTAAGGAGGGAAAACCGTGGCACGTAAAGCATTAGTAGAAAAATGGAAAAAAGAGCCAAAATATTCAACTAGAGCTTACACTAGATGTAGAATATGTGGAAGACCACACTCAGTATTAAAAAAATATGGTATATGTCGTATTTGCTTTAGAGAGCTTGCATACAAAGGTGAAATACCTGGATGCAGAAAAGCTAGCTGGTAAGATTTGAATAGCGAAAGGAGGCAAAATAAATGGTAATGTCTGATCCAATAGCAGATTTATTAACTCGTATAAGAAACGCAAATGTTGTTAGACATGAAGTTGTAGAAATACCTTCATCTAATACAAAAAAAGCTATAGCAAATATAATGCTTGAAGAAGGTTATATAAGAAATATAGAAGAATATAAAGATGGTTCTGTAAATATGTTAAGAATCACAATGAAATACGGACAAAACAAAGAAAGAATAGTAACTGGTCTTAAGAGAATATCAAAACCAGGACTTAGAGTTTACTGCAGAAAAGATGAAATCCCTAAAGTTTTAAACGGATTAGGAATAGCAGTAGTTTCAACATCAAAAGGAATAGTTACAGATAGAGAAGCAAGAAAATTATCAGTAGGCGGAGAAGTACTTTGTTACATATGGTAATGTAATGGAAGAATAGGAGGTGTAATTATGTCAAGAATAGGAAAACTTCCAATAGATGTACCTAATGGAGTTACTGTTGCAGTAACACCGGATAATGTAGTTACTGTAAAAGGCCCAAAAGGTGAATTAGTTAAAAACATGACTAAAAAAGTAAACATCGCAGTTGAAGGAAACCAAGTAGTTGTAACTAGAGACAGCGATCAAAAAGAATATAGAGCTTTACACGGTTTAACAAGAGCTTTAATAAACAACATGGTTATTGGAGTTAACGAAGGATACGTTAAAACTTTAGAACTAGTTGGAGTTGGTTATAGAGCTCAACTAAAAGGTAAAAAATTAATACTTAACTTAGGATACTCTCATCCTGTAGAAATAAATCCTGTTGACGGAGTACAATTTGAATTAGAAGGAACAACTAAAATCAAATTAAAAGGTATCGACAAAGAATTAGTTGGTGCTGTAGCAGCAGATATAAGAACTTGGAGAAAACCTGAACCTTATAAAGGAAAAGGTATTAGATATGAGAACGAAGTTATAAGAACTAAAGAAGGTAAGACTGGTAAGAAATAACGGAAAGGAGTGAAATCTTAATGATTAATAAGGGAAATAGAGCTGAAGAAAGACTTAGACGTCATATGAGAGTTCGTAAAAAAATATCCGGTACAGCTGAACGTCCAAGATTAGCTGTATATAGAAGCGAAAAACATATATATGCTCAAGTAATAGATGATGTAGCAGGCAAGACATTAGTTACTGCTTCTAGCGTAGAAAAATCATTTGAAGCAATTGGTAGCAATAAAGAAGGCGCTAAATTAGTAGGAAAATTAGTAGCTGAAAAAGCTTTAAAAGAAGGAATAAAAGAAGTAGTATTTGATAGAGGCGGATATATATATCACGGAAGAGTTAAAGAACTTGCAGAATCAGCAAGAGAAGCAGGTCTTAAATTCTAAAAGAAGGAGGGTAAACAATGAAAATAGATCCTAGCAATTTAAATTTAAAAGAAAAAGTTGTTAGTATTAATAGAGTTGCTAAGGTAGTTAAAGGCGGTAGAAACTTCAGATTCAGCGCACTAGTAGTTGTTGGAGACGAAGAAGGACATATAGGAGTTGGAATGGGAAAATCTATCGAAATTCCAGTTGCTATAAGAAAAGCTATAGAAGATGCTAGAAAAAAATTAGTTAAAGTTCCTATAGTTGATACTACTGTACCTCACGATATACTTGGTGTTTTCAATAAAGGTGAAGTTTTAATAATGACTGCTAAAGAAGGTACAGGAGTTATAGCAGGTGGACCTGTTAGAGCCGTACTAGAATTAGCAGGATTTAAAAACGTAAGAGCTAAATCAATGGGTTCTAACAATCCAATAAATATGGTTAATGCTACAATTAATGGTTTATCAAGATTAAGAACAGCTGAAGAAATAGCTAAACTTAGAGGCAAAGCTGTAGAAGAGATTTTAGGTTAGGAGGTAACCGGCTATGGCTAAAGTTAAAGTGAAATTAGTTAAGAGTTTAATAGGAAGAAAAAAAGATCATATAGCAACTGTTAAAGCTCTTGGATTGCATAAAATAGGAAGTACAGTTGAACATGAGGGTACTCCTCAAATCAAAGGTATGATAAATAAAATAAACTATTTATTAAAAGTAGAAGAAGCATAGTAAGAGGAGGTGTAATAGTATGAAACTTCATGAATTAAAACCAGCTGAAGGTGCAGTAAAAGCCGGAAAAAGAGTTGGTAGAGGAACAGGTTCAGGAATAGGTAAGACTTGTAGAAGAGGTCAAGATGGACAAAATTCTAGAAGTGGCGGAGGAGTTAGACCTGGATTTGAAGGTGGTCAAATGCCTTTATTCAGAAGACTTCCTAAGAGAGGCTTCAAAAACAAATTCGCAAAACAATTCACAGCTATAAACGTTGACAGATTAAATATTTTTGAAGACGGAACAGTTGTAACACCTGAACTTTTATTAGAAAGAAAAGTTGTTAAAAAAGTAATAGATGGAATTAAAATATTAGGTAACGGTAACATAGAAAAGAAATTGACTGTAAAGGCAGGTAAATTCTCCAATGCTGCTGTTGAAAAGATAGAAGCAGCAGGAGGAAAAGCTGAGGTGATATAGATGTTATCAACTCTACGTAATGCTTGGAAGGTTCCTGATTTAAGAAAAAGAATCATATTTACATTATTCATGGTAGCAATTTTCAGGATGGGAAACTTTATCCCAGTTCCTGGAATTGACACTTCTAAGTTAGTTGATCTAACTCAGAATGGTTCATTGTTTGGATTTTATGATTTAATATCTGGTGGAGCTTTTAGTAGATTTAGTATATTTGCAATGGGAGTTTTACCTTATATTAACTCTTCAATTATAATGCAATTACTTACTATAGCAATTCCTTCTTTAGAAAGTCTTTCAAAAGAAGGGGAAGAAGGTAGAAAGAAGATACAACAATATACTAGATATGGTGCAGTTATACTAGGCGTTGTTCAAGCATTTAGTACATATGGCATAATTTCCAGCGCAGGAGCACTAAAAGATGGATCAAAATTAAGCTTGTTTATTATTATACTTACTTTAACTACAGCATCAACATTTTTGATGTGGTTTGGTGATAAAATAACAGAACATGGTTTAGGAAATGGTGTTTCATTAATAATATTTATTAACATTATTTCAAGATTCCCATCTACATTCTATAGATTAGTTGGACTTCAAAAAGCTGAAACAATTAATTTTGTTCAACTTATAATGTTCATGGCTATAGCTTTAGCATTATTCTTGATAGTTGTAATAATGAGTTTAGCTGAAAGAAGAATTCCTGTGCAATATGCAGGAAGAGCAGTAGGAAATAAAGTTTATAAAGGACAATCAACTCATATACCTGTTAATGTAAATGCATCTGCTGTTATAGGAATAATATTTGCTATATCAGTTATGCAATTTCCAACAACAATAGGACAGTTTTGGCCTGAGTCAGCTTTTTATAAGTTTGTTACTTTAAATCCATATAGTCCTTTTAGGCAGGACAACTGGCTATATTCAGTGGTGTACTTTTTATTAACTGTGTTCTTTACATGGTTTTATACTCAAGTTACATTCAAACCAGATGAAATGGCTGAAAATATGCATAAATCTTCAGGTTTTATACCTGGTATAAGACCAGGGCAACCAACAGAAGAGTATATAGATAGAGTTTTAACAAAAAGTTCTATAATTGGCGGAACATTTGCAGCTATAATTGCAGTTCTACCTATAATAGTTTCCTCTAATACTAGTTTTAAGGGTATATCTTTTGGAGGAACTGGTTTATTAATTATTGTTGGCGTAGCTTTAGAGACTATAAGACAGATGGAATCTCAATTGGTTATGCGTCACTATAAAGGTTTTTTAAAGTAATAAAAATTGGAGATGATTACTGATGCGTGTGATTTTATTAGGTCCTCCAGGGGCAGGTAAAGGAACTCAAGCTAAGTTAATAAGTGAAAAGTTCAATATACCACATATTTCTACTGGAGATATATTTAGATCTAATATAAAAGGAAAAACTCCATTAGGTATTAAAGCCAAAAGTTATATAGACAAAGGTCAATTAGTGCCTGATGAAGTTACTATTGGTATAGTTGAGGATAGATTACAAAAAGATGATTGTAAAAATGGATTCCTTTTAGATGGTTTTCCAAGAACTGTTGCTCAAGCTGAAGCATTGGATAATATACAAGAAAAATCAGGTAAAAAGATAGATGTATCTTTACTAATAACAGTACCTGAACAGTTTATTTTAGAAAGAATGACTGGTAGAAGGGTATGCCCATCTTGCGGAGGAAGTTATCATGTTAAATTCAATCCTCCTAAAGTTGAAGGGAAATGCGATATATGTGGTGCAGAATTAATCCAAAGAAAAGATGATACAGAAGATACAGTTAAGAAGAGATTAACTGTTTATAATGATCAGACTTCTCCACTTATCAGCTATTATAAAAATAATGGCATTCTCTCAGAAGTTGATGGTACTGATGCGATAGATAAAGTATTTGGTTCTATATCAAATATTTTAGGAGCGCAGGAATAATGATTACAATAAAGAATGATATTGAATTGCAACATATGAGGGAAGCAGGACGAGTAGTAGCAGATACTCTAAATAAACTCGAAGAACATGCAAAACCTGGAATAAGTACTGGAGAATTGGATAAAATAGCAGAAGAGTTTATTAAAAGTAGAAATGCCATACCATCTTTTAAAGGTTATTGTGGATTTCCAGCATCTATTTGCGCATCTGTAAATAATGAGGTTGTCCATGGTATACCAAGTAAAGATGTAATTTTAAAAGATGGAGATATAATAAGTATTGATTGTGGAGCTATTTTAAACGGATATCAAGGAGATGCAGCAAGAACATTCCCTATTGGTAATGTTTCTGATGAGGCTAGAAAGTTAATAGAAGTTACTAAAAATAGTTTTTTTAAAGGTATCGAAAAAGCTAAAATAGGAAATAGATTAACAGATATATCATCAGCTATTCAACAATATGCTGAAGAAAATGGATATTCTGTTGTAAGAGATTATGTAGGTCATGGTATAGGTAAAGAAATGCATGAAGATCCTGAAGTACCTAACTTTGGCAGACCTGGTAGAGGACCAAAATTAGAAAAAGGGATGGCTTTAGCTATAGAACCTATGATAAATATTGGTGATTATTATGTAAAAGTTCAACCTAACAATTGGACTGTAGTTACTAAAGATGGAACGTTATCTGCTCATTATGAAAATACTATATTAATAGTAGATGATGGACCTGAAATAACTACTTTGATTTAATGAGGTGAATATATTGGCCAAAGAATACTATATAGGTAAGTTAGTTTGTTCTAAGGCTGGTAGAGATAAAGGAAAATATTACATTGTAACAGATATATTAGAAGATAGCCGATACGTATATGTTGTTGATGGAATATATCGTCCTTTAGAAAAGCCTAAAAAGAAGAAAATTAAACATTTAATGTTTACTAATATAAATTTAAGAGATATAAATAAAGATCAAATAGTAGATAAGTTTAATAACCCTACTATTAAAAAATTCATACAGTCTCATCAATTTGATAAGGAGGTTTGAATACCTTATGGCAAAAGATGATGTAATAGAAATGCAAGGTACTGTTTTAGAAGCTTTACCTAATGCTATGTTTGAGGTAGAATTAGAAAGTGGTCATAAAATACTTGCACATATATCAGGAAAGTTAAGAATGAACTTTATAAGAATTTTACCAGGTGATAAAGTTACTGTTGAACTTTCCCCTTATGATTTAAGTAGAGGAAGAATAACCTGGAGAGCCAAATAGTAAGGAGGGGTTATGATGAAAGTAAGACCATCAGTTAAACCTATATGTGAAAAATGTAAGGTTATAAAAAGAAAAGGAAGAGTAATGGTTATCTGTGAAAATCCTAAACATAAACAAAAACAAGGCTAAAAGTTAATAAAAGTTTTAGGAGCGGCTGACGATAGGTATCTATTGGCCTAAGATTTTTTAAATATATTTGTAATAAATTTTTAGAATATATTCAGGAGGTGTAAAAGTTAATGGCAAGAATCGCAGGTATTGACCTACCAAAGGAAAAAAGAGTAGAAATAGGTCTAACATACATTTTTGGAATTGGATTGCCAACTTCACAAAAAATATTAAAAGATACTGGAGTTAATCCGGATACAAGAGTTAAAGATCTATCAGAATCTGAAGTTAATTCTATAAGAGATTATATTAAAAACTTAATTGTTGAGGGAGACTTAAGAAGAGAAGTTGCACTTAACATAAAAAGATTAGTAGAAATTGGTTCTTACAGAGGAATGAGACATAGAAGAGGTCTTCCTGTAAGAGGACAAAAAACTAAAACTAATGCAAGAACAAGAAAAGGTCCTAAGAGAGCTATAGGCGGAAAGAAAAAAAAGTAAATTAAAGTAAGGAGGGAAAAATATGGCAGCTGCAATGAAAAATAAAAGAAGCAGAAGAAGAAAAGAGAGAAAAAACGTTGAGCACGGTTGTGCACATATAAAATCAACTTTTAATAATTCAATTGTTACAATAACTGATCCTGCAGGTAATGCATTATCATGGGCTAGTGCAGGCGGATTAGGATTTAGAGGTTCAAGAAAAAGTACTCCATTTGCTGCACAAATGGCAGCAGAAACAGCAGCTAAAGCAGCTATGGAACATGGTTTAAAAAGCATAGAAGTATATGTTAAAGGACCAGGTTCAGGAAGAGAAGCTGCTATAAGATCTTTACAAGCAGCAGGATTAGAAGTAACTTTAATAAAAGATGTTACTCCAATTCCACATAATGGTTGTAGACCACCAAAGAGAAGAAGAGTATAGTAAAAATATTAGTGTAATAGGAGGTGCGAGATTTAATGGCAAGATATACCGGAGCAAGTTGTAGACTTTGTAGAAGAGAAGGATTAAAACTATTTCTTAAAGGAGATAGATGTTTTACAGATAAATGTGCATTCGCTAGAAGAGGTTATGCACCAGGACAACATGGAAAGAACAGAAAGAAAGTATCAAACTACGGATTACAATTAAGAGAAAAACAAAAAGCTAGAAGAATCTACGGAATATTAGAACGTCAATTCAGAAAATATTACGAAAAAGCAGAAACAGTAAGAGGAATAACAGGTGAAAACTTATTAAGACTTCTTGAAATGAGATTAGATAACGTAGTTTATAGATTAGGATACGGAAACTCAAGATCAGAAGCTAGACAATTAGTTAATCACGGACATTTCTTAGTTAACGGAAAAAAAGTTAACATAGCATCTTACAATGTTTCAGTTGATGACGTTGTAACAGTTTGTGATAAAAGCAAATCTAGTGAAAAGTTCAAAACTTTTGCAGAAAATCCAAAAACATTACCTGCATGGTTATCAGGTAATACTGAAAATTTTGAAGGAAAAGTTGTTAGGGAACCAGCTAGAGAAGATATAGATGTACCTGTTAACGAAACATTAATCGTTGAGTTATATAGTAAATAATATATAAAATAATTTGATAATTTAATTTGACAGGTTAAGATCAGTTGCCCTCAGAGTATAATAAATAAAAAAATAAGGAGGGTTATATTAAATGTTAGAAATAGAAAAGCCAAAAATTGAATGTATAGAAAGTAGAGAAGATGCTGCCTATGGTAAGTTTGTCATTGAACCATTAGAAAGGGGATATGGCATAACTCTTGGTAATGCTCTTAGAAGAATTTTATTATCATCATTACCAGGTGTAGCTGCAGACCATATAAAAATAGATGGTGTCTTACATGAGTTTTCTACAGTAAAAGGTGTTAAAGAAGATGTTACAGAATTAATTCTTAATGTCAAAAATTTAGCTTTTACTATGGAAGGCGAAGGTCCTAAAACTGTATATATAGATGAAGTTGGACCTAAAGAAGTTACTGGAGCAGATATAAAAACAGATGGTGACGTTGAAGTTGTAAATAAAGACTTACATATTGCGACAATTGATGAAGATTCTAGCTTACACATGGAAATCAACGTTAATAGAGGAAGAGGATATGTAACTCAAAACAAAAACAAATCCGATGATATGCCTATTGGTACTATAGCAGTTGATTCTATTTATACTCCTATTAAGAGAATAAATTTTTCTGTAGCTAATACAAGAGTTGGTCAAATAACTGATTATGATAAATTAACATTAGAAGTTTGGACTGACAAAAGTATAAGACCAGAAGATGCTATAAGCTTATCAGCTAAAATATTAATAGAGCATTTCAAATTATTTATGACATTAACAGATCACGCTGATGATATGGAAATAATGGTAGAAAAAGAAGAAGATAAAAAAGAAAAAGTTCTAGAGATGACTATCGAAGAATTAGATCTTTCAGTTAGAAGTTATAACTGCTTAAAGAGAGCAGGTATAAACACAGTTCAAGAACTATGCGAAAGAAGCATGGATGATATGATGAAAGTTAGAAATCTAGGTAAAAAATCTTTAGAAGAAGTACAACAAAAACTAGAAGCTTTAGGTTTAAACTTAAGAAGCTTAGAAGAGTAATAAATGAATACGGACACAGGTAAGGAGGTATAGAAATGGCAGGATATCGTAAACTAGGTCGCCCAAGTGATCAACGTAGAGCTATGCTTAGAAGTTTAGTTACTAATTTCTTAAAGCATGGAAGAATGGAAACTACAGAAGCTAGAGCGAAAGAAACTAGAAGTATTGCTGAAAAAATGATAACTCTAGGAAAGAAAGGAGATCTTCATTCAAGAAGACAAGTACTTTCTTATGTTACAGAAGAAGCAGTAGTTCAAAAATTATTTTCTGAGGTAGCTCCTAAGTACGAAGGAAGAAATGGTGGATATACAAGAATGTATAAAGCCGGTCCAAGAAGAGGAGACGGAGCAGAAGTAGTTATACTAGAACTAGTATAATTATCTGGGGATTAAGTAGAACTAGCTTAGTCCCCATTTTGTTATAATTTCAGAAATTAATATATGAATGAGTTGCAGTATATGAGGTGTTATTATGAATATGGTTAACTGCAAAAATGTTACTTATGTATACGAATCTAACAATGAAGAAAAGATTGAAAAAAAAGTAGCAGTAGATAATGCTAGTATAAATATAAATAAAGGTGATTTTGTAGTCATATTAGGTAGAAATGGTTCAGGAAAATCAACTATAGCTAAACATATGAATGCTATATTAATACCTTCTGATGGAAAAGTATATGTAGATGAAATGGATACTTCAGATTTGAAAAATACATGGAATATTAGAAATAAGGCAGGAATGGTTTTTCAAAATCCTGATAATCAAATTGTAGCGACTATTGTAGAAGAAGATGTAGCCTTTGGACCAGAGAATCTAGGGGTTCCGTCAAAGGAAATAAGACTTAGAGTGGATGAAGCTTTAAAGAAAGTTAATATGTATCGTTATAGAAGACATGCACCTCATCTTTTATCAGGAGGGCAAAAACAAAGAGTAGCTATAGCTGGAGTATTAGCTATGAGACCAGAATGCATAATATTCGATGAGCCAACAGCAATGCTTGATCCTTCTGGTAGAAAAGAAGTAATAAAGACTATTAAAGAGATAAATAATAAATATGGGATAACTATAGTTTTAATAACTCACTTTATGGAAGAAGCAGTAGAAGCTGATAAAATTATAGTTATGGATTCAGGTAAGGTTATAAAAGAAGGTACTCCAAGACAGATTTTTAGTGAAGTTAAAATGATGAAAGAAATTGGATTAGATGTTCCACAAATGACAGAACTGTCATATTATTTAAAAAAGCAAGGTGTAGATATATCTTCTGATATATTAACTATAGATGAAATGGTGGATGGATTATGTCAATTAAAATAGAAAATTTAACTTACATATATATGGAAGGAACACCTTTTGAAAAAAAAGCCTTAGATAATGTAAATATTAATATTAAAGATGGTGAATTTGTAGCTTTAATAGGTCATACTGGATCAGGTAAGTCAACTTTAATCCAACATATAAATGGATTATTAAAACCAAAATCAGGTAGAATAATTGTAGAAGATACTGATATTACAAAAAAGAATGTTAAGTTAAGTTCTATAAGAAAAAAAGTTGGACTTGTATTTCAGTATCCAGAATATCAATTATTTGAAGAAACTATAGAAAAAGATATTGCTTTTGGACCTATAAACTTGGGGTTAAATGAAGAAGAAGTAAATAAAAGAATAAAAAGAGCTATGAAGATAGTTGGACTAGACTATGAGACATATAAATCTAAATCCCCATTTGATTTAAGTGGAGGTCAAAAAAGAAGAGTAGCTATAGCAGGAGTTGTAGCTATGGAACCTAAAGTTTTAATATTAGATGAGCCTACAGCAGGATTAGATCCAAAAGCTAGAGATGACATCTATAATAAAATACAAGATTTGCGTAAAGAGTACAATATGACAATAATACTTGTTTCTCATAGTATGGAAGATGTTGCTAAATTTGCTGATAAAATATTAGTTATGCATGAAGGAAAATGTATTTTAAAAGGAAAACCTTCAGATGTGTTTAGTAATACAGATACGTTAGAGAGTGTGGGATTAGCAGTTCCTGAAGTAACTTATCTTGTAAAAAGATTAAAACAAAAAGGATTTAATATATCGCAAAATATTTACACTGTAGAACAAGCTAAAAAAGAATTGTATAATGTATTGAAAAGTGAGGGTATAATTAAATGATAAAAGATATAACAATAGGTCAATACATACCAGGTGATTCTTTTGTGCATAGATTAGATCCTAGATTAAAAATTATAATATCCCTTATATATATAATAGATTTATTTATAGTTAATAACTTTAAAGGGTATATTTTCATAGTTGTTTTTACTCTTTTATCTATATTAATATCAAAGATAAAATTTAGATACATATATAAGGGCTTAAAGCCAATACTGATATTAATAATAATAACTGCCATTCTTAATTTATTTTTAACTAGAGGGGATACATTGATATTTCAATGGAAGTTTTTAACCATATATAAAGAAGGCGTTAATTTAGCAGCCTTTATGGTATTAAGACTTATATTCTTAATTATAGGAACCTCTCTTTTAACTTTAACTACATCGCCTATAGAACTTACAGATGGAATAGAAAATTTACTTAATCCTTTAAAAAAGATAGGTGTTCCATCCCATGAGCTTGCAATGATGATGACAATAGCATTAAGATTCATTCCTACATTGATGGATGAAACAGATAAAATAATGAAAGCTCAAATGGCAAGAGGAGCTGATTTTGAGTCAGGTAACTTAATACATAGAGCTAAAAATCTTATTCCTTTATTAGTACCTTTATTTATAAGCTCTTTTAGAAGAGCAGATGAGCTAGCTATGGCAATGGAAGCTAGATGTTATAGAGGTGGAGAAGGAAGAACTAGAATGAGAAAGCTTAAATTAACTAATATAGATTATATAGCTTTTGTAGTTGTTATAATTTTAGTAGCTTTGTCTATTTGGAGCAGGATGTGGAGTTAGTGAAAAACATTAAATTAACAATTCAGTATGATGGTACAAATTATTCTGGATGGCAAATACAAAATAATGCAATAACCGTTCAAGAGGTTATGGAAAAAGCTATATTAAAAGCTACTGGCGAAAAAGTTAAACTTATAGGATGTAGTAGAACAGATTCTAAAGTTCATGCTAGAGAATATATTTGTAATTTTTTTATAGAAACTAGAATACCAGCAGAAAGATTTAATATGGTGGTTAATTCTTATTTGCCTGAAGATGTAGTAATTTTAAATTCAAAGGAAACAGATGAAAAATTTCATTCTAGATTTAGTTCTAAAGGGAAGACTTATATATATACTGTTTTTAATAGTAAAAAGCCTACAGTTATAGGTAGAAATTATTTTTATTATTTTAAATATGATTTAGATATAGATAAAATGAGAAAAGCTTCCCAGAATTTTATTGGAACTCATGATTTTTCTGCTTTTAAAACTAAAGGCGGAAATGTTAAAACATCTATTAGAACTATAACAGAATGTAGTATAAAAGTTGAAGGAAACTTCATTAAATTTACTGTATCCGGTGATGGTTTTTTATATAATATGGTTAGAATAATGGTAGGTACATTAATAGAAGTAGGTATTGGAAAAATAGAACCAGAGTCAATAAAAAGTATTATTGATTCTAAAGACAGAAAAAAAGCTGGGAAATGTGCACCAGGTAAAGGATTATGCCTAGAAAAAGTGTTTTATTAAGGTATTGATATTGACACACCAGGCAGATTGTATTATAATGAATTTTGTTTGTATTATTGTATAATAGGTCCACTAGCCCCGGATCTTTATATAGAACGTTAACTAGTTTAAGAAATTTCAAGGAGGGAAAGTAATGAAATCATACATAGCAAAGCCACAAGAGATTGAAAGAAAATGGTATGTTGTTGACGCAGCTGATAAATCATTAGGAAGAGTTGCAAGTCAAATTGCTACAATATTAAGAGGTAAACATAAACCTATATATACACCAAATGTTGATACTGGAGATTTTGTTATAGTTATAAACGCTGATAAAGTTGTTTTAACTGGTAAAAAATTAGATCAAAAATTCTTAAGACACCATTCATTATATCCAGGTGGTTTAAAAGAAATATCATACAGAGAAGCAATAGAAAAGAAACCAGAATTCTTATTTAAAGAAGCTGTAAGAAGAATGCTTCCAAAAGGACCATTAGGAAGAGCTATGGTTAAAAAATTAAAAGTATATAAAGGTACAGAACATGATCATGAAGCTCAAAAGCCAGAAGTATTGGAATTAAGATATTAATTAAAAGCTGAAGGGAGGATAAACAATGGCTAAAGTACAGTATTTTGGAACAGGAAGAAGAAAAAAATCAGTTGCAAGAGTAAGACTTGTACCTGGAGATGGAAAAGTATTAATAAATAAAAGAAATATAGACGAATTTTTTGGATTAGAAACTTTAAAGGTGATCGTTAACCAACCACTTACATTAACTGCAACTAAAGATAAATATGATGTATTAGTAACAGTTCATGGTGGAGGATTCACAGGTCAAGCTGGAGCTATAAGACATGGTATATCTAGAGCTCTTGTAAAAGCAGACGAAAACTTAAAATCAGATCTTAAAAAAGCTGGTTTCTTAACAAGAGACCCAAGAATGACAGAAAGAAAGAAATATGGATTCAAAAAAGCAAGAAGATCACCACAATTTTCAAAAAGATAATATTTTATATTTCAAAGGAAAGACAAATGTCTTTCCTTTTTTATTTGTAAGTTAATATGATATTATAAATTATATATGAAAATATTACTTTATTTGACATATAAAAAAAAACTATAACTATCTATGTTAAGAATACGTTAAAACTATTTTAAAAGTTGTTAATATCTAATATAATATATAAGGTGTGGGTATAAAAGCGACACAACGCCATAATTAATATTTTGTTTTTAGGAGGACAAGTATGAATGTGTTTGCTATGATTACAGGCCTTGTTGGAGGATTAGGTTTATTTATATACGGGATGAACATCATGGGAGATGGACTGCAGAATGTAGCCGGTGAAAGATTAAAAACATTTTTTGAGAAAATTACATCGAATCCTGTAAAAGGATTGTTAACAGGTGTAATAGTAACAGGAGTTATCCAAAGTAGTAGTGCTACAACAGTAATGGTAGTTGGTTTTGTAAATGCAGGTCTTATGACATTAACTCAAGCTGCTGGAGTTATAATGGGAGCAAATGTAGGAACTACAGTTACAGGGCAGTTAGTAGCCTTTAAACTTGATGCTGCAGCTCCGTTATTTGTAGGAGTTGGTACAGTTATATTTCTTTTTTCTAAAAAGAAAAAGACAAAAGAAATAGGAAATATAATATTAGGATTTGGTATTTTATTCATGGGAATGAGTATAATGAAAGAAGCTATGGTTCCCTTAAGTAAGAGTGATATTTTTAAGAGTTTAACTCTTAGTTTATCCAATAACATATTCTTAGGCGTATTAGTAGGTATGGGGATGACAGCAATAGTTCAGAGTTCTTCAGCTACTATTGGAATACTAATAGCTTTAGCTAATAGTGGAGTACTTCCTTTAGCATCAGCATTACCTATATTATTTGGTGATAACATAGGAACATGTATAACAGCTTTATTAGCCAGCATTGGAGCATCTAAAAATGCTAGAAAAGCAGCACTTTTTCATTTAACATTTAATGTTATAGGAACAGTACTTTTTGCATTTGTATTAGTACCACTTACTCCTTTTGTAAGTGTAGTTACTAGATTAACACCAAATGATGTTGCTAGACAAATAGCTAATGCACATACGATATTTAATGTTTTAAATACATTTGTTCAAATATGGTTTGTACGTTATATAGTTATTTTTGTTAATAAGTTAATACCAGGTAGTGACGAATACGAAAAAATGGCACCGAAATACATAGATGAAAGACTTATAGAAACACCTTCAATAGCTTTAAGTCAAACAATAAAAGAAGTTGTAAGAATGGCGATGAAAGCTAAAGAAAATTTACAACTTTCCATGGAAGCTTTTGAAAATAATAATTTAGATTTAGTAAATAAAGTATATGAAAATGAAAAATTAATTAACATATTAAATAAGAGCATAACAGCATTTTTAGTTAAGCTGTCTAATTCTAATTTACCGGATAAGCAATTAAATATGGTAAGTTCAATGTATCATGTGATTAATGATATAGAACGTATAGGAGATCATGCAGAAAATTTAGCGGAGCTTACTTCTGAAAAAATACAAAAGAAAATTAAATTTTCTGATGATGCAATATATGACATAAAGAACTTATTTAATTATACTGTAGGGGCATTAACAAGAAGTATTGAAGGTTTTGAAAACAATGATGTAGAAAAATCTCAAAGTGTTATGTATGTAGAAGAGAGAATAGATAGTTTAGAAGAAAATCTTAGAGATAGTAATATAAAAAGACTTAAATCAAGATCATGTAGTGCAAATGCTAGTGCTATATTTTTAGATATTATAAGTAATTTTGAGAGAGTAGGAGATCATTCTACTAATATAGCTCAAACTATAATAAATAGATAAAAGATAGTTAATATAAAACTTATGTAACTTTAAGTACATAAGTTTTATTTTTTTATCATACATATTAATATAATGAGATGTTTGGAGGAAGTTCATGAAAAAAAATGATGCAAAACTCATAAAAACATTAGTAGTTATATTTTTGTGTATTGGATTTATTATTGGTGTAAATATATTTAATACTACAGAAACATTTAAAAGTAATGATGAAAAAATTATACTTATAGATCCAGGACATGGAGGAATGGACGGCGGAGCTATAGCTAAAGATGGAACTTTAGAAAAGAATATAAATTTATCAATAAGTAAAATATTAAAGAAGGATTTGAAAAAGGGTAAATATAAAGTAGAAATGACTAGAGAAAAGGATAAAGGATTATATTCAGAAAATAAAAAATCAAGAATAAGAAGTAAAAAAATAGAAGATTTAAATAAAAGGTGTGAACTTAAAAAATCTACTAATTGTGATATGTTTCTTAGCATACATTTAAATATGTTTCCTCAAAGCAAATATCATGGGGCTCAAGTTTGGTATTCTAATAATGAGGAAAGTAAAAAATTAGCTAAGTTACTTCAAGATAATCTAAGAGAAGATTTAGATAAAAACAACAATAGAAAAGAAAAATCAGCTGGAAATAGTTATAAAATATTAAGATCTAATGATTCTGTTCCATCGGTAATAATAGAATGTGGTTTTTTATCAAATGTAACTGAAAGAGAAAAGCTTAAAGACAAAGAGTATCAGAAAAAAATATCAAAGGCTATAGTTAAGTCTATAAATGAATATTTTCAGCAATAAATAATAAATAAACTTATAATATTTCCTCGGAAATTTATAGGTTTATTTTTATTTTGTCATAAAAAGTAACTATTATTAACCTAGCAATAATAACCTAATTAAATTATAATTAGATTATGAATATTTGAATATTTCAGTATTATAGGGGAGATTAAAATGAGAGAAATAAATGTAGATGAGATAATAAAAGAAGTAAAGAAACTATGTATAGATGCAAATTTTTATTTATCTGAGGATATTTGTAGGGAGATAAGTAAAGCTAATAAGGAAGAAAAATGGCAAACTGCTAAAGGGGTATTAGATAAAATAGAAGAGAATATAAAGATAGCTTCTAATGAAAGAATACCTTTATGTCAAGATACTGGTATGGCTTGTGTTTTTGTAGAAATAGGACAAGATGTTCATATAGTAGGAGGAAGACTAGAAGATGCCATTAACGAAGGGGTAAGGAGAGGATACAAAGAAGGATATCTTAGAAAATCTGTAGTTTTAGATCCATTAGAAAGAGTAAATACAAAAGATAATACTCCAGCTATTATATACTATAATATAGTTTCGGGAGATAAGGTTAAAATAATACTTTCTCCAAAAGGATTTGGATCAGAAAATATGAGTCAAATAAAAATGCTTAAACCGGCAGATGGAGTAGAGGGAGTTAAAGAATTTGTTATTAATGTAGTAAAAGAAGCAGGGCCTAATCCCTGTCCTCCGATAGTTGTAGGTATAGGAATAGGAGGTACATTTGATAAAGCGGCTTATCTTTCTAAGAAAGCCCTTTTAAGACCTATAAATCTTAAGAATCCAAAACCATTTTATAGTGATTTAGAAGAGGAACTTTTAGAAAAAATTAATTCTACAGGTATAGGACCACAAGGTTTTGGAGGAAAAACTACTGCATTAGGTGTTAATATAGAAACATTTCCAACTCATATAGCAGGACTACCTGTAGCAGTTAATATAAGTTGTCATGTCACAAGACACAAAGAAGTAATAATATAGGAGGAATAACTATGGAAAAGATTATACATACTCCTTTAACAGAAGAAAAGGTTAAAGACTTAAAAGCGGGAGATACAGTATTTATAACAGGAACTATATATACAGCTAGAGATGCAGCCCACAAAAGATTCATAGATAGCCTTAAAAAAGGAGAAAACTTACCTTTTGATATAAAAGACTCTATAATATATTATGTAGGACCAAGTCCTGCTAAGCCTGGAAATGTTATAGGATCTGCAGGACCTACTACCAGTTATAGAATGGATCCATATGCCCCTTCTCTTTTAGATATTGGACTAAAAGGTATGATTGGTAAAGGTATAAGAAATAAAGCTGTTATAGACTCTATAAAGAGAAATAAAGGGGTATATTTTGCTGCCATAGGAGGAGCTGCAGCATTAATATCAAAATCTATAGTAAAATCTGAAATTATAGCCTTTGAAGATTTACAATCTGAAGCAGTTAGGAAAATGGAAGTGGAGAAATTACCAGTTGTAGTTGCTGTAGATTCAAAAGGTAATGATATATATGAGTTAGGAAAGAATGAGTATCTAAAGGAATGTGAAAAATGTCAAAAATAAATGATAATAAAATAGGTAATAAAATTTTCGGTAGATTTTCTGTTAAAACTAAATTAATTATATTTTTAATATTAGCTATAGTAGCAGGAGGTAGTGTACTACTTAATAATACTAGTAAAAAAAATAAAATTAATAAAGATAATCAAAATGTAAAAACTTCTATAAAATCTAAAGAGAAAAAAGAAATTAAAAAAATAGATGAAACCAAAAATAAAAAACAAGAAGAATTAGAAAAAAAATCTGAAGAAGGTAGGAAAGCTTTTTTTAATAAAGAATATGAGAAAGCAATAAGTATAGAAAATGAAGTTATAAAAGAAGATGAAAATTTTTATAAAGCGTATAATATTAAAGGTATAACTTTATGCTATAGCGGAAATTTTAAAGAAGGAATGAAAAACATAGATAAAGCTTTAAAGATAAATCCTGACTTTGGTTATGGAAGATTTAATAAAGCACTAGCTTATGAATTATATGAACATTTTGATGAAGCTTTAAAATGGTATGATAAGGCTTTAGAAATAGAAAAATATGAATGGAGTTATTATGGGAAAGCTAGTATTTATGGAAGAAGAGGAGATGCAAAAAATACAGTTAAATATTTAAAGCTAGCTATAGAAAAATCTAAAGGGGTAAAGGAAGAAGCAAAAACAGAAAAGGATTTTGATCCTGTTAGAAATTCTAAAGAATTTAAAGAACTTATTAAGTAAGCTAGATAGAATAAATATATGATTGACTTAAAATTAGATTTAAATTTAAAATCCCCTATTAAAAATCTTTTATGTTTTTTAATAGGGGATAATTTATATATGATAATTTTTAAAATAAAGTTTCATAGGTTTATTTGTATATGTCTGGAGTTATATTGTATTTTTTACATTTAAGAGATATGGTCCTGTGAGTTACTCCAAGAGCTTTACCTGCTTTGTTAAAAGTTTTATATTTTTTCATTGCTATAGTTATAATATCTTTTTCATATTCATCTAATGTTTTAATATTATGGCTATTTATATGAGCAGAATCATTTTCAGAAATATCATTATTAGTTATATAAAAAGGTAAGTCTTTACATGTTATGTTGGAGCCTTCACATAAATTAATAGCTCGCTCTATTATGTTTTCAAGTTCTCTTATGTTACCAGGCCAATCATATTGTTGAAGTTTATAAAGAGCATTTTTATGAATACCAGATATATTTTTGTTTAATTTTAAGTTTATTTTTTTTATAAAATGTTCTACAAATAGATTTATATCTTCTTTTCTATTTTTAAGAAGAGGAAGAGAGATACTTAATACATTTAGTCTATAATATAAATCTTCTCTAAACTGTCCTTTTTTTATCATTTCTTCTAAGTTTCTATTAGTAGCTGCAATTATTCTAACATCAACCTTTTGTGTTTTTATACCACCAATACTTTCAAATTCTTTTTCTTGAAGTACTCTTAGTAATTTAACTTGCATAGAAATAGGAAGATCACCTATTTCATCTAAAAATATAGTTCCTTTATCTGCTATATTAAATTTGCCAGGTTTTCTTTTAATAGCTCCAGTGAAAGAGCCTTTTTCATATCCAAAGAGTTCACTTTCTAAAAGATTTTCCGGTATAGCAGCGCAATTTACCCTAACAAAAGGCAAATCTTTTCTAGAACTATTTTGGTGTATAGCCTTTGATATTACTTCTTTACCAGTTCCACTTTCTCCTCTTATAAGTACTGTAGATGTAGATTCAGAAGCTTTTTTAGCTATTACAAGACAATCCTTTAAAGAAGTATTATAACCTATAATAGATTTAAATGAATTACTTAAAGGTAAATGACTATCTAATAAATTTTTATAATAATTTATTTTTTCTTCAGATTCTTTTAGTTTTAAAGCTAAATCTTTTAATTCGTCTACAGGTTTTGACATAGAAATTACACCTTTAAAAATATTATCTATAAATATAGGTTCAACAGTTGAAATTATATCTAAATTGTCTTTAGAATATATTATATTTTCCTTTGGTTTTTTGCTATTAAAAACATCCATTCTAAGTCCATTAGGAGATATATTTTCTATAGATTTACCTACAATATCTTTATAATCTATAGAAAAATGTTTTTGATAAGAAGGATTAACATAACTTATTTTTCCGTTTTCATCTACAAAGCATATTAAATCATGGGAAGCTTCAAGTATTTTTTTGAATTTTTCGTTTAACTCTTTTATTCCGATAACTTCTGATATGTCTTGAAAAACTCCTATAGCACCTAGAAGTTTATTATTGTAGTATATAGGAGATCTATTAGTTATTACTATTTTATCGTTTATATGTTGAGTTACTCCCCGCTGACAGACTCCTCCTTTTATAGTATCTACTAATCTAGAAGAAGGAACAATTTCAGTTATATTTTTACCTACAACATATTTAAATGATTTATCTATAATTTTTAAACAATACTTATTAGCCATTGCAACTTTACCATCAATATCTATAACTATTATTCCTATAGGCAAATTAGAAAAAATTTGTTCATAGGTTATAGTATTTTCTTGTATAATATCATCTAGTTTAGAAGAATTAGGATTAGTAGATAGTTCTATATTTATGAATTTACATAGATCTAGTACAGCATTTTTTGATTTTGAAGAATTATCTAGAGCGGATATTTCTATCATTTCATTTTCTTTTACTTTTAAAGATATTAAAGCTAGCATGCTTATAGCTAAAGGATTATTGTTATCTATTCTTTTTATGTAAAGTTCTACTCCGTATTTATTTTTTAGTTCACTAGCTTTGTGAACAATCATTGCAGCTACTCTTGTATGTATTCCGTTTTTTATGTGGACTGTAATACTATTTTTATACATAAGTGCCCCCTTTTGATAAAAATTATCTGATTTGCATTAAAAGTTGATAAAAATTATCAATATTATGATACTATAAAATATATTTTACGTCTAGTATATGAATTATTAAAATTTATATATAAAAAATTGATAAAAAGTATCAATAGATATATAATTAAGTTACATTTTATGATGAAATACAGCAAATAATATAAAAAGATTTAAAAAATTGTATGAAATATAGTACAAAATTTTACAAAATATTTGGCATGGATTTTGCTAGTATAAAATTAGAAGGTTAATTTCGTATATTATAAAACTATTTGTATATAAATGAGGAGGAAAAAAAATGAAAAAAGGGATAGCTGCATCAAAAGGATATGCAATAGGAAAAGTTTTTATTAAAGAAGACTTAGAAATTGAAGTTATAGAAAAAACAATTGAAGATATAGACGCAGAGAAAAAAAGATTTGAATCTGCTTTAAAAGAAACAAGAACACAACTTGAAGAAATAAAAGCTAAGGCGTTAAAAGAAGTTGGAGAAGAAAAAGCTGCAGTTTTTGATAGTCATATGATGCTTTTAGATGATCCAGAATTTACAGGAGCTGTTTCATCTAATATAGAAAATAATAAAGTAAATGGAGAAAAAGCTCTTCAAGATGTTATAGATATGTACAGTGCTATATTTGCTTCAATGGAAGATGAATATATGAGAGAAAGAGGAGCCGATGTAAAAGACGTTGGTAAAAGAATAATGATAAACTTACTAGGTAAAGCAGGAAGCATGATGGATAACCTAGATGAAAATACAGTTGTAGTAGCTACAGATTTAACACCATCAGATACTGCTCAATTAGATAAGACTAAAGTTATAGCTTTCTTAACTAATATAGGTGGAAGAACTTCACATAGTGCTATAATGGCTAGAACATTAGAAATACCTGCAATAGTTGGAATGAAAGATATTACTACTTCAGTTAAAAATGGAGATTCTATTATAGTAGATGGTGCAGAAGGAATTGCTATAATAAATCCAGATGATGCTACAATAAAAGAATATGAAAAGCGTAAAGCAAAATTCCAAGAAGAACTAGAAGAACTTAAAAAACTTATCAGCGTTGAAACTCATACTAAAGACGGTAGAAGAGTAGAAGTATGTGGAAACATTGGTAAACCTCAAGATGTTAATCAAGTTTTAGAAAATGGTGGAGAAGGAATAGGTCTTTTTAGAACTGAATTCTTATATATGGATAGAGACGTTATGCCTACTGAAGATGAACAATTTGAATCTTATAAATATGTAACAGAAAAAATGGGAGAAAGACCTGTAGTTATAAGAACATTAGATATAGGTGGAGATAAGAAACTTCCATACCTTCCATTACCAGAAGAAATGAATCCTTTCTTAGGATATAGAGCTATAAGATTATGTCTTGATAAAAAAGAAGAAATATTTAAAATACAATTAAGAGCTTTACTTAGAGCATCAGCTTTTGGTAACTTAAAAATAATGTTCCCAATGATATCTTCATTAGAAGAATTCTTAGAAGCAAAAGAAGTACTTAAAGAATGTATGGATGAATTAAGAAAAGAAGGAAAAGACTTTAACGAAAATGTTGATACAGGAATAATGGTAGAAATACCAGCAGCTGCTGTATGCGCAGATGAAATTGCTAAGCATGTAGATTTCTTTAGTATAGGAACTAACGATTTAATACAATATACATTAGCAGCAGATAGAATGAATGAAAAAGTATCATATTTATATAATCCTATGCACCCAGCTGTTTTAAGATTAATAAAAATGACAATAGATGCAGCTCACAAAGAAGGAAAATGGTGTGGTATGTGTGGAGAAATGGCTGGAGATGAAGTTGCAATACCAACACTTGTAGAATATGGATTAGATGAACATTCAATGAGTGCATCTTCAATATTAACAGCTAAAAAAATAATATTAGAAAAATAATATAACCTAAATATATTAGGCAGAATTACTATATTGATTACATATTAGACTAACAAAAGTTTATTTTAATAAATTTTTGTTAGTCTTTTTATAATATATTTATATATAAATTTAAAATTACAATATAAGTATTAGTATTTATAAAAAATTTCTTAGGACAAATGATAATAATATAATTTGTCTTAAGAAAGGGGTAAGATTTATAAGGATATTATGATTAATACTAAAAATATCATGAATATACAGAATTAATCTTTTTATGTATAATTAAGTTGTATAATGTGGAAAATGGAGGTAGTAAAATGATTAAAAATAATAAATCTTTTTTAAAAAAAATTATAAGTGTATTGTTAATGTGTTTATGTATAAATGTATTATTTATAGGATGCAAAAATAAAGTTTCCAATAAGGAAACTACTAAAGAGAAAAAAGTAACAGAGGAAAGTGACAAGAGTAAAAACAATGAGGATACAAAAGAAACTAATAATTCTAAAAAACCGAGTGAAATTACTATAGAAAAAAAGGAATTTGATAGTAAAAATTCTAAAGAAAAAGAAGATATTAAATGGCAAGAATCTAAAAATAATAAATTTTCAGCAGCTATTAAAGGAAGAGGTAACAATGGTGAGGAAGAAGGAGTAGGAACAATATGTGTTAAGGATAAAGAAAATAAAATATGGAATATAAAGGTTAAAAATGATAAACAAGATACTCCTAAAAATTTATTGTGGTTAGATGATGAAAATATACTTGTAGTGATAGGACATGCCTATGGAACTGTATCTAAAGGTGGAGACTTATATAATATAAATGTTAAAACTAATAAAATTAGTGAAATTTATAAAAGAAAAGATTTAAAAAAAGAAGTTGTATCTGTTAAAAAGGAAGATGAATTTTTAGTATTAAATATGAATGTATTTGAGGATGATAATTTTTCAAAATCTCATAAAGAAGAAATAAAAATGTCTTATAAAGAGATTAAAGAAATTATCTCTAAAAACAATTAGTTATTAAGAGAGGAAAAAATATGAACAAGAGTGATAAATCTAATAAAATATATTTAAAAGCACTAAAGCAATATAATAATGGTTATATAGATAAATCCTTGGATTTATGTGAAAAGAGTATATCTATAGATTGTAAAAATTCATCAGCTATTAATCTAAAAGGATTATTATATTATTTAAATGGAGATTTAATAGGTTGCAAAAAACTTTGGGAAATGAATTATAAAAATAATAAAGATGAGATAGCTAATAAGTATTTAAAAGATATTGAAGACGATAAAATTTTATTAAAATACTATACAGAAGCTATAACTTACATTAGAAAATCAAATTATGAGAGAGCTATAGTATTTTTAGAGAAATGCGAGAAAAGTGATTTTAATTATATAAATGTACTTAATAATTTAACTAAATGTTATTTAAAAATAGGAAGAAACTATAAAGCATTGGAATATAACGAAAAAGTTTTAGAAAGAGATAAAAATAATTTAAAGGCAAATAAATTAAAAAAGAATTTTTCAAATAGTGGATTAGATAAAAAAGGAAAGGGAAAAAAAGTAGCTGTATGCTCAATTATATCTATAATTTTTATTTGTGTAATGGCAACAACTGTGTATTATTTTAAATTTAATCCTAAAAAACCTTTAAAGGCAAAAAAAACAGATAGTAAAAATGTAGCTAGCAGTAACCTTAAGAAAATTAAATCTAATCCTAAGTCTAATAATATTGTTAAAAATAATGATAAGGATAAACAAAAAAAACCTGAAAAAAGTGAAAATAAAAAATTTGACTCAAACAAAGTAAAAAAATTTATAGAAAACAAAAACTTTAATGAACTATATAGCATATATATATATTGGAAGAATAGGAATTTAAGCATTAATGATAAGGCTCTTCTTATAAAAGGTGAAACTTTACTTAAAAAAGAAGGTATAGAATATTTTTATAAAGAAGGAGTAGAGTATTCTAAATCTAAAGATTATGATAAAAGTAATGAAAAATTGCTAAAAGCTTATAATTTTGGCAAGGTCAATTATTTATATTCTCATATAGTTTATTTATTAGGGAACAATTATGAGAAAATTTCAGATGTATCAACTAGTATAAAATATTATGAAAAGTATATAAATGATTTTCCAAGAGATAGTTATTCAGCAGAAGTATTATATAAATTAGCTATTATGTATGAAAAAATAGACAACAACAAGTCTAAACACTATGCTGAAAGAATAGATGATATATACTCTGAATCTATGTATAATAATAGTAATATAAAAAGAATAATAAATTCTAATTAATTTTAGAATAAAAGTATCTATGTATGAAGAATAATAATAGTAGAAATTTTATTATAGGAGGGATATAAAATGATAACAGTTATAAAAAATGGTTATGTATATTCTCCCTCATACCTAGGTAAAAAAGATATTTTAATACTAGGAGATAAGATAGAAGGATTATATGATAATCTTGATTTATCAAATATACCTTTAAAAGTAAAGGTGATAGATGCAAAAGAAAACTTAGTAACTCCTGGTCTTATAGATTCTCATGTTCATATAATAGGAGGCGGAGGAGAAGGTGGATTTTCAACAAGAACTCCAGAAATACAATTGTCTCAAATTATTGAAGGTGGAATAACTACAGTAGTAGGTTGCTTAGGCATGGATGGTATATGTAGAAGTATGGAAGCTTTACTTGCAAAAGCTAGAGGACTAGAAGAAGAAGGCATAACTACTTACATATATACAGGGTCTTATAGTATACCAGTTGATAATATTACCGGTAGCCCAAAGTCAGATATTGTTTTAATTGATAAAGTTATAGGAATAGGAGAAATAGCTCTATCAGACCATAGATCTTCCCAACCTAATTATGATGATTTTATGAAAATATGTGCAGAAGGTAGATCCGGTGGTTTAATTTCAGGAAAACCAGGGATAATACATGTTCATATTGGAAATGAAAAAAAAGGTATAGAATACATTTTTAAAGTTTTTAAAGATACAAATATACCAATTAATCAGATAATACCAACTCATATGGGAAGAAATAAAGAACTTTTTAATTCTGCTATTGAATTTATGAAAAAAGGTGGAATAATAGATTTAACAGCCAGTTCAGATCCAAATCATATAGAGAAAGAACAAGTAAAAGCAAGTAAAGCATTAAAGATTATAATAGATAAAGGGTTAAATATAGAACAAGTTCATTTTTCATCTGATGGTCAAGGAAGCTTACCTATTTTTAATGATAAAGGTCAATATGTAGGTCTTGGAATAGGTACAGTTAAAGCTCTTTATGGAGAAATTAAAGATTGTGTTAAAAGTGAAAATATAGAATTAGAAAAGGCTTTAAAGGTAGTTACATCTAATGTAGCAAAGCATTTAAAGATGAAACATAAAGGATCTTTAGAAAAAAATAAAGATGCAGATATTTTAATTTTAGATAAAAACAATCTAGACATCTTGTCTGTATTTTCAAAAGGCACACAATTAATGAAAGATAAAAAAATATTGAGAAAAGGTACTTTTGAGTCATAATAAATATTTGATATGTTGACTTTTATAAATATATAGATTAAAATATAATTAACAAAGTACCCTAGAGGGGTATAATTAGGAGGTAAAATAATGGTAAGAGAAATAAACCAAAATATGTTTGGTCAAGAAGTTTTAAACTCTGATGTTCCTGTAGTGGTAGATTTTTGGGCAACTTGGTGCGGACCTTGTAAAATGCTTTCACCAGTAATGGATGAAGTATCCAAAGAATTAAAAGGAAAAGTTAAATTTGTTAAAGTTAATGTAGATGAAAATCCAGTTATATCTCAACAATATAGTATAGCAAGTATACCAACAGTTATGGTATTTAAAAATGGTAATCTTGTAGAAAATTTAGTAGGATTTAGACCAAAAGAAGCAATAAAATCAGTTGTAGAAAATCATATTTAATTTATTATTATTAATTATAAGAATAACATTTTTAATGTTATTCTTAATTTTATATTAAAGATTTTTATTTAAAAACAAAAGATAAGAAAAAAGTTATATAAAAATTTAAAAAGAATATAAAGGAAGTGATATTTATGGAAAATAGATATGATATAGCTATAATAGGAAGCGGTCCAGCAGGGTTAGAAGCAGCAATAAATTGTAAGATAAGAAATAAAAATATTATAATATTTGGAAGAGAAGATTTAAGCAATAAATTAATAAAAGCTCCTAAAGTAGATAACTATTTAGGATTTCATGGTATAACAGGTAAAGAGCTTAAAGATAAATTTCAAAAACATATAGATGATATGGGAATAGAGATTGTTTATGAAAGAATAAATAATGTTTACGCTATGGGTGAATATTTTGCTTTAATGGTTGATGAAAAAACTTACGAAGCTTCTTCTGTAATATTAGCAACAGGTATGGAATATACTAAACCTTTAAAAGGAGAAGAAGAGTTTCTAGGAAAAGGCGTAGGGTATTGTGCTACTTGTGATGCACCTCTTTATAAAAATAAAATAGTAACTATAATAGGTTACAATAAAGAAGCAGAAGAAGAAGCAAATTATGTTAATGAGTTAACAGCAAATCTTTATTATATACCTATGTATAGAGGAGAGTATAATTTAGATAAAAGTATAAAAGTAATTAAAGATAAGCCTGTAGAAATTTCAGGAGATAAAAAAGCTAATAAATTAATTCTTAACAATTCACAAATTGAAACGGATGGAATATTTGTATTAAAAGATAGTGTATCTCCAGCACAACTTGTACCAGGATTAGAAATGGAATCTTCACATATAAAGGTAGATAGAGAAATGAAAACAAATATAAAAGGTTGTTTTGCAGCAGGAGATTGTGTTGGTAAGCCTTATCAGTATATAAAATCAGCAGGAGAAGGGCAAGTAGCAGCTTTAAGTTCTGTATCTTATTTAGATAATAAAGATAGATTAAATAAATAAATAATTATATTATTTTTCATTTTAAATAGATAGAAAAATAAAAAAACCTGAGTAATTTTTTACGCAGGTTTTATTTTTATAAAAATAAAAATTTTTGATATTTATTATATAGGAGAGAATAAATTGGAAGTTTTTTATAAATAGAATATTTTTATGGTAATGTATCTTTTATTTTCTTAAGAAATATTAAAGAATACATGATTTCCTATATTTTTTTTATTATTTTTGTTAGCATTTTTCATCCATTTTGAAGTTGCTATTTTGGGATTGTAAAAGAATAATGCTTTGTTTGTAGGATCTTTTCCTTGTAAGGCCTTCATTACTGCATCGTAACTGGATTTGTCAGCATCTTTTATTACGTTACCATTTTTATCTACACAAGAAAAAGCGCCTCTTTCTTTTATTACTGATTCAATAGTATTTGGAAATTTAGGATTTATAGTTCTATTTAAAATTACAGATGCTACAGCAATTTTACCATTAAAAGGTTCAGATTCACTTTCTGACCTAACTACCTTTGCCATTAAATCAATGTCTTTTTTATTGATGTATAATTTTTTCCCAACATAATTTATAACTTGAGTTGAATTAGAGTTTAAGTTAAAAGTTTTTTCTGCTTTAGGGGTTTTAACTACAAACTTTTTAGGGTTAATTTGATTTCCCTTAAAAACTTCTCTAGTTTTTTTAGAATTATTAGGGTTATTGGTATTTTTACATTTAATATTTTTACTACTAGCTAATTTTAAATTTATAGGTTTATTTTCTTTTAAATTACTAAAACTATACTTAGGAATTAGTTGGATTTTTGAATTACTAAGCATTATTAAAGATAATAAAAATAATGTAAAAATAAACCTTCTTATTTTTTTCAAAATTAAACACTCCTTTTGCCAACGGGGTTAGCTGACGGGTTCGGTAAAGGCATAACCTACATTTTGATAAAAATGATTCACCCCAAAGATGGTTTCCCCGCGTTATAAACTTAGGCTAATGATATTATTTCCAAATTAAAAAAAATAATACTTAAAATTTTATTAAAATTTATTTTAAATTACTTTTAGGGTGATATAAAAATACATAAATAGTGTATAATTGTAAATGTATATTTATATAAGTATAAGGGGTGACTAAGGGTGGAATTTTTACAAGTATTATCCAATTCAATAAAAAATATGAGTATGTTTTCCGTTTTAGATATACTTGTAGTTTCTTATATTTTTTATAAAAGCTATATGTTAATTAGGGAAACTAGAGCTGAACAGTTGTTAAAAGGAATAATATTAATAGTTGTATTAATACCTATAAGTAGCTTATTAAAGTTAACTATGCTTAGTTGGATATTACAAAAAACTATTACTATTGGTGTGTTATCTTTTGTAATAATTTTTCAGCCGGAAATTAGAAGAGCCCTTGAACACATTGGAAGAAGTGCTTTTAATGAAAAGCAAATATTAAGAGATGAAGAGAAAATGGAAGACGTTGTAGGAAACATAGTAACAGCAGTAGATAATTTATCAAAAGATAAAGTTGGAGCTTTAATTATTGTAGAACAATTTACAGGGCTAGGAGAAGTTATAAGTACAGGAACAAAGTTAGATGCTGAGATTTCTTCTGCACTTTTAGAAAATATATTCGTAGTTAATACTCCACTTCATGATGGAGCTACAATTATAAGAAATGATAGAATTATTTCTGCAGGGTGTTTTTTACCTTTAACTCAAAATAAACATATAAATAAAAAATTAGGAACTAGACATAGAGCAGCTATTGGGATATCAGAGAATTCAGATTGTATAACCATAATAGTGTCAGAGGAAACAGGAATTGTTTCTCTTGCAGTAAATGGTCAACTTACTAGAGGGTATGATAAACAAAAATTGAAAGATATATTAATAAAAATAATAAAGAAAAGTTATACAAGAGAAGTTACTTTTAAAGGTAAGGTGGTAGAATGGGTGGAAAAAATAAAAACCAAGATATGATTATAAGAATTTGTTGTATTATAGCATCCTTTAGTTTATGGCTATATATTTTTAATATAGAAAATCCTATTAGAGAACATAAAGTATCTGTTCCTGTTCAAATAATAAATCAAACTAGTGCTATAAAATCAAATTTAGCTATGATACCACAAGATAATACATCTATTAATCTTGTATTAAAAGGTAATGCATCAGATATATATGCTGCTAATGCAGACAAGTTTAAATTAGAAGCAGATTTAAGTGAATATGGATTAAAAAAAGGGGTAAATAAAATACCAGTAAAGGTAAAGAAAAAACCAGATAATATTTCTATAGTGAATGAAGAAAACATATGGATAGAAGTTAAATTAGATGAGCTAAAAACTAAGACTGTAGATGTAGATATAAAATTAACAGGTAATAATAAAAAGACATATACTTCACTTACTCCAACTACAAAAACAAAAAGAGCTACTATAAGCGGTACAAAATCTTATGTGGATAAAGTTAAAGATGTAGTAGCTGTTTGTGATGTAACTGATACATCTGATGTTATAAAAAGGAATATACCTCTTATAGCTAGAGGATTTGATGGAGAAGAGGTAAAAGGCGTTGATATAAAGCCTTCTTTTATAAGTGTAGAGATACCTGTGAAAAAAGTAAAAACAGTGCCTATTAATGTTAAATTAAATACTTCTTTAGATAATAACCCTAGTATACAATCAATACTTCCAACTTTAAAATATGTTGATATAGCTGGAGATGAAGAAGTTATAAATAATATAAAAAGTATAGATACAGAAACTATAGATATAAATAGTTTAAATAATAAGAAAAAAATACAATCAAAACTAGTGGTGCCTCAAAATGTAACTTTAGTTAATAGTAATGGATCTATAGAATTAAATATAACTTTTAAAAATGGCAATAATAGCAAAAAACCAGATGAATCAAATGATGATAAAGAAGATAATAATAATAAAGATGAAATAATAACTAAGAATTTAAGTTTAACTATAAAAACTTTAAATATTATGCAAGGTAAAGAAGCCTCACTTGATAATACTAAAGTGAGTATAAGTATAAAAGGAAAAAAATCTTTAATAAATACTTTAAATAGTGGTAATGTAAATGCTTATGTTGATTTAAAAGATAAAAATGATGGACAATATACTATTCCAATAAATATTGAATTACCACAAGGTGTAACTAAGATTTCCTCAGATATAGAGAATGTTAAAGTTACTATAAAACCACAAAACCAGGAGGAAACAGATGACAATAAGAATCAATAATATACAATTAACAATAGATGAAGATATAAGCCTTCTTAAAAAAAAGGCAGCAAAAAAATTAAGAATAAAAAGCGAATATATTAAAAATTTAAAAATATTAAGAGAATCTATAGATGCAAGAAGGAAAAATAATATTAAGTTTAATTATATGTTAGAAGTAAATTGTGAAAATGAAAAGAAGATAGTTTGCAAAAGTAATTTAAAGGATGTAAAAATTAATCCTCCAGAATATAAAGAAGAAATTGAAATAGGAAACAAAAAACTTTCTTCAAGGCCAGTTATAGTAGGAATGGGTCCAGCAGGTATGTTTGCTGCTTTAAGGCTTGCTACCTATGGTTATAAGCCTATAGTTATAGAAAGAGGAGAATCTGTAGAAGAAAGAAGTAAAAGCGTAGATGATTTTTGGAAAACAGGTAAATTAAATACAGAATCTAATGTACAATTTGGTGAAGGTGGAGCAGGAACCTTTTCTGATGGAAAATTAACTACTAGAATAAAAGATAGAAGATGTTCTTTTATATTAGAAGAGTTTGTTAAAGCTGGAGCTCCAGAGGAAATAATCTATTCTAGTAAACCTCATATAGGTACAGATGTATTAAAGGTGGTAGTAAAAAATATAAGAGAGACAATAAAGTCTCTTGGAGGAGAAATAAAATTTAATAGCAAGTTAGAGGACTTTGTTGTTAAAGATGGCAAACTAAAAAGTATTGTAGTAAACAAAGAAGAAATTCCTTGTGAAAATTTAATCTTAGCTATAGGCCATAGTTCAAGAGATACTTATGAAATGCTTTATAAAAATTCTGTATCTATTGAATCTAAGCCCTTTGCCATTGGAGTTAGAGTAGAACACTTAAGAGAAATGATTGATGTAAACCAATATGGTAAATATGCAAATCATCCTAGATTAAAAGCTGCAGACTATAGACTTACATATAGATCGAAAAATACTGGACGATCTGTTTATAGTTTTTGTATGTGTCCAGGAGGAGTTGTTGTAGGAGCATCTTCAGAAAAGGATGAGCTTGTAGTTAATGGTATGAGTTATTATAAAAGAGATGGAAAAAACTCTAATTCAGCAATAGTTGTATCAGTATCACCAGAAGATTTTGATTGCACCACTCCTTTAGGAGGAATAGAATTTCAAAGACATTATGAAAAATTAGCTTATAAATTAGGTGGTGGAAACTATAAAGCACCAGTTCAATTAGTTAAAGATTTCTTAGAAGATAGAGAGTCTTTAAGACTTGGAAAAGTTGAACCTTCATATAAACCAGGATACGAATTTCGACAAGTATCACAGTGTCTTCCTTCATATGTAGTAGATTCTTTAAAAGAAGGTTTTGTAAGTTTTGATAGAAAAATAGAAGGTTTTAAAGATGAAGGTGCTATAATTACAGGCATTGAAACTAGAACATCTGCCCCAGTTAGAATTAAAAGAAATGAAAAACTTGAAAGCTTATCTTTAAAAGGATTATACCCAGCAGGTGAAGGAGCTGGATATGCAGGAGGAATAATTTCAGCTGCAGTTGATGGCGTAAAAGTAGCAGAAAGTATAATAGGGGAATATAAACCTATAGACTAAAAATTATGAAAAATTTCACTTTACCGATAATTTCTGATAGAATATAAAATGGAATTAATTTTATTGGAGGTTTGTTTATGGGGAAAGAATTAATACTGGTTATAAATCCAGGTTCTACATCTACAAAAATAGCTTTGTATGATCATGACAAATGTGAGGCTTCAGAAAATTTATCTCACTCCACTGAAGAAATAAAGAAATTTGATACAATATATAACCAAAAAGATATGAGAGAAAATATAATTATGGACTGGCTTACTAGTCAGAATATAAGTATTAGTGACTTAAAGGCGGTAGTAGGTAGAGGTGGACTTTTACGTTCTATGCCTGGAGGAACTTATAAGATAACTGATAAAATGCTTGAAGATCTAAAAATTGGTTATCAAGGACAACATGCATCAAATCTTGGAGGCGTTATAGCCTATAGCATTTCTAAAAAAGCAAATATACCATCATTTATAGTAGACCCCGTAGCAGTAGACGAAATATCAAAAGAAGCAAGAATTTCGGGAATGCCAGAAATACCTAGAAAATCTTTAGTACATGCTTTAAATATAAAAGCTGTAACTAGAAGAATATGTAAAGAAGAAAATAAAGATTTTTATCATAGCTCTTTTGTAGTAGCTCATATGGGAGGCGGAATATCTGTTTCTCCAATGAAAAATGGGCAAATTTTAGATGTTAATAATGCTAATGAAGATGGCCCTTTTTCACCAGAAAGAGCAGGAGGTGTTCCTGTAGGTGATTTAATTAAAATAGCTTACAGTAACAAATATACTTATAGGGAATTAAAGAGTAAACTTATTGGAAAAGCTGGATTTGTAGGATATTTAGGTACAAACGATGGAAGAAAAGTAAATGAAATGATTGAAGAAGGTAACCCTAAAGCTAAGCTTGTTTTAGAGGCTATGGCCTACCAGATTTCTAAAGAAATTGTTTCTATGGCTACCGTTTTAAACGGAAAAGTAGATGCTATAATTTTAACTGGTGGACTAGCTCATAATAAAAAACTTACAAGTTTAATTGAAAATAGGGTTAACTTTATGTGCAAAGTTAAACTAGTACCTGGGGAAGATGAGATGTTAGCATTGGCTCAAGGTGCTTTAAGAGCTCTTTTAAATATAGAAAAAGCTAAAATTTATGAAGACGAGGTGTTTTTTAATGATTAAAACTTTTAAAGAGGTAGTAGAAAAAGCTAAAAGTCAAGAAAAAAGAACAATATCAGTAGCAGTTGCTCAAGATGAACATGTTTTAGAAGCTGTGAAAGATGCTAAAGAGCAAGGATTAGTTAATGCAGTTTTAGTTGGTGATAAAGAAAAAATACTAGAAATTGCAAAGAAAATAAACATGAATCCAGAAGATTATGAAATAATAGATGAAAAAAATAATAAAAAGGCTGCGCTTAAAGCAGTTGAAATCGTTTCTAGCGGAAAAGGTCATATGGTAATGAAAGGCCTTATAGATACAGCAAGCTTTCTAAGAGCTGTTTTAAATAAAGAAATAGGATTAAGAACTGGAAAATTAATGTCACATGTTGGTGTTTTTGAAATTCCTAAATTAGAAAAAATAATACTTGTTACAGATGCAGCTTTTAATATGTATCCAGAATTAAAGGATAAAATAGATATAGTTAAAAACTCAGTTACTGTAGCTCATTCTATGGGAATTGAAAATCCAAAGGTTGCTCCAATATGTGCAGTAGAAGTTGTTAACCCTAAAATGCCTGCTACATTAGATGCTGCTACTCTTTCAAAAATGAATGATAGAGGACAAATTAAAGGTTGTGTGATAGACGGACCACTAGCATTAGATAACGCAATTTCAAGAGAAGCTGCAAAACATAAAGGAATTGGCGGAGAAGTTGCAGGACAAGCTGATATATTCTTAGTTCCAAATATAGAATCAGGAAATATAATGTATAAGACTTTAACATATGCTGCAGACTGTAAAAACGGTGGATTACTAGTAGGCACAGCGGCTCCAGTTGTATTAACATCAAGAAATGATAGCCACGAATCAAAATTAAATGCAATAGCATTAGCTGCATTAGTTGCAGGTCAGCTAAATAAATAGATTTATAGATTTTAGGAGGAATTTTAACATGGGATACAAATTATTAATAATAAACCCAGGATCAACATCTACAAAAATAGGTGTATATGAAGACGAAAAACAGATATTAGAGGAAACTTTAAGACATTCATCAGAAGAAATAGGTAAATATCATGCTATATACGATCAATTTGAGTTTAGAAAAGAAGTAATATTAAATGTTTTAAAAGAAAAGAATTTTGATATAAATGAATTAGACGGTATAGTTGGTAGAGGTGGCCTTTTAAAGCCAATAGAAGGCGGAACATATAGAGTAAATGATTTAATGCTTGAAGATTTAAAAAAGGGAGTTCAAGGCCAACATGCAGCTAATTTAGGTGGAATAATAGCAAATGAAATAGGTAAATCACTTAATATACCTGCTTTTATAGTAGATCCAGTAGTTGTAGATGAAATGATAGAAGTTGCTAAAATATCTGGAATGCCTGAAATAGAAAGAAAAAGTAAATTCCATGCATTAAACCAAAAAGCTGTAGCTAAAAGATATGCAAAAGACAATAACAAATCATATGAAGACTTTAATTTAATAGTTACACATATGGGTGGAGGAGTTTCAGTAGGAGCTCATGAAAAAGGAAAAGTTATAGATGTTAATAATGCACTTGATGGAGAAGGTCCATTTTCACCAGAAAGAACAGGAGGACTTCCAGTAGGTGATTTAATAAAATTATGTTATAGCGAAAAACATACTTATGAAGAAATGAAAAAGAAAATTAGCGGAAAAGGTGGAGTCGTGGCATATCTAAATACTAACGACTTTAGAGAAGTAGAGGAAAAAGCCGAAAAAGGTGAAAAAGATGCTAAACTAATAGTAGATGCATTTGCATATCAAGTTGCAAAAGAAATAGGAAAATGTGCAGCATCATTAAGTGGTAAAGTAGATGCTATATTATTAACTGGAGGAATAGCTTATAGTAAACATATAACTGCTCTTATAAAGGAGAAAACAGGATTTATAGCACCAGTTGTAATTTACCCAGGTGAAGACGAATTACTTGCATTAGCTCAAGGGGGATTAAGAGTCTTAAAAGGTGAAGAAGAAGCTAGAGAATACAAATAAAAAAAATTGTAATATTGTGCAATTTTATAACTTTATCAAAATATAACTTTGATAAAATTATAACTAATAAAAAAATTCATAATTTACTACAAAATTGATAATTTTATGATATAATAGAGTTGGTTATTGAAAGATATTCGTTTAAAATGGTTTACAATTGAAAGATATATTTTAATTGTAAGAACATACGTCCATCAATTATTATATATCTTTCTCTGGTTTTAAATGGTAATAGTTACTAAAGTATTAATAGATGGATTATTATTGGAGTGATAAAAAGTATGAGTAGATTAAATATTTTTACAGGACACTTTGGAAGTGGAAAAACAGAAATTTCTATAAATTATGCAATTAAATTAGCAAAAGAAGGTAAGAAAGTAGCATTAGTAGATCTTGACATAGTTAATCCTTATTTTTGTTCTAGACAATTAAAAGACAAGCTTAATGAATTAGGAATTAGAGTTATTGCTTCAGATTCTAATCTTATGAATGCAGAACTTATGGTTGTTCCTGGAGAAGTTTTAGCTGTATTTAATGACAAAAGTTATGATGTAGTAATGGATATAGGAGGAGACGATCAAGGAGCAATAGTCCTTGGACAGTATAACAGATACTTTAAAGAAGAAAGTTATAATATGTACTTCGTAGTAAATAATAATAGACCTCTTACAGCAAATGAAAACGATACTCAAGAATATATGAAATCTATAGAGGAAGTATCAAGATTAAAAGTAACTGATTTAATTTCTAACACAAATTTATCATATGAAACTAATAAAGAGCATATCTTAAAAGGAGACAAGATAGTAAAAGAGTTATCAGAAAAAACAAATATTCCTTATAGATATATTGCTTGCAAAGAAGAATTTAAAGATCAAATAAAAGATGAAGTACAAGCAAAAGTATTTCCGATAGACATATACCTAAAGACACCATGGAAATAAAGCTGAATTTAAAATTGTACACGTTTTCAAAAGTTTAAAACTAATTATTTTAGTTAAGATATATTTTATCTATTAAATCTTAAGGAGGGGTTGTAATGCCAAAAGTAACATTTAGAGAAGACAGATGTAAAGGCTGTGGTCATTGCATTGAGGCATGTCCTAAGAAAATAATAAGCTTTTCAGACAAGCTAAACAAAAAAGGTTATCATCCAGTTACAATAGTTGATGAGAAAAAAGACGATTGTATAGGTTGCGCATCTTGTGCAAGAATTTGCCCAGACAGCGTAATAACAGTAGAAAGATAAGAAGGAGGGGTTATATAATGGGAGAAAAGGTTTTAATGAAAGGTAATGAGGCTATTGGAGAAGCTGCCATTCAAGCAGGATGCGAATGTTTCTTTGGATATCCAATTACTCCACAAACAGAAGTAGCTGCTTATATGTCAAAGAAAATGCCTAAAATAGGTAAAACTTTCTTACAAGCAGAAAGTGAAGTTGCAGCTATAAACATGGTATATGGTGCAGCAGGAACAGGAGTTAGATGTATGACTTCTTCAAGTTCACCAGGAATAAGTTTAAAATCAGAAGGTATTTCATATATAGCAGGGGCAGAACTTCCATGCTTAATAGTTAACATAGTAAGAGGAGGCCCTGGTCTTGGAAGTATACAACCAGCTCAATCAGATTACTTCCAAGCAACAAAAGCAAGTGGACATGGAGATTTTAGCATGCCAGTATTTGCACCATCTTCAATCCAAGAAATGGTTGACCTTATAGAAGATGCTTTTGATGTAGCTGATACATACAGAACACCTTGTATGGTTATGGGAGATGGAATGTTAGGTCAAATGATGGAGCCAGTTGAATTTAAAGAAAGAAGCAAAAAAGAAGTTTCAAAATCAGACTGGGCTGCAGATGGCTTAAAAGGAAGAAAAGAACATCACGTAATCAATTCATTATATTTAAAACCAGAAGAATTAGAAAAACATAATGAAAAATTACAAGCTAAATATAAGAAAATAAAAGAAAATGAATGTAGATATGAATTATACAATTGCGATAAAGATTGCGATTTAATTATAGTTGCATATGGAACAACTTCAAGAATATGCAAAAATGTTGTTAAAATGGCTGAAAAAGAAGGAATAACTTTAGGTTTAGTAAGACCTATAACAATTTGGCCTTTCCCATATGAAGCATTTGAAAAAACTATAGATAAAACTAAACATGGATATTTGTCAGTTGAAATGAGCTGCGGACAAATGGTTTATGATGTTAAAGTTGCTGCAAATGGAAGAAAACCTGTTGATTTCTACGGAAGATCAGGCGGAATGGTTCCAGACCCACAAGATATATTAGATAAAGTTAAGACTATAGTAGGAGGTGCTAAATAATGGCTATCGTATATCAACCACCTAAAGCATTATTGGACGTACCTACACATTATTGTCCAGGATGTACACACGGTGTAATTCATAAATTAGTTGCTGAAGTTATTGATGAACTTGGAGTATTAGACAAAACTATAGGTGTTGCTCCTGTTGGATGTTCAGTTTTAGCATATGACTATTTTGCATGTGATATGTTTGAAGCAGCACATGGTAGAGCACCAGCTGTAGCAACTGGTATAAAAAGATCTAAACCTGATTCAGTAGTATTTACTTACCAAGGTGATGGAGATTTAGCTGCAATAGGAACAGCTGAAATAGTTCATATTGCAACTAGAGGTGAAAATGTTACTACTATATTTGTAAACAACTGTATATATGGAATGACTGGTGGACAAATGGCACCAACTACATTACCAGGACAAGTAACAGAAACTACTCCTTATGGAAGAGATACAGATTACGCAGGATTCCCTGTAAGAGTATCAGAAATGATCTCTACATTAACTGGAGCTTGCTACGTAGAAAGAGTATCTGTTGATACAGTTCCAAATATATTAAAAGCTAAAAAAGCTATAAAGAAAGCTTTCCAAAATCAAATAGATGGAAAAGGATTCTCATTAGTTGAAGTATTATCTATATGCCCAACTAACTGGGGATTATCACCACAAGAATCATTAAAATGGTTAAGAGAAAACATGATTCCATATTATCCTCTTGGTGTTAAGAAGGATACAACTGGGGAGGTGAAATAAATGGCAACACAACAAATAATATTTGCAGGATTTGGTGGCCAAGGTATATTATCAATGGGTAAATTTTTAGCTTATGCTGGAATGGATTCAAACATGGAAGTTTCATGGTTGCCATCTTATGGCCCAGAAATGAGAGGAGGTACAGCTAACTGTTCAGTTGTACTATCTGATCAGCCAGTAGGATCTCCTATAGTTACTAGACCAGATACAATAGTTGTAATGAATAGACCGTCTTTAGATAAATTTGAAGATTTAGTTGCTCCAGGCGGACTTATTATATTAGATTCTGACCTAGTAGATAGAATGCCAGAAAGAAAAGATGTAAAGGTTATAGCTCTTCCAGCTCAAAGCGAAGCTCAAAACATAGGAAGTAAAAAAATAGCTAACATGGTTCTTTTAGGTGCTCTTGTAAAAGAAACAGGTATAGTTACTATGGATGAAATAACAGCTTCATTAAAATCTCACGGAAAAGAAAAATTCTTTGAATCTAATAAGAAAGCTCTTTCTGTTGGAGAAAAATACTAATTTAATATAAAAATTAAAACAAAATATTGCAGTGAGGATTACTATAATCTTCACTGTTTTTTTTATATTAGAACTTATTCAAAATTTTTACTGTTGTTACTAAATTAAAACTGTAATATAATAACTGTATGTATTTAATAAATTAGGAGTGGTGTTTTTAGTATGAGTAGATTATTTGGAACTGATGGAGTTCGTGGAATAGCTAATAAAGAATTAACAGCAGATTTATCATATAAATTAGGAAAAGCAGGAGCTTATGTACTTACAGAAGGTACCCATAAGCCTAAAATAATTGTAGGAATGGATACAAGAATATCAGGACATATGCTTGAATGTGCATTAGTTTCCGGAATACTATCAGTTGGTGCAGAAGCTATTTGTGTAGGGGTTGTTCCTACACCAGCTATAGCATATTTAACTAGAAAATATAAAGCAGATGCAGGAGTAGTTATATCAGCTTCTCATAATCCTGTAGAATACAATGGTATTAAATTCTTCAATAAAAATGGATATAAACTATCTGATGATTTAGAAGATAAAATACAAGCTTTAATAGAAAGTGATTTTAAAGGAATCCCAGTACCTACTGGAAAAGATTTAGGAAGAAAGATAGAAGAAGAAGGAGAAGCAGTTAGAGATTACATAGACTTTACAAAATCTACTATAGATGGAGATTTAAAAGGATTAAAAGTAGCATTAGATTGTGCTAATGGTGCTTCTTCTGTAACGTCTTTAAAAGCTTTTGAAGAAATGGGAGCAGAAGTTCACGTTATAAATAATAATCCAGATGGAATAAATATAAACCATAACTGTGGATCAACTCATCCAGAAGATTTAATGAAATATGTAACTGAAAATAAATGTGATCTAGGTTTAGCTTTTGATGGAGATGCAGATAGATGTTTAGCTGTAGATGAAAAAGGTAATTTAGTTACTGGAGATTTCATATTAGCTATATGTGGAAAAGCATTAAAAAGTAGTGGAAAACTTAATCATAATACAATAGTTGTTACTGTTATGAGTAACCTTGGATTAGATATAGCTATGAAAAAAGAAGTAATTGGTACAGTTAAAACAAAAGTAGGAGATAGATATGTTCTTGAAGAAATGAAAAAGAACGGCTATGCTCTTGGAGGAGAACAATCAGGACATATTATATTCTCTGATTATAATACAACAGGAGATGGACTTATAACAGGTCTTCAAATGGCTTATATAATTAAACAAAGTGGAAAAACATTATCAGAATTATGCTCTATAATGAGGGAACTTCCACAAGTGCTTGCTAATGCCAAAGTTCCAAATGATAAAAAGGATATATATTTAAATGACGAAGAAATAAAAGGACAAATAGATTCTATAACTGAAAAATTAAATGGATGTGGAAGAGTTCTTATAAGACCTTCAGGAACTGAACCTTTAGTTAGAGTTATGCTTGAAGGAGAAAACCAAAAAGAGATAGATGTTATGGCTCATGGCCTTGCACAGCTTATAGAAGAAAAGGCAAACTAGTTTTTATAAGGAATATTACAATGTTTTCCATTAAAGTAAAAATTAAAAGTGTGAAAATAGTTAATTAAGGTATAAAATTTTTATTATTAAAGTTAACATGTATTTGAATTTTTAATTCTATCTATAAGAAAAAAGCATGAACATTTCATGCTTTTTTTATTTTTCATATGTAAGAATATCTTATAATGACCTAAAATCAATGAGTGTACAAAATGAATAGAATTTATGGGTAAAAATATAAGATATTTATAGTAAAGTTTAAATCTTAACATTTTATAAAGTTTTGAAGATAATAACAAATTAATATTGACCTTTATGGGACAGCTTATATATAATATAATAAGGCTTTTAGATTTTAGTCTAAAGGAGGGAAGATGTATACAATTTAATATTTTTTAAGCGCCAGAACTTAAGATTTAAACTTAAGTTGACGAGGACAAGGAAATTCGAAAATTCGGCGGATACCTTGCGGTATAGTACTACCGATAAACACTAATAAAACCAAAAAGTGATTTTTGGGACAATATTAGTGGGGTACTTAAAGGCCTTTTTGCGTTATACAAAAATAAAATGTATGAAATGTTGAAAGGTAGGTAGTTATAATAATGTGCGGAATAGTTGGATATATAGGACAAAGACAAGCATCTTCAATTTTAGTAGAAGGATTAAGTAAACTAGAATATAGAGGATATGACTCAGCAGGAGTTGCGATTATTAATGAATCAAATAATATAGATGTTAAAAAGTGCAAAGGTAGATTAGCTAATTTAGAAGAACAATTAAATGAAAACCCAATAGAAGGAATGATTGGTATAGGCCATACAAGATGGGCAACTCACGGAGAACCATCCGATGTTAATTCACATCCACATTCAAATGAAAAACAAACAATAAGTGTGGTACACAATGGTATAATAGAAAATTATATTGAATTAAGAGAATGGCTTATAAAAGAAGGATATACTTTTAAATCAGAAACAGATACAGAAGTAGTACCTCATTTAGTAGATTACTATTATAATGGGAATTTATTAGAAGCAGTTATGAAAACTGTAAAAAAACTAGAAGGAAGTTATGCTTTAGGAGTAGTTACTAGTGAAGAATCAGATAAAGTAGTAGCTGTAAGAAAAGATAGTCCTTTAATAGTAGGTCTTGGAGAAGGAGAATCTTTCATAGCATCAGATATACCAGCAGTATTAAATCATACAAGAGACGTATATCTATTAGAAGACAACGAATTTGTACTAATGGATAAAAATGGAGTTTCTTTATTTGATACAGAAGGAAATAAAATAGAAAAAGAAGTATTCCATGTAACTTGGGATGCAGCAGCTGCTGAAAAAGGTGGATTTGACCACTTTATGATAAAAGAAATATATGAACAACCAAAAGCTATAAGAGATACTATGACTTCAAGAATAGTAAAAAATGAAAGTATAAAATTAGATGATATTACTATAACAAAAGAGCAAATTAAAAATATAGATAAGATATATATAGTAGCTTGTGGTACTGCATATCATGCAGGAATAGTTGGTAAATACGCTATAGAAAAATTAACTAGAATACCAGTAGAAATTGAAGTTGCATCAGAATTTAGATATAGAGATCCAATCATAAATGAAAAAACTTTAATGATTGTTATAAGTCAATCAGGAGAAACAGCAGATACACTAGCAGCTCTTAGAGAAGCTAAAAGACAAAATGCTAGAGTTATAGCTGTAACAAATGTTGTTGGAAGTTCAGTATCTAGAGAAGCAGATGATGTTTTATATACTTGGGCAGGACCTGAAATCGCAGTAGCATCTACTAAAGCATATGAAACACAACTTATAGCTATGTATATAATTGCTTTATTCTTTGCTGAAAACAAAGAAACATTAAGTGAAGAAGAAATAGAAGATATAAAAGAAGAAATGTTAGCTTTACCAGAAAAAGTAGAAAAAGTTTTAGAAGGTAAAGAAAAAATAAAAGAATTTGCAGCTAATATTTGTAACAATAAAAATATGTTCTTACTTGGAAGAGGACTAGATTATGCAGTAGCATTAGAAGGAGCTTTAAAAATAAAAGAAGTTTCATATATTCATTCAGATGCTTATGCAGCTGGAGAATTAAAACATGGTCCTATAGCTTTAATTGAAGATGGAACAGTAGTTATTGCATTATCTACTCAAGAAAGATTATTTGAAAAAATGGTAAGTAACGTTAAAGAAGTTACTACTAGAGGAGCAAATGTATTTGGAATAGCTATGGAAGGTCATACTGAAATAGAAAAAACAGTAAATGAATCTTACTATATTCCAAGAACAATTGAAGTATTAGCACCAATATTATCAGTAGTTCCTATGCAACTTATGAGTTACTATACAGCTATAGAAAAAGGCTGCGATGTAGATAAGCCTAGAAACTTAGCAAAATCAGTTACTGTTGAATAATAAATATAAAAAATTATAAATGCTTTAAAGTTAAAATAAAGAATGGTTGAATTTAATAAAGATTGATTTTTGAAAACAATCTTGAGTTAGAAAAGTATATAGATGAATGGATACCCGTCAAAACGCAAGTTTAGATGGTTTATCCATTCATTTTTTATTGAAAAATCTGGTATCTAGATATATAATGTGACTTGTATTAGCTATGCATAAATACTAAAAAGAGGGCTTATAACAGCCCTCTAATTAGGAAACAACCTTTTGTTATTTTTATAGTTGTAATACTTTATTTATAATATTAATCATATTTTTGATTAATTACCCATACATGATTAAATTTATCAGAGATTACTGCATTTCTTGCTGGAATTTCTGGGAAATCATTAATTGGAGATATAACTTTACAGCCTTGACTAACAGCATTATTAAAGGATGATTCTATATCTTTAACATATAGATTTAACCACATTGAACTAGTAGAACCTTCAGATGGAGCAATAAGTCCATAATCCTTATTTTCATTGAGAACACGAATCTCTGTATTTCCAAGTTTCATTCTTGTTTCGTTCATTTCAGAAGTTTCATCTGTTTTGGATAATATTGTTGCATTAAATAAATTACTATAATAATCAGCAGCTTCCCTCGCATTACTTACTACCATGTTAACTTCTAACTTCATTATTTACATCCTTCCTTTCTTAGTTCAATCTGTTATAAAATCTATCTCACAATTCAGTGAGTATACTTTTTTAATCTGGAAAAGTATGTTTCTCATTGTGTTCAATGCCTACTCCTTTTCATGAAGTAATAAACATATTTTATATTTGTTCACTGCTCATTTTTAAAGCAATTTCTCTCTTTTCATTTGGAGAGAAGAAACAGTATAATAATTAACTTTCATATTTGCTAGTTTTCTTTTTTTAAACCAACTCATCGGTCTGTGCTGTAATGATACTGTATTAAATTACTCCTGTCAATAATAGAATTATTAATATTTAATATTTAGTTTCAAAAAATTAACAACTATAATATTGTTAATTTTTAGGTGATAATGATATGATGAAATAAGATAAGGAGATTAAAATATGCAAAGGAAAAGAATATTAAAAGAGTTAAAACTACAGATAAAAAATGGTAACCATATTATTGGTGTAGCAACAGGTTCTGGAATGACTGCAAAGTATGCTAAAAAAGGAGGAGCTAATTTCCTTTTGGCATTAAATTCAGGTAGATTTCGTCAAATGGGAAGAAGTTCATTAGCAGGTTTTTTACCTTTTAATAATAGTAATGATATGGTTATGGATTTCTCAATGAGAGAGTTAATACCCTTAGCAAAAGGACATATTCCTGTAATATTTGGAGTAAATGCAACAGATCCTACAAAGGATATGGAAAGTTATATAGAAGAAATAAAAAATAAAGGGTTTTCTGGTATTAACAATTATCCAACAGTTGGATTAATAGATGGCAAGTTTAAAGAGGCTCTTGAAGAAAATGGTTGTAATTATTCTATGGAAGTAGAAGCTATAAATATAGCTCACAAAAAAGAGATGTTTACTATTGCCTTTGTATTTAATGATAAACAAGCAGTTCAGATGATTAAGGCTGGAGCGGATGTTATTTGTGTTCATTTAGGATTAACAGGCGGAGGATTATTAGGGGCAAAAAAAGTTTTATCACTGGAAGAAGGCAAAATTAAAGCGAAAAAGATATTTAAAAAATGTAATGAAATAAAACCAAATGTTATTAAGTTAATTTATGGTGGTCCTGTAAAAACCCCTACAGATATTTGTTATATGTATAGTAATAATAAAAATTTAATGGGCTACATAGGAGGATCAGCTTTTGAAAGAATTCCTTGTGAAAAATTTATAACTAATATAACTAAAGCATTTAAAGTTCCTGTACATTTAAAGGAAGATGAACTAATGAATAAAATGTTAGATGGAATTACCAAACATTATGATTATGTTGAATTTGTTAAAGAATATGTTAATAAAAATTATATGAGTCAGATTTCTTTTTCTGCTTTAGCTAAAATTGCTAATATATCTAGAAGTTATTTAAGTACCTTATTTAAAAAGGAGATAGGCTGTAGTTTTAAACAGTATTTAGTTAAGTTTAGAATAGAAAAAGCTGCTAAAATATTAGAAAAAGAAAATATTCAACTATCACAAGTTTCATCTTTAGTAGGATATAAAGATTATGCACAATTTAGTAAAATGTTTAGAAAATATAAGGGTTGTTGTCCAAAAGAATATAATACAGAAATATAACATAAACACAAGAATACATAATATAACAATATTTACATTAAAAGTAATATAAAGTATGATTAATTTATAGTTAATCATACTTTTTTGTTATTTAATAAATTATTTATTTATATATTTTTGATGCTTAACATTATAATTTAAAAATATTTAATTTATAAAAATTACATAAAAATTTATTTGGAGAGGAGGTTAAATAATGAAAACAATCGCAATTGCAGGAACATTTGATACTAAAGGACCAGAGTTTTTATATATAAAAGAATTGATTGAAGGTTTAGGATTAAATACTTTTACCATTCATACTGGTGTATATGAATCATCATTTAACCCAGATGTACCTAATAGTGAAGTAGCAAAAGCAGCAGGAACAAATATTGAAAAGTTAGCAGCTAAAAAAGATAGAGCAATACCAATGGAATTGCTATCAAAAGGTATGGAAAAATTAATACCTCAATTATATAGTGAAGGGAAATTTGATGGAATTATTTCCTTAGGAGGTAGTGGTGGTACTTCATTAGTAACACCAGCTATGAGAGCTTTACCTATAGGTGTTCCTAAAATTATGGTATCAACAGTAGCATCAGGAAATACTGCTCCTTATATAGGAACCAGTGATATTATTATGATGCCTTCTATAGTAGATGTTTCAGGACTTAATTCAATTTCAACGAAAATTTTTGCAAATGCAGTATTTGCAATGGCAGGTATGGTCAAATTTGAAAATACAAAAAAGACAGAGAAGAAACCCTTAATTGCTACTACTATGTTTGGAGTAACAACTCCCTGTGTAAATGCTGCTAGAAAATACCTTGAAGCTAAGGGGTATGAAGTTTTAGTATTTCATGCAACTGGAGCAGGTGGAAGATGTATGGAGTCCCTTATTAATCATGGATTTATTCAAGGAGTATTAGATCTTACTACAACAGAATGGGCGGATGAAGTTATAGGTGGGGTTTTAAGTGCAGGAGAAAATCGTCTTGAGGCAGCAGCTAAAAATAATATTCCTCAAGTAGTATCTGTAGGTGCACTTGATATGTGTAATTTTGGTCCCTATGATACAGTTCCAGAAAAATTTAAAAAGCGTAGATTATATAAACATAATCCTACAGTTACTTTAATGAGAACAAATGGAGAAGAAAATAAACAAATAGCTGAAAAAATAGCTCAAAAATTAAATATGTCTAAAGGAAAAACAGTTTTAATGTTACCTCTTAAAGGAGTATCAAGTATTGATACTAAGGATCAGCCATTTTATGGGGAAAAAGAAGATAAAATTTTATTTACTACTTTAAAAGATAAAGTTGATAAAAGTGTTGTAGAGGTAATAGACCTTAATTTTGCAATCAATGATTCAGAATTTGCAGAAATAGCAGCACAAAGATTAATAGATTTAATTAATATGTAAAGGAGAAGGTATAGATGAACAAAATGACAAGAAAAGAAATTATAAAAAAATTTAAAGATGAAGTTAAAGGTGGAAAAATATTAGTAGGAGTAGGTGCTGGAACAGGAATTACTGCTAAAAGTAGTGAAGCTGGTGGAGCAGATATGCTTATAATTTATAATTCTGGAAGATATAGAATGGCAGGAAGAGGGTCTCTTGCAGGATTATTGTCTTACGGAGATGCAAATCAAATTGTAGTTGAAATGGGCGCAGAAGTGTTACCAGTTGTAAAAGATACACCAGTATTAGCAGGTGTATGTGGAACTGATCCATTTAGAGTTATGGATGTATATTTAAAACAGTTAAAGGATCAAGGCTTTAGTGGAGTTCAAAATTTCCCAACAGTTGGTTTAATTGATGGAGTATTTAGACAAAACTTAGAAGAAACAGGAATGGGTTATGATTTAGAAGTTGATATGATTAAAAAAGCTCATGAATTAGATATGCTTACAACTCCTTATGTATTTAATCCAGAACAAGCAAGAAAAATGGCAAAGGCTGGAGCAGATATTTTAGTAGCCCATATGGGTCTTACTACAAAGGGAACAATTGGAGCAAAAACAGCTGTTACATTAGATGATTGCATAGAGAAAATTAAAGCTATTATTAAAGCTGGTAGAGAAGTTAATCCAGATATAATGGTAATTTGCCATGGCGGTCCTATTGCAGAACCTAAAGATGCTAAATATGTAATTGAAAGAATAGATGATATAGATGGATTCTTTGGCGCATCTAGTATTGAAAGATTTGCAGCTGAAAAAAGTATTAAAAATCAAACAGAAGAATTTAAAGTAATAAAAAAATAGTTAGGAAATTTTCATATTACAGATTAAATAAAGCCAAGTAGATTAAGGAAATACTTAATTCTACTTGGCTTTTATAATATGTTACCTATATTAAAAAATAAATAAGATAATATGTTATTATATTTTTATAACCTTAAAGGATTTTAAAGATTATTGTTGAAATATGAATATTGTTTAGAAATTTATAGTCATTTATTACAATAGTTTATTAAAAGGGTGATTTCTTAATTTAGATAAAGTTAGTAAGGTTATATTTTAGAGAATTAATTAATGAATTTTAAAAGGATGGGATATTAGTATGGATATTATAAAGCAAAATGAACTTGCTTGGGATAAAAGAGTAGATGATGGTATATGTTGGACTATTCCTGTTAGTAGTGAAGATATTAAAAATGCTAGAAATGGAGTTTTTGATATTAAACTTACATCAGAAAAATCCGTTCCACGTAGTTGGTTTCCTCTCAACTTAAAGGGGGTTAAAATTTTATGCTTAGCTTGTGGCGGTGGGCAACAAGGTCCTATTTTAGCAGCAGCAGGAGGGGAAGTAACTGTATTTGATATTTCAATATCTCAGCTAAAACAAGATGAACTAGTAGCTAAAAGAGAAAACTTAAATTTAGAAACTATTAAAGGAAATATGTGTGATTTATCAAGGTTTAAAGAAAATACATTTGATATTGTGTTTTGTCCAGTTGCAGTTACGTATATTTCTGATGTTAATCCAGTATTTAAGGAAAGTTATCGTGTATTAAAGAAAAATGGAAAGTTTATGTTTGGAACAGTTAATCCATATATATATTTATTTGACGGTAAGAAATGGGATGAAGGTATTTTTCAAGTATCTAATAAATTACCATTTAACTCTTTTGATGAACTTAATGAAGAGGAAGCAACGGAATTTATAAAGAATAAAAATGCTATTGAATATAGCCACACATTAGAAGATTTAATTGGAGGTCAAATAATAGCAGGATTTAAAATAGATAAATTTTATGAAGATATAGATAAAGATGAAATTTGTAAGTATAGTAGTAAATATTTTGCTACAAGAGCAGTAAAATAGTGAATTTAATTTGACAGGTATTATTAATATAATTGAATCATTTTTATCTTTTATAATTTTTAAAGAGAAACTGTATAAATAATTCAGAAATTTGTAATTATTTATTAAAATTAGTATAATTGTAAAGGTAGACAAACCATAATAATGTAAAGTAGGTGTATTATAGTGGAAATTAAAAGATATGAAGGTACAGGAAGAATGAGTCGTGCAGTAGTACATAATGAAACAGTATATTTATGTGGACAAACTTGTGCAGATAAAAATAAAGATATGAAAGAACAAACTAAATGTGTTCTTGAAAAAGTAGAAGAATTATTAAATAAATATAATTCTGATAAAAAACATATCCTTTCAACTACAATATATATTAAAGATATGTCAATGTTTAAAGATATGAATGAGGTTTGGGATTCTTTTATTGAAGATGGATTTGAACCAGCAAGAGCATGTGTTGAAGCTAAAATGGCAAGAGAAGAAATTTTAGTAGAAATGTCTGTTGTAGCAGCAGTAAAATAATCTTATACTAGAAAACTGTTAAGACTCCTTTTCTTATGTTTAGATAAGGAGTTTTTTCTATAAAAGCTTAGTTTGATGTTTTGTATTTTTTTATATTATTTGTATATGATATAATTAAATGATGAGCAATAAAGATAAAAACACAGTTCGGTTGGTAGTCCGGACCTATCTAATTTAATTAGTTAGCAGTAACCTGCCCTCCTGGGGTTGTCCATTCTTAAGATAAATTGCCATTTATTTTACAGGAGGATTTAAAATGGAAGTTAGTAGCAAAATTACAGTTTTATTTGAAGACCCATTTTGGGTAGGAATTTTTGAAAGAAGTTGTAACCACAAATATGAAGTTTCAAAAGTTGTTTTTGGATCAGAACCTAAAGATTATGAAATTTATGAGTTTATACTTAATAAGTTTAATAGTATAAAATTTAGTACCCCAGTCTCTATATCTTATAAAAAAGATAAAAAGATAAATCCTAAAAGGCTTCAAAGGAAAATAAAAAAAGAAGTTAATAACAAAGGAGTTGGAACAAAAGCTCAACTTGCAATGAAAACTCAGCAAGAATCTAATAAAATAATATACAAGAAAATATCTAAAGAAAAAAAGGAAGAATATAAAAAAAGAAAATTTTTATTAAAACAAAAAAAGAAAAGAGAAAAACATAAGGGACATTAATAAATTTTATAAAAATTGTTAAAATCTATAATTAGGTTTTAACAATTTTTTTATCTTTATAAGTATACATAATTTGAACTTAATAAAAAATATTATATATAATAGTAGATATAGATAGATAATTATATATTATTGTATTTATAATTATGTAAAGGTTTTATAAAAATGTAATTAATATGAAAGATATTTTTCTTTTAATATTAAGTTAATTTTATTTATAGAAATTAGAAAATAGAAAAGAAACTTTAACTAAAAATATTTAATTTTTACTAGAAATTTTTACTCTGTATTAATAATTTAGGAGGAGTTATATGAAAAAAATACAAATAGAAGAAGTTGTAATTAAGTCACCTGGAGTACAAATAAGAGAAAAGATTGCAGAAAAGTTTGGCTCAATAAAGGTTTTTGGTGAAAAAATTAATTTATATGAAGCATCAATTAATCAATATTTATCTAGTAAAGGATTAGGATCGGCAAATTTTAAAATTAGAACTACAGAAGTTTTTGGTCAAAGTTTTGATTCTTTGTATATGACAGAGGAAGAACAGGTTAGATATATGACTACTGCTATTTCTTCTAATATAGATTTATATAATAAATTTGAAGATATTAATATTTTTGAAAAATTGAAAAAGATATGTATAGAAAAAGAATTATATGAGGATTATGCAATTGTTTGTAGGTGTTATGGGAAATATTATATGAATAAAGGAAAGAGAGATAGAGCATATGCTTACATAGAACTTGCAGCTAATGCAATGCGAGGAAAGAAAAATGTTGATAGATTTACTTTATACCTTTCAGATTTAATACTTATGGAAGCAAAAGATATGAGTAAGACTAAGTTAAAAAGACTTTTAAATGAAGCTTACAGTAATATAAAAAAACTGAAAGAATCAAGTATGAAAGGATATATTTATACTAATTTAGGCGATACCTTTTCAAAACTTAAAGATTATGAAAAGAGTAAATTTTATTATAAGAAGGTTTTAAAATATATTGATGATGATAGGGAAAAAGCACTTGTATATACTAAAATAGGAGATATTGAGAAGCATCTAGGATATAGTAGAAAAGCAATTTTAACTAAATATAGAAAAGCAGAAAACTTACTAGATGAAGAAGATAGTTTTATTAAATATGTTTATCACGAATATGCATTATATTATTTAAAATGTGGTTATTTAAAAAAAGCTGAAAGCTATATAGATAAAATATTTTTTGATAACTCTTGGAAAATTTCATCTTCAAATCATAAATTTTTAATTACTTTTGTTCATATTAAAAGTATATTAAATAAAGAAACCCAAATAGTAGAAATTATTAATATGTTACTTAAAGAAACAGAATATAGCTATATATATACAATTAGCCATTTATATTTAATAGATAAAATTATAGCTTGGAAAAAAAATAATGAAAAATTATTAAAAGAGTTAAACAAGTCTATTATTAATTATTATTTAAATAATAAAATAAAAAATGATTATAAAAATGTTCTTAAAATGATATTAGGAAGTATAGCTATAGGGCTAAATAAATAATTTGTATGTATGGATAAATTATTTAATATATATAAAAGTAAAAAAATGTAAAAATAATTTTATAATTAGATTTGATTACAACAGTTGATATAATTAGATTTTGAAATTATACTTAGGTATTTAAAAATATTGTTAAAATTTTATTATATATAACTAGAGAGATATTTCTAATTATAAGATTTTATAAATATTAGTGATTTCAATAAATATAGGTATAATGTTAATTTAAATAACAAAAACTATATTGTACATTATATAAAAATGTAAAAATATAGAAAAACAGTATATTGTGAAAAAATTCCTTAGAGTTATAATAATAGTATAACAAAAACGAATATTTTGAAAATTGACAGAAAGATAAAATGCGCTTCTATAAATTACTATAGGAATTATAATCTATATATAAGGGAGGAGGCACATATGATTTCAACAATTGATGCCTTAATTATAGGCATATACATCATTGGAATGATGTTAATTGGATGGAAACTTGGAAAAAATAATGAAAGTTCAGAAGACTATTTTTTAGCAGGAAGAAATATGCCCTGGGTACCTATTGCATTTTCTGTGGCAGCAACTACCATTAGTGCAAATGGTTTTATAGGAGGTCCTGGTTGGGCGTATACATCAGGAATATCTCCATATATGGTTCAAGTTGCAATTCCTTTAGCTATATTTATAATTATGGTTACTACTATTCCGGTATTATACAATTTGAAATTAACATCTATATATGAATATGTAGAAATGAGATTAGGAGTTAGAACTAGAATTTTAGCAGTAATTGGATTTTTAGCTAATTCAATAATTCAAATAAGTTCTATGGTTTTTATACCATCGCTTATACTTAAAACATTTACAGGATGGGATCTTAAAATAGTAGTTCCTATAATAGTTGTGTCAGCTATAGTATATACTTTACTTGGAGGAATAAAGGCTGTTATATGGACTGATTTTATTCAAATGATTGTTATGTGGTGTGGTCTTATTATATCAATAGTATTAATTTTAAAATCTTTAAATATGGGGTTCTTTGATACTTTATCAGTAGCTAAAGGAGCAGGAAAATTAAATGCTATTAATTTTACTTTTGATATTTCTGAGACTAATGGATTTTGGGTAACTTTAATTGGAGGAACAGTTTTATGGGTTAGATATTTTGGATTTGATCAAGCTCAAGTTCAAAGAATTTTGACTGCAAAATCAATGAAAGATGTTAAAAAATCTTTTGCTATAAGTGCTTTTGTAACTAATATAATATATTTTGCGTTTATGATTCTTGGAGTATTTTTATTTATATTTTATAAAGGAAGAGAATTTGATAATGCAAATAATATAATGATTGATTTTATATCTAATAATTTGCCTGTTGGAGTTGTAGGAATTATTCTTGCAGGAGTATTTGCAGCAGCAATGTCTAGTGTGGATTCACTTTTAAATTCTATGTCTACAGTATTTGTAAAAGATATATATGAAAGATTTTTTACTAAAAAAAGGAATAAACAAACCTCACTAAAAGAATCTATGATTATTTCTTTAATATGGGGAATTATTATAATTATAGTTACTGTATTAGGATTTTCAGGTACAACAAAATCAGTATTAGATGTAGTTGGTAGTTATATTTCATATATTTCTGGTCCTATGTGTGCAGTTTTTATATTAGGGTTATTTACTGAAAAAGCTAATGATAAAGGAACCACTTTAGGTACTATACTTGGATTTATAATAACAATTTTAGTTGGAAAGAAAGTTATAATGAGTTGGATTTTAAGACCGGCAGTAGGATTTATTATTACCTTTATCTTAGGATATTTGTTTAGTTTAATCTTAAAGTCGGATAGAAAAAGAAAAGATATTAGGAAATTTACTGTATTAGGGCAAAGAAAAAGACTTATGGAAAAATGTTCATCAGAAGAAAATGATCTTTCAGTCCTTCCATTAAAAATAGATAAATATGCTTGGATTGTTTTGGGATTTTTCATATTTCAATATATATTCTTTATAATTATAGCCTTATAAGTAGCATATCTAATATTTTTAGATGCTATATAAAATAAATTTCAAATAACATAGATTTAAAATACAGAATATTATGAATATTACAAAAATAATGGTATGTTTAATATTTTGTTATTATTAAAAAATTTAGTTTTAGGAGGACATTATGAGTAAATATCAAGAATCAAAAAAACTAGTTAGAAAATATTTTGATGCATTAGAAAATTCAACAGCTGAAAATGTTTTGAGCGTATTAAAAGAATTTACTAGTGAAGATTATTTATGGAGAGGTGTTTATCCTTTTAGAGAGCAGCATGGAGCTAAAAATGTAGCAGAAAAATTTTGGATTCCATTTATGAATTCTCTAAGTCATATACAACGTAGACAAGACATATTTATTGCTGGTACTAATGAAATAAGTGGTGGCAAGTGGGTAATGAGTATGGGACATTTTATGGGACTTTTCGATTCAGATTGGATGGGAATAAGACATACAGGAAAAATGATAAGTTTAAGGTATGCAGAATTTAATCATGTAGAAAATGGGAAAATAGTTGAAACAGGTTTATTTGTTGATATTATAGGATTTATGCTTCAAGCAGGAGTAAATCCACTACCACCTTCAACAGGATCATATTTTGTATATCCAGGGCCAAGAAATCATGATGGACTTTTATTTGAAGATGCTAAGGAAGAAGAAGGTATTAAAACTTTAAACCTTGTTAATAAGATGGTTGATGACCTATCAGCACTTAATGAAAGTGGATCAATGGGATGTCCACCAGAAATATTAGAAAAAACATGGTCAAAAAATATGATATGGTATGGACCTGGTGGAATTGGAGCAAGTTATACTATACCAAGATATCAAAAGCAACATCAATTACCTTTTAGAAATAATTTGAAAGATAAAAAATTCAATGGACATGTTTGTCGTTTAGCAGAAGGAAAGTTTGCATGTTTCTTTGGGTGGCCAAATTTATCTAATACACCAATTGGAGGATTTTTAGGATTACCTGGAGGACAGGTTAAAGCTGATATGCAAGTTGTAGATGTTTATTGTCGTGAAGGAGATGAACTATCAGAAAATTGGGTTCTTATTGATTTACCATACTGGTTAAAACAACAAGGATTAGACATCTTTGAACGTACTAAACAAATATTAAATCCTTAATTATAAATTTAAATATTAAAATAATATTTTGGGGGTATAGTAATGGCTAATGATAACAAAAGTAATAGTTTTGAAACAAAAGCTAATTTAAATGATCCAAAAAGTGATTCAAAAGAATTTAAAAATAATTTAAAACAAAGAGATGATGGAAAGATTTTTTATGGAGATAGTACTGAAGTTAATCCTGTAGGTTATTCTGATTATAATGATTTTATAAAAAATAAAAAAAGTAAACAAGATTTAAAAGGATTTGATAGTCAGTATAATGATTTTGTAGATTATATTATGAAGATAACTCATGGAATATGGGAAGAAAAAGGAATTGGAATAATATATGACACATATCATAATAATGTTACAATGCATACAGGATCAAGTAATATAACTGGTATACAAAGTGTTATTGCAGGAACATTACAAACTCTTCATGCTTTCCCAGATAGAAGACTTATAGGTCAAAATGTAGTTTGGTCAAACTTTGATAAGGAAGGTTATTTATCATCCCATAGAATTATGTCTACAGCAACAAATTTAGGGGATAGTGAATTTGGACCAGCTACAGGTAGAAAAATAACTTTTAGAACTGCTGTAGATTGTGCTGTTCATAATAATAGAATTCATGAAGAATGGCTTGTTCGTGATAACTTATGGATAGTAAAACAATTAGGATTTGATTCTCATGAAGTAGCAAAAAAAATGGCTAAAGCAACTTCTAGTAAAACACCAGCTCTTCAAACACGTTATGGATTATGTGAATCTATGGAAGGCCAATTTTTCCCAGAAAAATATACAGCTAAAGACTCAAGTATAGGTGAATTTATGCTTGAGATGACAAGTAGAATATATCAATATAAGATGCTAAATGATGTTAAAAAATATTATGCTGATAACGCTACTGTGCATTATATTTGTGATAAGGATTTAGTAGGATTTGATCAAATACAAGGAATGTTAATTAGTTTATTATCATCTTTCCCTAATGCTTCTTATAATGTTGATCGTGTAACCTGCAATCAAAGAGGAAAAATAGAAGAAAATGATTGGAATGTATCATTAAGATGGAGATTAAGAGGAATACATGAAGGTAGGGGGTATTTTGGAGCTCCTTCCGGTAAACCAATAGAAATTTTAGGTATAAATCATTTTCATGTACGTGATAACAAAGTTGTTGAAGAATGGGTTACATTTGATGGACTTGATGTACTTCGTCAGATTTATCTACAAACAGATGATGAATACTATAAAGAAGAAGAAAAAGAAATTTAATATTATTTTTTATTAAACAAAATATAGTTCACATGACTTTATAGATTTTCTAGATTGATATAAGTTATGTGAACTATAAATTTTATTATAACTTTTGTTTTATTAAATCCTGGAATTTTTATAACTAAATTACCAAAAACATAGGAAGGAGATGTACTATGAGTAATTTACAAAAAGAAAAAATAAAAGATGATGAAATAATCTTAGGGAAAGATAGAAGTAATTTTCAAAGATATCTAGCTTTCTTTGCTATAATAGTTGTTTACTTTTTTTATTGTTATAATTTTATGGTAGGTACCTTTGTAAAACCTGTAATGACTTATTCACTTTCAGATGGAGGGTTTGCTTTTACATTAAAACAAACAGAAGAAATTTTTGCAGTTATGTCTTTAGCTACTATACCAGGTACTATTTTGTTTGGTATAATTTCATCTAAAATAGGTAAAAAGTTCACATTAATAATAGTAGCTTTAACAATTGGAATAACAACATTTTTACCATTAACTATTCCAACAAGCTATTTACTATGGAAAGTATCACGTTTTACTACAGGAATAGCTCTTGGAGGTGTGTTTGGTACAGCGGTACCTTTAGTTACAGAAATGTTTCCACAAAGATATCGTGGTAAATTAGCAGCTATATTAACTAGCCAGTTTTCAATAGCTATGATATTTGGAGGACAACTTTATGGTGCCTTAGGAGATGCAAATTGGAAATTACTTATGTATACAGCAGTAATTCCACCTATAGTTGGAGCTATACTTGTATATTTATTTGTTCCAAGTGATAGAGAGCATACTAAGAAATTAATAAAAGGTGCTAAAAATAAAGGGGAAAAAATAAATTATTTGAATATGTACAAGGGTAAATATTTATGGATAGGTATAGGTGCTATACTTCTTTCAGGTGCTAACTTTACAGCATATTCCTCTTTTTCAAATAATGCTACAACTTATTTAAAAACAACCTTAGGATTAAGTGCATCTGTAGCAGGAGCAGTATTTAGTCTTCAAGGAATAGGTCAATTAGTAGGCTATAATTTATGGGGGTTTGTAGCAGATAAATTTGGAAGAAAAGTACCAGCAGTAGGAATGCTATTAAGTGCAGCAGGGGTATTTATATATATGAAATTAGGAGCTAATGATATAACTACTTTTAAGATGGTTTCATTATTTTTAGGTTTTAGTATGGGCTTTTCTGGAGCTTGGGGTGCTTATTATACTGAATTATTCCCTGAAAAATTCAGTTCCCTATCATCAGGCATATCTTTTAATGGTGGACGTATAATATCTACATTTACTTTACCAGCAATAGCTGGAATTGCTGCAACATCAGCAGGAATGACAGGTATATTTAAGATATCTATGTTTGTATTTATAGCAGGAACTGTTGTTTGGATATTGCTTCCTGAAACATTAAATAAACCTAGGAAAGATTAAAATCTAATTTTAAATTTATAATAGAATTTTTTATATAATTATTATAGTAAAAAGGAGTATCTGAGTTAATACAGATGCTCCTTTATGTTTATATATTTAGTATTTTTTTTAATTTCTTAGTGTTTTATGGGTAGAATTAACAGAGGTTATAATATTATTTAATTTAAGTATCTATGCTATAATAAATAGTAAATTTAATAATAAAATTTTATTTCACATTTTATTATGATATAAATTTTTTTAAATACTTACCTAAAATAGATTGCCATAAATTTATACCAGGTCCCATTAATAGGGCAAAAGAAATTGTTCCTATTCCAACTGGCCCTTTGAATAAAAGGGCTACTATAACACAAATCCCATCCATTAAAAGCTTAGCATGCATAATTTTCAAATTGAATTTGTTTTTAAAAACTACCATTAAATGATCTATTGGATAAGCAGGTAAGTTTGGAAATAGATATATTGATAATCCTATAGATACAATCACTAGTGCTACTACAAATATTAAGTATTTAGATAGCACTCCATTAATAACTAAAGGATTTAGTACATATATCCAAAAATCTATAAATAATCCTATAATTATAGAGGTAATAAAGCTTGTTATTTTAATAAATTTCTTTTCTATAAAGGCTGCTATTATAAGTGCTATTAAAGAACAGAATATAATCCATCTTCCAGTAGACATAATGCCAAATGTTTTACTTAACCCAAAATTTATAGCATCCCAAGGAGCTACACCTACATTGGTTTTTGAAGCTAAAACTGCTCCAAATGACATTATAAATATACCTAATAAAAATTCTACATATTTTTTAAAATCTTTCACATTAAACTCCCTTTCTATTATGTTTTATTGAAAATTTATATAAAACATTTAAATTTAAATAATAGAAAGGGGAAAATAGATAATAAAATGATATACATACTGGTAAAAGAAATATGAGTAATATATGTGATGAAATGTATATAAAAACATAACGACTTGGCTTTATCATATATCATAAACGATAACACTATAATTGTAAATATTATTTTTAAATATTATATTTCACTAAAAGTTCAACAATTAATGTTGAACTTCTTTGAATATTTAGATAATTGAATTGTTGATATAATAAAAATGGAAAGGGGAAAGAAAATGAATATACTTACAGAAAGAAGCCGTTATATATTAAGTGATTTGCTAAATAAAAACAAAACTACACTAAACGACTTGGAAAAAACAATTAAAGTTTCAAAAAGAACAATAGCAAAAGATCTAATATTAATCGATGAATTTGTAAAAAAGTATAATGTTAAATTAATGAGAAAGCCTAGAAAAGGTATATGGATAGAAGGTAGTAATGAAGTCATAAATAATTTAAGATTACATGTAAACGTTAAAGATAACAATATGCCTAATTCTCCACAGGAAAGAAAAGTTTATATAATTATTAGATTAATAACTAATAAAGGTTATATAACGGCTCAAGATTTAGCTGATGAAATGTATGTAAGTAGAGGAACTATATGTAGTGATTTAATCAAGGTTGAGAATTATTTGATTAAAAGAGGTATAGATATTGAAAGAAGACAAAATAAGGGAATGAGAATTGTAGGGTCTGAAAAAGTGTTAAGACAAATATATGCAGAATTATTTTCTAAATATGATTATATGAATTATATTTTAAAAATAATTAATCCTACTAAAGAAATTAGTGAACACAGGGATATACAAAATTATATAGGTGATGATTTATTAAGATTATTTAATAAAAAAGAAATTTTGAAAATAAAAGGGCTTATTAACGAAATAGAAAAAGAGTTAGGATATGGATTTTCAGATACAGCTTTAGTAGCATTAATGATTCATATTGCAATAGCTATAAAGAGAATAAAAGATGGTAATAAAATAAAACTAGATAAAAAAATAATAGAAAAATTAGAGAAACATAATGAGTATAATATAGCTATTAAGCTAATAAAGAAAATAGAAGAAAACTTCTATATAAATATACCTAAAGAAGAAATTGGATATATAACTATGCATATTTTAGGTTCTAAAATGAAAAATTTAAGTTTAGATAGTGATGAAATTATGGATTCACTAATATCAAATTTTGATTTAGAAAAAGTAGTTAAAGAGATGTTAGATATTATCCAAAAAGTTGTAGGTTTTAATATTGGTAATGATAAAGAACTATTTAAAGGATTGATGTTACATATTAGACCATCAATTAACAGGTTAGTAAATAATATGCCAATAAAAAATCCATATATAAAAGAAATAAAAATAAAGTATCCTCTTTCTTTTGAAGCAGCAGTTAAAGCTTATGAAGTATTAATAGAAAAATATTCTATTAATACTAATGAAGATGAAATAGCTTATATTGCTATACATATAGAAGCTTCAATGGAAAGGTTTAGAAAAGACAAAAAGGATAAGTTGAAAGTTTTGATAGCGTGCAGTACTGGCATAGGAACATCTCAATTAGTTACTGCAAAGATAAAAAGATTATTTAATAATATAGAGGTAATAGGTGTTGTTTCTATTATGGACTTGCATTATAAAGACAAATTTACTGAAATTGATTTGATTATATCAACGGTTCCAATGTTTACAGATAAAAAACCGGTAATAAATATTAATCCATTTTTACCCCAAGAAGATATAAATAAAATCAATAATTTTATTACTACTAATCATATAACCAAGCCATTAAAAAAAGTTAGTAATAAATTAAATGTTTTTCAAAAAGAGTTAATATTAAGCCAGAAAACCTTTAAAACCAAAGAAGAAGCTATTTCAAATATATGTTGTTTATTAGAAGAAAAGAAATATATAACTAAGAAATATTATAATACAGTAATTGATAGAGAAAATATTGCTGCAACAGCATATGATGTGTTTGCTATACCCCATGGTGATTTTAATGAAGTAGTAAAACCTTGTATAGCAATTTGTACATTAAAAGAATCAATAAAATGGAATGAAAATGATGTAAAAATAATATTTTTGATATGTGTTACCAAACAAATAAAAGATCATTTAGGTAAAATATTTGATGATTTGAATCAATTAATTAGTAATGAAAAAAAGATAGATAAAATTTTAAAACTTTCAGATAGGGAAAAAATTATTAATTTAATTTTAAAAGGATAAAAGAATAATTGGAGGGACATTTGTTGGATATGCAGAATTTGATAAATCAAAATATGATTAAACTAGGATTAGATGCAAAAGATAAGAAAGATGTAATTAAACAACTTACAAAGGTTTTAAAAAAAGAAGGAAAATTGATTGATGAAGAAACTTATATATTTGATGTTTTAGAAAGAGAGAAAGAGATTACAACAGGAGTTGGTAAAGCAGTAGCTATACCTCATGGAAAGTCATGTGGAGTTAAAGAGACTAGTGTTGTATTTGCAAGATTAAAAAATCAAGTTGATTGGGATGCTATAGATGGGAATCCTGTAAAATTAGTATTTCTTTTAGCTATAAAAAAAGAGGATGCTAATAATACACATTTAAGAATTTTATCAAAAATTGCAAGTAAGTTAATGGATGATGAATTTTTAAATAAGTTTTTAAATGCAGAAAATGAAGAAGTAGTAGTAAATGCTATATCAGCGATATGTTAGTAGTTAATAATTAAAATTAAATAAATTATTAAAAATAAAAAATAATTAAACCAATTAAAGGAGGAAGTAAAATGAAAATTTTAGGAATTACAGCATGTCCTACAGGGGTTGCACATACTTATTTAGCTGCTACTAAGTTGAAAGAAGCAGCAGAGGCTAGAGGTCATAGTATGAAAGTTGAAAAACAAGGGGCACTTGGTGCTGAAGATGAACTTTCTTTTAAAGAAATTAAAGATGCAGATGTAATTATTATGGCATTAATGGTTGGTTGTGAAAGAGAAGAGCGTTTTGTTGGGAAAAAAGTTTTGAAAGTGGCAATAGGTGATGTTTTAAAAGATGCTGAAGCACCTATTATTAAAGCTGAAAATTTAGTTAGATAAATATGAATAGAAATGGAGGGAGAGCAAATGAGTGAATTTAGTATTAAAGATACTTGGGAAGAAATGAAAAGAGCTATGTATAATGGACTTTCATATATGATTCCACTTGTTGCAGGTGGCGGTATACTTATCGCTATAGGAACATTTATATATGCTATTAGTGGTAAAGATATGTTGGTTTTCAATGACTATATGTATAAAGCTGCAGGAGGATATTTAACAAAAGATGGTTTTATGAATATTACTTTTGCAGAATTGGACAGGCTTATCTTTTGGCTAGGTAAGATGGGATTTTATATAATTCCTGAGTTTATGGCTGCTTTTACAGCTTATGCACTTGTTGGTAAGCCAGGTGTAGCTCCTGGATTTATACTTGGTACAATGGCAAATAAGATGGGCGGTAACTTTCTTGGAGGTATTATTGCTGGTTGGATTGTTGGTTATTTAGTTCGTTTCACAGTTAAAAAAATGTCTCTAAAAGGAGGACTAAGAACAGTTACAAGTTTTGTATTCATACCTATTATGGCAATTCTGGTCGGGGGCCTAATATATAGATTTTCTGTTGGACTTTTAATTACTAATATTATGGATATGCTTACTGCATTCTTAACATCAATGCATAATGTTCCGGGAAAACGTATTCTTTTAGCAGTTGTTATGGGTGCTATGGTTGTTAGTGACCTAGGAGGCCCAATTGGTAAGGTGTCAGTTTTGTTTGGTTTAGGAGTTATAGGTACTGATCTTTATCCACATACGTTTAATCATATTGCAATTCCAACATCAGGAGCAGTTTTCTTTTTAGCTTATCTTATTACTAAAAAGGCTTTTAATGCTACTGGTCGTCAAACTGTTATTAATAATGGAATTAACTGCTTTTTTACAGTAACAGAGGGTGGATTACCACTTCTTTTCCAAAAGCCACAAATTGTATTACCATCTACCATTTCAGCCGGTGCTATTTCAGCAGGATTAGCAGCTTATTTTCAAATTAAGTTACAAGTTCCATTAGGATTTTGGCTTGCACTTCCTTTTGTTAATGTTGGTAATGGATCTATGGCTATAGTTCACTGGATTTTATCTTTTGCAGTAGGTGTTTTAGTTGGAACAGCAATATTTACAATTTTATTGCGCCGTGAACTGAAAAAAAATGATGGAAAACCTGTATTCCTTGATGATTCTACAGGTATGATTATATAAATTATAAGGTTATTAGTCATTAAATTATACATTTCATAATTTAAATCTAAATAAAAATTGTTAACTAATGTTGAGGAGGAGCTTTTTAATGAAGCAAAAAATAAAGGCTAATGTAGTACAACAAGTTCATTGGGATCCAGAATGGTATTTTACAGAAGAAGATACAACAGTTCAATTTGCATATAATACAAAAGATTTAATTGATGCACTAGAGGAAGGTAGATTAAAACAATTCTTTTTAGATGGTAGAACGGATGCATTAGAAGATTACTTATTATCCCATCAAGAGGATAGAAAAAGAGTAGAAAAATTAGTTCAAGAAAATAAGCTATTTATTGGACCTTTTCATGCTCAATTAGATTGTTTTATCTCTAGTGGGGAAGCTATTTTCAATAATTTACGAATAGGTATGGAATTAGGAGATAAATATGGTGGAACATCTAAACTTGCATGGTTGCCAGATTCTTTTGGACATACACAAGATTTTCCTAAAATATTTAGCTCAATGGGAATAAATGATTTTATATTTAGACGTGGTATGGGAGAAGAGCATAATTTACCTATAGATTTTTATTGGGAGTCAAATGATGGAAGTAAAGTTTTAACTAACGTATTGCAATGTGGATATGGTTTTGCAACACCTGCATTTGTTAGTGGGAAATTAACAGATGAGAAAGCTGAAAATTATCAGGGAAAAGATTTAAATAATGAATTTAGAAGTCTTGCTAAATGGTCTACTTTAGATAATGAATTTTTACTTCCAATTGGATTTGATTTAAATCCTACAATTGATGATTTTCAAGAGTTAATTGATAAATATAATAAGGAATCGGATGAATTTGAATTTGAAGAGATAACATTCCATGAATATATGGATAAATTACGTGAAGAAAGCAAAGATTTTAAAAGTTATAAAGGTGAATTTATGAGTGCTCAGCATCACCGTATGCATAGATCTCTTTTTTCTGCAAGAGCGGATATAAAAGCTCTTCAAGATAAAGTTGAAAGAATAATGACATATGAAGTTCAACCATTAATGACTATGATTGATAACTTAGGATTAGAATATGATAAAGGACTTATTGATAGAGCCTGGGATCTATTAGTTAGAAGTCAAACTCATTCTTCAGCTACAAATACAGATAAAACTAATGAATTAATAAAAGTTAGAAGTGCAAGAGCATATAACATAGCCGAATCATGTAAGGTATATTTGATTAGAAAAATTGCAGCAACAATTCCAAAAGAAGAAAACAAAATGCCAATAGTTATATATAACACATTACCTGAAAAACGTGATATGTGTACTAAATTATATGTATATTCAAGATCTAAAGATTTCAAGTTAGAATTAAATGGTGAAGAAGTAGAATATTCAGTAATAGATGTTGATAGAATGTTCAGTGGCATTTACAGAAAAGATGCTAGTTTAATGAAAGAAGAAGATTACTTCTATAGAACAGAAATATCTATTAATATAAAAGATTTTAATGGATTTTCATATAAAACTTTATATCTTTTAGATGGAGAAAAAGCAAATAAAATTACAATTACTGAAGAAGTTTGCGATACCATAGAAAATAGCAGATATAAAATATCTTTTGTAGATGATAAATTTAATATATATGATAAAAAATATGATATTTTACATAAGGATTCTATTTATATAGAAGAATCAGGAGATGAAGGTGATAACTATGATCATTCATATCCAGATAAAGATCTAATTCTTAAGTATGATTTTAAAGATGCTAAAATCAATAGAGCCTATAATACTAAAAATGTAAGTGAACTTGAAATAGAAGGTAAAGTATTAGTTCCTTATAACTTACAGGAAAGAGCAGAAGGAAAAGTTACTACTAAATTAGGATATAAATTAAAATTTAGATTAAGGGAAGATAGAAATGTTATTGAGGTTTCAGGAAATTTTGATAATAAATCATTAAATCATAGAGTAAGATTAGTTGTTAGAACTGAAAATGAAAGCAAATATTCTTATGCAGGAACACAATTTGGATATATTAAGCGTGAGACTTTACCTGAAAATCTTGAAAGCTGGAGAGCACAAAAATATGATGGTGAACCAATAGAATCTAGTTCTTGGTTAGAGGAGCCAACTCCTACATATCCTTTATTAAATTATGTATCTTTACTTGGAAACAAATATGTTGCAACTGCATATACAAGAGGAAGCAAAGAATATGAAATCATTGGTGAAAATTATAGTGATATTGCATTAACAATTTTTAGAGGGGTAGGACACTTAGGTTTACCAGATTTAAATAGAAGACCAGGTCGTGCTAGTGGACTACAAGAAAAATTATTTGAAACTCCACTTAGTCAAATGCTTGGAGATAACCAATTTGAATTTGGTTTTGAATATAGTGATAAATTTGATGGAAATAAAATTGGTAAAGAATATGTTAAATATGCAACAGATCAAAGTTATTTCCAAAATCAAAGATTGGAAAGAGTGGTATTTCCTATGTGTTTCTTAGATACTGCTGCACTTTCACAAGGTGTTCCAGAAGAATTTAAATTACTTGAATTACAAGATTCTGAGGCAACTTTTGGAACACTTAAAAAAGCAAATGAAGGAAATGCCTATGTTTTAAGAGTTTTCAACAATGAAAATCATGAAGTTGATGGTGGTACATTAAAAATTAATGTAGATTACAAAGAAATTAGATTTACAAATGGGGCAGAAGATGTAGATATTGATGGAAGTTTAGAATTAGGAAATTTAAGACCAGGAGAAATTATAAACGTTAAGATAATATTATAAAAATAGTAAAGTGAGTTCAATAATTATTGAACTCACTTTACTATTTTATCTATTTAATTAAGGTAATTATAATAAAATATTACTGTATAATTTATATTTACATAAAATTATATATTTTAGTAAAAAATATGAATATATAATTATGATAAATAGAAAGGATACAGATAAAATGAAGAATAAAGGTGGAATAATTGCTGTTATTGTTTTACTTTGTGTTATTGTAGGAGGAATATTTTTTTATTGGAATAAAAAAGAGAGTAGTGTAGAATCAGCAGAAAAATACATAGCACAAGCAGATTTTGATGCAGCAAGGACTGTTTTATCTAAAGCTACAAATAATAATCCTAAAGATTCTAAAGCATATTCTTATTTAGCTTATTGTAATATAGAAAATGAAGAATATGAAAAAGCATTGGAAAATTCTAAAAAAGCTATAGAGTTAAATAAAGAGAATTATTTGGCCTATGGAGTAAAAACTATAGCAGATAGAAATCTAGGAAAGAAAGAGGATATAAAATCAGATTTTAATGAAGCTATAAAATTAAAACCAGAAAGTAGATTAGATTACTTATTTTTAGGAGATTTGTATAGGTATGAAGATAAAAATAAAGAAGCAATGGATAACTATAACAAAGCTTTAGAAAAAGATAAAAATTTGATAGGAGCTTATATAGGTAGAGGTACAGTATATAAGTATGATAAGAAATATAATAAATCTTTAGAAGACCTTAATAAAGCTATAGAATTAAATCCTAAATATAAAGGTGGATATGGTGAAAGAGGATGGGTTTACAAAGAACAATTAAAATATAATGAAGCTTTAGAAGACTTTAAAAAATCTATAGATTTAAAACCTAAATATATATATGGATTGATAGGTAGAGGCTGGGTATATAACGAACTAGGAAAATATGATGAAGCAATAAAAGATTTTGATAATGTTATAAGTTTAAATGAAAAGATTGATGATAGTTATGTAGGTAAAGGAATAGCTTACTATAATCAAAATAAAAATAAAGAAGCTATAGATAATTTTAATAAGGCAATAAAACTTTCTCCTAACAACCCAGATAACTATGTTGTTTTAGGAAATCTATATAGATCAGAGAGAAAATATAATGATGCTTTAAATAATTTTAATAAAGCAATAGACATAAATGATAAGTATTTTGATGCTTATGTAGGTCGTGGGTATGTATACAGAGAAGAAGGAAAATATAATGAAGCTTTAAAAGATTTTGATAAAGCTTTAGAATTTAATCTTACGTTATATGATTCATATACTGGTAAAGGATGGGTCTATCAAGACCAAAGGAAATATGATAAATCTCTAGAAAATTTTGATAAAGCCTTAAAATTAAATTCTAAATATGTTTATGCTATAAATGGAAAAGGATGGACCTATTACTATAGTAAAAAGTATAAAGAAGCTATAGAAGAATTTAATAAGTCTATAAAATTTAATGACAAAAATTCTAATTCATATACAGGACGAGGGTTAGCTTATTTAGAACTTAAAGATAAAGATAAGGCTACGAAGGATTTTAATAAAGCAATTTCAATAAATCCTGAAGATAAAATAGCAAAAGAAGGATTAAAAAGAGTAAAGAGCTAGAATATAAATAAGAGGATAGATTTAAAGGATTAAACCCATTAATACCTTTAGATCTATCTTTTTAAAATTGAAAATGTTTTCAAAGAAAAAACATTTGTATTCTCTACACGGATGTGTTAATATAATTTTAAAGTTTTCAAATTAAGAACATGTGTATTGTATATGCGTACAAATATGTATTTAATTATAAATGAAATTGGGGGGAAGGTATATGATTTCTATAGCAATGTTAGGTTATGGTGTAGTTGGAAGTGGGGTAGCAGAATTAATCAATACAAATAGAGGAATATTTAAAAATTCTATGGACCAAGAATTGAGTATTTCTAGTATATTAGTTAGAAATTTAGAAAAATACAAAGATAACAAAAATAATAGACTTATAACTAATGATATAGAAGATATTTTTAAAAATAAAGTAGATATAGTTGTTGAAGCAATGGGCGGATTAGATCCTTCATATGAATATGTAAAAAGATCTTTGAAAAATAAAAAACATGTAGTTACTGCAAATAAAGATTTAATAGCAGAACATGGTAATGAATTATTAAGTATAGCTAGAGAAAATGGGGTTAAGTTATATTTTGAGGCAGCTGTAGGTGGTGGGATACCTATATTAAAGCCTCTAGCTGAATGTTTATTAGGAAATAAAATAGAAAATATTAAAGCAGTATTAAATGGTACAACTAATTTTATATTAAGTAAAATTGAAAAAGAAAATATGAGTTACAATGAAGCTTTAAAATTAGCTCAAGACTACGGATACGCTGAAGCTAATCCAGAATCAGATGTTATGGGGTATGATTCTGCAAGAAAGCTAGCCATATTATCTAGTATAGCTTTTAATAAGAAAGTTCATTGGAAAGATATGTTTATAGAAGGAATTACAGATATAGATTATAAAGATTTTTTAGTAGCTAAAGATAAAGGCTATACAATAAAATTACTTTGTATGAGTAATAAAGTAAATGATGATATGTACGGATCAGTAAGACCTGTTATGGTAAAGAAAAACTCAACTTTAGGAATTATAGAAAACGAAAATAATGCTATTTTAGTAAAAGGTAATGCAGTAGGGGAAGTTTCATTTTGTGGTAAAGGAGCAGGAATGCTTCCAACAGCTAGTTCTGTATTTGCAGATATTGTAGATGTTGTTACAAATAAAAGTTCTTTATTTATGAATATTGCAGATGATGAAATAAAAGTAGACACTTTAATAGAAGAAGAAAAAGAATGGTTAATTAGGATTAAAACTGATAAAAGAATTGATGTTATGAATAAGATTTCAGATAAATTTAGTAATACTTATGTTTATTCTAATAATTTTGTAAATGATGAAAGTGAACTTATGGCTATAGTAAAAGGAAAAGAAAAAAATATTAATGAAATATTAAATGAGATTGTTAAAAAAGAAGAAGCAGATAGCTATAGAAAAATACTAATTATGGGGGAAGTTTAAAATGTGGAGAGGTCTTATAAATAAATACAAAAAATATTTACCTGTTAGTGAGGAAACTAAAGTTATTACTTTATGTGAAGGAAATACACCTTTAATTAGAGCGGAAAATTTAGAAAAACTTATGCCTGGTCTTGAAATATATTTAAAATATGAAGGATTAAATCCTACTGGTTCATTTAAAGATAGAGGTATGACAATGGCGGTAACTAAAGCTGTAGAAAGTGGATCAAAAGCAGTAATATGTGCATCTACTGGTAATACTTCAGCATCAGCAGCAGCTTTTGCTGCAAAAGCAGGAATAAAAGCAGTAGTTTTGATACCTAATAATAAAATTGCTTTAGGTAAACTTGCTCAAGCCATGGTGTATGGAGCGAAAATAATAGCTGTTGAAGGAAATTTTGATGATGCATTAAACATGGTAAAAGAAATATCAGATAAAAATCCTATAACTTTAGTTAACTCTATAAATCCTAATAGAATTGAAGGACAAAAAACTGCAGCTTTTGAAGTTTCTGACCAATTAGGTGATAGTCCTGATTATTTATGTATACCTGTAGGTAATGCTGGAAATATAACAGCCTATTTTAAAGGATTTAAAGAATACTCTGATAAAGAATATATAAGTAAAATTCCAAAATTATTTGGATTTCAAGCAGCAGGTTCTGCACCTATAGTTGATAAAAAAGTGATAGAAAATCCTGAAACTATAGCTACAGCAATAAGAATAGGAAATCCTGCTAGTTGGGATAAAGCTTTAAATGCTATAGAAAAAAGTGAAGGGCTTATAGATAAAATAACTGATGAAGATATTTTAAAAGCCTATAATATGTTAGGTAAAATGGAAGGCATATTTGCAGAGCCGGCTTCATGCATATCTATAGCTGGGTTATATAAATCATATAAAGAAGGAAAATTAGAAAAAGGAAAAAAAGTAGTTTGTGTGTTAACTGGTAACGGTCTTAAAGATCCTGATATAGCAATAAAGGAAAATAAAGATATAACAGTACTTCCTTGTGATTATAATGTTATAGAAAGTGAAATATTAGGGGGATTTTAATATGGTAAGAGTAAAAATTCCAGCTACTACTGCTAATATGGGCCCAGGCTTTGATGTCTTAGGTATGGCTTTAAAGTTATATAATTATGTAGAAATAGAAGAAACTGATGAAGAAAGTAAGATATTTATAAATGGAGAAGAAAGTGAATTAGATTATAAAAATCATTTGGTTTACAAAACTCTTACTAAAGTTTTAGATAATTTTAAATATAAATATAATGGATTTAATATAAATATGGAAGAATGCAATATACCAATGTCTAGAGGATTAGGTTCTAGTGCAGCTTGTATAGTTTCTGCAGTAGTATCTGCAGGTAAAATAATGAATCGAGAATTTTCAAAAGAAGATATAATAAATATAGCAACTGAAATAGAAGGGCATCCAGATAATGTTGTACCTGCTACAGTAGGGGGAATGGTTATATCTTTAATGGATGAAAATAAAATAAATTATTCTAAAGTTAAAGTACCGGAAGAATTAAAATTTGTTGTTATGATTCCATCTTTTAAGGTGGATACAGAAGAATCTAGAGATATATTACCAAAATCTTATGATAAAAAAGATTGTATATATAATATATCTAGATCTTCTATGTTAATTTCCTCTTTGTATAATAAAGAATATGATAAATTAAGGTTGTCTTTTGATGATAAAATACATCAACCCTATAGAAAAAAGCTTATACAAGATTCAGAATATATATTTGAAAAATCAAAAGAGTTTGGTGCTATAGGAGAATTCATAAGTGGATCTGGCTCTACCTTAATATCAGTTATTCATAAAGATGAAGAAAAATTTATGAATTCTATGAAAGACATCTTAAATAATGGTAAGAAAATTTGGAATATTAAACTTTTGGAACCGGATTTAGAAGGAGTACAAATAGTTTAAAGAATAAAAAGCTGTGCTAAATGTACAGTTTTTCTTTTTTTGTACATATTTACTAAAATGTTGAAAGAAAAAGTCGAAAATAGTTATAATAGCGCATATGAAAATTTATTGTTTATAGAATGAGAGGATGATGAAATGAATTTAATAAAAACAACTAAAGTAAAAACAAAACTTATTTTTACCGTTTCTTTATTGAGTATTTTAATATGTATAATGGGGATAGTAGGGTTAATATCAAGTTCTCAAATTAATAAAAATTCTAAAAATATGTATGAAACTAATTTATTATCTACAAAATACATAGAAGAATTTAAATCTAATATAAATGAACAAAGAATAGAATTTGCTTGTATATTATATGATAAAGATGCAACCTTAAAAGAAATAGAAGAAAGAATAACACAAATAGATAATATTGCTAAATTAAATGATGAATTAATGAGGAAATATGAGGCTCTACCATCTACAGAAGAAGAAAAGAAAGTTTATAGAGAGTTTAAGGAAAATGTAAAAAAATATATCGAAGATAGAGAAAAAATAACAGGATTAGTGAAAAATAAAAAGTTTAAAGAAGCAGAAGATCTTTATGAAAATGGAGCTAGTCAAAATAAAGAAGAAATGGTTAAGAATTTAAAAACATTAAGTAGTATAAATGTTAATGAAGCAAAAAATGCTAATGAATATAATGAAGAAATATATTCAAATTCCAAATTTACTATGATATCAATTATTGTAGTTTGTCTAATAATATCTGTATTACTTTCTATTATAATAATTAAAAATATTATGTACGGGTTAGGAAGAATTAAAGATTTTGCTAGTAAACTAGCAGTATATGATTTTTCAACTCCAATAAAAATAACTGGTAAAGATGAAATGAGTGAAACAGCAATTGCTTTAAATACTGCTCAAGATAATGTTAGAGAGCTTATAAAAGTAGTGATGAATGATTTGGAAAATATGAGTGCTTCAAGTGAAGAGTTATCTGCAACAATGGAAGAGCTAACTGCTAAGTTTGAAGTTATTGATGAATCAACAACTCATATAAATAAAGGAGTTCAAGAAACTAGTGCATCATCAGAAGAGATAACAGCTTCTATGGAAGAAATAAACTCAAGTGTTGGAGAACTTTCACAAAAATCTATAGACGGAAGTAATAATGCTAATGATTCTAAGAAAAATGCTATAAGAGTACAAGGTATTGCAAAGGATGCTATTGAAGATACTCAAAGAGTATATAAAGATACAGAGAAAAAGATATTAGAATCTATAGAAGCAGGAAAAGTAGTAGAAGAAATCAAAGTTATGGCAGATGCTATTGGAGGTATTGCAGAACAAACTAATCTTTTAGCTTTAAATGCAGCTATAGAAGCTGCTAGAGCGGGAGAACATGGAAAAGGATTTGCAGTAGTAGCAGAAGAAGTAAGGACTCTTGCAGAACAATCAGCTAAAACTGTATCTACAATACAACTTACAATAGATAAAGTTCAAAGTGCTTTTAAAAATTTATCTAATGATAGTAATGAAGTTTTAGATTTTGTTAATGTTAAAGTAAATGATATGGCAGATAAATATTTAAGAACAGGAAAAAGATATTATAATGATTCTGAATATGTTAGTAATATGTCAGAAGATTTAGCTTCTATGACAGAAGAGATTGAAGCTACTGTTAATCAAGTTAATGAAGCAATACAAAATATGGCTTCTATAGCCCAAAACTCAGCAGAGTACACATCAGATATATTAGGAAATGTAGATGATGCCACTAGTGCAATGGAAGAGGTTTCAGCAACGGCTCAAAGCCAAGCAGAATTTGCTGAAAAATTAAACGGATTAGTTAGTAAATTTAAAATTTAAAATTATATTTTTAGTTGTATATAAATGTAGAGAAGTTAAATTATTTAACTTCTTTTTTTTTATATTTTACTAAATACTTTATGTAAAGGTACACTAAAATTTAATATTTAAGGTACACTTTATAAATTTGATTTGGTTATTTTAACATTATTAATAAAATATTGGTAAAAAAGGTCGAAAAAAGTTATAATAGTATACAGTGTAAAATAATTCATAATAATGTATTGAAAGGAAATTGATATGAACATAGTTAGAAAAATTAAGGTTAAAACAAAACTTATTACTACCTTTTCTTTATTAGGTATTTTAATATGTATAACAGGAATAATGGGAATAACGTCTAGTTCAAAAATTAATAGTAATACTGAAGATATGTATAATATTAATTTATTATCTGTTAAATATACAGAAGAAGTCAGATCAAATATAAATGAACAAAGAGTACAATTTGGTTGTATGTTATATGATAGAAATGCATCTTATAAGAAAACTGAAGAAAGAATAAAGAAATTGGATAATATTGCTGAAATAAACTATTCCACATTAAGAAAGTATGAGGCTTTACAAACTACACAAAAAGAAAAGAATGCTTATAAAAAATTCAAAGATTATGTACAAAGGTATGTTGCTGATAGAGCAAAAGTAATTAGCATGATAAAGAATAAAAAATTTAAAGAAGCAGAGGCTCTTTATCAAAGTGGAGTTAGTCAAAATAAAGAAAAAATGCTTAAAAGTTTGGAAAAATTAAGAGATATAAATATAAATTCAGCTAAAGATTTTAATGAACATAATTCTGAAATTTATAAAGGTTCTAAGAATATGATAATATCAATTATTATCATATGTTTAGTGTTAACAGTATTATCTTCCACTATAATAACGAAAGATATTTTAAAAGGGTTAGACAAAATAAAAGACTTAGCAAGTAGATTATCATTATATGATTTTTCTGAAGCAATAACTGTTACTGGTAAAGATGAAATGAGTGAAACAGCAATTGCTTTAAATACTGCCCAAGATAATGTTAAAGAGCTTATAAAAGTGGTGATGAATGATTTGGAAAATATGAGTGCTTCAAGTGAAGAGTTATCTGCAACAATGGAAGAGTTAACTGCTAAATTTGAAGTTATTGATGAATCAACAACTCATATAAATAAAGGAGTTCAAGAAACCAGTGCATCATCAGAAGAGATAACAGCTTCTATGGAAGAAATAAACTCAAGTGTTGGAGAACTTTCACAAAAATCTATAGATGGAAGTAATAATGCTAATGATTCTAAGAAAAATGCTATAAGAGTACAAGGGATTGCAAAAGATGCTATTGAAGATACTCAAAGAGTATATAAAAATACAGAGAAAAAGATATTAGAATCTATAGAAGCAGGAAAAGTAGTAGAAGAAATTAAAGTTATGGCAGATGCTATTGGAGGTATTGCAGAACAAACTAATCTTTTAGCCTTAAATGCAGCTATAGAAGCTGCTAGAGCTGGGGAACATGGAAAAGGATTTGCAGTAGTAGCAGAAGAAGTAAGGACTCTTGCAGAACAATCAGCTAAAACTGTATCTACAATACAACTTACAATAGATAAAGTTCAAAGTGCTTTTAAAAATTTATCTGATGATAGTAATGAAGTTTTAGATTTTGTTAATGTTAAAGTAAATGATATGGCAGATAAATATTTAAGAACAGGAAAAAGATATTATAATGATTCTGAATATGTCAGTAATATGTCAGAAGATTTAGCTTCTATGACAGAAGAGATTGAAGCTACTGTTAATCAAGTTAATGGAGCAATACAAAATATGGCTTCTATAGCCCAAAACTCAGCAGAGTACACATCAGATATATTAGGAAATGTAGATGATGCTACTAGTGCAATGGAAGAGGTTTCAGCAACGGCTCAAAGTCAAGCAGAATTTGCTGAAAAATTAAACGGATTAGTTAGTAAATTTAAAATTTAAAAAAATATATAGTATAAGAAGAGATTAAATAAATTAATTTCTTCTTTTTTTAATTGGCATTTGACAAAAACTAAATATAGGATTAATATATAAATAGCAAATGCCAATAATAAGTTTAGAGAAAGGATTGATATAAATGAAGATAGCAATTTCATCTATGGGAGCATCATTAGAAGATTCACTAGATTCTAGATTTGGGAGATGTGCATATTTTCAGATTTATGACACAGAAACAAAAGAAGGAAAAGCTATACAAAATAAAGGTCAAATATCCGGTGGTGGTGCAGGTATTGCAGCAGCGCAGCAACTTATTGATGAACATATAGATATTATAATAACAGGTAATTTAGGACCTAATGCTTTTAATTTAATAGATAAAACAGACATAAAGGTATATAAAAGTGCAGTAGTTGATGTGAATTCAGCTATAAAAGAATATAGAGAAGGAAATTTATCCGAATTAAAGAGTATGGTTGCACCACATACTGGAATGAATATGGGTGGAAATAGAAAATAGATTCAGAGGAGGAAAATAAATTGAATATAGCAGTTCTAAGTGGAAAAGGCGGAACTGGTAAAACAACTGTATCTACTAATCTTGCCATTGCCATGAATGCAAACTATATTGATTGTGATGTAGAAGAACCTAATGGGTTTATATTTTTAAAACCTGACAATATTAAAAAAAGAGATGTACTTACAGAATATCCTTTTATTGTAGAGGAAAAATGTAGTCTATGTGGCAAATGTGTTAACGCATGTCAATTTAATGCCTTAGCTAAGGTAAAAGAAGACATTATTTTATTTGAAAAAATATGTCATTCATGTGGAGCCTGTGAAGTTGCCTGTGATAAAGATGCAATAACTTTTAAAAAAAGAAAAGTGGGAATTGTTGAAGAAGGAAACTATAAAAATTTAAAATGTGTAAGAGGATTACTTGATATAGGAGAACCAATGGCAGTACCAGTAATTAGAAATGTCTTAGATAGTATACCAGAAGGTACTAATATAGTAGATTGTTCTCCAGGAACTTCTTGTAATGTGGTTAATTCTCTTAAGTATGTAGATGGAGCTGTATTGGTTACAGAGCCTACAAAGTTTGGATTACATGATTTAAATATGGCAGTTCAGCTTGTTAAAAAATTTAATATTCCTTTTGGAATTGTTATAAATAAAAGCAATTCTGATGAAAAAAATGAAGTTATAGATTATTGCATGGAAAATAATATAAAAATATTAGCACATATACCTTATAGCAAAGATGTTGCTAAGATATATTCTAGAGGACATATGCTTTATGATACAGAAAAGTATAAGAATATGTTTGATAAGATAGTTTTTGATATAAAGGAGGTGCTTCCATGGAAATAGCTATTTTAAGTGGAAAAGGTGGAACAGGCAAAACAACTATAGCTACAGCTCTTTCAGAACTTATAGATGATGTAGTAAAAATAGATTGTGATGTTGATGCACCAAATTTATACTTATTTTACGGTGGTAAAAATATAAAAAGTGCTGATTTCTCTGGAAGTAAGAAAGCAGTAATAGATGAGAATTTGTGTATAAAATGCGGTAAGTGTGAGCAATTTTGTAAGTTTAATGCTATAAAAGATTGTAAGATAGATGAGCTTAGTTGTGAAGGCTGTGGAAGTTGCGCATTAGTTTGTCCTAAAGACGCAATAAGACTTGAAGATGAAAAAAGTGCAGATATGTATATTACTGAAACTGAAAAAGGAATAATTGCTAGGGCTCAGATGGAAATAGGAAGCGATGGATCAGGTAAGCTTATAACAGAATTAAAAAAACAGGGAAGAGAATTTGCTAAAAAAGATTCTATAGTTATAACTGATGGATCACCTGGAATAGGATGCCCAGTAATTGCATCTATAGCAGGTAGCAATGCTATAGTTGTAGTTACAGAACCAACTCAATCTGGTCTTGAAGATTTAAAGAGAGTAGAAGAACTTTGTGAGTATTTTGGTGTTTTTACTATGGTTTGTATAAATAAATTTGATATTAATTTAGATATGAGTTTAAAAATAGAAGAATTTGCTAAACTTAAAAATTTAGATATTGTAGGTAAAATTCCTTATGATGAGTTAGTTATGAAGTCTATTAATGAATTAAAACCAATAGTATATTATAAAGAGAGTAAAGCAAATGAAGCAATAAGAGATATGTGGTCAAATATAAAAAATATAATATTTAAATAGGAGGAATAAAGTATGAGAATAGCTATTGCAAGTGAAGGAAATATAGTAAGTGGACATTTTGGATTTTGTGAAGGGTTTACTATTTATAATGTTGAAGGTGAAAAAGTTTTAGATAAAGAGTTTGCTAAAAACCCAGGACATAAACCAGGATTTTTACCTAAATTCTTAGGAGAATTAAATGTTAATGTAATTATAGCAGGAGGAATGGGAGAACACGCTCAAGAATTATTTGCAGAAAATAATATAAAAGTTGTAGTTGGAGCTCAAGGTAATTGTGATGATATTTTAGATGGATATATTAAAGGTCTTGTAAAATCTACAGGTAGTGTATGTAGAGAACATGAACATGAAGATGAAGGTCATTGTTAATATTAAGAATATATTTAAAGTAATCCCTGTAGAATAATTAAAATGTAGTATAATATAATAAAGTTTTAACGAGAAATATTGTTTTAAAGCTATGAATGTAAAAAATACAGGGAGGAAATGATATGCCAAGGCCAATTAAAGTAAGAAAAGTTGAGTTTTTCCCAAAGAGTACTTATTTTATACCTTTAGGAAAACAAAAATGTAAGATAGATGAAGTGAATTTAAAAGTAGAAGAATTAGAAGCTATAAGATTAAAAGATATTGATGGACTAAGTCAAGAAGAATGTGCACAAAAAATGGCTATATCAAGACAGACTTTCCAAAACATAATAGACAGTGCACGTAAAAAAATAGCTATTGCTTTAACAGAAGGAAAGGCTATAAATATAAACGGTGGTAATTATACAACTAAGCATTGTAAATTTAAGTGTTTAGATTGTGGTAATGTGTATGAAATAAAATATGAGCAAGATAGAAGAAGTTGCCCAGAGTGTGGTTCTTCAAATGTAGCTTGTGATAAAGGCAGAAAGTTTTGTCATAGATGGTGTAAAAAAAGTGAATAGATAGATTAAGTTTAAATAAAAACTTTCCACAGGTTGTGGAAAGTTTTTTTGTTTAGATGTTTAAAATGTTAGTATTTATTTTTAATTTTCAATAAAACATTTAATATTATAAGAAAAAATTAAACTTATTCATAAGGAATTATTAAGAAATGATTAATAAAAATTTTAACAATTAGTGGTAGTATTTATTTATTAGGAAATCAGGAGGAATTTAAAATGAAAGTTTTAGAAGTTACAGATGTAAGAAAAAAACTGGGGAAAAGAGAAATTATAAAAGGTATAAATTTTTCTGTAGAAGAAGGAGAAATTTTTGGATTCTTAGGACCAAATGGAGCAGGTAAGACTACTACTATAAGAATGCTTGTAGGACTTATAAAACCTAATTCAGGAAGTATAAAAATTAAAGGACAGGATCTTTTAAATGAAAAAGAAAAAGCATTAGCAAATGTAGGAGCTGTTGTAGAAAATCCTGAGCTTTATAAGTATTTATCCGGTAGAGAAAATTTAATGCAAATTGCAAGAATAAGAAAAGTGCAAAAAAAAGAAATAGATGAACTTATAGAATTAGTAGGATTAAAAGATAGAATAGATGATAAAGTTAAAAAGTATTCTTTAGGAATGAAGCAAAGATTAGGACTTGCAGCTTCTTTAATATCTAATCCTAGTCTTTTGATTTTGGATGAACCTACTAACGGATTAGACCCTTCTGGTATATTAGATTTTAGAGAAATTGTAAGAAAAGCAGCAAGAGAGAGAAATATGGCAGTCTTTATATCATCCCATATTTTAAGTGAAGTTCAAGAACTTTGTGATAGAGTAGCCTTTATAAATAAGGGAGAAATAAAAACAGTAGAAAGAATGGATGAGGAAGAAGAAAAAATATCTACAGAAACTTTAGCTTTAGTGGTAAAAGATATTGATAAAGAGAAAGTATCTAAAATATTAAAAGAGCTAAAATTTGTTAAGAGTTTCTATAAAGATAAAGAAGAATTTAATGTTGTAACTGAAAAAAATGGTTCTAGTGAATTAGTAAAAGCTCTTGTTAAATTAGATGTTGATGTTGTGGAAATTTATAAGAAACATAAAGGACTAGAGCAAAGATATATGGAACTTGTTGAAGGAGGCGTAAGATAGCTATGGGAGCATTAATAAAAAATGAAATTATTAAAACCCTTAAAAGAAAAAAGACTTGGATAGTATTTGTACTATTTGTTTTATTAGTAGGACTTATGGGAGTTGCTAATAATTATGCTAGCAAAAGTATGGAAAAACAAAATTCTTTAGAATACCAATTAACTGATTCTAAAAAGCAACTTAAACAAGTAGAGAAAGATTTTAAAGAAAGAGAAAAAAAATTAAAGCATGAAGATAAAATTGAGTATGAAAGATTTGTACAACAAAATTCAATAGAAAAAAAAGCTCTTAATGAAAGAATAAAAGTCTTAGAAGATAAAATAAAAAAAGGTGAAAAAGAAATTGATTGGAAAAAAGAGTTAAATTCTAAAATAGAAAAATCAAAAGAAACAATAAATGATGAAAAAATACCAGAAGCTGAAAAAAGTAGAATTAGATCTCAGTTAAAAGAATTAAATTATCTTAAAGAACATAATATAAAACCAGTTTCAGAATGGAGTTTTAATTCATATAATTTTATTTTAGGTACAGTATCTATGCTAGGAATTCTATTTTTAGCTGTTGGTGTATGTGTATTTATGAGTGATATAGTTTCTGGAGAATCAACTCCACCTACATTAAAATTTTTACTAGTACAACCTACATCTAGAGGGAAAGTACTTTTTTCAAAATTTATTGCTGTAACTTTAATATCTATAGTTATGATAACAGCTGTAGAATTGGTATCATTTTTAGTAGTAGGTATATTTAAAGATTTTGGAAATTCTTCCTATCCTGTAGTTTCAGGAACTTTATATAAATATGGTACACAATTAGCTGAAAATGGTACTAAACCTTTAATACAAGTTGTAGGAAGTTCAACTATAGTACCAATAGGCCAATTCTTAATCAAAGGATTACTTTTACAGGCCTTATTTATAACAACTGTATGTGCTTTTGCATTTATGATATCTTGTTTATGTAAAAGTAGTATGATTTCTATGGCAACTACTATAATAGTTTTAGTAATGTTTAATATACTTCAAAGTATACCTTTATCAAAAATAAAAAATTCTATTCATTTATTATTTGTATCTTATGGTGATCCATTTGCTTTAATGAGAGGTGACTTGATACTTAAGAATAGTAATTTAAATATGACAGTAATGTTTGGAATAGGTGTTATGGTTGCATGGTCTGTAGTATGTTATTTAATAGGATATATTGTCTTTAAAAAGAAAGATATATTAATATAATTAATATATAAAGTAAATAAAGCATATGTAGTGAATTATATAGTAAAGTATTTTTCATTACATATGCTTTTTATTTTAACTTTCTAATAAAATATTAAATTATATTTTAATTTAATATAATTTATAGAGAATCTAAAGATTTATAGATGCTATCTATAGCATAGGCCACTTCTTTATCAGTATTAAAATGTCCAAAACTAAATCTAACAGTTCCTTGAGGAAATGTATGTAAAGTTCTGTGAGCAGATGGAGCACAATGAAGTCCACATCTTGTCATTATACTGTATTCATTAGCTAACATGAAAGCAATATCCGCATTATCATGATTTTTAAAATCTAAAGAAACCACTGGGGTTCTTTTTTTTATACCATCTAGTCCTATAAGGGTAGCTTCATTTATATTTTTTACTTTATCTATAAATAACTTAGTTAAGTGCAATTCTTTTTCTCTTATAGTATTTAGTCCAATTTCATTTAAATATTTTAGTGAGGAGTTTAATCCATATATACCAGGAATATTCATTGTTCCACTTTCAAACTTATCTGGCATGTATTCAGGTTGATATTCATATTCAGATAAACTTCCAGTGCCACCTTCAATTAAAGAATTTGTTTTAGGTATAAGACTATCTTTTATTACAAAGCCACCAATACCTTGAGGTCCTAAAAGACTTTTGTGACCAGTAAAAGTTATACAATCTGCGTTTATTTTTTTCATATCAATATCTAAAAATCCAGCAGTTTGAGCTGTATCTACTATAAAAATTAGATTATTTTCTTTGCATATTTGTCCAACTTCTTCTAAAGGGAGAACAGTTCCACACACATTAGACCCATGGGTCATAATTATAGCTTTCGTGTTATCTTTTATTAAAGGAAGAATATCTTTTGGATTTAATTCACCTTGTAAATTACATTTAACTTTAGATATTTCTATTCCTTTCTTTGATAAAGAACTTAAAGGTCTCATAACTGCATTGTGTTCCATAGAAGATATTATTACATGATCATTTTTTTTAAGTAAACCTTTAATTATAATATTTAAACTTTCTGTTATGTTTTTAGTAAATACAACATTTTCAGCTTTATCATAATTAAATAAAGAACAAATGAGTTCTCTTGTTTCAAAAAGTATATTTTCAGCAGTTAAAGAATTAGCGTATACTCCCCTATTAACATTACAACCTATATTTGTTATGTAGTTAGAAATACTTTGGGAAACTTTAGGTGCTTTAGGAAAAGATGTAGCTCCATTGTCTAAATAAATACCATTCATATTAAAACCCCCATTTTTATTATTAAAATAAATAGTGTAATTTTATAATTTAATGTGTCTTAATTAATAAAAATAATTAAAATACTGCTAGTTATGCTAAAAAATATGTCTATTTTAGTTACTTAGATTTTAACATACAAAGGAGTATTTTGGATATTACTATAAGTTTTGGTTATAGTTTGTAGAACCATCTATAAAAATAAACTATTTAACTTATTATGAATATTTTGTTAATCTGTAATTGGCATATTACAATAACTTAAAATGAAACAAAAAAGATGAGGGGGAAGTAAGAGTGGATAGTAAAAAAGGTATAATATTTACTGGAGCTGTAGTGGGAATAATTGCAGTTTTATTGGTTTACTTTGGTAATCCAGTTAATATGGGATTTTGTATTGCTTGTTTTATAAGAGATATAGCAGGATCACTTGGTCTTCATAGAGCTCCTGTAGTTCAATACATAAGACCAGAAATAATTGGTATGGTATTAGGTGCTTTTGTTATGGCAGTTTCAAAGAAAGAATTTGATTCTAGAGGAGGATCATCACCTTTTATAAGATTTATATTAGGATTTGTAGTTATGGTAGGAGCTTTAATGTTCTTAGGATGTCCTTTAAGAATGGTTTTAAGATTAGGAGGAGGAGATCTAAATGCTATTACAGGACTTTTAGGATTTATAGTTGGAATAGTAATAGGTATAGTCTTTTTAAACAAAGGATTTAGCTTGAAAAGAAACTATAGATTAACTAAGACAGAAGGATACTTATTTCCAGTTGTAAATGTATTTCTTTTTGTACTTTTAGTTGCTGCTCCAGCTTTTATACTTTTTAGTAAAAAGGGACCAGGAGCCTCCCATGCACCAATAGTTATTGCTTTAACTGCAGGTCTTATAGTAGGAATATTAGCACAAAGAAGTAGACTTTGCATGGTTGGTGGAATAAGAGATTTGATAATGTTTAAAGATAGTTATTTATTATCCGGCTTTATAGCAATTTTTATCTTTACTTTAATAGGTAATTTAATAATAGGAAAATTTAAACTTGGATTAGTAGGTCAGCCAGTTGCACATGCAGATGCTTTATGGAACTTTATAGGTATGACTCTTGTAGGATGGGCTTCAATACTTTTAGGGGGATGCCCTATGAGACAGTTAATACTTTCAGCTGAAGGTAATATAGATTCAGTTATGGCTGTTTTAGGAATGTTAGTTGGAGCGGCATTTTGCCATAATTTTAGTTTGGCTGCAAGTCCAAAAGGACCTACACCAAATGGGAAAATAGCTGTAATAATAGGATTAGTATTAGTACTTGGAATTTCTTATTTTAATATAGAAAAAGATGTTAATGTAAAGATGAAAGGGGATGCTAAAGTTGAAGCAAATTGATGCTAGAGGAGTATCTTGTCCTCAACCAGTTCTTATGACAAAAAAGGGCTTAAATGAAAATCCAGATGGAATAGATGTTTTTGTAGATAATGTAACTGCAAAAGGTAATGTACAAAGATTTATGAAAAATTCAGGGTATAAAGTTAATATAAAAGAAGAAAATGATTATTATGTAATGTCAGCGAGGAAATAAAATGGAGTATATTAGTATATTTTTTACTCATTCAGGAGCTATAAAGTATAGCAGGTTTTTAAAAAAGCAAAATATAAAAAATAAAACTTTACCAGTTCCTAGAAAATTAAGTTCAAATTGTGGTATAGGTGTAAAATTTTTTTATGATAAGGATGTAAGTGAAATAATAACAGAAGATATAGAAAAAATATTTAAAATGTCAGATAAAGAGTATTGTTGTATTTATAGAAATGAATAATTAAAAGGATTGTTTAAAATAAAGTAGACCCTATAAATTGGAGGCTAAGGAAAGTGCCTAATTTATAGGGTTATTTTTTATTTAATATAGTAATTTTATATGTTATGATTCTGTTATATTAAAATTAATTTATATAATTTATTATTTACAAATAAAGGTAATTTTGTTTAAATTATAAGAGGAGTATAAAATCCTATAGACTAATACAAAATATAATTTAAAGATTCAAATATTATGATTATATTTTTTTAATGTTCCTTATACAAATTGATATAAATTGAGAGGTATTATAATGATAGAAGATATTAAAAATTTAGTTCAAAGATTTCTTGATGATGAAGTGTTAGCTTTATCTTCTCAATTAGCATATAGCTTAATAATTTCTGTATTTCCTTTTTTAATATTTTTAATTACCTTAGTAGGTTTTTTGCCTATAAAAGCAGATGATTTATATTTAGGACTAAGAGAAATACTTCCTAAAGAAACATATCTATTAATATATAGTACTGTTACTGATATTATTAATAGTCAAAATAGCGATATTCTTTCTTTAAGTATATTTATAACTATATGGGCAGCAACAGCAGGATTTAGAGCTGTTATAAGAGGACTTAATAAAGCTTATGATATAGAAGAAAATAGATCTTTTATAAAGGTACAAATAATGACTTTAATTAGTACAATTGCATTAGCAATAATATTAATAATGACAATATTTTTATTAGTATTTGGTAGAGTTATAGGAAAAACAGTTGTAGCTAAATTAGGTCTTGCATATGAATTTAATAATATATGGAATATAATAAGATATGTAATAATGGTTTCTATTGCAATTTTAATATTTGCATTAGTATATTATTATACTCCTAGCATAAGATTAAGATGGAGAGATGTACTTCCAGGGGCACTATTTTCAACAGTAGCTTGGATAGTTGTATCTTTAGGATTTTCATTTTATGTTGATAACTTTAATAATTATTCTAGGTTGTATGGCAGCATAGGTGCTGTAATAGTATTTTTGGTATGGCTTTATTTAACATCTATAATAATAATTACTGGTGGAGAAATAAATGCAATGAGGGCATTTAAAAGAGAAGGGAAAGAAAAACCTAGAAGAAAAAACTATTTATAGATAATTATGTTGATTTATTTTAAAGGATAATGTATAATATATTCAAAAGTTAATAAAAACTCTTATCAAGAGAGGTGGAGGGACTGGCCCTATGAAGCCCAGCAACCAGTAAGGTAATTAATTCTTATCTTGCAAGGTGCTAATTCCAGCAGGTATGTACCTGGCAGATGAGATATAAAGGATATCAAACTTCTTGTATTAATCTGCAAGAAGTTTTTTTATTATACAAAAATAAGGGGGAAGAGTAATGGAGCAAAAAAAATTAAGTAAAGGAAATGTATTTGCTTTAATGCCATTATTGGTATTTTTGATTGTTTACGTATTTATAGGAATTATTTCTAGGGATTTTTATGCTGTATCTATGAGTGTGCCTTTTTTAATAGCAGGAATTTGTGCTATTTTTATGAATAGAAAAAAGACTATATCAGAAAAACTAGATATTTTTTGTACTGGAGCTGGAGATTCAAATATAATTTTAATGTGTATAATATTTATATTAGCAGGAGCTTTTGCGCAAGTAGCTAGAGATATGGGAGCTGTTGATTCTACAGTAAACTTAGGATTAAGTATATTACCAGGTAATATACTTATAGCAGGTATATTTGTTATAGCCTGTTTTATATCTATATCAATAGGAAGTTCTATGGGAACTATAGTAGCCCTATCTCCAATGGCCGTTGGAATATCACAAAAAACTGGTATAATTATGGCATTAGCAGTTGCAGCAGTTGTAAGTGGTGCTATGTTTGGAGATAACTTATCTATGATATCAGATACTACAATAGCAGCTACAAGAACTCAAAATTGTAAATTAAAAGATAAATTTAGAATGAATTTTTCTATAGCATTACCAGCAGCTATAATTACAGCAATAATTTTTGCTATTATAACAAAAGATAAAACAGCATTACTTCAAGGAAATTATAGCTATTCTTTTATAAAAGTTATGCCTTATATATCTGTTTTAATAGCAGCATTATTAGGATGTAATGTTATATTAGTTTTAGTTGGAGGCGTAGTTTTTTCAGGAGCCATAGGATTAATTTATGGTAATTTTAATATAATAACATTATTTCAATCTATAGGAAAAGGAATATCTGGAATGACTGAATTAGTTATTATATCACTTATAATAGGTGGAATGGTGGAATTAATAAAACATAACGGTGGAATAGATTTCTTGTTAAATTTAATAAAGAAAAATGTTAAAAGTAAAAAGGGAGCAGAAATTGGAATTGCTCTTTTAGTTAGCGTAGTAGATATATGTACTGCAAATAATACTATAGCAATTGTTATGGCAGGACCTATAGCAAAAGATATAGCAGATAAATATGATGTTGATCCAAGAAAAAGTGCAAGTATTTTAGATACATTTTCTTGCTTTTGCCAAGGAATAATACCCTATGGAGCTCAACTTTTAGCAGCAGCAGGAATAGCTAAGATATCTCCTTTTTCTATAATGGGATATTTATATTATCCTTATTTATTAGGAATAATATCACTTTTGGCTATAGTTTTAGGAGTACCTAAACTTAAAGCTTCTTCTGTTAAAGCACAATAGAATATTAATATATAGTTATAAAAATATAGAAAAACTCTAATACTATCTAGTGTTAGAGTTTTTTTATATTTTTAATATTATTTATAATCGGGAAGAAGGCGGTTTTATGAAAAGAGTATATAGAGATTTTTCTTCATTTGTTGAACAGTCTGTTGCTAAAAGAATAAATTTTTTAGTTTCAGACGCTACTTTTAAAACTACATTCGAAGATAGAGTTAAAAAAATGATTGAAGATGTAAAGAAGAAAAAAAATGAAGAGATAGATTTAGTTATATTGTTTAATACAGAAGGTAATATAGCAATAATAGATGAGTATATAATAAGCAAGTTTATAACAAACAATTATATAAATTTAATAAGAATGTACTATAGAGTAGGTCAAACAAATAAGGTTATTAAGGACATAGTTAATAGTAATAATTCGGTAAAAGAAAATTTTCTTATTACTTCCTATAAAACTATATATAACTCTATCATAAAAATTTATGAAGATATGACATGTAGAAGAGATGTAATAATGAGGTATAAGATAAAATATCAACTTCTTGATTATAACAAAGAAGATATTTCAGCAATAGTAATAACTATTATGATTATGGAAGATATTTGTAAGTGCATTGGACTTAAAAAAAGAAGCTTATTGGATATAATTAAAAAATTTACTAAAAAAAAACAATAGCAAAATAATACTATAAATGACAAGAAGTCCAAGTAAATAATAACATAAATGTATTTTTATTACATTTAAAGCAGAAAAAAAGAGATATATATGAAATTAATATGTTTATGTTGTCAAGATAATGTGCACGTTTATTTATAACAGTTATCATGAAATGACAGAATTTTATATAGTATGTGTGTTAGCATATTATTAAAGTCAATAGTATTGGGGGGGAATATATGATAACTGTAGAAGAAAATTTAGTTAAGAAAGCTAATATTGATGGCAAACAGTACATATATCATTATGAATTATTACAAAATGACATATATTTTTCATCAGAATGTGATAAAGTTAAAGTCATATCTTATGGCATAGGCATAGAAAGAGAAGATTTTATAGATGGAAAACTTGTTGGTAAAAATAAAAACTACATAAAGAACGTTAGTCCTAGAAAAGTTAAAGTAAAAAAATTATTAAAAATGCTATATGACAATATAGTATCTCCAATACATTTAGTTGATATATTAGGAGAGTATGTTGATAACTATGTATTAGATTATGATAATGCTTTAAAGGAGAATTTATAATAAAGAGGAACTGGTATTTTACCAGTTTTTTTTTTATAAAATATAAATTGGATTAAGACTTTTTGAATATTGCAATATTCATAAAATAAAAAATATACAAACAATTAATTGATTAACTATTGAACTAATGGTATAATTTTCTTTGAGCAAACTAATCTTAAGCATTAGTAGATATATTTTAAAATTAATTTTTACATATCATTAAATTTATTTACAACATCATTTGTATTTTTATTTAAGCAATTTACATAATTAAAATTATACTCATTCAATTTTATAATACCGACCTTATAAATTTATCTAAAAACTTCCAATGTATACTAAAAAACAAATCATCTTAAAATTTCTTTATAACTGTGACTAATTTTTCATAAATATAATAGTAATCTTTACAGTAAACGTTTAACTTAGTTAGGCTAGTTTATTTATGTTTTTTATAAAATCGTATATTTAGCACTTATTTATTTTAAGGTGATTTATTAAAAAATTAGATTTAATTAAAAGGTTAGTTTTATGTACTAATGATGAATTTAAAAAACAAGGGGGAAAATAATGGAACAATTCATGAAATATTTAACTGTTATTAACGATTTTTTATGGGGTGCACCACTTTTAGTCATTTTAGTAGGTACTGGGATTTATTTAACTATAAGACTTAGGGGAATGCAAATTTCTAAATTACCTATGTCTTTAAAAAGTATATTTGATAAAGGTGAATCAGATTCAAAATCAGAACAAGGAGATGTATCTAGTTTTGCTGCTTTATGTACTGCCCTTGCAGCAACTATAGGTACAGGAAACATAGTTGGAGTAGCAATAGCAATAAAAACAGGAGGTCCAGGAGCCTTATTTTGGATGTGGATGGCAGCGTTATTTGGAATGGCTACAAAATATGCAGAAGGATTTTTAGCTATTAAATATAGAGTTAAAGATGAAAATGGTGAAATGTCTGGTGGACCTATGTATTACATAGAAAGAGGTATTAATAATAAAATTTTAGCAAAAATGTTTGCTGTGTTTGGTATAATAGCAGCTAGTTTAGGTATAGGAAGTTTAACTCAGGTTGATTCTATAGCAAGTGTTGTTAATGTTAATTTAGGAGTACCAGTACCGATAACAGTAGTAATTATAATGGTACTAGTAGCTTTAGTAATATTGAGGGGAATAAAAAGTGTATCAAAAGTTGCAGAAAAATTGGTGCCATTTATGGCTACACTATATGTATTAGGAGCATTAACTATAATAATAACTAATATAGATAAATTACCTGGAACTATAAGTCTTATAATAAAATCAGCATTTACACCAATGGCGGCAAGTGGTGGATTCTTAGGATCTACAATTATTTTAGCTATAAGAAGTGGTGTTTCAAGAGGAGTATTTTCTAACGAAGCTGGACTTGGAAGTGCACCAATTGCAGCGGCAGCCGCAAAAACTAAATCAGCAGTTAAACAGGGGCTTGTATGTATGACAGGAACGTTTTTTGATACTGTTGTTATATGTAGTTTTACTGGAATAGTTTTAGTTATAACTGGAGCTTGGAATACTAAAGGAATAGAGGGTGCAGCTATTACAAGTTTAGCTTTTCAAAAAGGATTACCTTTTCCAAGTGTAGTGGGAAGTTTCATAATAACATTAGGCCTTGTACTATTTGCTTTTACTACTATATTAGGGTGGAATTATTATGGAGAAAGATGTGTAGTATATTTATTTGGTGTAAAAGGCATAAAATTATATAAGATTATATTTATACTTTTAATTGGATTAGTAGCTATACCATCTTTTGATTTACATGTTATATGGAAAATAGCAGATATATCTAATGCCCTTATGGCTTTACCGAATTTAATAGCTATTATAGGTCTTAGTGGTATTATAGTGAATGAAACTAGAAAATATTTTAAAGAAATTAATGATAATAATCTTATAGAAGAAGATATAGAAGAAGTAATAAGTTAATTTTAATAGATTAAACCACATTTTTAGAAAAAAAGTTCTTTAGTGGTACTTTATTATATATTTTAAAAGTATAAAATATAATAATAAGATAACTAATTTATAAAATAAATATTTTAAAATAGTATTTATTTAAATGTACCTTATGAAATTGCTTATTAGTTAGGAGGAAAGACTTTGATAAAAGGGATAGGAACAGACATCATAGAAATCCACCGCATTAAAAAAGCTATAGATAGAAATGAAAATTTTATAAAAAACCTCTTTACTGAGAAAGAAGTTATATATTTTAAGAATAAAAAAAATATGCAGGAATCTATAGCAGGAAGATTTGCTGCTAAAGAAGCAATATCAAAAGCGTTAGGTACTGGATTTAGAAGATTTGGTTTTAAAGATATAGAAGTGTTAAATGATAAGTTAGGTAAACCTATAGTGAATCTTTATGGAAATGCATTAAATATTGCCAAAGATTTAGGAGAGTATAAAATTCATGTAAGTATATCTCACAGTAAAAAAGATGCTATTGCATATGCTTTGTTGGAGGTGATTTTATGAAAATAGCTTCATGTGAAATATCAAGAAAAATAGATAGCTATTGTATAAATAATCTAGGTATACCAGGAATTGTTTTAATGGAAAATGCAGTTTTAAAAGTTATAGATAATATAGATTTAAATAACTACCATAATTTTGTTGTAGTATGTGGAAGTGGAAATAACGGTGGAGATGGACTTGGAGTTGCAAGACATTTATATACTTTAAACAAAAACGTAAAAGTTTTTTTAATTGGATCTTCAAAGAAATTAAGTAATGATTGTAAGGTTAATTATGAAATACTTAAAAATATGAAAGTAAATATAACTAAAGTAGAAAATATAGAAGATGTAACAAATTTAAGAGATGCTATAAATAAAAGCGATATGGTTATAGATTCTATATTTGGCACAGGTATAACAAGGGATGTAGCAGGAGTTTATGATTCAGTTATATCTATAATAAATGAAAATAGTAAATATACTTTATCAATTGATGTACCTTCAGGATTAAATGGTGATACTGGAGAAGTTCAAGGTAATTGTATAAAAGCAAATAAGACTGTATCTTTTCAATTATATAAAGAAGGATTTTTAAATTATGGTACAGATAAATTTACTGGAAAGATAGTTGTTACAAGTATTGGGATACCAGAAAAAGTTATAGATAAGTTTTATGAAAAAAAATTTATTATAGAAGAAAAAAATATTAAGGAAAATCTTATTAAAAGAAAAAAATATGGACATAAAGGTACCTATGGAAAAGTATTAATTGTATCAGGCAGTAAAGGATTTTCAGGAGCTCCTTATATATGTACAGAAGCTGCAGTAAAATCTGGATCAGGACTTGTAAATTTAGTATGTCATAAGGATATATATGAAGTGGTTGCATCTAAATTAGTAGAAGCTATGGTATTTACTTATGAAGATAGTATTGTTGAATCTTTAATAGAGAAAAGTAATTCTATTGCTATAGGACCAGGTATGGGTAACAATTCATATACAAAAGGATTTTTAGAAAAAATAATAAAAAAATCTAATTGTCCTTTAATTATAGATGCAGATGGAATAAATGCTTTAAAAGATAATTTGGATATATTAAAAAAAGCAAAATCAGATATTATATTAACACCTCATTTTGGAGAATTTTCAAGAATAACTGGCTATTCAATAGAGGATATAAGTAAGAATAGATTAAAATTAGCAAAGGAATTTGCTAATAAATATGGAGTTATACTTCTTTTGAAAGGCTATAATACAATAATTACTGATGGAGAAAGCTTAATTATAAATTCTACAGGAAGTAGTGCTATGGCATCTGGTGGAATGGGTGATTGTTTAACTGGAATGATAACATCCTTTATAGGTCAAGGTTATAGTAGCATGAAAGCAGCATATTTAGCAGCATATATACATGGTTATACAGGAGATAAGTTAGCAAAATCAATGTTTTCTGTTAGTGCAAGTGATGTATTAAAAGAAATACCGATTTCTATAAAAGAATTCCAATATAAATAATTATATTTATATGAAGGTCTTTAGTAATATATATATATTTATAAGAATAATATTATTAATGAATTATAAGGCAATTCTAAATAAATAATTAGTCAGTATATTAGTGTTTTTGCTAACTACTTTTCTCTTAGAAATTAGTCATAGCAAAACTATTGTTAGAAGCTAACTTACTGTATTTAACAAAATATCTGTGGATTTTTGACTTGTTATTTATTTCTATATGCCTAAAGGAATATATTTTGGAGGCCTCATATGAAAAAAATAATTATTATAAGCTCTATAATTGCAATAGTTTTATCTTCTATATTATTTTTCTATTTTAAAAATAATGATAAAAATTATGGAGAAAGTTTACAGTATTTAAAGAACATAGATAACTATACTTGTAGTGCAGATATAGTTATAAAAAATGATAAGCAAGAAATTAAACATAAAGGAAAGCAATTTTATGATAAGAATTTAGGATATAGAATGGAACTTAATGAAAAAAGAGTATTTTTGTATAATGACAGTAAAATATTTGTGAAAGATATAGGTAACAACATAAAATATGATACGGATAAAGACTTTGATAAAATATATAAATTAACTTTTATAAGTGAGTATATAAGTTTACTTTATACAAATGAAGAAATAAAAGTAGATAATGTGGACATAAATGATACTGCCTATGAGGTTATAAAAACAATAATACCAGGTAATAACAGAAACACTTCTAGAGCAGAATTGTATGTAAGCAAAAAAGAACATATACCATATAAGTTAATAATTTTTGATAATAAAAACCGTCAAAGTGTTAATGTTATGTACAAAAATTTTAAACCAAATGTAAGTCAAAATAAAGACTTATTTAATCCTAATAAATTATAGATAAAAATTTAAAAGGTTGGTGGGAGTTTGTTAAGATACTTAAGACCAGTTTGGGCGGAAATTGATTTAGATAAATTAAAAAATAACATGAGAGAAATAAGAAGAATTTCTAAAAGTAAAGAAGTTATTGCAGTAGTAAAAGGAAATGCATATGGACATGGAGCTATAGATATTGCTCCTGTATTATTAAAAAATGGTGCATCTTCTTTAGCTGTAGCTGTATTAAGTGAGGCATTAGAACTTAGAAAGGCTAAAATAGATTGCCCAATAATGATACTTGGATATACTTCTCCTTCTTTAGGGGATATACTTATAGATAACAATATAGAACAAACAATTTATTCTTATAAAGATGCTTATGAATTATCAAAATTGGCAAGAATAAAAAACAAGACTTTAAATATTCATATAGCTTTAGATACAGGAATGGGAAGATTAGGTTTTTTACCTAAGGATGATAGCATAGAAGAAATATGTAAAATAAATCAATTGCCTAATATAAATATTAAAGCAATATTTTCTCATTTTTCTGATGCTGATGAATCAGATAAAGAATATACATTATTTCAAATTAAAAGATTTAAATGGTTTATAGATAAATTAAAAGAAAGAAATATAGAAATACCTTTAAAACATGTAGCTAATAGTGCAAGTATTATAGATTTAGAAGATATTCATCTTGATGGAGTAAGGCCTGGAATAATAATTTATGGATATTATCCATCCCATTATGTTTTAGAAGAAAAACTTAAATTAGAACCAGTTATGTCTTTGAAAACTAATATAGTTCACATAAAAACATTACCTAAAGGGGAATATATAGGATATGGTAGAACTTTTATAACAAAAAGAGAAAGTGTAATAGCTACTTTGCCTGTAGGTTATGGAGATGGATATAATAGATTACTTAGCAATAAAGGTAAAGTTATTATAAATAATCAGTTTGCACCTATAGTGGGACGTATTTGTATGGATCAGTGTATGGTTGATGTTACAGATATAAAAGATGCTAAAATTGGAGATCCTGTAACAATTATGGGAAGTTCTAATGATTTAAGTTATACAGCTGAAGATATAGCAAAAGAAATAGGTACAATAAGCTATGAAGTTGTATGTAATATTAGTAAAAGAGTACCTAGAGTCTATGTTGAAAAGGGCAATATAGCTAATATTAGAAACTATTCATAAAAAATCAATTAATACAATAAAATACATTATGAATTTCTTTGACAGACATTTTAATGAAATATATAATTAATCTATACATTTTTAGCATAAGCTGAAATAGGAGGTATTAATTTTAATATGTCAGGGGAAAAAAAAGTTGTTGTAAATCTCTCTGAAACACTATATAAAGAATTAGATGAAATATTAAAGCAAGAATCTAAAAAAAAGAGTGAATTTTTTAGGGAAGCTATAATACTATATATAGAGAAGAAAAAAAAGTTAGACCAAATAGAACAAATGAAAAAAGGTTACATGGAGATGGCAAAAATAAATAGTGATTTTGCAGAAAGCGGTTTTGTGAAAGATATAGAAGATTTGAAAAAATATGAAGATATGCTTTCGGAGAGTGATTTTCCAAATGACAACTATAGTGAAAAGAGGAGATATATTTTATGCTGATTTGAGCCCAGTTGTAGGGTCAGAACAAGGGGGAATAAGACCAGTTATCATTATACAAAATGATGTTGGTAACAAGTACAGTCCTACTGTTATAATCGCAGCAATAACTTCTCAAATAAATAAAGCTAAGCTTCCAACACATGTAGAAATATCCTCAGAAGCTTATGGTTTAAATAAAGATTCGGTAGTTTTATTAGAACAAATTAGGACTTTAGATAAAAGAAGATTAAAAGAAAAGATTGGTCATATGAGTCAAGACGATATGCAAAAAGTAGATAAAGCGCTTTTAATAAGCATAGCTTTAAACTAGAAAAATAAGGATTTTTTATTCCTTAGAATTATTCAAGAACCAGTGACAATTTTCACTGGTTCTTTGTCTTTATTTATATATAAAATTAAAATTTTATGATACAATAGTTATAGTTAATACCTAGGATAATAAAATTAAACGGAGGTAAAGTAATGAAAAAAAACATAGAAGAGCTTAAACAAGTATCTAATCAAATAAGAAAAGATATAATTTCAATGCTTACAGAATCTGCTTCTGGTCATCCAGGCGGATCTTTATCTGCAACAGATATACTTACAACTTTATATTTTAATGAAATGAATATAGATCCTAAGAATCCTAAGGATCCAAATAGGGATAGATTTGTACTTTCTAAAGGACATGCAGCTCCAGCACTTTATAGTACTCTTGCAAGAAGAGGGTATTTTGATGTGGAAAAATTAAGTACATTAAGAAAATTAGGTTCAATTCTTCAAGGTCATCCAAACATGAATGATGTTGATGGGGTAGATATGTCTACAGGATCTTTAGGTCAAGGAATATCTACAGCAGTAGGAATGGCTTTAGCTGCTAAATTAGATAATAAAGATTATAGAGTATACACAATTTTAGGAGATGGAGAGTTAGAAGAAGGTCAAGTTTGGGAAGCATCAATGGCAGCAGCTCATTATAAGTTAGATAACTTAACAGCTTTTGTTGATTGGAATGGATTACAAATAGATGGACCTTGCAAAGAAGTTATGTCAGCAGATCCAGTACCAGAGAAATTTAAAGCTTTTGGCTTCAATGTAATAGAAGCTGATGGACATGATTTTAATGAATTAATAGATGCTATAGAAAAAGCTAAAGAAGTTAAAGGAAAACCAACTATGGTTGTTTGTAAAACTGTAAAAGGAAAAGGTGTATCTTTTATGGAAAATGAAGCTGGTTGGCATGGAAAAGCTCCAAGTAAAGAAGAATGCGAAAAAGCTTTAAAGGAAATCGGAGGTGACATGTAATGACAAAAAATATAGCAACTAGAGAAGCTTATGGAAAAACATTAGCGAAATTAGCTTCAGAAAATAAAAATGTAGTAGTTTTAGATGCGGATCTTTCAAAATCTACTAAAACAGCAGAATTTAAAAAAGTTTGCCCAGAAAGATTTATAAATATGGGAATTGCTGAAGGAAATATGATGGGTGTAGCAGCAGGATTATCAACTTGTGATAAAATACCATTTGCTAGTACCTTTGCTGTATTTGCAACTGGAAGAGCTTTTGAACAAATAAGAAACTCAATATGTTATCCTAACTTAAATGTAAAAGTATGTGCAACTCATGCAGGTATAACAGTAGGAGAAGATGGTGGTTCTCATCAATCTGTTGAAGATATATCTTTAATGAGAAGTTTACCAAATATGACTGTAATTTCTCCAAGTGATGCTGTTGAAACAGAAAAAGTTATAGAAGCAGTAGCTAAGTATGATGGACCTTGTTATGTAAGGCTTGGAAGAGCAGCTGTACCTGTAATAAATGATAATGAAGATTATAAATTTGAGATAGGTAAAGGTGTAGAATTAAAAGAAGGTTCAGATATTACAGTAATGGCTACAGGAATAATGGTTTCAACATGTATGGAAGCTTGTGAAGAACTTGAAAAAGAAGGTATAAAGGCAAGACTTGTAAACATACATACTATAAAACCTATAGATAAATGTATAATAGAAAAAGCAGCTAAAGAAACAGGTTGTATAGTTACAGTAGAAGAACATAGCATAATTGGTGGATTAGGTTCAGCAGTTTGTGAAGTAGCAAGTGAAACTTGTCCAGTACCAGTTGTGAGAGTAGGCATAAAAGATGTCTTTGGTCAAAGTGGTAAACCAGCTGAATTATTAGAAGCTTATGGTTTAACTAAAAAAGACATAGTAGAAAAAGTAAAAGAAGCAATGAAATTAAAATAATTGCTGACGAATAATAAAGGGTTGGTGGATAACACCTTCCCTTTTCTATTTGCAAAATTAGAGAAATATTTACTGATAATTAATGATTTTAATCTTAATATGAACATATAATTGAACTATTTTTTATATTTTGGAATATTTTTATAAGTTTATTTATATTATTTATTTAGGTAAATATTTTAAAATAGGATGAGGATACTATTTATATAAGGCACATTCAAATTTAGTTATTTTTATATGCCTAAAATATGTTTTTATATATTATGTGGGGAGGTAAAATTATGAAGAAAATAAAAGAGTATGGTCTTATAACTTTAGGGGTTTTTTTAGTTGCAATAAGTGTAACATTTTTCTTAAAGCCTAATAACATAGCAGCTGGAGGAACTACTGGTATAGCAATTATTATTAATAGTTTTTTTCCTGCTTTATCAGTAGGACTTCTTATGCTTATAATGGAGATCTTTTTATACATAATAGCATTTATAGTTATAGGGAATAAGTTTGGAGCTAAGACTATATATGCAGGGCTTATGCTAGCTGGTATAGTAGGAGTATTAGAAAAAATTAATCCAAATAATCATGCAGTAACAAATGATTTGTTTTTAGCAGCGATATTTGGTATTTTTATATCAGCAATAGGAATGGCTATAGTTTTTAATCAAAATGCCTCTACTGGAGGAACAGATATATTAGCTAAAATACTTAATAAATTTTTTCATTTAGATATAGGAAAAGCTTTACTAATAGTAGATTTTATTGTTACTTTATTTGCAGCGGCTTCCTTTGGCATAGAAATAGGTATGTATGCTTTATTTTGTGTAATTATTAATGGATTTATGATAGATTATGTAATTGAAGGACTTAATATGTCAAAGCAAATATTAATAATTAGTAAAAATTATAAAGATATAAGTAAATATATAATAAATGACCTAAATAGAGGGTGTACAGTGTTTACTGGAACAGGAGTATATACCAATTCTTCAGGATATGTTTTATATACTGTATTAAATAGAAAAGAGTTTATAAAACTAAAGAATTATATAAAAGAAGTAGATAGGAGAGCCTTTATAACAGTTAGTGATGCACACGAAGTTTTAGGGGAAGGATTTAAAGATATAGTAGGAGAAAACTAAAAAATAAAATAGATGTAGCCTAAAGATATCTGTATTCATATACAGATATTTTTTGTATATTTTACAATAATTTAATTTTTTATTTTCACATTCAATGTGATATAATGTTCATAGTCAATTATATTTATAGTGTATGACGAAACAAGTCATAATAAGGGGAGATTAGGTTAATGATTGAATTTAAGAATGTTAGCAAGATGTATGATAAAAATAAATACGCTCTATCTGATATAAATATAAATATAGAAAAAGGTGAATTTGTATTTTTAGTAGGGCCTAGTGGTGCTGGTAAATCTACCTTTATAAAACTTTTACTAAAGGAGATTGAGCCAACTAATGGGAAAATAGTAGTTGCTGGAACAGACATTACTTCTATTAATAGAAAACAGGTACCTTATTATAGAAGAAAGTTAGGAGTAGTATTTCAAGATTTTAGACTTATACCATCCTTAAATGTATATGAAAATGTAGCTTTTGCTATGAGAGCTATAGAGGCAAATCATAGAGATATAAAGAAAAAAGTTCCTATGGTTTTATCTTTGGTTGGATTGTCTAATAAATACAAAGCTTTTCCACATGAACTTTCAGGTGGAGAACAACAAAGAATTTCTTTAGCTAGAGCTATAGTAAACAACCCATCATTGTTAATTGCAGACGAGCCTACTGGTAATCTAGATCCAGAGACATCTCTAGAAATAATGGATGTTTTAAATGATATTAATCGTGCTGGAACTACAATAGTTATGGCTACTCATGCTAAAGATATAGTAAATCAGATGAGAAAAAGAGTAATAGCTATAGAAAATGGTGCTGTTGCTAGTGATAAAGAAAGAGGTGTTTACGTATATGAAGATTAGTACAATTAAATATTTTGTTGTAGACTCCTTAAGAGGATTAAAAAGACATAAGACATTAAGTATTGCGTCTGCAGCTACAGTAGCTGCTACTTTATTTATTTTAGGTGTATTTGTTTTATCAATGATGAATGTGCAACAGCTTATAAAACAAGTAGAATCTAAAGTAGAAGTTAGAGTAGTTCTTAAAGATAATATAAACATTAAACAAGAAAAAGATTTAAAACAAAAGGTAAATGAAATTAGTGATGTAGAAAAAATTACATATGAAACAAAAAATGATGCTTTAGATAAATTTAAAGAACAACTAGGAGAAGAAAATGAAAGTTTAGTTGAAGGGTTAAAAAAAGAAAATCCCCTTCCTAATTCATTAATTATCAAAGTTAAAAAACCAGAAGCAGTATCACAAGTAGTTAAAAAGATAAAAGGTAATGCTGGTATAGAAGAGATAAAAGATGGAAGAGAAATAGTAGACAAGATTACTCAAGTAACTGGTACTTTAAAATGGATAGGCTTAGCTTTATTTTTAGTATTTATAGGAGTTTCATTATTCCTTATAGGTAATACTATAAAAATAACAGTTTATTCAAGAAAAAGAGAAATCAATATAATGAAATATATAGGAGCTACAGATTGGTTTATAAGATGGCCTTTTATATTTGAAGGTATAATTATAGGTATAATAGGATCTTTGTTATCTGTAGGAATACTTTATTGGATATACGGAATAGTTTTCCAAAAAGCATCTGTAGGCTTAGTATTTATTAAGTTATTACAACCTTCTTATATAATATCTAATGTATTATGGATATTTATTATAGGAGGAGTTATAATAGGTGCTCTTGGAAGTATACTATCTATAAGAAAATTCTTATCAGTATAAACATAAATAATTAATAAAATTAACAATTTTAGCATGCATAGATATAAGAATATTTTGGATATATATTTTCTTATAAACTGTGCATGCTAATTTTATAGGGACTTTTTAAAAATGAACTTAATGTTAAAATTATACTTTATTGCTTTATATATTATAATATACATATATAATACTATATAAGTAAGGCTTGAATTGAAGAGGTGAATAATTTGAAAAGTAAAAAGAAGTGGATAATATGGACCGTAGTTATTGTTATACTTACTAATATTGGGACTTTTGTTTTAAGTAATCTTATACCGTTGTATTTACCAAATGGTAAAGTTATAATAGGTTCTAAAGAGTATGACTATATATCAAAGTATAGTAAGATGTTTTTAATCAGAAATCAGCTTTATAAGTACTATGATGGTAAAATAGACGAAAATGACTTGATAAACGGTTCTATAAAAGGTATGGTATCCTCATTAAAGGATCCTTACACTGTGTTTATGAATGAAGAAGAGTATAAAAGTTTTAATGCACAAACAGAGGGAAACTATAGTGGTATAGGCATACAAATAGATACTAAAGATGATAAAATAATAGTAGCAAAAGTATTTGATAAGTCACCAGCTAAAAAGGCTGGAATATTAGCAAATGATGAAATTGACAAGGTTAATGGAGTTAAGGTTTCAGGTAAAGATACAACTAAAGCAATTTCTCTTATGAAGGGAAAAGAAGGAACAGAAGTTACTATTGAACTTAACAGAAAAGATAAAGGTTCTTATAAAGTAACAGTTGAAAGAGCAAAAGTAGCTTTACCTACAGTAAAAGGAGAAATAATAGAAAACAATCTAGGTTATGTAAAGGTAGATATGTTTGATGAACATACAGGTGATGATTTTAAAAAGTCATTAAATAACTTAAAATCTAAAGGAATGAAATCACTAATTATAGATTTAAGAGAAAATCCAGGTGGATTATTAGATCAATGTATAGATATGGCTTCTAATTTTATACCAAAAGGAAAAGAAATTGTTTCAACTGTAGATAAGTATAAAAATAAAAAGTCTTATAATTCAAAAGGTGGAGATTTCATAGGACTTCCAGTAACTATACTTGTAGATGGAAACACTGCTAGTGCATCAGAAGTATTTTTAGGAGCTATGAAAGATTATAATTTAGCAACAGCTATAGGAACAAAAACTTTTGGTAAAGGTGTTGTTCAAACTATTTTAGAAATTAGAGATGGAACAGCATTAAAAGTTACTATTTCTAAATATTATTCACCAAATGGTAAAAACATAAATCATATTGGTATAAAACCAGACGTTGAAGTTAAGTATCCTAAAGAATTATTAAATAAAACTTATAATAGAAGTTTAGATCCACAATTTAAGAAAGCACTACAAACTGCAAAAGACAAAATCAAATAATGACATATTTTCAGCTTTATGGTTTAGTTAGATTTTGTCCTAACTAAACCATAATTATAGAGAGGAGAACTTTTTTTAATGCACATACTAATGAATACATTAAGAGCTTTAGCATATACGCTTACTGAACCTTATTTTTTAATAGTTTTAGTATTACTAGCTATAATACTATACAGAAAAAATAAGAGAACTACAATTATGCAAAAGATAGTTATAGGAGAAAAAGTTAATACAGCATTTGAGCTTACTATATCTCAGGTGGTATTAGGCATATTTGCAGGAGTATTTGCTAGTATAATTATGGCTTATTTGGGAATATTTTTTTCAGAAGATTCTTCTATAGAACTGATATTTTTGGTATCTATATTTTTTATGCTTTTTAATCCTAGATTTATATGTTTTTCCTATTCAGGCTCAGTTTTAGGAATATTAAGTATATTATTGTTATGGATTTCTAAAGTTACAAATAATCCTTCATTAAATTTTATAAATATAGATATTTCAGCTTTAATGGCAATGGTGGCAGTGCTACATTTTGTAGAAGCTATATTAGTTATGATAGATGGTGATAAAGGATATATTCCTGTTTTTTCTAATAGAAATGATCGTATAATAGGAGGCTTTGCCCTTCAAAGATATTGGGTTATTCCTATAGCTTTATTTATTATGTTAAATAGTAATGAAGCAGCTTCTTTCTTATCTTCAGGTACACCAATGCCTAATTGGTGGCCACTAGTTAACACATCAGTTCCTAAAAGTATACTAAATGCTGCAGTGGTAAGTTTAATACCTTTTTATGGTGTTATAGGATACAAAAGTGTTACTTTTACTGAGAGTAAGAAAGATAAAGCTATAAGATCTGGTGTATTCATAATGATGTATAGTATAACATTGTTTATATTGTCACAGTTAGCAAATTTTAATATATTTTTCAAGCTGTTAGTTTTGGTATTTGCACCATTAGCTCATGAATTTATGTTGAAATTTCAAAAGAATATAGAACTTAATAAGGAGCCTAAATATATAAGTTCAAAGGATGGAATAATGGTTTTAGATGTAGCTGAAAATTCTATAGCTAAAAAAATGGGAATAAAAAGTGGAGATTTACTTATTGAAATAAATAACGAGATAATCAATAATGAAGAGGACATATTAAAATCTATAAAACAAATGTACGGACATATATCTTTAAAAGTTAAAAATCAAATGGGAAATTTGAATACCTTAAGTTATGACAGTGTAGGTTCTTATGAAAGGCTAGGGATTGTTCTTGTTCCTAAAGCATTACCTAAAACTGATTCTATTATAAAAATAGATAACACTAAATTTAAGGATGTACTTAATAATATAAAAAATAAAGATAAGGATGAATAGATATGCCTAAATTTCAATTGGTTTCTAAATTTAGTCCAACTGGTGATCAACCAAAGGCAATAAAGAAAATTTCTGACTCAATAAAAGATAAGGGTAAATTTCAGACTCTTATAGGAGTAACCGGTTCAGGAAAAACTTTTACTATGGCTAATATAATACAAGAAGTTCAAAAACCTACTTTAGTATTAGCTCATAACAAAACCTTAGCAGCTCAATTATGTTCTGAATTTAGGGAATTTTTCCCCAATAATGCAGTAGAATATTTTGTATCTTATTATGATTATTATCAACCGGAAGCTTATGTTGCCCAAACAGATACTTTTATAGAAAAAGATGCTTCAATAAATGATGAGATAGATAAACTAAGACACTCAGCTACAGCATCATTATTTGAAAGAAATGATGTAATAATAGTTGCTTCAGTATCTTGTATATATGGACTTGGTAATCCAGAAGAATATAAGAAATTAACTTTATCCTTAAGAGAAGGAATGGAAAAGGATAGAGATGAAATTATTAAAAAATTAGTTGATATACAGTACGAAAGAAATGATGTTAATTTTGTTCGTGGAACTTTTAGAGTAAAAGGAGATGTATTGGATATATTTCCAGCATCATCTAGTAGTAAAGCTATAAAGATAGAGTTCTTTGGAGATGAAATAGAAAAAATTAAAGAGTTTGATTCTTTAACTGGAGAAACTATATGCAAACTAAAACATGTAGCTATTTTCCCTGCATCCCATTTTGCTACCTCAAAAGATAGACTTGAAATAGCTATAAAAAGTATTGAAGAGCAGTTAGAAGATAGAGTTAAAGAATTAGTTTCTCAAGATAAAATATTAGAAGCCCAAAGACTTAAGCAAAGAACTAATTTTGATATAGAGATGATGAGAGAGGTTGGATATTGTACAGGCATAGAGAATTATTCTCGTGTACTAGATGGAAGAGCTAAAGGAACACCACCTCAAACCTTAATAGATTATTTTCCAGATGATTTTATGCTTTTTATAGATGAAAGTCATGTTACTCTTCCACAAGTTAAGGCTATGCAAGCAGGAGATAGGTCTAGAAAACAGTCTCTAGTGGATTATGGATTTAGATTACCTTGTGCTTATGATAATAGACCTCTTACATTTGGAGAATTTGAGAAAAAACTTAATCAAGTATTATTTGTAAGTGCAACTCCTTCCAAATATGAATTTGAACATTCAACTAACGTAGCAGAGCAAATAATAAGACCTACAGGGCTTTTAGATCCAGAAATATTTATAAAACCTATAAAGGGTCAAATAGATGATTTGTATCAAAGGATAAAAGAAACTAAAGATAAAGGATTTAGAGTATTAGTAACTACTCTTACTAAAAGAATGGCAGAAGATTTAACAGACTACTTAAAAGATTTAGGGGTTAAAACTCAGTATTTACATTCAGATATTGATACTATGGAAAGAATGAAGATTATTCATGATCTTAGAAAAGGTGAATTTGATGTTTTAGTTGGTATAAACCTTTTAAGAGAAGGATTAGATATTCCAGAAGTAGCTTTAGTTGCTATACTAGATGCAGATAAAGAAGGTTTTTTAAGATCAGAAACATCTCTTATACAAACCGTTGGTAGGGCAGCTAGAAATTCTAAGAGTAAAGTTATAATGTATGCAGATGTTATAACAAAATCTATGAAAAAAACTATAGATGAAACAAAAAGAAGAAGGAAAATACAAATGGAATATAACAAAGAACATGGAATTATTCCAAAGACTATTAATAAGGAAATAAGAGATGTAATTAAAATAAGTGATATAGCAGAAGAAAATGTTAAATATGAAAGTTTAGAAGAAGCTATAAAGGCTACTAATAAGAATATAGATGATTTAATAAAACAATATGAAGAAGAGATGAGAGAAGCTGCTAAAAATTTAGAGTTTGAAAAAGCAGCTAACCTAAGAGATACCATATTTAAACTAAAAAAACAAAAAGAAACAGAAAATTGAGGAGTGTAATCATATATAATGAAAAATAAAATTGTTGTAAAAGGTGCAAATGTTCATAATTTAAAGAATGTGAGCTTAGAAATACCAAGAGATAAATATGTAGTATTTACTGGACTTTCAGGTTCAGGTAAGTCATCCCTTGCCTTTGACACACTATATGCAGAAGGACAAAGAAGATATGTAGAATCTTTATCTGCTTATGCTAGACAATTTTTAGGACAAATGAATAAACCGGAAGTGGATAATATAGAAGGATTGTCACCAGCTATATCTATAGATCAAAAAACTACTAGTAGAAATCCACGTTCAACTGTTGGAACAGTTACTGAGATTTACGATTATTTAAGACTTTTATATGCTAAAGTAGGAGTTCCACATTGTCCAAAGTGTGGTAAAGAAATAACACAGCAAACTGTAGATCAGATGGTAGATAGAATAATGAATATGCCTGAGAGAACTAAGATACAAGTTTTAGCTCCTGTTGTAAGAGGAAGAAAAGGAGAACATGTTAAAGTATTAAATAATATTAAAAAAAGTGGATTTGTTAGAGTTAGAATAGATAATCAAACAATAGATATAGAAGAAGAAAATGTAAAACTTGAAAAGAATAAAAAACATACTATAGAGGTTGTAGTAGATAGATTAATAATAAAAGAAAGTATAAAAAGTAGATTATCTGATTCTATAGAAACTGCATTAAAATTGGCAGAAGGGCTAGTTGTTATAAATGTAATAGGAGAAGAAGATATATTATTTAGTGAAAACTTTTGTTGCCCAGATTGTGGTATTAGCATAGGAGAGTTAGCTCCTAGAATGTTTTCTTTTAACTCTCCTTTTGGTAAATGTGATCTTTGTGATGGTCTTGGGACTTTAATGGAGATAGATGAAGATTTAGTAATACCAGATAAAAGTAAAAGTATTTTAGATGGAGCTATAATATCTTTAGGAAGTGGAAGCTTAAGAGAAGATTCTATGACTTTTAATATGTTAAAGGCTTTATCTCAAAAATATAACTTTAAATTAAATTCACCTATTAAAGATTTAAGTAGAGATATAATAGATAAAATACTTTATGGATTAAAGGGAGAAAAAATTAAAGTAAAATATAAAAAAGAAGACAGAAATATAGAATTTAATCATGCATATGAAGGAATAATAAATAATCTTAGAAGAAGATATATAGAAACTAATTCAGATTACATTAAAAAAGAAATAGAAAGATATATGAGTAATAACCACTGTCCTAAATGTAATGGTGCAAGACTAAAAAAAGAAGCTCTTTCAGTTACTGTAGGAGATAAAAACATATATGATTTTTGTAATATGGCTGTAAAGGATGAATTAGAATTTTTAAATAATGTAACATTATCTGAAAAAGATAAAATAATAAGTAATCAAATATTTAAAGAAATAAAGAGCAGATTAAAATTTTTAATTGATGTAGGATTAGATTACTTAACATTATGGAGAAATGCATCTACACTTTCTGGTGGAGAATCTCAAAGAATAAGATTAGCAACTCAAATAGGATCTAGTTTAGTTGGAGTTTTATATATATTAGATGAACCTAGTATAGGTCTTCATCAAAGAGATAATGATAGACTTATAAAGACTTTAAAAAATTTAAGAGATTTAGGAAATACATTAATTGTAGTAGAACATGATGAAGATACTATAAGAGAAGCGGATTTTATTGTTGATATAGGACCAAGAGCAGGAGAACACGGTGGAGAAGTAATTGAAGCTGGAAGTTTAGATGACATATTAAAAAATGAAAAGTCTATAACAGGACAATATTTAAGTGGAAAAAAAGTTATTGAGGTTCCTAAGGAAAGAAGAAAATCAAAGAAAAAGTATATAACTATAGAGAAGGCTATGCAAAATAATTTAAAAGGAATAAATGCTAAATTTCCTATAGGATTATTTACCTGTGTTACAGGGGTATCAGGTTCTGGTAAAAGTACTCTTGTAAATGAAATAATGTATAAAGGTATACATAAAAAACTAAATAAATCAAAAGATAATCCTGGGAAACATAAAAGTATAAAGGGTATAGAAAATATTGATAAGATAATAAATATTGACCAAAGTCCTATAGGAAGAACACCAAGATCAAATCCAGCTACTTATACTGGAGTGTTTGATTATATAAGAGAAACTTTTTCAAATACCAAAGAAGCTAAAATGAGAGGTTATAAACCAGGAAGATTTAGTTTTAATGTAAAAGGTGGAAGATGTGAGGCTTGTAATGGTGATGGAATAATAAAAATAGAAATGCAGTTTTTATCTGACGTATATGTTCCCTGTGAAGTTTGTAGTGGAATGAGATATAATAGAGAAACTTTAGAAGTTAAATATAAAGGAAAAAATATATCAGATGTATTAAATATGACTGTAGAAGAAGCTTTAGAATTCTTTGAAAACATACCTAAGATAAAAAATAAACTAAAAACACTTATGGATGTTGGACTGGGATATATAAGATTAGGTCAGCCATCTACCCAACTTTCAGGAGGAGAAGCTCAAAGAATTAAACTAGCTTATGAACTTTCAAAGAGAAGTACAGGAAGAACACTATATATATTAGATGAACCAACAACTGGTCTTCATATGGATGATGTAAATAAATTAATAAAAATTCTTCAAAGATTAACGGATACAGGGAATACTGTAATAGTTATAGAACATAATTTAGATGTAATTAAATGTGCTGATTATATAATAGATTTAGGTCCTGAAGGAGGAGAAAAAGGAGGCCAAATAATAGCTAAAGGTACTCCTGAAGAGATATGTACTGTTAACAATTCGTACACAGGACAATATTTAAAAAAAATGTTATAATCTATTTAGGACTAGCATATAAAATTATAGATGCTAGTCTTTTCAATAAAATATATCTTATAATGTTCTAAAGTAATATGGAAGGTTAAAGAAGGTGAAGCTATGGATTTAAGTAAATTAAGCCTTATTTTTAAGATAGTAATTATAGCAATAGTATATATCATAATTTTTTGGGCGCTTAGAATAATGTACAAAGATATGAAAGGTGGAAATAAAAAAGGTAGATCTAGAAGAAGTAGAAAATCTTTTGGCCTTGAAATAATACGTACAGTTAAAAATTCTGGTCTTAGGAAAGGGTCCGTTGTGCCTATTCGGGGAGAGTTAACCATAGGTAGAAAATCGGAAAATATGTTAGTTTTAGATGATCCATATGTGTCAGGTAAGCATGTTAGAATTTACATGAAAAATAGTCAATATATAATAGAAGACCTCGGAAGTACCAATGGAATAATATTAAATGATAAAAAATTAAAAAGTTCTAAAACTCAACTTATGTCAGGAGATAAAATAGATATAGGAAGTACTACCTTTAGGGTTATAGGATAATTTTAGTTATTTGTTAAAGTGTAGGATGGTGAAAATAGTGGATACTATAAAGGGAGAAAGAAAACTTTTAAGATATACTTATTTATTATGTATAGTCTGTTTTTTGAATTTAGCTATACTAAAGCAACCCTTTGATAAAGGTGCTATGGTTATGGCAGCAGTAACATGTTTACTTATTGGATATTCTTATTTTATAATAAGAAGATTTTTTCCTGATGGAGACAAATATATATTTATATTTTCTAGTACTTTATCAGTTATAGGTATTGTTATGTTATATAGAATAGATGTATCAACTTCTATAAAACAAATAATATGGTTTGCTATAGGAGTTACAGCTTATATTTTAATAGTAGTATTATTGCCAGATTTAAAAAGATTCTCTAAATATAGATATATATATTTAGCATTTACTATTTTATTTATGGCCATGGGTACACTATTTGGAAAAGAATTATATGGTGCTAAAAACTGGGTTAGTATAGCTGGATTTAGATTTCAACCCTCAGAGCTTGGTAAGCTATTTTTAGTTGCATATTTAGCATCAGCTTTAAAAGATTATGATAATAAATTTATCAAATTAATAGAACCTGCCATAGTTGTTATGGTGTGTTTAGGATTCATGGTATTACAAAGAGATTTAGGATCTGCCTTAATATTTTTTGGTATATCTATTACAATTCTTTATATTGCTACTTCTAAATTAAAATATATTTTAACATGTTTAGGATTATTTTCAGGAGGAGCATTCATATCATATAAGCTTTTTGATCACGTTAAGACAAGAGTTCTTATATGGAAAGATCCTTGGCCTTATGCTAGTGGTAAAAGTTATCAAATAGTTCAATCTATGTTTTCTATAGCAACAGGAGGAATATCTGGTACAGGACTTGGACTTGGACATCCAGAATATGTTCCAGTAAAAACTACAGATTTTATATTTGCTGTAATATGCGAAGAATTAGGTATACTTATGGGATTTGCTATAGTAATACTATATTTTCTTTTATTTTATAGAGGCATGAGAGCGGCAATTTATGCAGATGATAACTTTTCAAGATTATTAGCAGTAGGGTTTAGTGGAATGATAGCTTGTCAAGTACTTGTTATAGTTGGTGGTGTTATGAATATGATTCCACTTACAGGAATAACCCTTCCTTTAGTTAGTTATGGAGGAAGTTCCATGTTAAGCATATTTTTTGCACTAGGAGTACTTCAAAAGATATCAGAAGAAGGTAGGTAATATTATGAAGAATAATTTTTCAAATAATACAAAAAAAGTATTAATGGTTTTTCTAGTATGCTTTATAGGACTTATATCTTACATAACCTACTTTGAGTTTGTAGTAGGACCTAAAATCGTAAATGATGATCATAACAGAAGATTATGGGTTAAAAGAAATGAAGTATTAAGAGGAACTATATACGATAAAAATATGAAGCCTTTAACTAAAAGTGAAAGAGTAAACAGTGAATTTCAAAAAAGAGAATATACAGGCGGAGATATGTTTGCCCACGCTTTAGGGTATGTAAATATAAAATATGGTATAACAGGATTAGAAAAAAAATATGATGAACAATTAATGCATACCGATGTAAAAGATACATTGTTAAATTTCTTAAAAACTAAAGGTAAAGTAGAAAATAAGGTAGGACATAATTTAAAAACTACATTAAGTTATAACGTACAAAAGAAAGCTTATGATCTTTTAGGAAATAGAAAAGGTGCAGTTGTAGCGTTAAATCCTAAGACAGGGGATATTATAGCTATGGTATCAAAACCATCCTTTGATCCTAATAGATTAGATGAAATATGGGCAGATATTAATAAAGATAAAAGTATACCGCTTTTAAATAGAGCCACTGCCGGATTATATCCACCAGGATCTACCTTTAAAGCCGTTACGGCTGTGAGTGCTTTAGAAAATATACCTAATGTTAGAAATAAAGGATTTGAAGATAACGGAAGTCTAGAATTAGGGGGAGGATATACTCTTCATAATTTTGCGGGAGAAGCATTAGGTAGTACTAATTTTCAGCAAGCATTTGTACATTCTAGTAATGTAATATTTGGAGGACTTGGAGTAGAGCTTGGAAATTCTAAACTTAAAGAAACAGCAGAAAAATTTTATTTCAATAAAAACATACCAATGGATGGAGTTATAGGAGAAAAAAGTAGATTTCCAACACTAAAAAGCTATGAAAAAGGAAACATGGCACAAACTGCTATAGGTCAAGGATCTGTTTTAGCAAGTCCTATGCAAATGGCAGTAGTTACTGCAACTATAGCTAACAACGGAACTATGATGAAACCACGTATAGTAAATGAAATATTAGATAGTAAAGGGAAAACTATAAATAAAATAGAACCAGTATCTAATGGTGATGTTATAAGTTCAAATAGTGCACAAACTGTGAAAGAGTATATGAGAGAAGTTGTAAAAACAGGAACAGGACGTAATGCTAGTGTAGAAGGAATAGAAGTTTGTGGTAAAACCGGAACAGCAGATCATGCAGGAACAGAAAAGGGTGAAGCTCCTCATTCTTGGTTTATAGGATTTGCTCCTTATAATGACCCAAAAGTAGCTGTAGCAGTTATAGTAGAAAAAGGTGGTCAAGGAGGACTTCAATCAGCTAATATTGCAGGACAAGTGATACAAGAGAGCTTAAGAAATTAAGATTAAATATATAATATGACTTAGTATAATAAAAGGGGGGAACAATTTAAACCTATGAAAATATCAGACATAACTAGTGAAATAAATGGACACATGGTCCAATTTAATGCTTTAGTTAGTGATAAAAGAACTAACTATAAGAAAGATGGAAGTCCCTATATATTATTAATACTACAAGATGACACTGGATCTATTGCTTTTCCTATTTGGGATAATTATGATTACATGAATGGTATGTTAAAACCTAATTCTGTTATAGCAGTAAAAGGTGTAGCTGCTACTTTTAACGGAAACATGCAAATAAGAAACCCAGTATTAAAGCCTTGTCCGGGAGAAATAAATTATTCTGAGTTTGTTCCAGAATATGAAATACCAGAAGAATTATTTGATTATTTTAATGATGTTATAAATAATCTAGAAGAAAAGTATAAAAAAATAGCTATAGCAGCTACTGGAGCTATGGGATATAGTGAAAAAAGATGGAAAGATTTTATTACTTGTGTAGCTGCTGAAAAGTTTCATGGCAATAAACGAGGCGGATTATTTTTACATACTGTAGGAGTAATGAAAACTATGGAAGGCATAATAAATAATTATGTTAATAATCCATTTTACATGAGTGCTAAAGATGTAATAAATAAAGATAGACTAATGCTTAAGGCTATTGTTCATGATGTTATGAAGATAAAAGAGTATGACTTCAATGGCATAATAAGAAGAAAAACTATAAAATTAGATCATTTAGTTATGGGTGCCGCTTATTTAAATCAGATAAATGAAGAAGTGGGAAGTATTCTTTCAGAAGAAGATATGGATGATATATGTTATTCAATATTATCTCATCATGGAGAATATGGTAATTTTGAGCCTAAGACTATAGAAGATATATTGCTAAATGCAGCTGATATAATAGATAGTCAAGTAGTAAATGCCATAGAAAACAAAATATAAAATTTATCCTAATGTAAAAGCTATGAATGTAAGGTCTATCCTATATTCATAACTTTTATTTTTTATTGTTAATGAATTAATAAATTTATTAGGTTAAAAGTAAGTGATAGTTTGTTTATATATATGCCTTTCCTTTATAAAGTATATTTATATAGGTATATGAAAATAAACAAACTATTTAAATGTAGGTAAGTTTTTAATTACAATTTAATAAAATAAGGATAATGAGTTTTAAAACCTTATAAAATACAACATATTCTACTAAATTTCCTCTAAGTTTTGAGCAAATGATAAAAAAGTATATTTTGATGATATAATATATACAATAAAGTAGATGATTAAATATTAGACCATTGAGGAGATAATAATATGAAAGGTAGAACTCATGCAGGTGTAGGTGTAGCTTTATTTTTATTTTTATATAATAAATTACCAGCAAGGTTTGATTATTTAGGCCTGCTAATAGTATTTTTAGCATCTTTATTACCGGATATAGACCACCCTAAAAGCATATTTAATAAATATATACTTATATTTAAAAATAAAACTACTAAATTAGCTTTTTACAGTGTAAGTGGTATATTAGTATTGTGGTATGATTATTTATATACTCATAATCCAGGATTTAAAGCAGTTGGAATATTACTGATTATAGTAGCAATATCTTCTCATAGAAATGGATTTACACATAGTTTATTTGGAATGATTGTTTTTTCATTTGTAGCAGGATATATAGGTAATATGTACAATATTCACTATATAGTATATTATTTTATGATAGGATATGGGTCACATCTACTTTGTGATATGGCAACTAATAGAGGGGTGCCACTTTTATACCCTTTTAATAAAAAGAAGGTTAAATTTCCTATAACTTATAAAACTAATTCTAAAATTGGAGGAGTAATTGAGAATATTCTAATTACTATAATTTTAGTATTTACAATATATAGATTACCATCAATTTTTCCTAAATAATAGGAGTGATTAAGTGTTTGATTTTAAATATCAATTAAAAATTTTACCAGATAAACCTGGAGTATATTTGATGAAAAATAATCTAGGTGAAATAATTTATGTAGGAAAAGCTAAAATTTTAAAAAATAGAGTTAGGCAATATTTTAGAAAATCAGTTAACCATTCTAAGAAAGTTGAATCTATGGTTGAAAAGATAAGTGAATTTGAATATATAGTTACAGATTCAGAAATGGAAGCTTTAATACTAGAATGTAACTTAATAAAAAAATACAGACCTAAGTATAATATATTATTAAAAGATGATAAGCAATATCCTTTTATAAAGGTGACTATTAATGAAGATTTTCCAAGAATAATATCTACAAGAAAAGTGATTAAAGATGGAAGTAAGTATTTTGGACCCTATGTAGATGGATATTCAGTTAGAGATATATTAGAAATGATTCAAAAAACTTTTCCCATAAGGAGATGCAGAAAGGTTATAAAAGAAAATGAAAACAAATATGATAGACCTTGTCTTAACTATCATATAAAAAGATGCAAAGCTCCCTGTGTTTCTAATATAACAAAAGAAGAATATAGAAAAATAATAGATGATGTTATAAAACTTTTGTCTGGAAAATCTTACGACATTACAAGTAAACTTAAGAAAGAAATGAAAGAAGCTTCAGAAAACTTACAGTTTGAAAAAGCAGGAGAATATAGAGATAAATTATTATTAATAGATAAAATATCAGAAAAGCAAAAAATTATATTAAATAATTTTGAAAATGATGATTACATAGCTTTAGCTAGAGATGAAAAAGATAGTTGCATACAAATATTTTTTGTTAGAAATGGTAAAATAATTGGTAGAGAACATTTTATAATACAAGATACTTTTGATATGAAAGAAGAGCATATCATTAATAATTTTATAAAAGAATTTTATGGGGGAGTAGCTTTTATTCCTCATAATATTTTTGTGACCAATATAGAAGAATGTGATCTTTTAGAAAAATGGCTAAGTTCAAAAAAACAAAGGAAAGTTTCTATTAAAATTCCTGTTAAGGGAGAAAAGAAGAAAATATTAGATTTAGTAGAAAAAAATGCAGAAACTACTTTAAATAATTTTAAAATAAAGTATTTAAGGGATAATAAAAAACATATAGATATATTGAATACTATTAAAGATATATTGAAATTAGATGAAGTACCTAAAAGAATAGAAGCCTATGACATATCTAATATACAAGGATTTGATTCTGTAGGAAGTATGATAGTTTTTGAAAAAGGGATTCCTAAAAAAAGTGATTACAGAAGATTTAAAATAAAAACAGTAAAAGGATCTAATGACTATAAAAGTATGGAAGAGATTCTAACTAGAAGATTTAAACATGGATTAGAAGAAATTAAATCTATACAAGAGAGAAATTTAAATTTAAGTGCTGGAAAGTTTTGTGTTTTTCCTGATTTAATATTAATGGATGGTGGAAAAGGTCAAGTTAATATAGCATTAGAAGTTTTATCGAAATTTGATATACATATACCAGTTTGTGGAATGGTAAAAGATGACAAGCATAGAACAAGAGGACTTATATACGATAATGAAGAATTATCTATTACAGATAGAGAGTTAATAAAATTTATTACAAGAGTACAGGATGAAGTACATAGGTTTGCTATAAGTTATCATAGAAGCTTAAGAGGAAGAAAATCTATTCATTCTATATTAGATGATATACCAAATATAGGTGATAAAAGAAGAAAACAGTTGCTTATGAAATTTGGAGGAATAGAGAATATAAAAAAAGCTAGTTTTGACGATCTTATGAAAGTTCCTTCTATAGATAAAAAAGCGGCTAATAGTATTTTGGATTTTTTTAGTATGTAATTACATTCAAATAAACAATTAGTTATTTGAAGATGTTTTGTGAATTGTTTTTTCTTGAAACTACTGATAACACCTTATTATAACAACTTAAATTATTGTATTTAAGAAGAGATTTGATAAGTTTTATTTATTAGTTACTTTCAATGTAATAGAATTTTAACCTTATTATAGTAAAATAAGCATATAATTGATATAAGGATAAACAAGGAGGAAAAAATATGAAATACGTTGTTGATACACATACCCATACTATAGTTAGTGGCCATGCCTATACTACTTTTTTAGAAAATGTAGAACAAGCATCTAAGATTGGTTTGAAAGTTCTTGGAACTACAGATCATGGTCCTAAAATGCCTGGGGGACCTCATATATTTCATTTTGGAAATTTTAAAGTTTTACCTAGAAAGTTAAAAGGTGTTACATTGCTTCATGGTTGTGAAGCTAATATTATAGATTTTAAAGGAATGCTTGATATACCAGATTTTATACAAGAAAAAATGGATGTTATAATAGCAAGTTTGCATGATGTATGTATAAGACCAGGTAGTAGAGAAAAAAATACAGAAGCTTTGCTTAATGCTATGGAAAATCCAAATGTTGATATACTTGGACATATTGGAAATAGATCTTTTCCTATAATTGAAGAAGAAGTAGTAAAAAAAGCTAAGGAAAAAAATAAAATAATAGAAATAAATAATGGATCTTTTAAATCTAGAGTAGGAAGTGAAATCACTTGTGAAAAGGTAGCGAAATTATGTAAAGAATATAAAGTTAAGGTTATATTATCTACTGATTCACATATATGTTACCAAATAGGTAATTTTGATTTGGCTCAGAAAATATTAGATAAGGTTCATATGCCAGAAGAGCTAATAATGAACACAGATGAAAACAAAATCTTAAAATATCTAAAATCAAAAGGAAAGTTAAAGGATATAAATCTTGATTAACAATTGAGCATACATTATACTAAGATATGTACTAAAGTTAGTAATATAAAGTTCAAGGAGAATAATTTATGAATCAATATAAAAAATTTAAAGAAGAATTTGAGAGTATCGTTGGAAAATCAAACATTTTTATAGATGAGCCTATGAAGAAACATATTTCTTTTAAAGTTGGAGGACCAGCTGATTTATTAGTAATTCCTACTGAAATAGATCAAGTAAAAAAATGTATTAGTATATGCAAAGAAAATTGTATACCTTACTACATTATAGGAAATGGTTCTAACTTGCTTGTAAGAGATGGTGGCATAAGAGGTGCCGTTATAAAATTATGTAAATTGAATTCTATAACTGTAGAAGGAGATAGTATAACAGTAGGAGGGGGAGCCTCTTTAACTAATGTTTCAAACGTAGCCTTAAAGAATAACTTAGGAGGATTTGAATTTGCTTGTGGTATTCCAGGTAGTGTTGGAGGAGCTGTAACTATGAATGCAGGTGCCTACAATGGAGAAGTGGCACAAGTTATTGAAAGTGCTAAAGTTATTGATAAACAAGGGAATATTAAAGTATTAGATAAGAATCATTTAGAATTAGGTTATAGAATGAGTGCAATACAAAAATATGGATATATAGTTTTAGAAGTTGTTTTTAGATTACATAATGAACAATATGACCATATAAAGGATAGAATAGTTAATTTAAATAGAAGAAGAAGAGAAAAACAACCTTTAGAATATCCTTCAGCAGGAAGTACATTTAAAAGACCACAAGGATATTTTGCAGCAAAGCTTATAGAAGATACAGGACTAAAGGGAGTATCTGTTGGTGGAGCACAAGTTTCAGAAAAACATTCAGGGTTTATAGTTAATAGAGAAAATGCAACAGCAAAGGATATACTAAATCTTATAGACGTTGTTCAAAGCAAAGTTAAAAATAAATTTGGCGTAGATCTTCATACAGAGGTTAGGATAATAGGTGAAGAAAAATAACTTTTCTTCACTTAATTTATAAATGAAGGGAGGATAGCTTAAGTTATATAAAATAGCTTGAGCGATCAAATGGGGTATAGTATTAGAGAAGAAGTATTAGGCATGGACATTTATAAGGCAGGAAAGCCAATAAGTGAGGTTAAGAGAGAATTACAACTTAAGAAAGTAATCAAATTAGCTTCAAATGAAAATCCTTTAGGATGCTCTCCTAAAGTAAAAGAGGTTTTAAGTGATCTTGTAGAGCATACTAATTTATATCCAGATGCATCAAATCATGAACTTAAAGGGGAAATAAGTAAAAAATTTAATGTTGATATGGATGAAATATTTTGTGGAACAGGATCAGATTCTTTAATTAAAGTTATATGTAATACACTATTAAACCCAGGAGATGAATGTATTATGGGTGAAGTAACATTTTCACGTTATATGCATTCAACACAACTTATGGGAGGAAAATCTGTTATAATTCCTATGAAAGATAATGCATTAGATATAGAAAAAATGGTGGATAGTATAACAGACAAAACTAAAATAATATGGTTTTGCAATCCTAATAATCCTACAGGTACTATTTTTACTAAAGACCAATTTGAAAAAGTAATAGATAAAATACCTTCTAATGTAGTTATTATTATGGATGAAGCTTATATTGAATATGTAACTAGTAAAGATTTTCCAGATTCTTTAGAACTTAGAAAAAAATATCCTAATATAGTAATATTAAGAACTTTTTCTAAAGCTTATGGACTTGCAGGATTAAGATGTGGTTTTGGAATAGGGGATAAGGAATTAGTTAAATATTTTAATACTGTTATAGGACCTTTTGATGTAAATTTATTTGCACAAAGAGCTGCTACAGCAGCATTAAAAGATACTAAGTTTATAGATGAAGTTAGAAAAGTAAATATAGAAGGAAAAAAATATATATGTAAAGAGTTTGAGGCTATGGGACTTAAATATGTTCCAACTGAAACTAACTTTATAATGGTTAACATAGAAAGAGAAGATAAAGAAGTATTTGATAGTTTGCTGAGAAAAGGTGTAATAATAAGACCAGGTTCTTTATTAGGAATGCCAAAGTGGCTTAGAGTTACTATTGGAAGTATGGAACAAAATAAAGTATTTATAGAAGAACTTAAAAATTGTTTAAAATAAATTAATTTTAAAATAGGAGAGTCATATAAAATATGACTCTCCTATTTTAATTAGAGTTAGTATTTTTTCACTGTATCTTTTTAGTTTATTGTTAAATATGTATATGATATAATTGTATAGAAATAATACTATATATTATTAATCGTAATTTTATATTTTAAATTTATGGAGGTAAAAAATGAGGTTTGTTATAGTTACAGGTTTATCAGGAGCAGGCAAAACTCAAGCTATAAGAAGCTTGGAGGATTTAGGCTTCTTTTGTGTAGATAATCTTCCTCCTACGTTAATACCTAAGTTTGCTGAAGCTTGTTATAAAACAGAAGGTAAGATTCAAAAGATTGCTTTAGTTATAGATATAAGGGGAGGAAAGTTTTTCGACGACTTGTTTGAAAGCTTAAATTATTTAAAGAAAGAAAGTTATAAATATGAAATATTATTTTTAGATGCTTCAGATGAGGTTCTTATAAAAAGGTTTAAAGAATCTAGAAGGAAACATCCTCTTTCACCAGCAGGGAGAGTATTAAATGGTATTTCAGAAGAAAGAAATAGGTTAAGAGAAGTAAAAGACAGATCAGATAATATAGTAGATACGTCTACTTTGTCTACTAGGGAACTTAGAGGTGTTATAAATAAAATCTATGGAGAAGAAGGTCAAGTTGAAACTCAGCTTATGATTACAGTTGTATCCTTTGGATTTAAATATGGAATACCTTTAGATTCAGATTTAGTTTTTGACGTTAGATTTTTACCAAATCCTTATTACATTCCTCATTTAAAGAAACATTCAGGACAAGATGATTTAATCAAAGATTATGTTATGAGTTTTGATGTTAGTAAAAATTTCGTAGAAAAATTAGAAGATATGTTAAAATTTCTAATTCCTAATTATATAAAAGAGGGTAAAAGACAGCTTATAATATCTATAGGATGTACAGGAGGAAGACATCGTTCTGTATCTATTGCTAACACCATTTATGAAAGACTTAAAGAAAAAGATTTTAAAGTTAATATAGATCACAGAGATATTAATGAAGATGTAAGTAAAAAAGGTGGTAAAAAGCTATGAAGCTCATGGATTGGCTCAGACCAGGGATAAAAGTTAAGCGTTGGGTACTTTTGGCAGTTATGGGGATATTACTGATAGTTTTTGGCATGTTAGAATTTGTTAGAAATAAATTCTACAGTAATTATTATATTGCTTTTTATGTTTTCCTTATACTATCAGGAATATTTGTATTATATGTATCTGTAACGCAAGGAATGAAGGCTATCATAGCGCTTATAAATAAAGGGTATTTGAGCCTTTCATTAGATTCTAAAAAATTGGAAAACCTTATATATGAAAAAAGATTATTAGTAAAAGGTCCTAAGATAGTAGCTATAGGTGGTGGAACTGGACTATCTACAATGCTTAGAGGATTAAAATATTATACATCTAATATTACAGCTATAGTAACTGTTGCAGATGATGGAGGTGGATCTGGAGATCTAAGAGAAGATTTAGGTATGCTTCCACCGGGAGATATAAGAAACTGTATATTAGCTTTGTCAGATACAGAACCTTTAATGCAAGACTTACTTCAGCACAGGTTTAAAGATGGAAGGCTTAAGAATCAAAGTTTTGGTAATTTATTTCTTGCAGCTATGGATGGAATATCTAATAATTTTGAAGAAGCAGTTCAAAAGGTAAGTTCTGTTTTAGCAGTTACAGGTAAAGTAGTTCCTGTAACTTTAGAAAATATAGTTTTAAAAGCTAAGCTTAAAAATGGAAGCATAGTGGAAGGTGAATCTAATATACCTTATAGAGCATTAAAAGATAAAAGTAAAATAGATAAAGTTTTTATAGAACCTAAGGATGCAAAAGCACTCCAAGAAGCAGTAGATGCTATATTAGAAGCTGATGCTGTAATTTTAGGACCAGGAAGTTTGTATACTAGTGTAATACCTAATTTATTATTAAAAGATATAAATGAATCATTAATAAAAAGTAAAGCATTAAAAATATATATATCAAATATAATGACTCAACCAGGAGAAACAGATAACTTTTCAGTTTCAGACCATATAAAAGCAATATTTAAGCACTGTGGTGGAAAAGTACTAGATTATGTAATTGTTAATATGGGAAAAATAGATAAAGAATTAGAAGAAAAATATAATAAAAAATATTCTGATTTAGTAAAAGTAGATGAAGAAAAGGTTAATAAACTAGGAGTTAATGTTATTGGAGGAGATTTTATGAAAATAAAAAATAATCTTGTAAGACATAACTCTGAGAAATTAGCATCTATATTAATAGAAACAATTATGGATAAAAAGTTATTATATGATAGAAAGAAAATTATAGAATACTTCTACCTATCTGAAAGGTTAAAGGAAAATAAGAATAAATAGGAGCAAAGAACATGTCATTTTCATTAAAAGTTAAAAACGAAGTATGTAAGTATACAGACATAAGTAAAGAAGAAGCAGTTGCTATTTTGTCAGCAATGATGAAAGTAAGCGGAACTTTACTTTTTACTAATAAACAATTTAATTTTAAGATAACTACAGAAAATCCAGCAATAGCTAGATTAGTATTTAAACTTTTAAAAGAATATTTTGAGATACATACAGAGATTATGGTTAAAAAGAATAACTCCTTAAAGAAAAATAACGTATATATGATTGTTATATCAGAAGAAAAAGGAGTAAAATCATTATTAAAAGAAGTAGGTCTTATAAAAGAAAATATAAATGTTTTTAGTTTAAATTATAAAATATCTAAAGAAGTTATTAAATCAGATGCTTGTAAAAGAAGTTATATAAGAGGAGCTTTTTTAGGTGGAGGAAGTATAAGTAATCCTGAAAAAACTTATCATTTAGAATTTGTAACTCATAATAAAGATTATGCAGTAGATTTATGTAGTTTAATAAACTCATATGATTTAAATTCTAAAGTTATAAAGAGAAAAAATAGTTATATAATCTATCTTAAAGAAGGAGAGCAGATAGTAGATCTATTAAATATTATTGGAGCCCACTCTTCTTTATTGCAACTAGAAAATGTTAGAATAATGAAGGAAATGAGAAACAATGTTAATAGGCTAGTTAACTGTGAAACTGCTAATTTAAGTAAAACAGTTAATGCAGCAGTTAGGCAAGTTGAAAGTATAAAATTAATAGAAAAAGAAATAGGTCTTAGTAGATTACCTAAAAATTTAAGAGAAGTTGCAGAATTAAGGATTAAATATCCTAATGAATCTTTAAAAGAATTAGGGAAAATGCTAAATCCTCCCGTTGGAAAATCAGGGGCTAATCATAGACTTAGAAGAATAGAGAAGATAGCAGAAGAATTAAAAAACGGAATTTAGCCATTTGAATTTGACTTATATAACATAAAAAGCCACTATGTTTTTCTCATGGTGGTTTTGTGTTTATATGCTATAGGTTAATGATAGATAATAGTTTATATTATACAGAGGAAAATTAAAATATTAAAAATAGATAGAAAGTTTATAAATTTATTAGGTTAAAGTAAAAATTTATAATTAGTATATTTCTTAAAAGTGATTACAATATTTATAAAAGGATGATTATATATGGAACAAGAGAAAAATGAATACAATTGGGTAAGTTTACATCAACATACTGAGTATTCTTTACTAGATTGTTCTGCTAAAGTATCCAGTATAATATCTAGAGCTAAAGAGCTTGGAATGAAAAGTATAGCAATAACAGATCATGGAGTTATGTATGGTTGTGTAGAATTTTATAAAAAAGCTATAGCTGAAGGTATAAAGCCTATAATAGGATGTGAAGTATATGTTGCAGAAAAATCTAAAGATATAAAGCAAAATGATAGAGAAAATGGAACATATCATTTAGTTCTATTAGTAAAGAATGAAACTGGATATAATAATTTAATGGAAATAGTGTCAAGTGCATCTATAGATGGGTTTTATTATAAGCCTAGAACAGATCATGAGTTTTTAAAAGAGCATAGTGAAGGATTAATAGCTCTTAGTGCTTGTTTAGGTGGAGAGATTCAATCACATATATTAAAAGGTAATAAGGAAAAAGCAAAGAATACAGCTCTTTTTTATAAAGATATATTTAAAGATAGCTTTTATTTAGAACTTCAATATCACGGTATTGAGGATCAATTAAAAGTAAATGAAGAGCTAGTTAAAATGTCAAAGGAGCTAGATATACCTTTAGTTGCAACTAATGACGTTCATTACATAAAGAAGGAAGATTACAAATCTCATGACATTTTATTATGTATACAGACTGGTAAAACTGTTGATGAAGAAAATAGAATGAGATATCCATCAGACCAATTTTATTTAAAATCACCAGAAGAGATGCATGAAATGTTTTCCTATGTTCCTGAAGCTTTAGAAAATACAGTTAAAATAGCTGAAGAATGCAATTTTGATTATAATTTTCATGATTCTAAGCTTCCTAGATTTCCTTTAAAAGAAGGTACAGACCCTTATGAATATCTTAAAGATTTATGTTATGAAGGATTAAGAGAAAGATACAGGGATATAACAGAGGAACTTACTAAAAGATTAGAATATGAGCTTTCCATAATAAAGACTATGGGATATGTTGATTATTTTCTTATAGTTTGGGATTTTATAAGATTTGCAACAGAAAATAAAATTATGACAGGACCAGGTAGAGGTTCTGGGGCAGGGTCTATAGTTGCATATACTTTAGGAATAACTAAGATAGATCCTATTAAATATAATCTTATATTTGAAAGATTTTTAAATCCAGAACGTGTTTCTATGCCAGATATAGATAGTGATTTTTGTTATGAAAGAAGAGGAGAGGTTATAGATTATGTTGTTAGGAAATATGGAGCTGACAATGTATCTCAAATAATAACCTTTGGAACTATGGCAGCTAGAGCCTGCATAAGAGATGTAGGAAGAGCAATGAATTATTCATATGCTGAAGTTGATAGAATAGCTAAAATGATTCCAACAGTTTTAAATATAACTATAAATAAAGGGATTGAAACTAATCCAGAACTTAAAGATGCCTATGAAAATGAAGAAAGAGTAAAAGAACTTCTAGATGTTGCTATAGCTTTAGAAGGACTTCCAAGACATACATCTACCCATGCAGCAGGAGTTGTAATAGCTTCTAAACCTTTAGTTAACTATGTTCCACTTCAAAAGAACGAAGATAGTATAGTTACTCAGTTTACTATGGGTACTTTAGAAGAACTAGGGCTTTTAAAAATGGATTTTTTAGGCCTTAGAACTTTAACTGTAATGAGAGATGCAGTTTCTATGGTAAAAGAAAATAAAAATAAAATTATAGATTTAGATAAAATAGATTTCTCTGATAAAGAAGTTTATAAAATGATAGGAGAAGGTAAAACCGTTGGAATATTCCAATTAGAATCACCAGGAATGACTTCTTTTATGAAAGATTTAAAACCAGATTCCCTTGAGGATATAATAGCGGGAATAAGTTTATATAGACCAGGCCCTATGTCAGAAATACCAAGATATATAGAAAATAAGAAAAATCCAGAAGATATAGAGTATGATGCTCCTCAGCTTAAAAATATACTAGGAGTTACATATGGTTGTATTGTATACCAAGAACAAGTAATGCAGATAGTAAGAGATTTAGCTGGCTATTCTATGGGGCGAAGTGACCTTGTAAGACGTGCCATGTCTAAGAAAAAACATGCTGTAATGGAGCAGGAAAGAAAAAACTTTATATATGGAAATAAAGAAGAGGGTATAAAAGGATGTATAAACAATGGTATAGATGAGAAGGTTTCTAATAATCTTTTTGATTTAATGATGGATTTTGCATCTTACGCCTTTAATAAATCTCATGCAGCAGCCTATGCAGTTGTAGCCTTTCAGACAGCTTACTTAATGAGGTATTATCCTACAGAATATATGGCGGCTATGTTAAACAGTGTTAAAGGAGATAGTACAAAAGTAGCCTTTTATACAAGATTTGCTGAGAAATTAGGTATTGAGATTGTTCCTCCTAATATAAATGAAAGTTATGCTAAATTTAGAGTTAAAGGGAATAAAATAATTTTTGGACTTACTGCAGTTAAAAATGTAGGAGAAAAAGCAGTAGAACATGTAGTTCAGATTAGACGTGAAAAATCAAAGTTTTTAGATTTAATAGATTTTTTCAATAAAGTAGATATATCACTTATAAATAAAAGATTTATAGAAAGTCTTATAAAAGCAGGAGCATTTGATTGCTTTAGTATATATAGATCTAGATTATTAGCTGTCTATGAAAAGATAATGGATGGTATGTATAATCAAAAGAAGAAAAATATAAAGGGACAAATAAATTTCTTTTCTAATATGGATAACAAAAATGATTTGAAAATTCAATATCCAAATATAAAAGAATTTAATAAAAAATATTTATTAGCTATGGAAAAAGAAATGACAGGAATATATTTTTCTGGTCATCCTTTAGAAGAATATGAAAAAACATTAAAGATGCAAACTTCAATAAAGATATCAGATATTATTTCTGAAGAACTTTTAGAAGATGGTATGATAGAAAATGAATTTAATGTAAGAGATGGAGATAAAGTAATAGTAGGAGGAATAATAAATACTGTAAAGAAAAAAATTACTAGAAGAAATGATATGATGGCTTTTATAGAATTAGAAGATTTATATGCTAGTATAGAAGTAATAGTATTTCCAAATATACTTAAAAAAGCTAATGAATTAATTAATGAAGATGAGGTTATTTTATTATATGGTAAAGTAAGTTTAAGAGAAGAAGAGCAACCTAAAATAATATGTGAGAAGATAGAGCCTTTGGTTAATATAGATAGTGAGAAACTATATATACTTGTTCAGGATAGAAAAGAAATGAAAGAAAGGCTTAATGAAGTTAAAAGTTTGTTTTTACAAAATAAAGGTAATATGCCAGTATATTTTTGTACAAAAAAGGATAGAAAAAAATTTAGATTAGATAGAAACTTATGGATAGAAGATAATGTGGATTTTCTAAGTTCATTAAGAAGTATATTTGGAGAAAATAATATAAAAATAATATAAACATATAAAAATAAATGAATAATTTTTTAATTTAATAGAAAAATATTAAGAGGAAGATATATATTTAAGAGTTTCTTTTAATATTTTTTTTCTTATTAATTTAACATGTACATAATAATTAAAGGGTATAATAATTAAAGAGTGAAACAATGTTTTGAAAAGGATATAAGTTCTATTTAACACTAAATTATGGCACTTGAATTTTGTATAAAAAAAAATCATATTATGTTATAATTAAAAACATAATGGAATTAGATTTGTTTATAATTGTAATATATGCGGGACAACATACGTCCCGCCGGTCATAGGAGGTATTTAGCATGAGGAAAATAGCTGTGTTAACAAGTGGAGGAGATGCTCCAGGAATGAATGCTGCAATAAGAGCAGTAGTAAGAACAGGAATCGAAAAAGGATTAAAAGTTATGGGCATTCAAAGAGGGTATAATGGACTAATTAATGGTGAAATTTTTGAAATGGACACTCATAGTGTTTCAGACATTATACAAAGAGGTGGAACAATATTAAGAACTGCTAGATGTGAAGAGTTTAAGACAGAAGAAGGTAGAAAAAAAGCTGCTGGAATATTAAAAGCTTTTGGAATTGATGGACTAGTAGTTATAGGTGGAGATGGTTCTTTCCATGGAGCTCAACTTTTATCTAAATTAGGAATAAACACTATAGGATTACCAGGAACTATAGACAATGACTTAGCTTATACAGATTATACTATAGGATTTGATACATCTATAAATACAGTATTAGATTCTATAAATAAACTAAGAGATACATCAACTTCTCACGAAAGAGCTAGTGTAGTAGAAGTTATGGGTAGAAATTGTGGAGATATAGCATTATACGCTGGTGTAGCTGGTGGAGCAGAAAGTATAATTACTCCAGAAAAAGGTTATGATAAGGACGAATTATGTAAGAACATTTTAGAAGGAAAATTAAGAGGAAAAATGCATAACCTAATATTATTAGCTGAAGGCGTTGGTGGTGCTAATGAATTAGCTAAATATATAGAAGAAGTTACAGGAATAGAAACAAGAGCTACAATTTTAGGACATATACAAAGAGGTGGAAGTCCAACTTGTATGGATAGAATTTTAGCTTCTAGAATGGCATATAAAGCTGTTGAACTACTAATAGACGGTAAATCATCAAGAGTAATAGGAATTAAAAATGGAAAAATAGTAGATTTAGATATAGACGAAGCTTTAGCAATAGAAAGAAGCTTTGATGAAAGATTATATGAAATATCATCAGTATTATCTTACTAATATATAAACATAGTATTATTTGAGGAGGAATCTTTATATGCAAAAAACTAAAATGATTTTCACTATAGGACCTGCAAGTTCTAGTGAAGAAGTTGTATCTAAACTTATGGAAGCAGGTATGAATGTATCTAGACATAATTTTTCTCACGGGGATCATCCAGAACATAAAGAAAGAATGATGATGATAAAAAAATTAAGAGAAAAACTTAATAAACCAATAGCTATTATGCTAGACACTAAAGGACCAGAAATTAGAACAGGTGATTTTTCAAAAAAGAAAGTTGAATTAGAAGAAGGATCAAAATTCACTGTATATTGTGATGAAGACATAGTAGGTGATGAAACAAAATGTTCTATTACTTACAAAGATTTATATAAAGATGTAGTTCCAGGTAATAAAATACTAATAGACGATGGATTAGTAGAATTAGAAGTTGAATCTATAGAAGATAATAAAATACATACTGTTGTTAAAAATTCAGGCGTTGTTTCAAATCATAAAGGAGTTAATGTTCCAGGAGTATCTATTTCACTTCCAGCAGTTACAGAAAAAGATATAGATGATTTGAAATTTGGTTGTGAAGTAGGAGTAGATTTAATAAGTGCTTCTTTTATAAGAAAAGCATCAGATGTTTTAGCTATAAGAAAGATATTAGAAGAAAATGGCGGAAATGATATACAAATAATATCTAAGGTAGAAAATCAAGAAGGCGTAGAAAATATTGATGAAATAATTAAATTTTCTGATGGAATAATGGTAGCTAGAGGAGACATGGGTGTAGAAATTCCAATAGAAGAAGTACCAATAATACAAAAAAGAATAATCGAAAAATGTAATAAAGCAGGAAAACCTGTAATTACAGCTACTCAAATGCTTGATTCAATGATAAGAAACCCAAGACCTACTAGAGCAGAAGCATCAGACATAGCTAATGCTATATTTGATGGAACAGATGCTATAATGTTAAGTGGAGAATCTGCAAATGGAAAATATCCAGTAGAAGCAGCTCAAACTATGTCAAGAATAGCACAATCTGCAGAAGAAAAATTAAATTATGAAGAAATATTAAAGAAAAAAAGAGAAGATCATACAATAAATGTTCCTAATGCTATAAGCGTTGCTACTTGTTCAACAGCTTCAGGATTAAATGCAACAGCAATAATTACAGCAACACAAAGTGGTCACACTGCAAGAATGGTATCTAAATATAGACCTAAATGTCCTATAATTGCAGTAACACCTAATGAAAAAGTTGCTAGAAAATTAGCATTAAATTGGGGCGTAGTTCCTACATTAACTGAAAAATTCACTTCAACTGATGAATTAATAGAAAGATCAGTTAGTATATCTTTAAATGCAGGATATATTAAAAAAGGTGATTTAGTAGTTATAGCTGCTGGAATACCAGTATCTTGTTCAGGAACTACTAATATGCTTAAAGTTCATATAGTTGGAGATATACTTACTCAAGGTAGAGGATCAGGAAACAGACCAACATACGGAAATATAAAAGTAGTTGATAGCCCTAAAGATGCTGAAAAAAATGTTGAAAAAGATGATATCTTAGTAGTTAAAAACTTAGATAGAAACTATATAAATGTTTTAGACAGAGTAGCAGGTATAATTGCAGAAGAAGGTGGTATAACATCTCACTTAGCTGTAGAATGTATAGCAAGAGATATACCATTTGTATGTAGTGCAGGAGATGCTACAAAAGTATTAAAAACAGGAACATATGTTACTGTAGATACAAGAAGAGGAATTGTATATAGCGGAAGAGCTAATATAGTTTAATATACTAAAAATAAGGATGACTAAAATGGTCATCCTTATTTTTTTCTAATGAAACTTGATTTTAAATTAGTAGTGTGATAATTTATAGTGCAAGGTATTCAAATAATAGGTTTTTATTTAAATAGTTAAGGGGAGTGGAAAAATGATATACAAGGAGCTAGGAAAAACTGGCCTGAAAGTTTCTACTGTTGGATTTGGAGGAATAACAATACAAAGAATAGATTCAAAGAAAGCCTCTAAAGTTATACATAAAGCAGAGGAACTAGGAATTAATTTCATTGATAGTGCAAGAGGGTATACTGTATCAGAAGAATATGTTGGTAAAGCTCTAGAAGGTAGAAGAGATAAATGGATAATAGCTACTAAATCTATGGCTAGAGATGAAAAAGGAATGATAGAAGAAACAAATACAAGCTTTAAAAATTTAAAGACTTCATATATAGATTTATACCAATTTCATAATGTTAAAACTATGGAAGACTATAATAAAATTTTAAGTGAAGATGGGGCATATAAAGTATTATTAAAGTTAAAAGAAGAAGGCAAGATAGGTCATATTGGAATAACGTCTCATAGTTTAGATGTATTAAAAATAGCTGTAGAAAGTGGTAAGTTTGAAACAATAATGTACCCTTATAATGTGGTAGAGAGACAAGGAGAAGAATTATTTAAAAGAGCTAAGGAATTAAACATTGGAGTTATAGATATGAAACCTATGGCAGGTGGAGCACTTAGAAATGGAACTTTAGCTTTGAGATATATATTAAGTAATGAAAATATAACAACTGCTATACCAGGAATGGTAACAGAAGAAGAAGTTATAGAAAATGCAGCTTGCTGTAAAGAAAAAATTATATTAGATGAAAAGGAAAAGGAAAAAGCAGATAACATATTAAAGGAATTAGGAACTGAGTTTTGTAGAAGATGTGGATACTGTGCTCCTTGTACAAAAGGTATAGATATTCCTTCTGTATTTGTTTTTGAAGCATATAAGACTAGATATGGTTTAGAAGATTGGGCTAAAGATAGATATTTTAATATGAAATTTACAGCAAAAGATTGTATAGGATGTGGAGTATGTGAAGAAAGATGTCCATATAATTTACCTATAAGAAAGATGCTAAAAAGAGTTAAAAAAGAATTTAATGAATAATTTCAATGATATTTTAATATATTTTAATATAATATTGTAAAAAGTGTAGTAAATAATGTATAATAAAATGATGCATGTCTAAAATTATTAATAGGAAATAATAGGCAACTGATCTTCTCTAGGGCACCGTAAAGGTGCTTTTTTTTTATTCCTTTAAAATTATAAATTTTATTAATATATAATTTTACTTTTAAATTCTCTATCAATAGATGTATAATATAACTTAAAATTATTTATTTGATAAAATATTCATATTTAGTAAATTATTTAAGGTTATAGGAGGAATCTATGTGCAGGTAGATATAAATAAAATTGTAAGCAAATTTAATTTAAATGATATAGAAGAGAAAATACTTGTTTATGTTATTGAAAACATAAAGGATATAAAAAAATTAGGTGTAAGAGGACTTGCAGAAAAGCATTATACATCTACAACTACTATTATGAATTTGGCAAAAAAGTTAGGATATTCTGGATTCTTAGATATGTATTATAATTTGAATTTTATGCTTAAAAACAAAAATGAGTATATTTTAAAAAGTAATAATAAATATAGTGGTATAGATTTAGATGAATTATTATCTTTAATAAGTTATAAAGACGTAGAGAAGTTTATAACTTTGTTAAAAGACAATAAAAATGAGGTTATATATACTTTAGGACAAGGATTTTCTATAGGAATAGTTCAGTATATAACTAAAAAATTAGTAGGTTTAGGTTTTAAATGTATATATTCAGATTCATATGAAAGCTATGATGTTAATCCTATAAAGGGAAAGATATTAATAACTATTTCTAAGTCTGGCGAAACAGATTTTTTAATAAAGAATGGAATATCAGCTAAGAATAATGGAATAAAATTAATATCATTTACTGGAGATAGTGAAAATACATTAGGAAAGATATCAGATATAAATTTTAAAATATATGATATGCATACTATGGATGATAGAAATAAACTTTCTAATTCATTTTTTCCTAATATATTGATGCTATTTGAATTTTTAATAGGAGAATATTTAGAAAAAATAGAGTAGCATTATTATAAAATAAAAAATAAATTCTATTTTATTAATATTTAAAAATTGTTTTAAGAATAAAAAACTATAAATGGATAGATAATAAAAACAATAACTATTAATAGAATAGGAGGAGTATAGATGGAAGGAAAGTTAACTTGTAGTGCAGAAAATTGTGTTCATAATATAAATGGTTTTTGTAATGCTAATAGTATAGAAGTTGAAGGGGAAAAATCAAATTCAACTTCTGAAACTCAGTGTAAAACTTTTGCATCTAAAGGAGTAATAAATTCTATGAGTAAAGTTGCAAATACTAATCTTGTAGGTGGTTTTAAACAGGTTTTTACTAATGAATCTGTAGAAATGAGTCCTCATATTAATTGTGAAGCATATAATTGTGTATATAATACTGATAGAATATGTACTGCAAAAAATATTCAGATAGATGGAGAGTCAGCAGATACTAGCGGTGAAACTCAATGTGAAACTTTTAAAAAAGAATAAATATATAAATTATTAAATTATAAACAAACTAATTCTATCCACATTTATAACATAAAACTTATTTATTTATGTTATAAATGTGGATATTTTTAAATTAACAATTGAAATTATTAATTATTATTTTGCATTTAATATATACTCTTTTGCAAGGGATGTAATCTTATCAAATTCTTTTTTTTCAATAAGATTTTTATCAACTAATTTTCCGCCTACACCAACACCTACGGCACCTGCATTTAAAAAGTCTTTAATATTATCTTTATTAACTCCACCAACTGCTAATAATGGAATATGAGAAAGAGGAGCTTTTAATGCTTTAATATATTGAGATCCTAAATTTGCTACAGGGAATACTTTTACAAAATCAGCACCTAATTCATATGCTTGGCAAATTTCAGAAGCAGAAAATGCTCCTGGCATAGATACTAATCCTAGTTGTTTAGTGTATTCAATAACATCTTTGTTAACATTAGGAGAAATAATATATTTTGCACCTGCTCTAGCTGCAAGGTTAACTTGTTCTTTGGTTAGAACCGTTCCTGCACCTACTAATACTTTACCTTCAAAATATTTTGCTATAGATTGAATAGCTTCTGTTGTTTTATTAAAACTTTGGGGATCATTTTGATTGAAAGTAACTTCTATCATAGTGATTCCACCTTTATATAAGGCTTTTGCAAGTGAAATACATATACTAGGTTCACAACCTCTTATGATGGCTATAATTTTCTCTTTATGTACTCTTTCTATAATAGATTCATTCATAATACATACCTCTATTCTTTTTAGTTTTGTAATTAGAAAAAGTAATTAGGAAAGGTAAATTTATTTATAAATTTCGTATATAGGAAACATTATACATAAATACAAAAACAGTATAACCTTATTTTCAAAATGAGTCAATAAAAAGTAAATATAATAGCAAAATATATTTTTCATCTCATATATTGACACAATAAATATAAGGTGATAAGATGAATTTGTAATTAGGAATAAGTTTCGTATATAGGAAAGGTGAGAAGATGAGTACAAATCATAAACCAACTTTAAGAGTTTTATCAGTAATAGAGGCTATTGCTTTGAAAAAAGATGGATATAAATTATCCGAGCTTTCTAAATTATTAAATATTCCAATAGGTACATTGTCACCTATTATTCATACATTAAAGGAAAAAAAATACTTAAGTTATAATCAATTATCACAGCAATATTGTACAGGAATTAAATTACTTGAAATAGGAAGTAGTTATATTAAAAATTCTAATCGTTATGATGATGTTATTGAAGTTATTGAAACTATTGTAGATGAATGTGGAGAGACTTGTCATTTTGGTGTTTTAGATGAAGGAGATATTTTATATATTGCTAAAGTAGATTCAGACCAAGCAGTACGTTTACATTCTGCTATAGGAAAGACTATTCCAGCTTATGGTACTGCCATTGGAAAAGCGTTATTAAAAGATTATTCTATGGAGGAATTACAAGAATTATATCCAGCGGGATTAAAGCCACTTACACCATATACTATTACAGATTTTGATATACTTTATAATCAACTACAGAATATAAAAGAATCTGGATTTGCTTACGAATGTGAAGAATCTAATGAATCTATTAGATGTATTGCTAAATCAATTTATAAAAATGGTAAAGTAGCTGCGGCTTTAAGTGTTGCAGTACCTATATTTAGATATAGTGAAGAAAAAAGAAAGCTTATAGAGCAAGTATTAACAGAGGGAGCAAAGACTATCGAAAAATTAATCTTATATTTAACGATTTAATTTTATTAAAGAAAATACATTGGACATGAAATGAGGGGAAAAATGATTGATATAGTTACTATTGGAGAAACAATGGTCAATTTTATTCCAGATCAAAGAGGATATTTACGTTATGCTAAAAATTTCAGTATGAAAATAGCTGGAGCTGAAAGTAATGTAGCTATCGGTGTGGCAAAACTAGGACATAGTAGTGGTTGGATTAGTAAACTTGGAAAAGATGAATTTGGAGAAATCATTTTAAAGGAACTAAGAAGTGAAGGTGTTGATGTTTCTTCTGTTATTCAAACAAGTAACAATCCAACCGGGGTTATGTTTAAGCAATTTAGTATTCAAAATGAAACAAATGTTATGTACTATCGTAGTAATTCAGCTGCTAGTACATTAGGTTTAAATGATATTGATATAGATTATTTAAAAAAAGCTAGGATAATTCATATAAGCGGGGTAACACCTATGCTAAGTGAAACATGTAAGGAAGCTATATACTCTATTTTAGATTTTGCAGAAAAATTTAAAATACCAGTTAGCTTTGATCCGAATATAAGACTTAAGTTAATGGATAAAGATGAAGCAAAAGCATGTTTATATCCATTTTTAGAAAAGAGCGATATTGTTATGCTTGGACAAGGAGAAGCAGAATTACTATTAGGTTTAAAAAATCCGGAAGAAATAATTTATAAACTTCGTGATCTTGGTGTGAAAAAAATTGCTATTAAAATGGGAGATAAAGGAGCAGTAGTTGCTGACTCTAAGACTATTGTAAATATTCCACTTGTAAAAACAGTTTTAGTAGATACTGTTGGAGCTGGAGATGCTTTTAATTCTGGTTTCCTTACAGGCCTTATAGAAAAACGTTCAATTGAAGAATGTGGCAATATGGGAGCCCTTATGGGAGCTTTAGCAGTTAGCACTAATGGAGATACAGAAGGATTAATTAGTAGAGAAGATTTTGATCATTTATATTATCATAAAAACATAATCTATCGTTAAAGAAAAATATTAAATTTATGATTAGGAGGAAAGAGTTATGAAAATTAAAGATATATTAGTACATATTATTTCTGCACCACTTGAAGTACCTTTTAAATTTTCACAAGGTTGGGTATATAACAGAAGTTCTGTTATTGTTGAAGTTATAGGTAGTGATGGAACAAGTGGTTTTGGTGAGTGCCTTTGTCATGGTCAACAAGCACCTCAAATTGCTGGAGCTTTTATTGAAAACTGTTACAAACCAGAGGTTATAGGAAAAGATAGTTTAGATGTGGAAGTAATTTGGGAAAAACTTTATAATCGTGCACGTCCATTTGGCCAACAAGGTGCGGCTATTAATGCATTAAGTGGACTTGATATTGCACTATGGGATTTAAATGGAAAACAACTTGGACAACCTGTTAGTAGATTGCTTGGAGGAAGATTTAGAGAAAAAGTAATGGCATACGCAACAGGGTTCTATAGACAAGAGGGTAAAAAATATCCTGAAGATGCTGTAAAAGAAGCTTTATCATATGTTGATATGGGATTTAAAGGGATGAAACTTAAAGCTGGTTTTACTCCTAAAGCAGATATTGAATATGTTCGTGCTGTTAGAAATGCTGTAGGACATGATGTTATGCTTATGGCAGATTTTAATGCAGCTTATACACAAGCAGCAGCAAGAAGAATTATTTTAGAATTAGAACCAGAAAAAGTGGAGTTTTTTGAAGAACCATTAGTACCAGAAGATATTGAAGGTTATAAAGCTATACGTAATTTAACAAGTTCTTATATTGCAGCAGGAGAAGAGATGTTTACTAAAATGTCAATTAAGAATTGGTTAAAAGAAGGAGCTTTAGATATATATCAACCAGATATTTGTTCAAGTGGTGGATTTACAGAATGCAAAAAAATGGCTGCACTTACTCAATCGTATAATACAATGCTTATGCCACATGTTTGGGGTTCTGGTATTGCTCTTGCAGCTTCACTACAATTTGTATCAAGTTTACCTAATACACCAATGTGTGATACTCCAGTAGAACCACTTTTAGAATATGATAGATCAAGTCATCCATTTAGATTAGATTTAATAAATGATGGTGTTGAATTTTCAAAGGGATACTTAATTACTCCTAATAAGCCAGGAATAGGTGTTGAAATTAATAGGAATATTTTAGAACAATACAAAGTGAAGTAATTTTTAGTAGAGGTTTTGAAAACGTATAAATATTTAGGGGGAGAAATTTATGTCAATGTCAGTTATTGCAGTTGTTATTAGTATTGTAGTTTTAGTTATTCTTATTGCAAGATTCAAAATTAATGCGTTTATAGCTCTTCTTCTTACTACACTAGGTTTAGCATTAGCATTAGGTAATTCTGGAGCAGAAGCAGTTGACTTAGTTATCAAAGGATTTGGCCAAACTATGGGTTCCTGTGGTATTATCATTGTACTTGGTGTAATTATTGGGTTTATTCTTGAGAAAACAGGAGGGGCAGAGAAAATTGCAGCATCTGTTTTAAGTGTGGTAAAAGAAAAAAAAGCATCACTAGCTATGTGTATTACAGGTTCTTTAGTTTCTATTCCTGTATTTGCTGATTCAGCTCTTATGATTTTATTCCCAGTTATAAAAAATTTATCTCGTAAAGCAAAGACTTCATTTATGGGAATTACATTAGGTACAGTAATGTGTTTAGCTATGACCCATTCTATTATACCACCAACTCCAGGACCTATTGCAGCGGCTGGACTTCTTGGTGCAGACTTAGGTAAAGTTATTTTTTATGGAATAATGATTGCTATACCAGCTACACTATCTGTATATTTATATTCTAGCAAAGTTATTGGTAAACGATGGAACCAATATGTTCCTGAAATAGAAGATAGGAAAACAGAAGAGGATAAAACTAATCTTTTTAAAGAATCTGTTAAAAACCCTAAGGGATATCCAACATGGGGTGCTTATATGCCAATAGTTATTCCAATTATTCTTATTGTTTTCCAATCATTTTGTGGAAACTTTTTACCTAAAGAACATATTCTTAATACTATCTTTGGATTTATTGGAAATCCTATTATTGCTTTGTTAATAGGTATTGCAGTTATTTGGATGCTTACTAGAGAGTATAAAACATCTGTTAGAGCAGGATGGCTAGATAAGGCTATGGATTCTACAGCTCTTGTACTTCTTATTACTGCAGCAGGAGGAGCTTATGGATATGTTATAAAATCTTCTGATATAGGAGCTTGTTTAAGTCAATCTTTAAGTGGACTTGGACTTCCAGGAGTATTATTACCATGGCTTATTTCAGCTACTATTGTAACAGCTACAGGTTCAACTACAGTAGCACTTACAACATCAGCAGCTGTGTGCGTGTCTTTTTTACCTACATTAGGTATTAGTCCAGAATTATGCGTTTTAGCTATTGCATCAGGTGGCATGTGCGTTCTTCATGTTAATTCTAGTATGTTTTGGCTTGTACAAAGAATGTGTAAAATACCAGTAACAGATTTACTTAAAGCCATAGTTCCACTTTCTATGGTATGTAGTTTTGCAGCTTTAGCATCAACTTATCTTCTTTCATTATTAGGTATCTAAATTATTAAATTGCAATTATAAACAAACTAATTCTATCCACATTTATAACATAAAACTTATTTATTTATGTTATAAATGTGGATATTTTTAAATTAACAATTGAAATTATTAATTTATATTTTATAATAGTGTAATGAGTGGAATAATATTTTTAAAATAAGGAGATAGTATGAAAAATAATATACCGGTAGAAAAAAATAAAGAATATATATTAGAAATAACAGGTACAGGTTTTAAAGGAGAAGGAGTAGCAAAGGTAGAGAATTATACTATATTTGTTCCAGAAGCTTTAGAAGGGGAAAAAGTTAAAGTTAGAATAGTTAAAGTGAACAAAAATTTTGGATTTGGTAAACTAATTGACTTTGAAGTTAAATCTAAAGATAGAGTAGAACCTATATGTTCAATATATAATAAATGTGGAGGATGCCAACTTCAACATTATTCATATCATAAACAGTTAGATTTTAAAAGGCAAAGAGTAGTAGATGCAATTAAAAGAATAGGTAAGATAGATATTAAAGATGAGGGCATTAAAGATACTATAGGGATGGAAGATCCTTATAGATATAGAAACAAAGTTCAGATGCCTGTTAGAGAAGAAGGCGGAAAAATAAAAATAGGATTTTATAAGTCTAGAAGCCATGATGTTGTAGAAGTAAAGGAATGTTTTATACAAGAAAAAGTAGCAGATAAAGCAATTTATGTTATAAAAGAATGGATGGAGAAATATAATATATCTGCTTATAATGAAAAGAAAAATAAAGGGTTATTAAAGCATATAATGGTTAGAAAAGCTTTTAAAAATAATGATGAAACTATGATAGTTTTAGTAACTAATAGTAAAACTATACCTTATAAGGATGAACTTATAGAAAGCATAAGAGAAAATATTCCTACAATAACAAGCATAATACATAATATAAATACTAAAAATACTAATGTTATATTAGGTCAAAAGTGTGTTACATTGTGGGGAAAAGATTATATAACAGATTATATAGGAAAATTTAAATTCAATATTTCACCTTTATCTTTTTTTCAAGTTAATCCAACTCAAACAGAAGTATTATATAATAAAGCTTTAGAGTTTGCTGATTTAAAAGGGAATGAACTAGTTTTTGATGCCTATTGTGGAACAGGAACGATTTCTTTATTTTTATCTGAGAATTGTAGAGAAGTATATGGAGTTGAAATAATAAAAGAAGCTATAGATAACGCTAAAATAAATGCTAAACAAAATAACATACATAATGCTAAATTTATAGTAGGAAAATCAGAAGAAGAAATTCCTAAATTAATAGATCAAGGAAAATTGCCAGATGTAATAGTAGTAGATCCACCTAGAAAAGGCTGTGATGAAAAATTACTTAAATCTATATCTAAAACTAATGCAAGTAAAATAGTTTATGTTTCTTGTGATCCAGGTACCTTAGCTAGAGATTTAGGCTTATTAGATAACTTAGGATATAAAACTGAGAAAGTTCAACCAGTTGACATGTTCCCTATGACATCCCATGTGGAAACTATAGTACTTTTAACCAAGGAAAATCAATAATATAAGTTATTAATTCTGATTAAAACTGTTTGTTTGCCACCCGTTTGCCACCCTTTGTTTATAGTCGGTGGCAAACTATTTTATTTCAGATATAATAGATTCAAATCTATCAACACTATCATGTTTTAGCTTACTAGTAATATGAGAGTATGTGTCCATAGTAGTAGCAAGTTTACTATGACCTAATCTATGTTGTATATCTTTTATATTTGCACCAGATTCTAATAACATAGTAGCATGAGTATGACGTAAAGAATGAAAATTAAAAGGTATTTGTAGTTCATAATTGACGATACGGCTTAAATATTTTAAACTATTAGTAGTTATTGGTACACCATTTTCTTTGGTACATACAAAATTTGAGTTTGTATAATGAGTACCATATTTTAATTTGTTTTCGTATTGATGTTTTTTATTTCGTTTTAATATATTGGTAAGTGTATTTCCAATTAAGATGGTTCTATAGGAACTTTGGGTTTTAGGAGTTCCAAAGACCCATTCTCTTTTTTTATATACAATTATTTTTTCAACTTTTATGGTATTATTTTTTAAGTCTACGCAGTCCCAAGTAAGACCACAAACTTCAGATGCTCTCATGCCAGTACTAAAAGCTATTTGTAGGGGTATATAAAAATTGCTACCTTCAGGGAAACGTTCAATAATTTTTTTGAAATTTTCTAAAGATATTACTTTTAATTTGTCTTTGTCATTTTTTACATTATCATATCTAGGCATAGTTACGTAGATCATAGGATTTTCTTTTATAAATTTATATGGGTATACAGCCATTCTTAAAGCTCCAGAAAGTACACCATAAAAATTAGATAATGTGGTTTTAGCAAAACCATTTCTGTATTTCTTATTTATAAATTGTTGTAGTATAGCTGGAGTTAATGATTTTAGTTTATAAACTCCTAAACTAGATTTTATGTGTCTATCTATGATTATTTTATAATTTTCTTGGGTATTGTATTTGCAATTTATCATTACATATTCATCAAACCAATAATCAAAATAATCTGAAACGCTTATATTACTTTCATCAATGATAGATCCACAATTTTCAAATTCTTTTATGGCACTTCTTAGAGCTTTTTCTGCTTCTCGTTTTGTATTACCTCCTTTCCTTTCTATTTTTTTTCTTTTACCATCAACTTTAGCAACGTCAAAGTAATAGTACCAACTACTACCTCTTTTTCTTACTCCGCCTTTCATAAAATTATGCTCCTTCCTCTGCGTTTTATTTATATAATCCAATTATTAAATTGGTTATATACATTATGAATGTATATTTATTTTTTATATTTATAACTAATTAGTTTAATCTGATTAAGTACTTCTTCTGAAAACTCTTCTGCATTTTCTTTTTTTATACCTAAGTAATCTAATATATATTTGTTTTGAAGAGTATATTTAATAATATCTTTAGGCGGTTTAGGCTCAATTTTTTGTTTTTTTGCATTTTCTTTTTTCTCCAAGATTAAACTATGATTATTTATGTATTCATATAAATACTTTAATTCTAAATCAGGATCTTCTTTCAATGCTTCTCTTATACTTTCAATTTCTTCTTCAGGTAAATTAGGTAATTGAAGTTTTATAAATTTATCAAGTATATTACTAATTTCATTTTGGCTTTGAAAAAAATCTAAAGGAACATTACATACTTTTGCTATATTTGATAAACATGAAAAGCTAGGAAAAGATCTGCCGTTTTCTATATCGCAAATATAACCCCTAGATTTACCTACTTCATGTGCAAGATCTGTTTGACTAAATCTTTCTCCTGTAATTTTGCCTTTATATTCTCTTGCTTTTCTTATAAGTTTTCCTAAATCTTTTTTAGGTAACAAGTAAACCAACTACTTTCTATTTAATATCGTATATATCTATTGTACGTAAATAACGTCTAGTAGTCAACTATAAAATGAATTTTTACAAAAATGATAGAATTTGTAAAATAAATATAAAATATAGTAATATAGGGGCATATAGCACATTTGAATTAACAATTACCAAAATGATATAGTGAATATGACGTAAATATCGTACAAAAATAAGGGGGTGAAGGTATGATGATAGAAGAAAAAATTATTGGGTTATCGTGGAATAAAAAATTAGAAATTTTAAGGAGAATTAATGGTTGGTCACAGGACAAAGCTGCAAAAGAATGCAAGGTTACTCAAAAAATGTATTGGTCATGGGAAAATGGTAAAAGTTATCCAAGTAATCATAGTCGTAAAGCTATAGCAAAAACTTATCATATGATGGAAGATGATATTTTTGATAAGGAAAATTTTTAGATGTTTTAATGAGTTTGGGTTTAAAAAGAATATAAAATTTATTTGAATTTTAGGGAGGTTTTTGAAGTGCAAGATTATCTATATACGGTTGATGAAGTAGCTAGTATTTTAAAAGTAAATAGAAATGCTGTATATGATTTAATAAGGAGCGGTAACTTAGTAGCTTTAAAATTAGGCAGACTTAAAGTAACTAAACCTATGATTTTAAAGTTTTTAAAAGATTTTAATGGAAAGGATTTAAGTGATTTAGAAAATATAAAAGATTTAACTTTTTAATACATAAAAGAAAGAGGGATACTAATGAGAGGGATAAATTATGATGAACTACCAGTGCTTTTAAAACCTAAAGAATTGGGGGAGGTTTTAAAAATAGATATGAACTTAGTTTATAGAATTATTAAAAGAAGTGATTTCCCAATTTTAAGAATAAGCAAAAGACATGTTAGAATACCAAAGGTTTTATTGATAAAGTGGATAGAGAAGAATAAAGAATATTTAAGAGAACATATAAACTCAAAGGAAATAATCCACAAGAGTGTATAAGTATATCTTCAATTGTTAGTAAATTCTGAAATATTTAGGAGGGATGAAGCTTTGGCTAAATATAGACAACTACATACACAATTTTGGTCAGATGGTTTTGTACTGGATTTAACTCCAGAAGAAAAATATTTTTATTTATATCTTATGAGTAATTCTAAAACTAGCCAATGTGGAGTATATGAGCTTCCTATTAGAATTATAGAAATGGAAACAGGATACAATAGAGAAACAGTAATAAAGCTTTTGAAAAGGTTTGAAGAATATAAAAAAATTAAATACTGTACAGAAACCAAAGAAATTATGATTTTTAATTGGTCTAAATATAATAGTCCTAATAATGCAAATGCTATAAAGTGCGTTAATAAGGAGATTAAAAATATAAAGAATAAGGATTTTATAAAATTGCTTTATATAAAATATTATGATCTTCATTTAGACATAAAAAAAATATTTGAAGGTGTTTTTGTATTTACGGATAAAGCAGAGCCTCTTAAGGGAGGCTCTACTAGTGTTACTGAAAATATAGATATAACAAAGGATGAAGAGGTAACACTTGAGAATGAGAATATAATAAATGATGCAGAATCAGAAGAAATAGTAATAGATAAGAAAATAGAAGATAGTAATACTTGTAAGTTTGAGGATGTAATTACATTTTTTAAAAAGAATATATGTAAGCCTAAACAATATGAGTGCAAAAAGCTGAAAGAATGGAGTGATAATATAGATTATGATGTTATAATCATGGCCATAACAGAAGCTACAAAATATAATGCTAAGAATATAAAGTATATTGAAAATGTTCTTTATAGCTGGGAAGAGAAAGGACTTAAAACTAAAGAGGATGTAGAAGTTTATAAAAAAGGTTGGAAGGGTAATAAGAAATACAATAGTACCGGTAAGGATAGATGGGATATGATAGAGCAGAGGCAGTATGATTTTAAAGAATTGGAGCGGAAACTTTTAGGGTGGGAAGATTAAATTTATAAGATTTAAATAATAGGCTTTAAGTTTAACAGCTTATTATTTTTTTATGAAAATAAGCCCCTTGCAAGGGGTTTATAAGGGACTACTAAGTAAAGAAGTAATAAGTAAGAAGTAAGAAATAATAAGTAAAAAGGAAGAAGTAAGAAAGGTTAGTTTTATAAGATTACTTATTATATATAACATAAATTTAGTATTCATAATAATATGAAAGTTTATAGTCGTATTAAAAAAATTAGATAGAAAGACATAAAAATAGAAGATATTATGTTAAAATAAATACATAAATACAAAAATAAGGAAGTGTTTTACTTGGATATATTTAATTTAGATAAAATGATTTTATTTATAATATTATTTATACCAGGATTTATTTCTGTTAAAGTATGGAAGTTGATGGTGGCATGCGAAAACACTAAATTTAAAGATTATATATTTGAGACAGTAGCTTATAGCTGTATAAATTTTGGAGTAATGTTTTTTTTTATAAGAAAAGCAGCTAACCCTAATTTTCAAAAAAATTATCCAAGTTTATTTTATATTATTGTTTTATTCACATTAGTTATTATGCCTATTATTTGGCCATTAATTTTTAAAAAAATTTTGGGCTTGGAATTTTTTCAAGGGAGAATAATTCAACCTATTCCAAAAGCATGGGACTATTTTTTTAGTAAGGGAGAATGTTGTTATGTATTAATTCATTTGAAAAATTCACAATTAATAGGAGGTTTATATGGAGGAAATTCATTTGTTTCAGCATTTCCATATAAGCAAGATATATATTTAGAAGAAGTGTGGAAAATAGATGAAAATGGTAATTTTTTAAATAAAATAGAATATACAAAAGGGGTGATAATAGATAAAGATTCATTTAATTATATAGAAATTTTTAAACCAGTAAATAATGAGGAGGAATAGAAATGTCAAAGAATCAATCAAATTCGAATGGTGATTATCAAATTATTAAAAAGGGGTATGGTGTTAAATTAGATTCTAATAATCAAAACATAAAACCCCCTAAAGGAGGAACTGGAGAATCTAGTCCTAAGAATAATAATAAATAGTAGTCATTATTTATATCAATTTATTAAAATTTAAGAAGAAATATTATTAGTGTATATTTAAATACAAGATTTATTAAATAACTTTATATCCATAGGCTGTATCTATAATTTTACTATCAAGTGGATATCTAATTAATCCTATAGCCATATATAAATCCCCTATAGATCCTAATAGGTTACATATGAAAACTGTAGAACCTAAAAAACTAGGAAGTAATAGAGAAAGTATAGATATAATTGTAACCGGTGCTAATAGTACAATAGCAAATTGATTTATAGATACCTTTTTATTAGTTACTTCTTCTGTAGCTGCATATACAAATTTAAAACTATATTTAACTTTACCACCAAATAGAGTATAGGATAGACCATGTATTAACTCATGTAGTATTATCATTATGACCATAGAAATAGTAAGAAATATAAAAGATAAGGTGATAGAGTAGTTAAATATGTTTATAGATTCTTTAAAAAAATTAAATAGGATACTATTTAAATAATCATAGAATATTATAGAAAAAACTATAGCTATACCTAATAGTTTTAAATGAATTTTGTTTGTAATTCTAAATTCCATTGAATACACCTCATAATAATTATTATTTTAATTATTCCCAAGAGTTAAACTTATAAACTTGGAGGGTGGGGTGGGAATAGAATCATTTATGGAAAAGCTAAGGAAGGCTTGTCTATAAATACATATTAGAGGACATGTTAGGAATACCATTAAATATGCTTGTTTGTTTTTCTAAACAAATGATTTAGCGAACTCAGACTAGCTCTTTAGAGCTTGTTTTAGTTACGCTAAATCTTCCCTTGTTTAGAGAAGTAGACAAGCATAACTCAAAAGGAATACCAGGATAAAACTTAAGAGGAATACATAAACCTGAAAGGTGGACTTGTCTTGCTGCGAAAGATACATGGACATGGCTTTTTCTTGGAGCTTGTACATGTATCTTAATGCAGGGAGCATGTCCACCTTATTTATATAAGATGGAAAATATATTAATTATATAAATGAAAGTAAATATAAAAAAATAGAAGTGTGTTATCATGTCAACAATGAGAGCAATATTAATAAAAAATATTTACACTAAATTACCTAACAAAATTTCTATAAATTACATTTTGTAATATATTTAAAGTAATAATGATATATGCATGGTAAGAATCTTAAAAAACTGAGAAGGCATTAAATGCCTTTTTTTTAATGGAATAAATTTCTGTAATTTATATATAGTAACTTATAGGTAAAAGTATATGAAAATATTGACACTACTAATTAATATTGAAAAGTAACAAATATCAAGTAGAAACTATATATGTAAATTCAAATAATAAATATATATAAGTTAGTATGTTATGTTAATCATTAAATTTAATTAATAATAAAATTGCATAAAAAATGGTAAAAAAGTATAATGTTCAACGTGGTTAAACAATATATTGCAGGGGAGGAATGTTAAGTGAAACGTATTTTAATAAAAATAAAAAAAAATCTTTTAACTTCCGTAAAAAAAATTTCTATTGCGGACTGGGGAGTCTTAAGAAAATTTTTTTTCAGAGTAAAAGATTTTTTAAAACAGATGATAATTTCATTTTGTTTATTTTGTTTATTATTGTTTGTTTCAAATTATGTTAATATCAATATTAATATGAATATGAATATCAACATTGATACTGGCATACTAATATCATCATTGCTAATAATAGGCAAAAAACGATGATTTACTTAACTATAATTGTTAATCTAATTTTAGTATTAACAATTATAGTCATTATATACATTAGGTATATCAGATTTAATATTAAATTTGATTAATGTAAAACTTAAAACAGCTTTAATTATATATAATATAAAATTAAAATACAAATATATTTTTAGATGATTAAAGTTTTTTTATATAAATTAAAGTTTTATACTTTAATTTAAGGTTTGTTTTTTATGAATTCCTTAGTTTTTATTATAAATTCTATATTATTTAAAATGTATCTACAAGTATATTTGTTTTTTCTATTATAAAAGTTGAAAGGTACTTATATATATGAAGTATAGTTTAAATTAATGAATTTATATAACATTAGATGTATAATATTGGTAATTAAACTTTAAGGCGGTGATACGTTAATGCATGAACTTATCAATAAATATAAGAAGGGCGATAATAAATCTTTAGAAAAAATAATAGATGGATTTGTTCCTCTTATATTAAAAGAAGCTTCAAGGTATAAGATTAAATGTTATAGTTATGAAGATTTAGTTCAGCATGGATATCTATCAGTTATAAAAGCGGCCAATATGTACAAGGGTTCTGGTGAAAGTTTTAAATTTTACTGTATTAAAGCTATAAAACAAAACTATAAAGCTTTATTAAAAGGTGAGATAAAACATCATACAGAAATACCTAATGATAAAGATATATATTCTTATAAATTTACTGTAGAAGATGAAGTTATAGCCTATGAAAAGACAAAGGAAATATATAATGTTTTAGATGAACTAAGCAAAGGGGAAAAGAAGATATTAAAAAGTTTCTATATTGAAGGTAGTACTATTAAAAGTATTGCTAGAGATCATAACAAAAGCTATAACAATATAAGATATAAAAAAGATAAGATAGTAAAGAAACTACAAAATAGATTAAAAAAGCATATATAAAGATAGGTAGAGAAGTATGTATCTCAGATTCATAACTTCATCTGAGTAAGTGCTTCACACCAAATTATAAATTTGGGTTCTCTACTTAAGGTGGTGGGAATATGTATGATGGTTTAATAAAGCTTATCAGTAATTTAGGATTCCCAGTAGCGGTTAGTGTTTATCTTTTAGTTAGAATTGAAAAAAAACTTGATGATTTAATCAAGGCTTTTAACGATTTTAGCAAAAGGTCATAGCTTCTACGGAACACCAAAATGAAGGTCTTAAATTTTAAAATTTAGGACCTTTATTTTTTTACAAATATATAAGTGAATTCATATATATAGGTGAAATACAAAACAAATAAAGAAAGGGGATTTTAAAATGGCAGTAGCAGCACATAAAAATGATTCAGATTTAGTATTAACTTTAGCTGCAGGTTTAGATAAAGATGGAAAAGAGATATTAAGACGTAAAACAATATCAAAAATTAATGTTAATGCTAATGATGAAGATCTATTTACTATAGCAAATGAAGTAGAAAAAGTATTAATGCATGAAGTAAGAGAAATAAACAGAGTAGATAAGAGCGCTTTAGTTCAGGAAGGCTAAGATAAAGTAGATATTAGATAACAATCTTTAATTGAAAAAGAGAGGAGGATTTATAGATGAATAGAACATTAAGCATGAAGTTTATAACAGAGGAAGGTAAGAAAATTTCTTTTTCTATAAGTGATGTTAAAGAAGATTTAACTAAAGAAGATGTATCCGCTTTAATGGATGTTATGGTTGAGAAAAAAGATGCCTTTGCATTTGATTCACCAATCGTTGCAAAAGATTCAGCAGACATTATAGAAAGAACTACAGAAGAAATATATACAGCATAGGCATTTTAAATATAAATAAGCCTCTACTTTTTTTAAAAAGTGGAGGCTTTAATAATATAAAAAATTAAAATAAAGGAGACTTAATTATGTATATTATAAATTCAAATTTAAGATTTAGAGGACTTACCTTTGGCAATAATCCTAGAATGATTATTCTTCATCACGCAGAAAGTTCTAGATGCAGTATAGAAGATGTACATTCATGGCATTTAAATAAAGGATGGAGCGGTTGTGGCTATCATTACTTTGTAAGAAAGAATGGATCTATCTATAAAGGTAGACCGGATAATGCTATAGGTGCACACTGTTTAAGCTATAATAGTGTATCTATTGGAATATGTACAGAAGGTAGATTCAATGTAGAAACTATGGGAGCCTCTCAATATAACTCTTTAAAAGAGTTAATAAGCTATATTAAAAATAAATATAACATTAGTAAAATATACGGCCATAGAGAATTAAATTCAACAGATTGCCCAGGAAAAAACTTTCCGCTAAGTAAAATAAAAAATGAATCCTTAGGTGGAAGTAATTCAGGAAAAAGAAAAAAGATAAGTAGTGCAGGTTATCCAGGATATTTACTTAAATATAATGCTAATAGATTTGATTCCAATGTAAAAACAATTCAAAGAAAACTAAAACAAATAGGATATAGCGTAGGAAGATGTGGAGCAGATGGATACTTTGGAGATGGAACATTACTTGCAGTTAGATGTTTTCAAAGGGATTGTAATCTAATGATAGATGGAATTATAGGTAAGAATACTTGGAAAAGGATTATGAGGGAGTAGAAAATATAATTCTCCATGTATTTTAATTAAAAATCTATATTAAGTATTGATATACAACACTTAATATAGATTTTTAGTGTTTGCGTAAATTGTAGAATATTACGTAAATTAAGTAATATTATGGTATAATAATTACGTTGTTATGCTAAAACATAAATGTATCTTATTCAAACAGTATATTATAAAACTTAAAAAATAGGAGAGATTTAATATGTCGTTATTAATTAAATCTATAAAGTTAGATGGATTTAAAAGTTATGAAAAGGCTACTATTTCATTTAATGAAAAATTCAATGTAATTGTTGGAGAAAATAATATTGGTAAAACTACAATTTTTGAAGCAATGCTACTTTGGAAAAAATGCTATGATTTGAATGTTAAAGCAAATAAAAAAGGGTTTTATAAATCTGGTAATAATTTATATGTAAATTTTGAGGAATTACATTTTATTCGTCTTTCTCAAGATACAGATATTTTTAATGGTACTAAAAAAGAATGCATGATTTATTTACAATTATTTGATGATGAATTACAATCAAATTTTGATTTAGGTTTTACACTAACTAAACCCTACAATATACCAAATGCATATATTAGAATTACGATGATTGATCAAAGTGAATTTAGTGAATTTGAAAAATATTGTAAGTACAAAAATATAAAATTAGATAACATTATGTTTATTCATCAGACTAAACCAGTATCTAATGTATTAAATAAAGAACCGTATATGTACAAAGGGCAAATAATTAAGAAAATTGAAAAAGGTAAATCAAATGAAGTTTTACGAAATAAAATAATTAATAGTATAAATTCTAATAAAGAACGTCTTGAAACTTATATGAAAAAGGTGCTAGGAATAGATTTTTCATTTATAATACCTACCAAAAATAAGAAAGATCAACAAGAATATATAGATTTGAAAGTAAATATAAATAATCAAAAATTAGATATTTTTTTGCAAGGAAGTGGTTTTTTACAAGTAGCTGAAATTTTTTCTACTATTGATACTGTTGATAACGAATTAAACATTTTATTAATAGATGAACCAGATTCTCATATAAGCCCAAGAATTCAAAATAAATTATTACAAGAATTAAAAAAAATTCATAATACACAAATATTTGTTATATCCCATAATGATAATTTTGTTTCAAATTTAGATCCGAACGAAATAATTTTTATAAATTCAGATAATAAATCTAAATCGGATATATATTCTTTAGTACAAAATAGCGATTTGGATGTAATACATCATTCAATGGGTGGGATTATTTCATCATTAACAACACTACAAAATGCTGATAAAATTATTTTTGTAGAAGGAGAAGATGATATAGCGTATATTAAAAAAATTTATAATAGAATGTGTGTGGTTGATATAGCTGATAAAATTTTGAGTGATTCTATTGATTTTGGAGATATTGCTTTTTGGCATATTAGGGGTAAGGATTATTTGAAAATAAAAATTGATAATTATAAGAATATCTTATCACAGTTAGTTGAAAGAAAAAGGTATTCTATTATATTTGATAAAGATTTTTGTACAGTGAAGTTTAATAATATATTTAAAAATGAAATGAAGAATAGATTAGGTAAAAATTCAAAATGTTACACGCATGAAGGTTATTGTTTTGAGTCTGTACTTTTTTCAAATGATGAAATTTTAGCTAATTTTATACATAGACTTTCGAAGGTAGATATAAATATAGTTGAAAAATTTATTGAAGATTACAGAATTTCAATACAAAATGATCTGAAAAATGTATCAACTGATAGATATAACAAAATGAAAAATAAATTTAATGGTCAAAAAAAAGAGTCTAGATTAGAATTAAAGAAAGTTGATTTTGATTGTTTTGCAAAAGAATGTAGTAAAGATTACAAATATGCTATGAATAAATATAATATTACAGAATTTGTGTTGAATTTTGAAAAACGACAAAAGGTTAAATTGTTTGATCGTAACGATGATAATCCTGAAACGTGTGCTTCCTTATTATTAAAATCATATATTGAAACAATTAAATCTATTGATGATGTATATGATAGCTATAAAGAGTTGATTAAATTTATATTTAAAAATGATTAGTTAATTTTATTACATAATAACATACTAAGAAATAATTCATATTTTTATTAAATAAAGTGACATAAATTGAATAAATATATCAATTGTTTATAATCATATACAGAACAATATATAAGCTTATAGCAAAAATAGAGAAACAATGTTTTGGTTTTCTTAATTTATATTAAATTCAATTAATATTTTGAGTCGGTATTAAAATAATCAATAAATACAATAAGAAGAACAAATTCGAATATTTTCAAAATACGTTCTAAAAAAACAAGATTTATTCTATAAATAACCAAATTCGTTCTTTACAATTGATACTATGTATTATAAAATATTATTGAGGTGAAGAATAGTGAAGTATTTTATAGAGATAAGTAAGATAATAGATGGTGCAATTAAATTAGATAAAGTAAAAGTTGAAAATTATATAAGATTATTAATGAAAAAATTAGAAAAAGATGGAGATGATAAAGCTGCAATTAAATTAAAGGGGTTATTAGAAAAAAACAGTAGTAATTCTTTAAATCCCATGGATATCTCTAGTATTTCAAAAACTCCAGTAGATTTTGAATCAAGAATACCAATGGCAGATGTTATTATGCCAGAGTCGAATACAGATACTATTATTTTATCAAATAAAAATGAAATGGAATTAGATGCATTTTTATTAAGTTATAAAAAAAGTGATGAATTATATTCATTAGGTCTAGACTTACCTAATACTCTTATTATGTTCGGCCCACCAGGTTGTGGTAAAACAAAGTGTGCTAGTTATATTGCAAGTAAATTAGAATTGCCTTTGATTGTTGCTAGGCTTGATAGTATGATTTCTTCGTATTTAGGAACAACTGCTAAAAATATTCGAAATTTATTTGAGTATGCTCAAAAAACACCTTGTGTTCTATTCTTAGATGAATTTGATGCTATTGCTAAAGCAAGAGATGACAACAATGAATTAGGTGAATTAAAAAGAGTGGTTAATAGTTTATTACAAAATATTGATTCGTTGGGCAGTAATACTTTACTTGTTGCAGCAACAAATCATGAAGAGTTACTAGATAAGGCTATTTGGAGAAGATTTCATTACAAGATGAATATTGTATTACCAGACTTAGAAGGAAGAAAAAAATTAATAAGACTATTTATTAAAAATATTATTAAAATTACAGATAAAGAGCTTGAAATGGTTGGTTTAGCATGTAAAGGTATGAATGGAGCAGAGATAGAGGAAGTTATAAATAAGGCTATTCAGAAATCAATTATATTTGAGAATGAATTTAATATAAATAGCATATTTAATGAAATATTTACTATTAAAATAAATATAGATAGTAATTTAACTTTAAAACAGATACAAAAATTAAAGATAAAATATTTAAGAGGATTAGATGAAAAGATATTTAGTTATTCTGTTATAAGTAATATATTAAAAATTTCTAAAAGTCAAATTTCAGTTATGTTAAAAGAATAAATAGGCGGGGGTGGTTAAATGGATAAAAAAAATTTACCAGTAAAGATTATATTACAAAGGAAAAATGATTTAGTAGCTAATATCGGAATGGGAAATACTAAATTTTTTTGTGATGTTAATGAAAAATTAAAAAATACTATAATTAAACAGCTGGAAAATACAGTGGATTATTATAAAGATATTTTTAATGTATCGTCAAAGCTTCCACTTATGGGTAAAATAAAAATGAAAAAAGAAGCTATTGCAAAAAGTTATAAACCAGATAGGTTTTGTAAAAATATTCCCATAATTGGTTCTGGAAATCTTGATGAAATTTATTTTAAGTTTACAAAAGATGAAGTTGAAAACACTATAAGTGAAATTCAAAGGTTACCGTCAAAATTATTTAAAGCTAATCTTACTAGTATAGAAAAAATCACTCCTTACTATAGCGATGATAAGATTTCAGATGATTTGAGGAGCAAAGCAAAGTCTAAAAAAGAATTCTTTAAAATAAAGGATAGTATTAAAATAAAGTTATTTGACTTTAAAGACGATTATGATAACGAATTAATCAGACATTATGTTTACAAAAAGCTAAATGATATTGGATTTGATGAAGGTATAAAAAATATAAATTACTATGATAAGGTCAAATATTTGCAAGTTAAAGTTCAAAATTACGATCAAATAATTAAAATATCAAAAATTAATGGTATAAAAACAATTGATTATTTTCATCGATTGTATGCAGTTAATAAAGAAATAGATTATGAGGATAGGAATTTTAAACTTCCAGATAAATTAATAGAAACGGATACTATCATAGGAATAATAGACACAGGAATTAGTGATAGTAATCCTTATTTAAAAAACTATATTTATTCACGAGAACAATATGTTGCTGATGAATATATAAATCCTTCACATGGTACATTTGTTGCTTCTATTATTCAATATGGAGATATATTAAATAATATTAATACGTCAAATAAAAAATTATTTAAATTCCTTGATGTAGTTGCTTTACCTAATAATGATTCTACTCATGGTTTAATAGATGGAATATCTGAAATAGAAATTATGGAAATTATTGATGAAGTTGTAGATAAGTATCATGATAAAGTTAAGATTTGGAATCTATCTTTTGGAAATGACATGAAAACATGTAAAGAAACAATGTCTGATTTAGGGGTTTTTTGCGATGCTATTCAAGAAAAATATAATGTTCAATTTTTTATAGCCAGTGGGAATAAAAGTAGTACTCCCTTACGTCAGTGGCCATCTCAATTGAGTGATGATTCTGATAGGATTATTTCACCAGCGGATTCTGTAAGGGCTATTACTGTTGGTTCAATAGCTCATAGAGAGTCCAATAATTCTTTAGTTAAAATTAATGAACCTTCTCCTTTTAGTAGAAGAGGACCAGGTGCTAACTATATAGTGAAACCAAATGTAGTTGACTATGGAGGTAATTGTACAAAGTCAGGTAATTATAATGAGATAGGTATGTTAGGTTTAGATATTAATGGAAAAATAACAGAAAAAATTGGAACTAGCTTTTCAACTCCTAGAGTTGTAAGAAAATATGCTTCAATTATTGATGAAATGAATGAAACTGATATATTATTATCAAAAGGTATGCTTATTCATTCAGCAAAAATGAATGCTAGAGATTTATTTCATTATAATCAAGACAATATAAAATATTATGGATTTGGAATTCCAGGTGTTGATGTTAATAATATATTGTTATGTAGTGAAAGTGAAGTTACTCTTGTATTTAAACAAAAAATAGTATCAGGTAGTCATCTTGAATTGATGGATTTTCCATATCCAGAATCATTGATTAAAAATGGTAAATATTTTGGACAAATATGTATGACATTAGTTTATAATCCTCCGTTGAATGAAGATTATGGACAAGAATACTGTAGAAGTAATATAGACGTTGGATTTGGACCATATAAAAGAAACTCTGATGGGAAACTTGATTATAAATCTGAAGTACCAATAGAGAAAAGTTGGGAATCAAAATATGAAGCTGATCAAGTGGAACATGGATTTAAATGGAGCCCAATTAAGTCTTATTATAGAGAATTAAAAAGAGGTATAAAAGTTGCTGATGGATGGAAATTAAGAGTTGATACACATAAGAGATATCAAGAAGATCTTATATCTCAAGAATTTGTATTAATACTTACAATAAGAGATAAAAGTGGAACATTAGATATATATAGTGAAGTAATAAATGGATTAAGAACTAATGGTTACATAATGAATGATTTAGAATTAAGAAGCCAAGTAAGGGTAAGAAATTAAATAAAGCATAATTTTTTATTTATTTTAAAATAACATTGATGTTTAAGAGAATTATTTAATTAAGTTATATCTGTGATATTAATTATTTGATGATAAACAATATACATAAGGAGTAGTGAAAGAATTAGAACTTTTAACTACTCCTTATTTGAATTTATTATTATAGATTAGAATTCAAAAACTCTAATTGTTTACAATCTAAAGTATATATATCATCTTTGGGTAATTTATATTTTACTAATAGAAAGTTTTGTATTTCATCCCATAAGATATTTTTAGGGCCTACGGATCTGTTTTTTAGTTTTAGTTGCATATATCTTGATATTTTCACAGAAGAATTTCTGTTTTTTACTAATATATAAACAGCGTGGAAATAATCAGAATCTTGGAGGGTTTTGTTAGAACTATTATTGGGATAATAAATACTAATATTTTCTACACAACCACATTTACAATATTGACCATATATTGACGTTATGAATTTTGTACATGCAGCTATGAATTCAAATACATCTGTTTTTAGATTGGGATTTGGAATGTTGTTTAGGTTATATATGAATTTTTTAGAAATAACACTACAATTAGAAATAGATAAATTATAAAAATCTTTTCTCATATACGGTGTTGAAATTAAAAATTTAGATATAGGAGCACATGTTCCATTTACTGTAATTTGATAATCGTTTTTTATATAATTTGAAACAAGAGTATCTAATATTTGTCCTCTTGAACTAAAGGATCCGCTCGCTAATAGGGAATTACAAAAATTTTTAGTATTTTCACACGTATCAAAACTTAGTTTTATTTTTTTCATAAAAAGACCTCCATAAATTTTATTATACTTAAAATATTATTTAGAGTACTTAAAATAATATTTTAAGTATGTAAATAATATACATCTAAATGAATGTTTTGTCAATAGTGTATCTGAAATATTATTTTGACGGCACACCTGTAAATATTTAGAGTGATTATATCGAAATTTTGTTAAAATAAGTATGTGTTATATGAGGTTAGTTAGTATGTTAAAAATACAAAATAGTGTACTGTACTTAAAGATTGATGGAAATATTATTTAATTATTTAGTAGAAGAACTTCCTACACAAGCAATAAAAAAATAATTAGACTATTACAAAAAGTTGAATTGTAATTTAGGATAAATTTTGATTTTAAATAGAAAATGTACATAGTACTATAGTTGAATATGACATGTATTATATTTAAGTAAAATAATACAAAAACTAGAGTATAATAGAACTGATGGTAAAAAAATTATCTGAAGTTGGTACGACAAGGAAGTATCAAATTAAAATATAAACTCAAAACCAATATTTTATATGTCAAAAATAAAATATTCTTGCGTGAATATTATTATAAGATGTGTAGATAATATGAGATAAATTGGACAAGACTAAAAAGTTACATGTAAAAATTAGTGTGTAACATTTAATCTTGTCCAATTTGTTTTATTACGAACTCAAAAAAGGGTTTAATTAACCCTTTTTTTAAAATAAAAAGTCTTAATTTAGCAACTAGAACTTGAAAATAAACTTAATTGCTATTATAATTATATAAAAGAACGAATGACTAATTAAGGAGAATAGTGTATGGATAAAAAAAAAGAATGGTCGGTTAAAATATTTCTTTTTGATAAGGAATATAATAAATTAGAAAAAATAGCAGATGAGTTAGATTATTCCGTAAAAAAATTAGTGAATAAATCAATTAGATATGCATTAAAAGATTTTGAGAAAAACAAGAAAATAAAAAGATTAGAATATGTGGAATATCATAAAGATGGAGAGTTAAGAATATATAGTTTTAAAATAAAAGAAAAACGTTACATTAGACTTAAAGAGATATCAAAAAATATAGCTATGAGTAAAAAGGAATTAGTTAAATGTATTATCTCATACTATCCTAAGGTAATACAAGAAAAAGAAAATCAAATGTTAGAAAGCACATTTTGATAATTTTATGCAAAGAAAGGAGAGATAAAAATGAAAAGAAATGATATGAAAAAGTTTATATGTGCATTAGAGAGGATAGAAAAAGATTTAATTGATGAAAATGAAGTTACATCAAATATAAAAAAAAGATTAAAAAGAATTATATATGAGGTAGAGTTTTGCATAAGTAATTTTAAAAAAAATAAATACTTTGCAATACAGCAGTTCAGACCATTAATGGACAAAATAGTAAATGTTATCTTATTAAGAGATTATAAAAAAAGGTATTTAAAATATATGGAATGTTTAAAGGAATTTATAGAAATAGAAAGTAAAAGAGAGTATTTGTCAAGATGTAAAATTAAATCAAGATATCTGAAGGATAAAGAGAAATTTATGAAAAGAAAACTTGATAATCTTGAAATATCTATTGAAAATATAAGAAATTATAAATTTGAAAAGTTTCAATATTCAATAGGTTATTTATGCAATGATTCCAGTAGGGTTATACATGATGATAATTCTACATATGATGTTAATTCAGATAATATAAAAAGAACAGTTAAGGAAGTAGAAGAGATAATTTTATTTTTTGTTTCAAATATTTTTATTTCATTATGTGAAAATGAAAAAGATAAAAATTATTTAAGAATTATCCATAAGAATAGTAAAAAAAATTTAAAAAACAATTATTCTATAAAGAAAAAATCATTAAAAAAATTAAAAAAAGAATTAAGAGGAACTTATAATAATTGTGCGTAAAATAACCACTATAAACTATATATAAATCCTATATGTAATACAGTTGGAGTAAATAGGAATTTAAAAGATTATATTTTCAAATTAATAATTTATAATATATTGTTTTGTATAAAAACAGGAATTATTATAATTTAGGAAGAATGACCAATGAAATATAATAGTGATTTAATTTGTGAAAAATGGAGAAAAAAATGCTCAATTAAAGATACAAGGATAGAGTGGTTAAAAGATAAAGAACATAATTGTACAGATATATACATGTGTCATAAACAATGTTCAGAAGGCTATAACTCACCAACAGCAGTGGTAGGAGATATTGACTTGATTTCACCTATAAATAATGAGGATGTAGTTTACAATAAACTAAATAAAATGAAAAAAGTGTATAAGAATTTATCAAATAAAATTGATAAAATTATAGTACGATTATTTAAAACGATATAGTGAAGATACTGTATGTAGAAAATATATAAGTGATACTAGAGTTTTATAGTAAATTATTTATAATAAAGTTTGATAATATTAATATCATAAATATGAAGAGTAGGATAAATTGGACAAGGTTAAAAGTTACCTGTAAAAGTTAGTGTGTAACATTTAATCTTGTCCAATTTTTTATATTTAAATCCCCTTACCCCTTAAAAAGGGGAAGTTTTGGTATTCCTCTTTGGTCTAATAAACCCATGAAGGTAGCTTTGGACAAGCTTATAAATTACTTTTTATTTTGATATTCCTATAGGGTGTAATATATAGCATGTCCAAAGCAAAAATTAAAAAAATAAAAGCTTGTCCAACCTAGTGAATTTTATGCTTAAAAGTAACATTAGTATTGTTAATTTTAACAATAGATTATATATCTTATAGTTTAAATTAATAAAGTATAAGCATGATTATTAGTTTGTATTGTTATTGATAGTGTTACTAGTAGTATAGTCAAAGTAGCATTTTATTTGGGTGCCTTAATCAAGCACCTAAAAAAGCTACATTGTATATATAAGAAAGACTAATTATAGGAGTGTCTGCCATTTCTTTAGCCGCTCCTATAATAAGTCTTTCTAATCAATCCAATTTGTTTTTCAGGTAACCGCTTGGGCACAACTAGGGTAGTGCTTTGGTGGTCTTTTTTTATATGAAATTATATACAAGCCTTACTTGGCTTGCCTATAAAAATTATTCTTCACATCCCACCCACCACCGAATCTATGGTAATTTTAAAGGGTCAAAGAGAGGGTGGACTTGCTCCCTACATAAAGCTATATGCACATGCTCCAAGAAAAAGTCATGTCCATATAGATTTGTAGCAAGACAGTTCCACCCGTTATGTGCATTCCTATTAAGATTCCAACTTAGTTTAATGTGTCTTTAAAGTTTAATCCAACCTTGCAGGTGTACTAGCCCAGGGCTGGTCCATCTTGGACGAGTACTGTCCAAGATTGGGAGAGTATAAAAAATATACTTTATATATTTAAAGTAAGAAAGTATTAACCTATAGTAGTAATGATTTTTTTTAAAAATCATTACTACTATAGGTTGGTTATTTAGTATTATAAAAAAATGGGTGGAAAAATTGAAATTTTCCACCCGTTTTCCACCAATGCATAAATTCAAATAAAATATAGTAAAAAATAATAAGATATAATAAAATATTTGTATTCATATATATAGTTAGTTTTAAAATATAATAAGATATATTAAAATCTGATATAATAGATAAAGATTATTAGTATAAATAAACATCTCATGTAGAAAATGTAGTGCTTTTAACTAAAAAATAGTAAAATTTTAAAATGTGATTAAAAGGATTTTAAGGTAGAAAATCATTTTATTAATATAAAAACACAGTAAAACATAATAATATTATATATAGAGAAGTATATAATAAAAAACTTACGTTATATTTAAAAAAATTTAAAGAGAAATATTAATAATAGCTTTAATTTAAAATACAAAAAAGGTCTTAAAAATAAATATGGTTTGTAAAAAAAGTTTTTATGGTTGGTTACTATAAAAACTTTTTTTATTATAATATCCAATAAAGAAAGATAAATTTTAATAAAAACAATATAAGTATATAACATAATTTGTTTTATAATTTATAAAAGGTTAGGAGTTAGGAAAAATGAGTAATAAATTATTTTCAAAAGAAGAAATTAGAGTTTTATCAAAAAACAAGTATGTGAAAAAAGTTACTAGTAAAGCAATTACTTATACTGACGAATTTAAGCGTATTTTTATAAAACAAAATAAAGAAGGTAAAACATCAAAGGAAATATTTAAAGATAAGGGTTTTGATATTAAAGTTTTAGGAATTCATAGGATTGATTCTTCGGGGAAAAGATGGAGATCAACATATAGAAAAGGTGGTATAAATAATCTAGAAGATGGAAGAAAATATAATGGTGGTAGACAAAAGGTAAATATAAAAAAACAGTATATAAAAGAAAAAGAAATTATGTTGAAGCTTAAATCTATAATTGAAGGTTAATGACAATTTGTTTAAATATCCTTAAATTATTGTATATATAAATTTGATAAAACAATAAAGAAAGTAGATTTCTACTTTCTTTATTGTTTTTTAGGCTTTTTATATAATTAATCTAACTTAAAGGATAGTTACTAACTAAAAAGTGCATTCTATACAGCATAAAATATGAGTGATAATATTGAGACTATAAAATGCTAATAATATAATCAGTTATATTATTTTATAGGAGGTATATATTATGAAAAATATTTTAGTAATTAATGGGCATGAGTATTATCCTTATGCACCAGGAAAATTAAATAAAACATTATTTTCTCAGATTATTGATACATTAAAAGAAAAGTATGAAATTAAGACCACTATAGTACAGCATGGATATGATATAAAAGAGGAACAAGATAAATTTAAGTGGGCAGATGTAGTGATATTTCAAACTCCTATATATTGGATGGGTCTTCCTGCAATATTAAAAAATTATATAGATAAAGTCTTTGAATATAATATATTTTTTAAAGGAGGAGAAAGTTATGGTAAAGGTGGATTGATGACAGATAAAAAATATATGATATCTACTACTTGGAATGCTCCAGAAAGTTCTTTTAATAAAAAGGATGAATTTTTTCAAGGGAAAAGTGTTGATGAAACTTTAGTTCAAATACATAAAACATTAGAGTTTGTTGGTATGAATCCCTTAAAAAGTTTCTCTTGTAATGATGTAGTTATAAATCCTGATATAGATAAGTTTACTAAGGGATTAGATAGTCATTTAAAAGAAGTATTTCATTTATAATATAGAAAATTTAATATTAAAATCCCTTTAGATAATTAGTTTTATTAAGGGATTTTAATTTAAATTTATAAGTCAGAAAAATATTTTTTAGACCATTGTTCTAATAAGTTAAGTGATGTATATAAATCTTTGCCTTTTTCTGTAAGTTCGTATTCTACTCTTGGTGGTACTTCAGGATAGGTAGTTTTAAAAATTATATCGTCTTTTTCTAATTCAGTTAATTTTTCATTTAAAACTTTTTGACTAACTCCTGAGATAATTCTTTGAAGTTTAAGAAATCTTTTAGGACCTCTATAAAGATGACATATTATAACTGCTTTCCATTTTCCTCTTATTAAGTCCATTGCAAGATCTAGATGACATACGTATTTTTTATTGTTGTATTGAAGCATTTGTTCACCTGCTTTTTTATAAATAATCAGAAAAATTATATCATAACTAAAAATTAAAGGCAAAATACCTGGGCATTCAATATAGGAGGTAGGACAAATCTTACTTAAAAGTAAGGTATCTAACAAAAAAGTGCGTACTTGTGTATGAATTTTATATGACTTATACTTTAAAACAAAGTAATTTATATAAAGGGACGAATTTAAATCTTTTATTTAGATTTAAATTCACAATAAAGATAGGGATTAAAATAAAGAAATATAAATAATATATAGGGGTGTTATTATGATAAATATAGTTGCAAAAAACATAGTTAAGGAAGGGAAAATAGAAGAATTTAAAGCATTAGCTTTAAAACTTATAAAAGAGAGTAGAAAAGAAGAAGGATGTATAGAATATAACTTATACGAAGATATAAAAAACTCAAATATCTTAACATTCATAGAAAAATGGAAAGATGAAGAAGCTATAAATCTTCATAATAAATCTGAACATTTTACTAGCATTGTTCCTAAACTAGGAGAATTATTAAAAACTGATAGCGATGTTCATTTATATAAAAGTGTTAGTTAAAATATTTTTTAAAATATAGTTTTGTATAAAATACTTTTTAGATAAATAGAAATATTTTTGAATAAAAATATTATAAATTTAGGAGGAAGATAAAATGAAAGTTGTAGCATTTAATGGAAGTCCACAAAAAGAGGGAAATACATATCACGGAATAAAAGTAGTAACAGATGAACTTGAAAAAGAAGGTATAGAAACTGAAATCATCCATGTAGGAAATAAAGCTATTAGAGGATGTATTGCATGTGGTCAGTGTTTTAAAAACAAAAATGAAAGATGTGTTTTGCCAGATGATGGCGTTAATGAATGGATTCAAAAAATGAAAGAGGCTGATGGAATTATTTTAGGATCACCAGTTCATTATTCAGCTATAGGAGCAACTATGAAATCATTTTTAGATAGAGCTTTTTATGTTAGTGGTGCTAACGGAAATCTTTTTAGACATAAAGTGGGAGCTTCTGTTGTAGCTGTAAGACGTTCAGGTGGAATGCCTACTTTTGAACAATTAAATAACTATATTAATTACTCTGAAATGTTAATGCCAACAGGAAATTATTGGAGTGTTATCCATGGTACTAAACCAGGAGAAGCAATGGAAGATAAAGAAGGAGTTCAATTAATGAGAACTCTTGGAAAAAATATGGCTTGGCTTATGAAGCTTGTGGAAAATGGTAAAGGCGTTATAGAAGAACCAAAAGCAGAAAAGAAAATATATACTAATTTTATTAGATAAAACTAACAATTATTTAATTAATTCTATTTAATATATAGACAAGAAATTTAAAAAATTATAAAAGAGTATTGACAAAAATTTCTTATGGGTATATTATATATAAAAATAATCATTTAAATAAATTCTGTGAAGAGAAAAAGTATGTAATTATTTTGTTCTAAAGAGAGTTGACATTTTGCTGAGAGTCAATGCTCAAAATATTATTGAAAATCATCTCTGAGAAGTAAAACTGAAACTAGTACCAGTAAGTTTTACCGGAGTCTTTCACCGTTAAAAGACAAGCGTATTGTTTGATACGTAACTAAGAGCTGTAAAATACTTATAATATATTTTGCAGAACTAGGGTGGTAACGCGATTTAACTCGTCCCTTATTTTAGGGATGAGTTTTTTATTTTTTTATAGCTATTATTTTACATAAAATAGGTGGCTATAGCTAGAATTTTATTTTTTGTTTATGTAATTATTTTACTTAAATGTAAATTGTTTAAAGAAGTATAGGAGGCGATTATGTGGATATTGAGATTGGTATTATAGATTTTTAAAAAGATAAAATTATACAGTTATTAGGGGGCTTTTAAAATGAATAAAACTAAATTATCAAACAAAGACTTATTACTTGTAGGACTAATGCTTTTCTCATTATTCTTTGGAGCTGGAAATTTAATATTTCCTCCATTTTTAGGACAATCAGCAGGAGCAAAAACATGGGTAGCTATGGGGGCGTTTTTTATAACAGCAGTTGGATTCCCAATACTTGGAGTAGTTGCAGTTGCTAAATCAGGTGGATTAAGCAATTTAGCAAAAAGAGTAAATCCAGTATTTGCAATGGTATTTACTGTTTTAATATATTTATCAATAGGACCTTGTTTAGGAATACCAAGAGCAGGAAGTTTACCTTTTGAAATGGTAGTTGCACCTTATCTACCACAAAGTGTATCAAAAACTTTAGCATTATTTTTATTTACACTTGTATTTTTTACAGTAGCTTATTGGCTTTCATTATCACCAAATAAATTAGTAGATCGTATGGGTAAAGTATTAACACCTACTTTATTACTTTTAATATCTGTTATGTTTGTTGGAGCTTTAGTTAAACCAGTAGGAAACTATGGAGCTGCAACTGGTGAATATATGACTTCTCCTTTTGTTAAAGGATTTTTAGAAGGATATTTAACAATGGATACAATAGCAGCTTTAAATTTTGGAATAGTTATAGCATTAGCAATAAAATCTAAAGGAGTAAAAGAAGAAAAAGCAGTAGTTTCAACAGCTATAAAGGCAGGAATAATTGCAGGAACTTTACTAGTACTTATATATTCAGTTCTTGCACATTTAGGAGCAACTAGTGGAGGAAGATTTGGAGCCACTCAAAATGGAGCTCAAACACTAACAAATGTTACAACTTACATATATGGAAAACCAGGAGCAGTATTATTAGCAGTTATATTTACATTAGCATGTTTAACAACTAGTGTGGGACTTATAACTTCATGTAGTCAATATTTTTCAACATTAAGTCATAAAGTATCTTATAAAAATTGGGTTAGAATATTATGTTTATCTAGTATGACTCTTGCCAATATGGGATTAACAAAAATACTTGCAGTATCAGTTCCAGTATTAAATGCCATATATCCTATAGCATTAATGCTTATAGTTCTTGCAATGTTAGATTCATTATTTAAAGAAAGTAGGGTTATATATGGATTAACAATATTATTTGCAGGTTTTGTAAGTATAGTTGATTCATTAGGACAAGTAGGGATAAAATTAGGATTTGTTACTAATTTGTGCAGTGGATTACCTCTTTATAATCAAGGATTAGGATGGGTAGTTCCAGCCTTTATGGGAATGTTTTTAGGGGTAGTGATAAAAGTTTTAAGAGAAAAATTAATAGCTGACCAAAGATTAAGAAAAGTTAATTAGAATGATTAATAAAATTAGAAAAGAGATCATAGAGTGTTTTAAATTATTAATAAGAAAAATTTCTTTTTTAAAAAACTGATTTAATTAAGGTATTAAAAAAAAGGTCTATCTTAAACTAACAAGATAGACCTTTTTAACATAAATTTTAAGGAGTAGGCAAATCAGATAGTTTGAATAAAGATATAGATGCTGTTGTTGTTAAATTACCAAGTTGAGTAGTTGCAGCTCCATCTACTACTAAATTTTGATTATCTACATTTCTGAGCCTTAGAATATCACCAGGATTTAAATCAACATCAGCCTGACCAACAATTTCACCTGAATTTTTGGTATAAGCAGAAGCTGTTACAGGAGTATCAGTAATGCCATCATCAACAAATAATTGAGGAATTCCTTGACCAGTACCAGATTCTATTATATATATTGCTCTAAATCTTCCACTAACGTTTGAAATTATAGATTCACTATTAGTTCCACCAACATTAAATGACCCAGAAGGAATATCTGTTTCTAAACCGCCATTAAATTCAACTGCACCTCCAGGACTTCCACCAGGAATACTTTGGGGGGTAATGGAGTTCCTATAAGCAAATGCAGAAACAATTGGACCCATTACTCCAGTAGGGCCAGTAAGACCAGTAGGGCCAGTAGGACCAGTAGGGCCAGTAGGACCAGTAAGACCAGTAGGACCAGTAGGGCCAGTAGGACCAGTAGGACCAGTAGGACCAGTAGGACCAGTAGGGCCAGTAAGACCAGTAGGGCCAGTAGGACCAGTAGGACCAGTAGCGCCAGTAGGACCAGTAGGACCAGTAGGACCAGTAGGACCAGTAGGACCAGTAGGACCAGTAGGACCAGTAGGACCAGTAAGACCAGTAGGACCAGTAAGACCGGTTGGGCCAGTAAGACCAGTAGGGCCAGTAGGACCAGTAGGGCCAGTAGCGCCAGTAGGCCCAGGTGGACAAGTGCATTTACCACAACTTGGTATACAAATTATTGTTTTTTTTCGTTTACAATCCAAATTTAATCACCTTCCAGATAACAATTCAAGGTTAATTAGTTATTTTAATAAATATAAACTATGATTTTATATTTAATTCAGTATATGAAAGGTATATGTATAATGATTATAAATTGTTTGAGTTTATAGCCATGTGGTATGAAAATTTAAATTCACAAATTTTCTTTTTTATATGATTTTAAATATATATTACTATAGAAATTTTATTTACACTTGTATTTTTTACAGTAGTTTATTGGCTTTCATTATCGCCAAATAAATTAGTAGATCGTATGGGTAAAGTTTTAACACCTACTTTATTACTTTTAATATCTGTTATGTTTGTTGGAGCTTTAGTTAAACCAGTAGGAAACTATGCAGACGCAACTGGTGAATATATGACTTCTCCTTTTGTTAAAGGATTTTTAGAAGGATATTTAATTAGATTAATTATTAAAAGAAAGTAGGGTTATATATGGACTAATAATATTATTTACAGGTTTTGTAAGTATAGTTGATTCATTAGGACAAGTAGAAATAAAATTAGGATTTGTTACTAATTTGTGTAGTGGATTACCTCTTTATAACCAAGGATTAGGATGGGTAGTTCCAGCCTTTATGGGAATGTTTTTAGGGGTAGTGATAAAAGTTTCAAGAGAAAAATTAATGAGTAAGGAGGTAGAAATAAAGTTAAAATAATTTATTTTTAAACTTAATATATTTCATAGATTTTTACTATTGTTTTTTCAAAACTAATGCAATTTAATAGCATGATTTTTATCAATAAATAAGCTGTAGACTATAATAGTTGTCTACAGCTTATTTATTAAATATAGTGATTAGATATTTTAGCTTAATCTCATAATAGCTATAGAAGCTGCTACATTATTTTCATTTAAGAATGTTGCTGCTCTTTGAACTCTAAAATCATTGTTGGTATCAACATTTCTTAAGGTAATAACTTGACCAGGGTCTATAAGTGTATCTACAATACCTATAACTTCATTATTACCTGGGGCAGTATAAGTTGAACCCGGTACTGGATTACCATCTAAATAAATTTGAAGAGCACCGTTATTAGTACCTTTTTCTGCAGTATATATTATTCTATATAAACCTTCTACATTGACAGTAATCTCAGAACTTGGTGGTGTAAAAGTAAAAGAAGTTGGAGGATTTATTTCACCTGCCATATTAAAAGATACTTCATCATTCAGATCGAGATTTTGATCTGCGTCAATGTTGTAATAAACATATAAAGAATCTATTGCTAAAGTTCCAGTAGCGCCGGTAGCTCCAGTAGCCCCAGTAGCGCCAGTAGCGCCAGTGGCTCCAGTGGCCCCAGTAGCGCCCGTAGCGCCAGTAGCGCCAGTAGCGCCAGTAGCTCCAGTGGCCCCAGTAGCGCCAGTAGCGCCAGTAGCGCCAGTAGCGCCAGTAGCGCCAGTAGCTCCAGTAGCACCCGTAGCGCCAGTGGCCCCAGTAGCGCCAGTAGCGCCCGTAGCGCCAGTAGCACCCGTAGCGCCAGTAGCTCCAGTAGCACCCGTAGCGCCAGTAGCACCCGTAGCGCCAGTAGCCCCAGTAGCGCCCGTAGCGCCAGTAGCTCCAGTAGCACCCGTAGCGCCAGTAGCGCCAGTAGCGCCAGTAGCCCCCGTAGCGCCGGCAGCACCCGTAGCGCCCGTAGCGCCAGTAGCGCCGGTAGCGCCCGTAGCGCCGGTAGCCCCCGTAGCGCCAGTAGTGCCGGTAGCACCAGTAGGTCCTGTTGGGCCAGGTGGACAAGTACACTTACCACAACTTGGTATACAAATTATTGTTTTTTTTCGTTTACAATCCAAATTTAATCACCTTCCATATAATAATCTAATGTTAGTTGGTTTATTTTACAAATATAATCATAGACCTAATGTAGTATATGAAATATTGATAAAATATGTTTTTAAATTAATAATAGTTAACTTAAATATTTAGAATAAACAAATATAAAGATAAGAATTTCTACAAAATGAATATTGAAAAAGAGTAAAAAATATAGTTTTATATTATAGTTAAATTTTATATATTTAAAACTACATTCTTTATTAAGTTACATTCTATGAAATTAGTCTAAGATAGATATTTAAATGATTGATTATTTTTAAAATTTAGATTTGAGATCTAGATTTTCAAAATATTTTTTGTTTTCAAGTAAAATTTTGTTGTTGGGAGAATAATTTAAAGCTTTTTAATTATGTTTAAATGCTAAGCCTTTTTTTACTTTGTTTATCATAACATACACAAAGTTGAATATGAGGGAGCCAAGTCCAATAAGCATCATTATAAAATCCCCAACCATTAACTGTTTTTTAGGGTGGTAGTTAGCTGGTATGAAAATATTGCATTTTCTAAGTTGTTTTTATCATGAAAGTAATTGCCTATTTTAAAAGTAAATTCTGCTCTAGGTTTATGGTAAAGAAAAGATTTAAAACAATATTCAAGTGTTTCTAATGATTCTTTTATAGGTGTGTCATATTCAACAGATTTGTTACAGGCAGAAATTTTATCCTTCTTTTGCATTGAACTCATGTTTCTTATATAATTTTCTTGTATATGTTAAATTTTCTATTAGGGTCATTAACTAAGTGAAATTTATTTTTAATAAAACAAAGATAATGATGAATAGAATTATACTATATTCATCATTATCTTATAAAATTTAAAGTTAAGGTGTTATTTATCTATCCTATTTTTATTATTTGTAAAGATGCTGTATTTTCTCCTGCAACAGATGCTGGTATAGTAGCACCAGTTTGAGTAATATTATTAATAGTTAGGACTTCACCAGCCATAGCTGTAAAAATAGCATGACCTGTTACTTGTGATTTTTGGTTCGTATTAAGTCCCATGTCAATAGTATTACCATAGATTGTATTTACTAACACCCCACTCAGACTTAATAGAGGTTCAAATATAGGTTTAATACCACTCGGGTCATTAGGCGTTGATGTTACTGTGAAAATTAATTCATATTTTCCATCTTGAAGTATCTGAAGCTCTGCAGGTGTTATTTGGTTAAAAAAAGTCATGTCGATATAGTTAATAGAAGTAAAATCTATAGTATCATCAACATTAATAAGAGGTTGAGCAGTAGGATCACTCCTTGAAACATATACAGCTCCTAATGATTGAGGGCCAGTAGGGCCAGTAGGACCAGTAGGGCCAGTAGGACCAGTAGGGCCAGTAGGACCAGTAGGGCCAGTAGGACCAGTAAGACCAGTAGGGCCAGTAGGACCAGTAGGGCCAGTAGGACCAGTAAGACCAGTAGGACCAGTAGGGCCAGTAGGGCCAGTAGGACCAGTAAGACCAGTAGGACCAGTAGGGCCAGTAGGGCCAGTAGGACCAGTAGGACCAGTAAGACCAGTAAGACCAGTAGGACCAGTAGGGCCAGTAGGGCCAGTTGCCCCAGTAGGGCCAGTAGCGCCAGTAGGTCCAGTTGACCCAGTAGCGCCTGTAGCGCCTGTAGCTCCCGTAGCACCAGTAGGTCCTGTTGGGCCAGGTGGACAAGTACACTTACCACAACTTGGTACACATACTATTGTTTTTTTGTGTTTGCAATTCAAGTTAAATCACCTTCCACATAATAATTTAATGTTAGTTACTTTATTTTTTATAAATAGAATTGTAAGCATAATGTAGTATATGAAATATGCATCAAATATGTCTTTAAAATAGTAAAAGGTAATTTAAATATATATGAAATTAACAATTTTTTAGAAATAATTATTGAAAAATAAAGAATGTAGTTTTAGAGTATATTTGATTTATATATATTTAAAACTACATTCCTTATTAACTTATATTTTATAATATTATCTAAAATATATATTTATATACTTAAGTAACTTAAAATAACAATTAGAAAAGTTGGTTTTTAAAACTTAGATTTAAAACCTAGGTTTTCATAATATTTTTTATTCTGAAGTAAGATTTTGTTGTTTGGAGAATAGCTTAGAGCTTTTTCATTATGTTTAAATGCTAAGTCTTTTTTACCTTGTTTATCATAGCATACACAAAGTTGCACATGAGGAAGCCAAGTCCAATAAGCATCATTATAAAATCCCCAACCATTAACTGGTTTTTTTAGGGTGGTAGTTAGTTGGTACCAAAATATTGCAATTTCCAAATTATTTTTATCATGAAAGTAATTGCCTATTTTAAAAGCGAATTCTGCTCTGGGTTTATCGTAAAGAAAAGATCTAAAACAATATTTAAGTGCTTCTAATGGTTTCTTTATAGATGTGTAATATTCAACAAGTTTGTTACAGGCAGAAATTTTATCTTCGTACCAAGCACTATCCATATCTAATAATTTAGTATATTGTGTTATAGCTTTATCAAACATTTTATGATCATATAATTCATTACCATAGTAAAAAACTTCTCTTGCATTGAACTCGTGATTTTCTTCTATCATTTTCTTATATATGTTCAAATTTCTATTGGGTTCATTGACTTTTATTTTTTTATGAGTTATAGCTACATCACTGTTAATAATATTTCCACCTACTAATATATAATCATGAACTCTACCATACCATCTAAAATTATTTAATCGTTTAACAAGTCTATTTCTTCGATAGCTTAGAGCAGGAACACCATCTTCATTAATGCCTAAATTATATAGCATAGTTACTGAATCAGTAGAATTATTTAAAATATTTTTTAAAGTTTTGAATTTTTTTTGACTTTCTTCTGAAATTATATCATCAGCATCTAACCATAATATATATTCTTTAGTAGCCTTACTAAAAGAATAATTTCTTGCTGCTGCAAAGTCTTGTATCCATTCAAAGTAATAAACTTTATCTGTAAATTTTTTAGCTATTTCTACTGTTTTATCTTTAGATCCTGTATCTACTATTATAATTTCATCTACTAAATCTTTTGCACAATTTAAACATCTTTCTAAAGTTAATTCTTCATCTTTTACAATCATACATAAACTTATAGTTATCATTAAATCACTCCATATAAAATATTAAAAAGAAAGTTAATATATATATTTGTAATATATTATTTTTAGGATAGTATTAATGAATTTTATAAATTAGGTATATTAATTTACTAATAACTAATAGGCTAAAAATATACTTTCTAAGATACTGTATGCAAATTAATTAGATTAGTCACAAATTTAATTTAAAATATGTATATAAATGTTTTAAATTATGAAAGTTATTTAATTTAAATTTAATTTTTATAAAAAAAGAAATGATAAATAAAGTTATATTTATCATTTCTTATTAAATTTAAAGTTATGGGACAGTTGGTCTTATTATTATTAGTTGTACAGATGCAGTATAACATCTACAAAAGATCCAGTAGAATCAGCTGAATAAGTACACTTACCACAACTTGCTACACATATTATTGTTTTTTTATTTTTGAAATTTAAATTAAAGCACCTGCTATATAATAATTTAAGGTTAATTGCTTTATTTTTATAAATAAAATTGTAAGCTGTATGAGATATACATCAAATATATCTTTTAAATATTAAAAGTTAATTTAAATATATATGAATTAAGAATTTTTTTTAGAAATAACTATTGAAAAATAAAGAATGTAGTTTTAGAGTACATTTAATTTCCCATATATTTAAAACTACATTCCTTATTAACTTTTCCTTATCTTGTACTTATATCAATTTAAACTTTTGAGTTTATATTAATTTAGAATTAGAAAAATCCTAAAAACTTACGTTACACACTCATCAGTTAACCTTACAATTGATGCTGTTCTATTAACTTCGTTAATATTAGAGTCAGTTGGAGATGTTTCTATTCCAGGACCAGTGGCGCGAGTAGTAATAATACAAATCCTTACAGGTACAACAGGGACACATATAATAACATCACCGTTTATTACTCCACCTTCAACTGGTGTAACTCCACCATTTGTTGAGTTTATTTCGAAAGATTGCACGATGGTTCCATCTACATCTAATCCCAATGCTACAAAAGCTTGACCTGTTGAGATAAACTTAAGATAAAAACGAATTAAATAATTTCCTGGCGCAAGTATTTCAACTTGATCATTTCCTATTGGTGCATATATATTGCTATCTTGGATAGATATACTATCAAATGGAATACAGTTACCAACAACTAAAGGTACTCCTGAACTTGTTGGGTCATCTGATCCAATAGCATAAAATGGACTATTTAGTACTCCTGGGCCAGTAGGACCAGTAGGGCCAGTAGGGCCAGTAGGACCAGTAGGACCAGTAGGGCCAGTAGGGCCAGTAGGACCAGTAGGGCCAGTAGGACCAGTAGGGCCAGTAGGACCAGTAGGGCCAGTAGGACCAGTAGGGCCAGTAGGACCAGTAGGGCCAGTAGGACCAGTAGGACCAGTAGGGCCAGTAGGACCAGTAGGGCCAGTAGGACCAGTAGGGCCAGTAGGGCCAGTAGGACCAGTAGGGCCAGTAGGGCCAGTAGGACCAGTAGGGCCAGTAGGACCAGTAGGGCCAGTAGGGCCAGTAGGACCAGTAGGACCAGTAGGACCAGTAGGGCCAGTAGGACCAGTAATACCTCTAATTCCTGTTACACCAGTAGGGCCACGTTCCCCCTGGTCACCTTGAGGACCAGTAGGACCCGCAGGGCCAGTAGGTCCAGGTGGACAAGTGCATTTACCACAACCTGGTACACATATTATTGTTTTTTTACGTGTACAGTTCAAATTAATCACCTCTATTAAGTTTTATACATAATTTTCATATTAATTAAGTCTATATTCTAGACTTAATATATGTTATGCAAATCTTTAAAAATATGAGAATATCATTTTATGATTATTAGATTGTAATTGTGAAATAGCATTTAACATATACAAATCATATAATATAGTGACATAAAATAGTCTTATTTAAATATATGAAGATGTTTTTTTGAAAGGATGTTGAGATTATATGTTATCTTGTAAAGATAAAAAAATATTGCAGAATAAATTAGAAAATTTCTATTGTAAGCAATGTGATATATGTATATGTAATTTTGTATGTTGTAAAGATGCTGCTACCAATATTTGTGACTGTTGTGTAAAACCCTTGGAAGATATATTACAACAATTAAAAAATATTTTGCCTAGTAATACTCAGCTTGACATAAGGTTTACAAATTCTAGTGGAGTTGAAGTTGTTATAGCTGATATAGTATCAATAAATGATGGGATAATTAATGTAAATAATACTGATTTTATATCTATTTGTAATATTTCAAGAATTGCTTGGTCAGGTGAAGAAGGAATAGATCAGATTAAATTATTACCACCAGTATGTACTTGTGGAGAATGTGATTGTTGTGAAAGACCTTTAAGAGAAATTTTGACTAAAATACCATCCGGTACTGATATATCTATAAAATATATAGGGCAACAAGATTCTGAGATTTCTAGAAAAACAACTTTGATTAAAACTGGATTTGGAATATTATTAGCAGAAGATACAGATAGAAAAGAACCAGAAGTATATTCAATTTGTAAATTATTAAAAGTTGATACTGTAGTGTGATTTATGAGTATTTTAAAATATAAAAATAATAATGTATTTAAAGATATTATAACTTGTGTATAAAAATAAAAACTCTTTGTAATTTAAAGATCAAAGAGTTTTTTATTATTAATTATAATTGATTGTGAATTTAAAACTAAAATATACAATGATATAACATTTAATATGGATAACTCATATAATATAGTGACATAAAACAGCTTTATTTAAATATATAGATGTTTTTTGAAAGGATGCTGAGATTATATGTTATGTTGTAAAGATAAAAAGAAATTACAAAAATGTTTAAATGATTTATACTGTGACAAGTGTGATATAGGTGTATGTGGATGTTGTAAAGATGTTGCTACAAATGTTTGTGATTGCTGTGTAGATCCTATGGAAAATTTAATAAAACAATTGCAAAATATTTTACCGCAACAAGCTACAATATTAATAACTTTTACAAATGGAAGTCAAGATTCTTTTATGGTACAAGATATAGTATCAATAAAAGACAGTATTATAAATTTATTAAATATTCAATTTATATCAATTTGTGATATATCAAGAGTTAGATGGAGAAATACAAGTACAATAGATCAAATTGAGCTGTTACCACCAGTATGTACTTGCGGAGAATGCGATTGTTGTGAAAGACCTTTAAGAGAACAGTTAAGTAAGCAAATAGGAAATAATATAGCATTAGAATTTTTAGGAGAAAAAGATCCTGAAAGTTCTGCAAGTGGAGAAGAAATAACCCTTAGAAAAGTTGGTCTTGGAATAATAGTAGGAGAAAATTTAAATGACGGTGCTCCTGATGCTTATTCAATTTGTAAAATGTTAAGGATAGGTACTTTATTAAGATAGTTTTTATAATAAAAATATAAAAATTTTTAACAGTAGGTTATTTAAAAATTATTTTTAAATAGCCTATTATTATGAAATTTTTATTAGTATGTATAATTACATAACAATTAATATACATAAATCATATAATGTATTGATAAGAAATAATTTGAAATTACACTCTTTATTTTGAAAGGATGTTGAGAATAGATGTTATGTAATAGAGATAAAAGAAAACTACAAAGATGTTTAGAAGATTTGTATTGTAATCAATGTGATGTATGTATATGTGGTTGTGGATGCTGTAAAGATATTGCTACAAATGTTTGCGATTGTTGTGTGGATCCTATGGAAGATTTTTTAAAGAAAGCACTTGATATATTAAGTGATCAAGGAACACTTACTGTATTTTTAACTAGTGGTCAGAGTGCAACAGGTTTAAAACCAGATATAACTACACTAGAAGATGGAATAATAGGAGGTACTGATATAAATGGAGTAGTTAGATCTATTCCAATCTGTCAGATTTCAAGAGTAGTTGCACATGAGCCAGGACAATCATTAAATCCAAATGCTATTACTTTATTACCTGCAGTATGTACTTGTGGAGAATGTGATTGTTGTGAAAGACCTACTAGGGAAAAATTATCAACTTTCCCACAGGGTAAACAAGTACAATTTTTCTATGTAGGTCTTGAGAGTGGAGTTCCACCAACATTGGATATTTTTGAAAAAGTAGGATTAGGAATAGCATTGACAAGCAATCTTGGTGACTTGATAGGATATTCTAATTGTAAGATAACAGCTATTACTGAACCTTAAATGTAAATTTTAATAAATTAGTAAGTTTAACTAAGTAATTTTTTATGTTGATTATATGTATTTTTAAAATATAATATATAAATATTTTTAGATAATAAAAAAACTCCTTGCATAAAATTTAATGCAAGGGGTTTTTTAGGATTATTTATAAGGTTTTCCTAAGATTCTTTCTATGAAACTTTTACTTTTAGAATTTTCAAGTTGCTCTTTTATTAAAGAGTTTTCTGATCTTAATTGTTCTAAGGAACTTTCTAATTGTTTTGTATAATCTGCTATATAGTCAAAACTTTTCTTTTTTTGATCAAGTTGTTTTTTTATACTGGAGGATTCTATATCGTATTTATTTTTTAATTCTAAAAGAATATTATTTTTAGATTCTTCTAGTTTTTGCTCCATATTATTATTTTCTAATTTTAAATCTTCAATGCTTTTTTCGAGATTTTTATTTTTCTCAAGTAAAGTTTTAAACTGGTTTTCTTTTTCTTGTAATTGTTTTTTTATGTTTTCTATTTGAATGTTATATTTATTTTCCAAAGATTTATTTGTTCCATTAGTGTTATTTTTTAGTTCAGTTATTATATCATTCAATTCTTTAGTTTTATTATTAAATTTATTATTTAAAGAATTAATTTCTTCTGATTTTTCATTGAATTTTACCTTTAAGTTATTACTTTCATCTATTTTTTCTTTAAGTCTAATTTTTAATAATTCTATTTTTTCAGATTTTTTATTGATACTTTCTTTAAAATCTTGAGTTTGTATTTTTAGTTTATTATTTAGCTGTAGTGTAGATTTGTATTTATTTTCAATATTAGATTTTTGTATAGATATTTTATTTATATTTTCACTTAAATTGTTAACACGAATATTTTTTTCTCTTAATTTTTCTGTAAGTAGTAAAGATTTGTTTTTGAGATCATAATTAATAGTTTTTTTCTCTGATATTTCTTGAAGTAGTTTTCTTATTGTTCCTTCTGCATCACATTTATTGTTTTTGTTGTTGTAAGTTTTAGTCCTTTGAGGTAAGAAAATATTAATATTATTAGAGATAGATGCAAATACATTTTTCCCTTTTATAGAGTCATCCAATGGACTTTCTTCATATATATATCTATACATATATATATCATTATAAGATTCAGTATTTATAGTTGAAGGAGAAGACCATTTAATGTTATTAAAGGAAGAATACATTAATTGATTGTTTTCTGACCATACACAGTATAGTATATTGTTGAATATATTAAATGTGGCAGTATCTATTGTACCCTTTGTTTTGTAAATGGGTATATTTTTAATATTATTTTTACTATCTACTTTTACATGTTCTAATGTAGATATTTTATTTTCATTTGATAAATTTAAAATATTAAATTCGTTATTTTTTTCTAAAGTAGAAAAACTAATATTGTTACCATTTAGTCTATATAATTTTTTAGGATTAGTCCAAGAATCCTTTGTTGAGTATTTACATGAACTCATAACATTAGAATCTTTTTCTTTTGTTATGTAAAACATGTTAATAGTTTCATCTATTGTTTCTAAATAATAATGTTTTTTTAATCCATCAATAATATTTATAGTTGATACTAGGTTTGTTTTAAACTTATCTCCATTCCATACATAATGAAGAATATTTGCATAAGAGTCTAATTTGTTTTCATAGAACATAAAGAATATATGAAGTTTATTTTTTTTAGAAAATAAAGTTACTTCATCTATACTACTATTATCAGATTTTAATTTATAAAGAGTTTGAGTAGACCATTTTTTATCAAGTTTACAGTATTTAATAAACCCATCAAGAGTTATACATACTATTTCTATTATTCCTAAGTAAGTTACATTTATATTGAATTTTGAAACATTTTCTAGTATTTTTGTTTCCTCAGAAAATTTATTACACATTAAGTCATTATCTTTATTAATGTAGAATTCATACATAGTACCATATATATTTTTAAAAATATATGATTTATTAGATTTCAAAATACTCACCTACCTTTATAAAATTATATTAATGATAAGTTTTATATATTCTTTTTTAATTAAATATATTACTAAAATTTAAGTATATTTAATTAAAATATACATGTATAAAATATAGCTTTACTAATCACACTTATTTTTTTATATGCATACTATATATTGAGATAAAACAATGTTTCTTCTATATGAAAAAGGAGGATATTTTATATGGCTATTAATTCAAAAGATTTTATTCCACGTCCAGGTTTTGTAAATAAACAAGGATGTTTACCAGATCCAGAGGAGATATGTTGCATTCAAGTTCCTAAAGTATTTGACCAATGCTTAAAAAAAGAATGCTTAAAACCATCAGATGATTGTGAGCAGTTATGTAAGCAAATAGAAGGAATCACAGATCCATCAGAGGTTAGATGCGTAGGATGCTGCAAAAATTTAAAAGTAGTTGTTAATTCTGTTACTAAATGTCCCTCTTCAGGATGTAAACCTGGATATAAAAAAGTAACTATTAATTACACAATTACTTTTGACGTAGATGTAGAAATAGAAGTAAAAAAAGTTAAAGAGCCAAGAACATTACACTATTCAGTAAATAAGACTATAACAGTTCCAAAATTGTATTGTCCAGATGCTATAGCTAAAACTATAATAGGTAAAGAATGTCAATCTGCACAAGAAGAAATGGATCAACAATTTATAAAACTTGAAGTAGTAGGTGATTGTTTAAGTACTGATATTTCAAAAATAGATTGTTGTGGTTGTAGCTGTGGTTGCAGTTGCAAAGATGATGGAAAAGATTCAGACAAAAAAGTATTTTTATGTGTTACATTAGGTTTGTTTATAATAATTAAATGTGAAATAATAGTTCAATTATTAATTCCAGCTTATGGATATTGCCCAGTTCCAGAAGAATGTCAATGTTCAGATGATCCTTGTAAAGAATTTATGAAAAGAGAGATTCCAGAATTTTATCCACCACAAAAGATGAAGGACTTATTTGATGATGAAGAAGTTATTGAAGAAGAAAATATAGTAAGTAGCAATTCATCTATAAACTAAAATTAAAATATAAAGATATTTTTAAGGATTTATCTTATTAATTAATCTAAGTATTTTTAATTTTTATACTATATTTTATTATTAAAGTGTTGACAATAATAGTAAGATAACTTATCATAATAATTAAACTAAAATACAAATTAATATTGTAATTCTAAGAAAAGGAATAGTAGAGATGTATGCTTTTTACAGAAAAGGATGTTAGATGAGAAATTCCTGAAAGCTAAGTTTTAAACCAGCCTTTGAGATCTGTACTGAAATTATAGTAGGATACAGCGGGTATATTTTGCCGTTATCAAAAAGAGTGAACATATGTATAAGAGATTTATGTATGTTAACAAGGGTGGTACCGCCGATATCATGACTTCGGTCCCTGTATAGGGATTCGGAGTCTTTTTATATCTAAATTTATAATAATCAAATATTTTAGGAGGAATATATATGGGAAAAGAAAAGAAGTTTGTAAGAGACATTACTCCAATGGATCAAGACTTTGCTCAGTGGTATACAGACATAGTAAAAAAAGCAGAATTAACAGATTATTCTAGTGTTAGAGGATGTATGATAATTCGTCCTTATGGTTATGCAATGTGGGAAAGAATACAAAAGGATTTAGATGAAAAATTTAAAGCTACTGGACATGAAAATGTGTATATGCCATTATTTATACCAGAAAGTTTACTAAATAAAGAAAAAGAACATATAGAAGGATTTGCTCCAGAAGTTGCTTGGGTAACTCATGGTGGAGATGAAGAATTAACAGAAAAGTTATGTGTACGTCCTACATCAGAAACATTATTCTGTGAACATTATGCTAAAATAGTTCAATCTTATAAAGATCTACCTAAACTTTATAACCAATGGTGTTCTGTTGTTAGATGGGAAAAAACAACAAGACCATTTTTAAGAACAACTGAATTTTTATGGCAAGAAGGTCATACAATTCATGCTACAGAAGAAGAAGCAAGAAAAGAAACTAGACAAATGTTAGATATATATGCAGATCATGTAGAAAACATGCTTGCTATTCCAGTTATAAAAGGAAAGAAAACAGAATCAGAAAAATTTGCAGGTGGTGTAGATACATATACTATAGAAAGTTTAATGCATGATGGTAAAGCTCTACAAACAGGAACATCTCACTATTTAGGAACTAACTTTGCCAAAGGATTTGGAATGCAATATTCTGATAGAGAAGGCAAATTACAATATGTTCATCAAACATCTTGGGGTGTTACAACAAGAATGCTTGGTGCAATTATAATGGTTCATGGTGATGACAGTGGACTTGTAGTTCCTCCAAGAATAGCACCAATTCAAGTAGTTATTGTTCCTATAGCTCAGCATAAAGAAGGAGTACTAGAAAAAGCTAATGAATTAAAAGAATTAGTAAGTAAAGTTTCTAGAGTTAAATTAGACGATTCTGACAAAATGCCAGGATGGAAATTTAATGAATATGAAATGAAAGGTGTACCAATTCGTTTAGAAGTTGGACCAAAAGATATAGAAAAAAATCAAGTTGTATTAGTTAGAAGAGATACTAGAGAAAAAACAATAGTTCCAATGGATCAATTAGAAACTGCTATTCCAAAATTATTAGATGACATACATAATTCTATGTATGAAAGAGCTAAAACTAGAATGGAAGAAAAAACTAGTATAGCTAAGAATATGGATGAATTTAAAGATGCTGTTGATAATAAAACAGGTTTTGTAAAAGCTATGTGGTGCGGCGATGAAGAATGTGAAAGTAAAATAAAAGAAGTGACAGGAGCTAGTTCAAGATGTATACCATTTGAAGAAGGTAATGTTTCAGATGAAGATACTTGTGTGTGTTGTGGTAAAAAAGCTAAACATCTTGTTTACTGGGGTAAAGCATATTAATTTATTTTCATATAAATTGTAAAAGCATATAGTTATGTAATAAATAAACCTCTCATTTATTTGAGAGGTTTATTTCTATAAGAAATTATAAATTTTTTATAGAAATATATATTTTTGTTTTGATTGAATAGTATTTTTATTTGAAATTTTCATATACATTCATTGTAAAATATAGATAGATAATACTATAATAGTCATAGGGGTAATAATTATTTTGAAAGAAGGGGACATCATGAAAATAAACAATATTATAGACAGTTTAAAAGATGACATGATAAAATCAACTCAAGAATTAGTAAAGATAAAAAGTGTTGAAGGTGAACCTAAAGAAGGTAAACCTTATGGAGAAGGTCCATACAAAGCATTGGACAAGGCCTTAAATATATGTAAAGACTTGGGATTTAAAACAAAAAATTTAGATGGATATATAGGATATGCAGAGTATGGTGAAGGAGAAGATTATGTAGCAGTATTAGGCCATTTAGATGTAGTTCCAACAGGAGATGGTTGGAAGTATGATCCTTATGCTGGAGAAATACATGATGGAAAAATTCACGGAAGAGGAACTATGGATGATAAAGGACCAACTTTAGCAGCTTTATATGGATTAAAAGCTATAAAAGAAGCTAAAATTCCTTTATCTAAAAGAGTTAGAATAATATTTGGAACAAATGAAGAAACTGGATCAAATGAATTACCACATTATTTAGAAAAAGAAAAGCCACCTATTTATGGATTTACTCCTGATGCAGAATATCCTATAATATTTGCAGAAAAAGGAATACTTCAATGTAATCTTGTTAAAAAATTAGAAGTAAAAGGAAAAAGAGACACAACTATAGAGTATATAAAAGGTGGAGATAGACCTAATATAGTTTGTGATTATTGTGAGGCAGGCATAAAAACTTTTGATTATGATATTATAGAAAGATCTGTAAAGTTTTTTAGAGATAAAACTGGATATGATTTGAGTTTAGAAGAAAAAAACGGATTAATAATAGTTAAATCAAAAGGTAAAGCAGCTCATGGTAGTACTCCAGAATTAGGAGAAAATGCTATAACACATCTTTTTAAATTTTTAGGAGAACTACCAGTAGGTTATTCTGATATATTGAGTTTTATAAGATTTTTTAATAAGAATATAGGAGAAGAAACAAATGGAGAATCATTTGGATTAAAGCTATCTGATAAGGAATCAGGAGATTTAAGTTTCAATGTAGGAAGTATATCTATGGATAAAGATAAAGTTTCTATGGCAATTGATATTAGATTTCCTGTTACATACACTTTAGATTATGTAAGAGAACTTTTAAATAAAAAAATAGAAGATGTAGGGATAGAAATAGAAAACCCAAGTACTGAAAATCCTTTATATTTTAATAAAGACCATAAATTAATAAAATCATTACAAAAGGTATATAGAGAGCAAACAGGCAAAAAAGCAGAATTATTAGCTATAGGTGGAGGTACTTATGCAAAAGGAATGCCGAATATTGTTGCATTTGGACCAATATTTCCAGGAGAACCGGATTTAATTCATAAGCCTAATGAATATATAAAAATAGATGAGTTAGTCCTTAATTCTAAGATATATGCCCATGCTATATGTGAATTGGCAAAATAAAATAGTGTAATTAATAGAAGACTATCTTTTTATTAATAAAAGGTGGTCTTTTATTTAGTTAAATACTTTAACAAATGTTAACATAATATTTTATATTTGTAAAAACTATTGTCATACTTATTTTGTTGAAACTATGATAAAATATAGTATGTGTTTAAAATATGATTATATTATTAATTACTTATAAATTATGTGGAGGAAGGATATATGAAAAACAATAAGTTTAATAAAAATAAGATAAAGTATTTTATTTATTATGCTATTGCCGTTGCTATAATAATTTTTATGGTTAATGATTACATACAAAATGTAAAATCAGAGCATATAAAATATAGTGAATTTATAAAATATCTAAATCAAAATAAAATACAAGAAGTTCAAATAACTAGAGATAAGTTAGTTATACAGCCTAAATTAGCTGAAGGTGAAAAGAAAAAGATCATGTATACAGAACCGCTTCCAGATCAAGATTTAATTAAGAGGTTAAATGATGCAAATGTAAAATATAGTGGTATACCTCAACAGAATTCAATGATAAAGAATTTTATAGTAACTTGGGTTTTCCCACTTATGATATTTATGTTTTTAGGAAAAATATTATTTAGTAAATTAGATAAAAAAATGGGCGGCGGTGTTATGTCCTTTGGCAAAAATACTGCTAAAATATATGCAGAGAATGAAACAGGGGTTACTTTTAAAGATGTAGCAGGGCAAGATGAAGCAAAAGAATCCTTGCTTGAAATAGTAGATTTTTTGCATAAACCTGAAAGATTTACAAAGATAGGTGCAAAACTACCAAAGGGTGCTCTTTTAGTAGGACCTCCAGGAACCGGTAAAACTTTACTTGCAAAAGCAGTAGCAGGAGAAGCTAATGTACCCTTCTTTTCTATATCTGGATCTAGTTTTGTAGAAATGTTTGTAGGTATGGGTGCATCTAGGGTTAGAGATTTATTTGAGCAAGCTCAACAAAAAGCTCCTTGTATAGTGTTTATAGATGAAATAGATGCTATTGGAAAAAGTAGAGATAGTAGTATGGGAAATAACGATGAAAGAGAGCAAACTTTAAATCAACTCTTAGCAGAAATGGATGGATTTGATTCTTCTAAAGGTGTTGTAATGCTTGCAGCTACAAATAGACCAGAAGTTTTAGATAAAGCACTTTTAAGACCAGGAAGATTTGATAGAAGAGTAATTGTAGATAGACCAGATTTAAAAGGAAGAGAAAAAATACTTGAAGTTCATGCTAAAGGAGTTACAATGTCATCTAAAGTAGATTTAAATGCTATTGCAAAAGGGACTCCAGGAGCTGTTGGATCTGATTTAGCTAATATTATAAATGAATCAGCCCTTAGAGCTGTTAAAAATGGAAGAGAAGAAGTTATACAAGAAGATTTAGAAGATGCAGTAGAAGTTGTTATTGCAGGTAAAGAGAAAAAAGATAGAATAATGTCTGCTGATGAGAAAAAGCAGGTTGCATTTCACGAAGTTGGTCATGCACTTGTAGCAGCTCTTTTACCAAATACAGATCCTGTTCACAAAATAACTATAGTTCCAAGAACTATGGGAGCCTTAGGATATACTATGCAGCTTCCTACAGAAGAGAAATATTTAGTTAACAAGAAAGAAATGTTAGATAAAATTACAGTTATGCTAGGTGGACGTTCAGCAGAGGAGATAAAATTTAATTCTATATCTACAGGAGCTTCAAATGATATAGAAAGGGCAACTCAAACTGCAAGAAGTATGGTTACTATTTATGGTATGACTGAAAAATTTGATATGATGGCATTAGAGTCTATTCAAAACAAATATTTAGATGGAAGACCAGTTCAAAATTGTAGCCAGGAAACTTCAACTATGATAGATGAAGAAACACTAAAATTAATTAAAAAGTGTCATGGCAAAGCAATAAGTATTTTAGATGAGAATAAAGATTTACTTAATAAAATAGCAAATAGACTTTTAGAAAAAGAAACACTTATGGGAAATGAATTTATGGCTATGGTAAAAGGTGAAGATATAGAAATTGATGAAGATTGTAGTAAAGAGGAAATTTCTAAAAAAGAAGATATTTGTGAAAAAGATTTTAAGGAAGAAAAAGAATTTGATAATAAAGAAGAAAATAGTATAGGTGAAGCAGAAAATAATGAAGAAAAAAATAATTTAGATAAAAAATAAATATGATAATTATCAATAATACAGCTGTAGATAGTAATTTAAATAAAAAAGTGGTAATAATTTAAATAGCTATTAATAAAAACTTATATTATATGATAGTAAATAATAAAACTTATAATAAATGAAATGGAGAGTTACATTATGGATGTAAATGAGAAAAATGATAATCTTTATAATCAAATAGAATTAGCTATGGAAAAGGAACATTTAGATTTTGTTATAAGTGAAATAAGAAAAGGTGTATTAAATCACGTAGAAAAAAGAAAAGAATTAATAAACTATATATTAGAACATAGAAAAAAGAATATAGAAGAATATAGAGATGATGAAGATGAAGTAGCAGAATATTTTGATCATGATATATATTTAAAAGAGAAATTATATAACTATATAGAAGCTAAATTAAGAGAGCTAACTATACTTGAAAAAGATGGGTACTTTGGGAAAGTTGTTTTTGAAGATGAAAAAGTAGAAGATAATATATACATTGGAAGATTTGGATTTTCAAAAGAAGGAGATTATAAACCTTTAGTAGTTGATTGGAGAGCGCCTATATGTAAGATATTTTATGAAGGCAGATTAGGTAATATTGAATATTCTTCTCCAGATGGTGAAATTGAGCTAAATGTTAAATCTAAGCGTCAATATGTAATAAAAAATGGTAAGTTAGAAGGAATGTTTGACTCAGATTTAGATGTAAAAGATGAACTGCTTAAAGAAGTTTTAAGTAAGAATGCTACAGATAAATTAAAAGATATAGTTATGACCATACAAAAAGAACAGGATGAGATAATTAGGCAACCGAGAGATAAAACTGTTGTAGTAAATGGAGTAGCTGGAAGTGGTAAAACTACAGTGGCTCTTCATAGGGTAGCTTATTTACTTTATAATTATAGAAAAGAAATACAAGATAATATCTTAATATTAGGTCCTAACAATGTTTTTATAGATTATATATCTAATATATTACCTAGTTTAGGAGAAAATGGAGTAAAACAAACAACATTTTTAGATTTTGTATCAAAGCTTGTTAATATACCAGATATTTTAAGCTCTAGTGATTATATGGAGAAGATTGTATCTAATAATATTGAGTTTATAAATAAAGCTATACATAAGCAATCAGAAGAATATATAAGAGAACTTGATAAACTCGTAGAAAGATTAGATTTAAATTATTTTTCTTTAAATGATATAGAGTTTATGGGAGAGATAGTTGTAGACAAAAAAGAATTAAAAGAAATGTTTTATAACTATTTTAAGTATATGCCACTTTTTAGAAGAAGTAAAAAAATAAAGAGAATAATTTTTTCTAAACTAAAAGATGTAAGAGATAAAAAAGTATTTGAAATAGAAAAAAAATATAAAGATAAAATTAATAATATGACAGAAGAAGAAATAAAACTAGAAGGAAATAATCTTGAGTTTTCTAGAAAAAATGATATAAGAGATATAATAAAAAAATTAGTAGAAACTAAAAATAGTTTGAAATGGTTAGATGGAGAAAAAGTAGAGGATATATATATAAAATTTAATAATGATAAATTAACAGTAGATGATATAGCACCGATACTTTATTTAAAAATAAAATTAGAAGGACTAAGACTTAACAAATCTATAAAACATATAGTTATTGATGAAGCTCAAGAGTATTCTTTATTACAATTTATTGTACTTAAAGAAATTACAAATTGTAAGTTCTTTACTGTAGTAGGAGATTCTAATCAAAGAATATTAGAATCAGATAAAAATCCAGCTATGTTAAAAATCGATAAAATATTGGACAAAGTAGATACTAAATATTATTATTTACAAAAAAGTTATAGATCTACTAAACAAATAATGGAATATGCTAATAAATTTTTAAAAACTAATACTATAGTTCCTTTAGTTAGAGAAGGAAATAATGTAGTTATTGAAAATATAAATGATGAAAAAAGTTTAAAAGAAAATATTTTCTATCATATAGATAGATTTAAACAAAAAGGGTATGAAAATATAGCCATTGTTTGTGAAGATTTTAAGGATACTCAGTCTTTAGGAGAGTTATTAAAAAACAGTAGATATATAAATCTAATAGATAAAGAAGATATAATATATTCCGGTGGTAATATAATAATTCCATCTTTTTTGACAAAAGGTTTAGAATTTGATTGCGTTATTGGAGTAAACAATATAGAATATAAAAGTATGCATAATAACTTGAACTATGTAATGGCTACAAGAGCATTACACGAACTTGTTGTTATCAACAAGGGTATAAAATAGTTATCAACAATGTGGATAACTTTAAAGCTATAACTGTTAATAAAAATAAAAACCCGTATAATAGCGGGTTTTTTTATTTGTTTGAAATTTTTGAAATTAAAATAAATTTAGTTATTAGAACAATTAGCATAGCTTAATAACCTTTTTATTAAATTATCAACAACTTTGTCTACCTTAGTAAAATCTATATTTTTTACATAATAGTTTTCTAACTCATCATGAAGGAGTTTTTCCTCATTAAGAATGGACAAAGCTTTATCTATTAATTTATAGAATAATTCCTTATCTTCTTCAATTTTTTCTTTATTAGCAGCTAATCTAGATGTTTCTAATAAATTATCCATATATATTTGTTGTCCTACAAAAGACATTCTGTTAATTTCATTAGAAGTTAATATAGCTAAATCTAAATCAGGTATTAATACATGCTCTATTCTAGAAGGTGTAAGTGGATCATGATATATTTCTACGTAATAGCCTTTTTTATATATTTTATCGGATATATTTTTTAGTATACTTGTTTTACCTGTACCTGGACCTCCATTTAATACGTATATATTATTGTAAGGCTTATATAATGTGTTTATATGAGTTATTATTCCTTGAGGAGTAAATGCAGTAGCAAAAAGGTGTCTTTTATATCCTAATTTACAAGTAGTTTTTACAGGGGAAATAATAGTTTTTTCTAAATCATTTTGTAGATTATTAAATTTTAATAAATCTATAAAACTATTATTTAAAAAGCTCCAATCATCATGTATGCATCTAGCTGACTTAAGGTATTTATAACATCTTTTAAAAGTATTACTAATTTCTTTACTTGTACATAATATTTCTTCTTTATGTTTTAAAAGTTCCTCGTCATCTAGATAAGTTCCAAGATTAATTATTTCATCTATAATACCTGGAAATTTAGGATCAATAATATGAGGTGCAGTACCATCTACTAAGCATACTTTAATTTTAGGTATAACTATAGAATCTAAAGATTCACTATCAGATGAACAATGAAAATATTCTACATCAAAATTTTTATCTTCAAAAATTTTACCTATTTTTTTCATTAATGAAGATTTACCAGTACCAGGTCCACCTTTTAAACATATTATTCTTTGAGCTTTATCAGACTTTATTATATAGTCAAATAAAGAGAAAAAACCTTCAGAAGTGTTACTGCCAGGAAAAGCATGCTTCGAAAGATTTGACAACATAATCATCTCCTTGAATTAAATCACTATATATAATATGCTTAAAAGTTTAAATTTGTACATTAACTCATAAAGTCTTTGTCAATTGTTATAACTGCAGTATATTCAGGATGCTTTTCTTTTAGGTATGAATTTATATCATCTTTTATTTTTTTTGTATTTTCAGCATTATCAACGAAAGTATAATCTACAACGATATCAAATATTAAATTCTTATAGTCTCCTTTTCCAACTACTCTAAAATCGTGCATAGATTTTATCATAGGAAATTTCATTAAGAGCAAAACTATTTCCCTTCTTGCATATTCAACTTCCTCATCATCAGTATTTACAGGATCCATATGAATTACTAGTAAAATATCTAATTTTTCACTTACATATTTTTCAGCGTCATCAATTACTTCATGTATTTTCATTATAGATTCATTAGCAGGAACTTCAGCGTGAATTGAGGCCATCCATTTGTTAGGGCCATAATTATGTATGATTAAATCGTGGACTCCCATAATTAAATCATATTCCATAACTTTATCAATAATTTCATTTACAAGCTTCGGTTCAGGAGCTTCTCCAAGTAATGGATTCAATGTTTCTTTTATTAAACTTATTCCAGAATATATTATAAATAATGAAATTATAACTCCAAAGTATCCATCTATAGGGAAAGATATCCATCTACTTAAGAGTAGAGATAAGGCTACAAAAGAAGATGCTATAACATCACTTAATGCATCAAAAGAAGAAGCTTTTAGTGCATTGGAGTTTATTTTATTTCCTATAGATTTATTAAATGAACTTAACCATAATTTTGTAAGGATAGATAGTATAAGTATAAGAAATGGTATATATTCAAATTTAACTAAAGATGGGTGAATTATTTTATTGAAAGAAGATTTTATAAATTCTACACCAACTAATAAAACCATAAAAGATACTATAAATCCAGATAAATATTCTATTCTTCCGTGTCCAAAAGGATGCTCTTTATCTGCTGGTTTTGAAGCAAGTTTAAATCCTAAAAATGTAATTATAGAAGAAGCTGCATCAGATAAGTTATTAAATGCATCAGCTATGACAGCTATACTATTTGAAATTAGTCCTATAAATAATTTTGCCATAAATAATAATACATTACATAAAATACCTACAACACTTGCTAAATAACCATAAGAATCTCTTACTTTTTTGTTGTTAATTTGATCATGATTTTTAATGAACTTTGATATTAAAAAATTAGTAAACATAAAAACACCTACCAAGCTTATTATAATGAATTCTATTAGAATTTATAATGTATTATAACATATAAATCTTTCCTTATTTTAGATTTTTTATCATTTTAATATTTATATTTAATATTTTACTAACATTATTATTAGATTAATCATAGTATATATATTGGTGAAATATTGTATAGAGAAGTTAGGATGTGGTTTTTTGAAAAAGGTATTATTTATTGCATATCATTATCCACCAATAGGATGGTCAGGAACTCAAAGAAGTTTAAAGTTTACAAAATATTTGCCAGAATTTAATTGGGAACCGATAGTTGTAACTGTAAAAGATACATCATTATATATGAATGATGACAGTTTAAAAGAAGATATACCTGAAAACTTGAAAGTAGTTAGAATGGAAGAAATAAATCAACAAGATTATTTAGCTGATATAGTAAATAAAATGAGTGAAAAATTTAGTCCAGTTTTAGATATGCTAAGTGAAGGGTATAAAAAGCATTTTACTGATTCATTTAAAAATTATGTAATGCGATCAAAGTCGTTGTTACAAGTTCCTGATATGCAAACATTTTGGGCAGTAAATGTTTTAGAAAATATAGAAAAACAAGTTGATTTTAATGACATAGATTTAATATATTCTACATGTGGGCCTTTTTCTTGTCATTTGATAGCAAGGAAGTTAAAGCATAAGTATAATATTCCGTGGGTTGCAGATTTTAGAGATGAATGGACAAATAATCCTTATCAGACTTTTGATAGAAATAATATTATAGTAAGAATACAAGAGGATTTGGAAAAATGTGTTTTAGGTGAAAGTGATAAGATTATTACTATTTCTGATATAGCTAAAAATAATTATATAAATAAATTTGGAATAGATGATTCAAAAATACAAGTTATAACAAATGGATATGATGAGGATGATTTTAAAGGATTAAATAATTTATCCGATGATAAAGAAAAATTTACTATAGTTTATAGTGGAAGTTTATATATGGAAAGGATGCCATATACAGTTTTACAAGCAATGAATGAACTAATAGATGAAGGATTAATAGATAAAGATAAAGTGTGGATTAAATTTATAGGAACATGTGATCAAAATATATATAATAATATATTTAAATATAATAAGCATAATATAATAAAATATTTAGGATATTTGAAGCATGATCAAAGTCTTTCATATGTAGTTAACGCAAATTTATTATTATTATTAGTAGGGGTAAATCCTAAAGTGAAGTCAGTATATACAGGAAAGATATTTGAATATTTAAGAAGTGCGAATCCAATTTTATCTATATCTCCTAAAGAAAGTCTAGTTGAAAAACTTTTAGATGAAACTAGTTGTGGAAAAAATGTTCAATATAGTGATGTTGAAGGAATTAAAAAATTTATATATGAACAATATAAACATTGGGAAAATGGTACAGAGGCTATAATGCCTAACGAAAATGAAATTTATAAGTATGATAGAGAATATTTAACTGAACAGTTAGGTAAGATTTTTGATAAGCTATTAGAATTAAAAGTAGATAGTTAAATTTAATACATTATTAACTCTATTCTTGAATTAATAATAGTAGATACATTGCTAAAACATTATATAAAAAGATACTTTAGAAATTTATTTGTAGTTTAATTCTTATCTTTAAAGAATATAACATGTAGTTGTTAATAAGTCAGGATGTGATTTTTTGAAAAAAGTATTATTTATTGCATATCATTATCCACCAGTAGGAGGGGCTGGAACTCAAAGAAGTTTGAAATTTACTAAATATTTGAAAAAATTTAATTGGGATCCAGTAGTTGTAACGGTTGAACATACATCATCATATATGAATGATATTACTTTAAATGATGATATACCTAAAGATTTAAAAATAATTAGATTTGAAAATACAAAACCAGAATCTTATTTAGAGAATATATCAAATGAAATAAGTAAAGATTTTGATTTAGTTATAGATGCGCTAGAGGAAGAAGGTAAACGATATTTTAAAGATTTATTTAAGAATAGTTTAATAAAAATGAAAGCATCCTTAAATATTCCAGATACACAAACATTTTGGGCAATTAATACTTTGAAAGATATAGAGAAATATATTGATTTTGATAATATAGATCTAATATATTCTACACTTAGTCCATTATCTTCTCACCTAATAGCTAGAAAGTTAAAGAAGAAATATAATATTCCATGGGTTACAGATTTTAGAGACGAGTGGACCAATAATCCATATGACAATGTAAACAAAAATAATATTATATTTAAAATACAAGAGAATTTAGAAAGATGTGTTTTAGACAAAAGTGATAAAATTATTACTATTTCTACTGAAGCTAAAAATAATTATATTAAGAATTTCGGAATAGAAGAATCAAAAATAAAAGTTATCACAAATGGATATGATGAAGATGATTTTAAAAAATTTAATAGTTCACCTAAAAACAAAGAAAAATTTACTATAGTTTATAATGGGACTTTATATTTACAAAGATTACCGTATACAGTTTTAGAAGCAATGAATGAGTTGATAGATAAAGGTTTAATAGATAAAGATAAGGTGTGGATTAAATTTATAGGAACATGTACTCAAGATATATATAATAATATATTTAAATATAATAAACATAAAATAATAAAATATTTAGGTTACTTACATCATAGTAAAAGTGTAGAATATATTGTTAGTTCAAATTTACTATTATTGCTAGTAGGAATAAATCCTAAAGTTAAATCAGTATATACAGGAAAAGTATTTGAATATTTAAGGTGTAAGAGTCCAATTTTATCTATATCTCCTAAGGGAAGTTTAGTTGAAAAACTTTTAGATGAAACTAGCTGTGGAAAAAATTTTGAATATAGTGATGTTGAAGGAATTAAAAAATTTATATATGAACAATATAAAAATTGGGAAAATAGTAAAAATACAATAGTTTACAATGAAAAAGAAATTCGTAAGTATGATAGAAAATATTTAACTCAAGAGCTAAGTAAGACTTTTGATGAATTGTTACAATTAAAAGTAGATAATTAAAAGATTAAATTTGTTAATTACATCAATGGTATTTAAAAATTTTAAAGGAGAAATAATAATGGAAATGAGAAAAAAATTAGTATTTTTTATTATACCTGGTGGAGATGCTTTTATTGATGATATAATTAATAATTTATCTAATGAATATGAGACAAAAAAAGTTATAGTTAAAACTTATGAACAAATTAATAAGTGGATGAAATGGGCAGATATTTGTTGGTTTGAATGGTGTGATTGGATAGTTATACATGGAAGTAAGCAAGAAATTGCTAAAGAGAAAAAAATTATATGTAGAATACATGGATATGAAGTATATACTAACAATATATTAAGAACTAAGTGGGAGAATGTAGACCAATTAATAATAGTAGCTCCTCATGTAAGACGTATATTTGAAGAAAAAACTAAGAATCTATATAAAGGAAATTTAAAAATAGAAACAGTATTTTGTGGAATAAATACTACTTTATATCCTTTTAAAAAAAGAAAAAAAGGTTTTAATATAGGATATCTAGGATTTATGGATTTTAAAAAAAATATTCCATTAACATTAGATATATTTAAAAAATTACATGATATGGATTCAAGATATAAGTTACATTTAGCAGGAAAATTTAAAGATGGTAGAACTTATGAATATTATAAATATTTTATAAAATACAATAAATTAGAAAAAGATGTATTGTTTTATGGTTGGAGGAATTTTCATCAAAAAATAGAATGGTTAAAAAAAATACAATATATTTTAATATCTAGTATAGACGAAGGATTATGTTTTGCAGCAGCGGAATCGATGTGTAGTGGAATAAAGCCAATTATTCACAATTGTGAAGGATTAAAGGATCATTATAATGAGAAATATATATTTGATAATATAGATGAAGCAGTAAAAATGATAACTTCTGATGAATATAATTCTAATGAATATAGAAAGTTTATAGAAGATAACTACTCATCAGCCAGAGAAAAACAAGAAATACTTAAATTACTAAAAAACCTAATAAAAAAACCAGAGAAGCATTCTGAAAAAAATCCATTAGTTACTGTAGGAATAACAAATTATAACTATATAAATTTTTTAGATGAATGTCTAAACTCGGTATTAAATCAAGATTATAATAATATAGAAATATTGATAGTAGATGATTGTTCTACAGATGGTTCTATAGAAAAAATAAAAGAATATGAACAAAAATATAAAAATATTAAAGCAATATATCATTCTAAGAATAGTGGAAATCCTAATTTATCTATGAAAGAAATTATAGAAATAGCAAAAGGGGAATATTTTTTTATTTTGTCAACAGATGATTTTTTATATGACAACAATGTAATAAGTAAACATGTATATAGTTTCCTTAATGATAAGACGTTAGATTGTGTTTATGGAAATACTCAAACAGTAGATTGTAAATCAAATAAAAAAGCAGTGTGGAGAAGTATACAATTTAATAATGATGAGGTGATATGTAAAACATTTCAAAAAATGGGATCTGGAGTAATACCGTTTTGTAGAGCTATGTTTAAGAAGGATTTTTTTATAAAAAATAAATTGAAATTTATTTATGATCCCGATAATGTAGTAGGATTAGATACATTAAATACATTAGTATATGTTAAATATGGATTTAAAAGGAATATTATAAATTGTAATACAACTTGCTATAGATTACATGAAAATAATCTAACTTATAATATTAAGGGAAGAATAAAATCAATAATTTCAGCTATGGAGTATATAGTTAATAATTTTGATGAAAAAATATATATACCTGAAATTCAATGGGATAAATATGATACAAATAAAAGAAAATCTATAAAAATGTATAAAATAGGAAAACATTATTTTAATACAGCTATGGTATATTACAATAAAAATATTAGACTTTTGAACAGGTGTATATGTTTAGAACAAGAACAAATAAAAGAGTATATACAACCTTTAATACTTTTATCACAAAAGTATTTAGATAAAAGTATTACTGAATCTGAAATGTATACTAAAGAAATAAAAATTCTTAAAGCACAAATAGATTCAATGAAAATCTATTAATTATCTATTTTAAAAGAGAAAAAATATATTTATAAGCATATAATTATTCAAAGATTTATCATGTAAGTTTATTTATAAAAATATTAATATAGATTAAAAAATAAATTGTATAGACAAATAAATTCATATTTAAAGGAGTTTATGGAATGAAGGGCATTATTTTAGCTGGAGGATCTGGAACTAGATTATATCCTGTAACAAAGTCAATATCAAAACAGATAGCTCCAATATATGATAAACCTATGATTTATTATCCTATGTCTGTACTTATGCTTGCGGATATAAGAGATATATTAATAATATCCACACAAAGAGATCTTCCTGTATTTAAAAGTTTATTTAAAGATGGATCAAATTTAGGATTAAATATAAAATATGAGGTTCAAGAAAGTCCGAATGGGTTAGCCGAGGCTTTTATTATAGGAGAAAAATTTATAGGTAATGATAATGTTGCTATGATTCTAGGAGATAATATATTTTATGGTCAAAGTTTTAGTAATCACTTAAAAAGAGCAGCTAAATTAGAAAAAGGAGCATGTATATTTGGATATTATGTTCATAATCCAAAAGCTTTTGGAGTAGTTGAATTTGATAATGACGGCAAAGTATTATCTTTGGAGGAAAAACCCCAATTTCCAAAGTCAAAATATGCTGTTCCTGGATTATATTTTTACGATAACTCAGTAATTGAAAAAGCAAAGACTTTGAAACCTTCTAATAGAGGAGAATTAGAAATAATGGATTTAAATAAACTTTATATGAAAGAAGGTACACTAAAAGTTGATGTTTTAGGAAGAGGGATGGCTTGGATTGATACAGGAACCCATGAATCTATGCTTAAAGCTTCAAACTTTATAGAAGCAGTTGAAAGTATGCAAGGCACATATATTGCATGCTTAGAAGAAATTGCTTATAAAAAAGGATGGATAGACTATGAAAAAGTTGTAAAATTGGCGAAACCTTTGTTAAAAACAGGATATGGAAAGTATTTAATGGATATAGTAGAAGAAATTTAAGTAAAATGATATAAAAGTAAGTATTTATAAAGGAAGTATATTATGGGAAAGTTTAATTTTATAAAAACAAAATTAGAAGATGTGTATATAATAGAGTCCAAAATGTTTAAAGATAACAGAGGTTATTTTATGGAAACCTATAATAAAAAAGATTTCTTTGATGAAGGGCTTACTATGAATTTTGTTCAAGATAACGAGTCTAAATCTACAAAAGGTGTACTTAGAGGATTACACTTTCAAACAAAACATACTCAAGGGAAATTGGTAAGAGTTACAAAAGGTAAAGTATTTGATGTTGCTGTAGATCTAAGGAAAGGATCACCCAGTTTTGGAAAATGGCAGGGGGTTTTGTTAACAGAGTGTAATAAAAAACAATTTTATATACCAGAAGGTTTTGCTCATGGTTTTTTAGTGTTATCAGAAAATGCAATTTTCAATTATAAATGCACAGATTTTTATGCTCCTCAGTATGATAGTGGAGTTCTTTGGAATGATGAAGATATTGGTATAAAATGGCCATTAAAAGAAATAAAGAATGTAATTTTATCTGAAAAAGATAAAAAACAAAAGCCTTTAAATAAAGTAAATATCCCTTTTAAATATAAAAAATAGGGGGAAGATATATGGTTATTTTGATCACAGGAGCAAAAGGACAACTAGGAAATGAAATAAAATTAATATTAGAAAATAAAAGAGCTGACATTGGAGAAATATCAAAAGAAATTATAAGTTCTAAATTTATATTTATGGATTCTTCTAGATTAGATATATCTAATTTAGAAAAAGTCAATAAAGTTTTAACACGTATTACTCCAGATGTAGTTATAAATTGTGCAGCTTTTACAAATGTGGATAGATGTGAGGAAAATAAAGAGTTAGCATTTAAAGCTAACTCTTTTGGCCCTAGAAATTTAGCTATTGTGTGTGAAAAAATAAAAGCTAAACTAGTTCAAATTTCTACAGATTATGTTTTTTCATCAAAAGGAAAAGACCCATTAAGAGAATATGATGAAACTAAACCATGTAATACTTATGGAAAAACAAAACTTATGGGTGAAAATTTTGTAAGAGATTTTTGCTCAAGATATTTTATAATAAGAACTTCATGGTTATACGGACATGTGGGCAAAAACTTTGTTTATACAATAATGAAATTAGCTAAAGAAAAAGAAAATTTAAAGGTAGTTAACGACCAAGAAGGCAATCCAACTAATGCTAATGATTTGGCATATCATATTTTAAAAATTATATCTACAGAAAATTATGGAATTTATAATTGTACAGGTAAAGGAGAGGTTACTAGGTATGATTTTGCTAAGGAAATAATAAGACTAAGTAAAATTGATTGTAAAATAACTCCATGTACTTCAGATGAATTTAAGACTAAGGCTAAAAGACCAAATTATTCATGTTTAGATAACATGATGCTAAGCTGTACTATTGGAGATAAAATGAGATTTTGGAAAGAAGCTTTAAATAGTTTTATTAATGATATTAATAAATAAAATTATATAGGGGGAAAAATGAACACATATTTAATTACTGGTGGTGCAGGTTTTATTGGATCTAATTTTATTATATTTATGCTTAAAAAGTATACTAATATAAGAATAATAAATTTAGATAAATTAACGTATGCGGGGAATTTACAAAATTTAAAAGTTATAGAAAATGACAAAAGATATAAATTTATTCAGGGAGATGTATGTGATAAAGAATTAGTTTTAGAGTTATTTAAAAAAAATGATATAAATTATGTAGTGCATTTCGCAGCAGAATCACATGTAGACAGAAGTATAAAAAACCCAGAAATATTTATAAAGACTAACATTATGGGTACAGTAAATTTGCTAAATTGTTCAAAAAATGCATGGCTAAAGGAAAACAAATGGAAAATAGGAGTAAAATATATTCAAATTTCAACAGATGAAGTTTATGGATCTTTAGGTAGAGAAGGTTATTTTACGGAAAAAACGCCATTAAACCCTCATAGTCCATATTCATCAAGTAAGGCAGGAGCGGACCTATTGGTTAAATCTTACTTTGATACGTATAATATGCCAGTTAATATAACAAGGTGTTCTAATAATTATGGTCCTCACCAATTTCTAGAAAAACTGATACCACTTACAATAAATAATTGTTTAAATCATAAATGTATACCTATATATGGAGATGGACTAAATGTAAGAGATTGGCTTTATGTTGAAGATCATTGTAAAGCAATAGATAAAGTTGTAAACAATGGAAAAGAAGGAGAGATATATAATATTGGAGGTCACAATGAAAAATTTAATATAGATATAGTAAAAAAAATTATAAGTTATATAAATGAAAACGTAGATAAGGATGTGACAGAAAAATTAATAAGATATGTAAAAGATAGAAAAGGTCATGATAAAAGGTATGGTATAGATGCTAAAAAAATAAAAAAAGAATTAAGCTGGTATCCTGAAGTCTCTTTTGAAATTGGAATAAAGGAAACAATTAAGTGGTATTTAGATAATAAATAAAAATATGTAGACTTCAAAATAAAGACAAATAATAAATCTATCTAATTTTGTATTAAAAAATATAACAATATATTATTTAATATGAATATATTTAACATGGAGGAAATAAATTATGAAGGAAGAGAGAGCTTTATATTATAATTCAGTGTACACTGCAGGTGGAGCCAATAAATCATATCATAAACATTATTCTAAAAGTCAGTACATTGAAATTTGGAATAAGGCGTTAGAACTTATAAAAGGAATAAAAAACTGTAGTATATTAGATGTTGGATGTGGACCAGGACAGTTTGCTAATTTACTTTTTGATAACAATATAAATAATTATATGGGATTGGATTTTAGTACTGTAGCTATAGATTTAGCCAAAAAGATTAATCCTAGATATAAAGAAAAATTTTTATGTGATGATATATATACTTCTAATGTTTACAAAAAGGGATATAATGTAATAATAATGTTGGAAGTATTGGAACATCTTCAAGAAGATATGAAAGTATTAAAAAATATAGAAAAAGAAAGTAATGTTATATTTTCTGTTCCTAATTTTATATGTAAAGGACATGTTAGATGTTTTAAAAATAAATTTGAAATAGTAAATAGATATAAAGATATAATTGATATAAAACAGATATTTGAATATAAATTAAGTTCAACAGGTAAAATATATTTAGTAGATAGTATTAAAATTTAATTTGTATATAATTAAAAATTTTAATTATAAAAGCAAAGAATTAAAAATTAATTAATATGAATAAAATGACTAAATTTAATATAATATTGTAAATTTAGTTATTTTATTTGTTCTAATACTGTTATTATGTATTAGTATAAGTTTTATAGGATTGATAGTTATAATTTTTTTTGCATCAAATCAAACATTATTTATATAATATGCTGTAATATCATTCATAAATTCAGTTCTTTTGTTATAATTAAATTATAATATTGACAGGTGGTGTTTTTATGAATGATTACTTAAAAGTATCTGATAACCTTATAAACTTTATATATGATAGTCCTTCGCCTTTTCATGTTGTAGAAAATATTAAATATATTCTTGATTCAAATGATTTTGAAGAACTTAAAGAATGTGAAAGATGGGATCTTGTAAAAGGTGGGAAGTACTATGTTACAAAAAACGATTCTGCTATAATAGCTTTTAGTATAGGAGATAAAGATATTGAAAATAGTGGATTTAGAATAGTAGGAGCTCATACAGATTCACCTACATTTAAGATAAAACCAAATCCACATATATTTTCTAAAGGAGATTATGTAAAATTAAATACAGAGGTGTATGGGGGACCAATATTAAATACTTGGATGGATAGACCTTTATCTTTAGCAGGTAGAGTTACAGTTAAAGGCAAAAATCCATTTAATCCTGAAACGAAATTAATTAATGTAAAAAAACCAATAATTATAATACCTAATTTAGCTATTCATATGAACAGAGAGGTAAATAAAGGTTATGAATTAAATAGACAAAAAGATATGTTACCTATACTTGGAATGATAAATGAAAAGTTAGAAAAAAAAGACTATTTAACAAATATATTGTGTAGAGAGTTAAATATAAAAAAATCTGATATATTAGATTTTGAATTATTTTTATATGAGTTTGAAAAAGGCTGTGTAATGGGAATGGATAATGAATTTATATCTTCTCCTAAATTAGATGATTTAACTATGGTTCATGCAGGACTAAAAGCTTTAGTAGAAACAGATATAGAAAATTCAAGTAAAATGCTAGTTTGTTTTGATAATGAAGAAGTAGGAAGTTCTACAAAACAAGGGGCAGATTCTCCTCTTCTTTCAAATGTAATAGAAAGAATAGTTTTAGCTTTAGGAAAAGATAGAGAAGATTATTTTAGAACTCTTTCTAAATCATTTATTATATCTTGTGATTCTGCTCATGCAGTTCATCCAAATAGAGAAGAAAAAGCGGATCCAACTAATAAACCTATAATAAATCAAGGTCCAGTTATAAAAATTAATGCTAATCAAAGTTATACATCAGATTCATATTCTACATCAGTATATGAAGAAATATGCAATGTAGCTAAAGTACCTGTTCAAAAATTTGTTAATAGATCTGACGAAAGAGGTGGGTCTACAATAGGGCCTATATCTTCAACACATGTTAATATTAATTCTGTAGATGTTGGAACTCCTCTTTTAGCTATGCATTCTATTAGAGAACTAGGTGGAGTAAAAGATCAAGTCTATATGATAGAATCATTAAAGAAGTTTTATACTTTAAAATAATAAATTTAACATAAAAATTGTTGATTTATATTAAAATCTATGTTAAACTAATAAAAATTTAAAAAAACGAATAATTATGTTACTTATGGAGAGGCGCCAGAATTATTAGTATCTATTTTGAACCGGCAGGTTATGATAAATAGAGAAAGGAATTGTGGCCGAAGGAAATAAATTTGGCAAAGTTTTTTCCTGGATTTACACATAATATGTGTAAAGCTGTCACGTTTTAGTGGAGAGCTACATAGGTACACTAGGGTTGTATTAATATATTATTATATAGATAGTATAAGTGCAGCAAAGGTGTTCCTTTGTTGCACTTTAATTTTATATTAAAAAAGGGGGATTAACATGTCTATAGTTGTTCAAAAATATGGTGGGAGTTCTGTTGGAACTATTGAAAAAATAAAAAAAGTTGCTGAATCTGTTATCAGCAAAAAAAAGCAAGGGCATGATGTAGTAGTAGTAGTTTCAGCTATGGGCGATACTACAGATAATTTAATATGTTTAGCAAAAGAAGTAACTTGTAATCCAGATAAAAGAGAGCTTGATGCTTTGATATCTACTGGGGAAATGATGTCATCTTCTCTACTTGCCATGACTATAAAAAGTTTAGGATTTGAATCTATAAGTTATACCGCTTATCAAGTAGGAGTAAAGGCTAATGGTATGCATGGAAAATCATTTATAGATGATATAGATGACAGTAAAATTAAAGAAAGTTTAAAAATGGGAAGAATAGTTGTGATAGCTGGTTTTCAGGGGATAAACCAAGAAGGAAATATAACTACTTTAGGAAGAGGTGGATCAGACACTTCAGCAGTAGCTATTGCAGCAAAATTAAAAGGAAGCTGTGAGATATACACAGATGTAGATGGTATATATAGCATAGATCCTAGAGTATATAAAGATGCTAAAAAATTAGATTATATAGAGTATGAAGAAATGTTAGAGTTATCTAGTTTAGGAGCTCAAGTTATGCATTCTAGAGCGGTAGAACTTGGTCAAAAATATGATATACCTATATATGTTGGATTAAGTAACGGAAATGAAAGAGGAACTATTATAAAGGGGATGAATAATATGAATATGGAAATGAAAGCTATAACAGGGCTAGCAACAAGTGATGATGATGTGTCAATAACAATTGAAGATGTATCAAACAATATAAATATAATATCAGATATATTTAATAAAGTAGCTGAAAGACATATAAATATAGATATGATAAGTCAAACTGCACCTATAAATAATACAGTTAATTTATCTTTTACTATACCAAAAGAAGATGTAGAAGAATGTATGGGAATTATAGAAGAATACAGTAGCAGAGATAAGATTCATATAGATGAAAATATAACAAAATTCTCTGTGGTAGGTATAGGAATGAAAACTACTTCAGGGGTTACTGCTAGAATATTTAAATTATTTAGCGAAAATCATATAGAAGTTAAGATGATAACTACTTCTGAAATAAGAATAACATGTGCTATAAAAAGAGAAGACAAATTTAATGCAGTAAATATAGTAGCAAAAGAATTTAATTTATAGGAAATAGATAGAGGTTATTTACCATAGGAGGAAATTTTATGAATTTGTTTGGAAGTATGAATGTTAGAGATAATGCTCTATATATAGGGGAAATAAGTGCTAAAAGTTTAGCAGAAAACTTTGGTACTCCTTTATATGTTATGGATGAAGAGCTTATGAGACAAAGCTGTAAAAGTTACATCGAAAATTTTAAAGTAAAAGAATCAGGAAATAAAGTTGCTTACGCAGGAAAAGCTTTTTTAACTAAAGCTATGTGTAATCTTATAAATGAAGAAGGAATGTGCTTAGATGTAGTATCTGGTGGAGAATTATATACAGCTTATAAGAGCGGTTTTCCTATGAACAAAATCTATTTTCATGGTAATAATAAAACAAAAGATGAGATAGAGATGGGTATAAAACTTGGAGTAGGTAAATTTGTAGCGGATAATTTTTATGAATTAGAACTTATAAGTAGTATAGCTAAAAAGCTTAATAAAACTCAAGAAGTTTTATTAAGAGTAACTCCAGGAATAGAAGCTCATACTCATAGTTATATAAAAACAGGACAATTAGATTCAAAATTTGGTTTTACTGTATTAGATAATATAGTTTTAAAAGCAGTTAAAACTTGTAGCGATTTAGATAATATTGAATTTATGGGCTTCCATTGTCATATAGGCTCACAAATTTTTGAAACAAAGCCTTATGAAGAAGAAGTTGATATATTATTTGAATTAGCAAATAATGTACAGAAGGAACTAGGTATAGAAGTAAAAGAAATAGATTTAGGTGGAGGATTCGGTATATATTATAAAGAAGGTGATGAACCTAAATCTGCTAAAACATTCTGTACTTCTATATTAAATCAAGCTGAAAAAGTTTGTGAAAAGCTTAATATGAAAATGCCTATATTAGTTATAGAACCAGGAAGATCAATTGTAGGAAATGCTGGTACAACTTTATATTCTGTTGGATCTATAAAAGAAATTCCATCTGTAAGAAAATATGTTTCTGTAGATGGAGGAATGACTGATAATATACGACCAGCACTATATAATTCAGAATATGAGTGTATGGTATGTAATAATATAAAAAGTGAAGTCAGTAATGAAGTTAGATTGGTAGGGAAATGCTGTGAATCTGGAGATGTACTTATAAATAATATAAGTATAACAGAGCCTAAAACAGGAGATATATTAGCAGTATTAAATACAGGAGCATATGGATATTCTATGTCTAGTAATTATAATAAAATACCAAGGGCAGCAGTTGTTTTAGTTAATAAAGATAAAGCTAAAGTAATTTGTAAAAGACAAACTTATGATGAATTAATTTCAAATGAATTGGATTTATAAAATATACTAGCATACTGGCTTATTTATTTTTTTAATGTGCCTTAGTTAATTAATAATTAGATAATATAGAGTTATCTAATATTTTATAAAAAGGGAATGTTTAAATAGAAGATGATTTTATTTAAATATTCTCTTTGTTGTTATTAAGGATATAGTGAAAACACACTCTATAGATTACAGCATATTATAAATATTGTAATTAGATGAAAGGAATGAACAATATGTATATGTGTAATCCTTATAGAATGTGTGTATGTCCTTATTGGATGTGTATGCCAAATCCTATGTATAATTTTTATAATAAAGGCCAGATGCCTTATTATTCTCCACAAAAATGCTCAATTAAATTAAAAGATTATGGTCCTAATCCTTTTGTAGTAAATATTGAAGAGGCTACTAAGAAAAATAATACTTATCGCACTGCTCTATGGACAGGAGATCATTTACAACTTACATTAATGAGTATAGGTGTTGGAGAAGATATTGGATTAGAAACTCACCCTAACCTTGATCAATTTATACGTATTGAAGAAGGCGAAGGAATTGTTAAAATGGGAGATAGTAAAGGTAATTTAAATTTTCAAAGAAAAGTTTATGACGATTATGCAATCTTTATACCAGCAGGAAAATGGCATAATTTAATAAATACTGGTGATAAGCCTATAAAATTATATTCTATTTATGCACCACCAGAGCATCCACGTGGTACAGTTCATGAAACAAAAGCTATTGCAGAAGCTGCTGAAGAAAATTATTAGTACTCATATAATCTTTAATTTATTATTTATTTTAATATATTTAAGTAGATATTTTTAAATACAATATATAAATAAAAAGAGAAGTAAAATTAAATATTTTACTTCTTTTTTTTTAGGATAATTATTAGTTAATATACTAATTTTTTTTAAAATGGAAGATTAAAATAGTTTCATTTTATATATTTTAAGGTAAGGATATTTAAAAAATAAATAAATTAAAATAATATTTTGAAAAGTAAATGGCAATAATATTGTAAGTATAACTTTTCATTTAGGAAGGATGGATAAGATGGTTAGATATTTAGCAATAATATTGATTATAACTACAGTTATTTTAATTTATTCATTATATAAAAATTATTTATGCAGTAAGGAAAATTATAGTGATGAAATTATAGATGATATGAATAATATATATTCAAATTTAACTTTAGATAATGAAAAGTTAAAAGAATATGCTAAAGAAATTTCAGAGAATTATTCTACAACTTCAAATAGAAAATGTAGAAGATTTATATTAAAAAATTTAGATAAAAGTTATAAAAAAATAATAAAAAATTATACGAATATAGGTAATTTAAATGAAAATGGAGTCTTGAATGTACCAGCTGGAGAGTGGCTTTTAGATAATGTATACCTTATAGAAAAAGAATATAAAGATATAAAAAGAAATATGCCATCTTCTTATTATATGAAACTTCCTGTTATAGATAAAGGAAATATGAAGTGTTTTCCTAGGATATATAAAATTGCTTTAGAAATAATATCTAAAACAGATGGAAAAATAAATGGAGATATTATAATAGATTTTATAACCTCTTATCAAAAAAATAGTATTTTAAGTAGTGGAGAAATATGGGCACTTCCAATAATGCTTAGAATAGCATTAATACAGAAAATTTCTTTAATATCAGATGAAATAATATATATACAAAATGAAAGAAAAAAAGGAGAAGAATTAGCAGATCATGTTATAGATTATAATGATAGACAAAAATTAGATAAAGTTATAGAAGAACTTAAAGAAAAATCAATAGATTTTACACCATATTTTACTGAAAAATTTGTAAACATTATAAAAGACAATGGAGTAAACAATATAGAGTTATATGATTTAATAAATGAAAATTTACAAAGGCAAGAAACTTATTTAGAAAATATAATAAATTTTGGACATAGAAAGCAATCTAAGCAACAGATGATTATAGGAAATTGTATAACAGCAATGAGAACTATAGAAGCAATAGATTGGAGAAATGTTTTTGAAAGAACTAGTATTGTTGAAAAAATACTATTAAAAGATCCTTCAGGAATATATGGCAAAATGGATTTTCCATCTAAAGATAACTACAGACATACCATAGAAAAAATGTCTAAAAAAATAAAGTTACCAGAAACATATATAGCTCAAAAAGCTATAGAGTGTGCTGAAAATATTAAAGAATCTGAGGACCAGTATAAATCTCATGTTGGCTTTTATATAGTAAAAGAAGAAGGAAGAAATAAGTTAGAAGAAAAAATAAATTATAGAAAAAAAATTAAAGATAAATTTAAAATATTTTTATCAAAACATAAAGTATCTCATTATATAAGCTTTTTAAGCTTAGGTACTATAATTTTTGATTTATTAGTATTATTTTCAATTTATTATACAGAAACTAATTTCAATATATATTCAGTAATTTTTCAATTTTTAATTTTACTAATTCCTTGTAGTGAAATTATATTTTCCATAGTTAATTGGACTTTGAATAATTTAATGGAACCAGATTATATTCCTAAACTAGAATTCAAAAATGGTATACCAGAGGAAAGTTCTACTGTAGTAGTAATTCCTACATTAATAAATAACAAAAAAAGAGTAAATGAGCTTATGGATGAAATGGAAGTATACTATTTAGCAAATAAAGAAAAAAATATTTATTTTGCTCTTCTTTCTGATTTTAAAGATAGTAATAAAAAAGAGAATAAAGAAGATAAAGGAATAATTGATGAAGCACTTAAAAAAGTAAAATTATTAAATGATAAGTATTCAAAAGAGGGAGAAAATATATTTTTCTTTTTCAGTAGATATAGAAAATTTAATAAAAAAGAAAACTTATGGATGGGCTGGGAAAGAAAAAGAGGTAAACTAGTAGAATTTAATAAAATGATAAGAGGAGATAAAAATACTAGTTACGATGTGTTTAGTAGTGATATTTCTCCACTAAAAAAGGTTAAGTATGTAATAACTCTAGATGCGGATACAAAACTACCAAGAGATAGTGCTAAAAAATTAATAGGAGCAATGGAACATATATTAAATAGACCTGTAATAGATAAAAAAAATAAAAGAGTTGTTTTTGGATATGGATTAATGCAACCTAGAATAAGTGTTAGTATAGAAAGTGCAAATAAGACTACTTTTTCTAGTATTTTTTCAGGAGAAGTAGGGATAGATATGTATACTACAGCTATTTCAGATACATATCAGGATTTATTTAATGAAGGAATTTATACAGGAAAAGGAATATATAATTTAGACGTTTTTAACTATATGTTATCTGATGAAATACCTGAAGATACTGTTTTAAGTCATGATTTATTAGAAGGATCTTATGTTAGAGCAGGCCTTGTTACAGATATTGAACTTATAGATGGATACCCAGCATACTATATTTCTAATGCTAAAAGAATACATAGATGGGTTAGAGGAGATTGGCAATTACTTCCTTGGATAAAAAGCAAATCTATTAATAGACTGTCAAAGTGGAAGATTATTGATAATTTAAGAAGAAGTTTATTATCTGTATCTATAGTATTTTTAATAATTTTATCATTAATTTTTCCTTTTGGAACGGAAACTATGATAACTATAGGTTTTATCTCTGTTGTTGCACCTATATTATTTAATGTTTCAGATACTGTTGTATCTCCAATTGTAGGATTAAGTTTATCTGGAAAGATTGATGGAATAAAGAGAATATGTAGTCAATTTTTCTTAATATTTACTTTTATACCTCACAAAGCTTATTTAATGGTGGATGCTATAATAAGAACTCTTTATAGAATTAGTATAAGTAAGAAAAACTTATTACAGTGGCAAACAGCAGAAGATGCAGAAAGATTATCAGGAAAAAATTTAAAAAACTATATATCTAATATGTGGATAGCAAGTTTTCTTTCTATTGTTATAGGGTATTTTGCTTATATAAAGTCTTTAAGTATATTTTTATTTGTTATTCCTACATGTATAATATGGTTTTTTAGTCCCTATATTGCTTACTTTGTAAGTAAAGATAAAAAGAAAAAAATAAGACTTAATGAAGAAGATGAATTTTTACTTAGAAATTTAAGCTTAAGAACTTGGACATATTTTAAAGATTATGTATGTGAAAATACAAATTGGTTAAGTCCAGATAATTATCAAGAAGAGCCATATAAAGGTATTGCTTATAGAACATCACCTACTAATATAGGTATGGGTATAACTTCAAATATAGCTGCCTATGATTTAGGGTTTATAGGAACAACAGAATGTTTACAAAGGATAAAAAATACTTTAGATAACATGGATAAATTAGATAAATATAAAGGACATTTTTATAATTGGTATAACATCAAAACTATGAAACCTTTAAATCCTAGGTATATTTCAGCAGTTGATAGTGGTAATTTAGTAGGATATTTGTGGGTAACTAGTAAGGCTATAGAAGGATTTTTAAATAAGCCTTTAATAAGAGAAGAACAAGTAAAAGGATTAGATTCCTTAGTTCACTTAGCAAATGATGAACTGAAAGATAACGAAGATGAGGAAGATTTTTATAATAAAGAAATATTTTTACTCCAAAATTTAAAATTAAATATTGTATCTTGGAGTAATATATTAAATAAAATAAATACAAGATCTAAAGAATTGATCAATTTAAATATAAATAAAAAAGAATTATATTGGAATTTAAAACTTCAAAAAGCAGTAGATAGTTTACTTATAGAGTTAGAAAATATTTTTCCTTGGAAAAATCAAGAATATAATGATAACAATTTACTAAAAACTTTAGATAAAGATGTGATAAAAGGATATACAGAAGGGTCTATTAAAGACTTAAAAGAATCTTTAGTAAAATCTAAAAAGTATTTACAAGATGATAAAGAAAATGAAAATAATTTTATAGATGCTATAGAAATTGCTATAACTAACATAGAGAATTTAAAAAATAATATTTATGATTTAATAAATAGATTAAATATATTATCAGATGAAACGGATTTTTCAATTTTGTATGATAAAGAGAGAAATTTATTTTCTATAGGATATAATTTTGATTGTGGTAAACTAGAAAAATGTTATTATGATTTGTTAGCTTCAGAAGCTAGGCAAGCCAGCTTTGTAGCTATAGCTAAAGGCGATATTCCAAAAGATAACTGGGTTACTTTAGGAAGATCTTTATCTAAAATGGCAAGGCATAAAGGATTGGCTTCTTGGAGTGGAACTATGTTTGAATATTTTATGCCACTTTTAATAATGAAAAATTATCCTAATACATTATTAGATCAAACATATAAAGCAGTAATTGAAGCGCAAAAAAATTATGGAGAAACAAGAAATATACCTTGGGGTATATCAGAATCTGCATATTATAGTTTTGATCCAGATTTAAACTATCAATATAGAGCTTTTGGTGTTCCAGGTATTGGAATAAAAAGAGGATTAGAAAAAGATTTAGTTGTATCACCTTATTCTACAGTATTAGCATTACAAGGAAATTTGAAAGATAGTATTGAAAATATTAAAAGATTAACTTCATTAAACGCTATTGGAAGACATGGGTTTTATGAGGCCATAGATTATACTAAAGATAGATTAAGTAAAGATAAAGAAAAATTGATTGTAAAATCTTTTATGGTACATCACCAGGGTATGAGTTTAATGGCTTTAGATAATGTTATAAATAATAATATATTTCAAAATAGATTTCACTCTATACCTGAAGTTAAAGCTACGGAACTATTGTTACAAGAAAAAGTATCAAAACGAGTTGTCTTTGAAAGAAAGAAAAATAAGTATGATCAAAATATAGAAAATAAAGAAGTTAATATTTATAGTAGAGTGTATAATACTCATAAAAGCAATATACCAAGAGTTAATATGCTATCTAATGGTAACTATTCTTCTATTATTAGTAATAAAGGTAGTGGATATAGTAAAGCAGGAGATATATCAATATACAGATGGAGAGAAGATGTAACTTTAGATTCTAGTGGAATGTTTTTTTATATAAAAAACATAAACTCTAATGAATTTTGGTCTGCTACCTATGAGCCATGTAAAAATGAAGGAGAGGAACATAAAATTATATTTTTCCCAGATAAAGCTGAGTTTTCAAGAAAAGATGGGAATATAATGACAAAAACAGAAATTATAGTTTCTCAAGAAGAAGATGCAGAAATAAGAAATATATCTATAACCAATACTGGAAATCATAGCAGAATTATTGAAGTAACTAGTTACTTAGAATCAACTTTAGCAAATTTTAATGCAGATTTAGTTCATCCTGCTTTTAGCAATTTATTTATGAAAACAGAATATTTAAATGATCCATTTTGTATAGCTGCAAACAGAAGACGTAGAAGTAAAAAGGATAAGTCTTTATGGCTTATGCAAACAGTAGCAGTTAATGGAGAAAAAATTGGAGATTTTGAATATGAAACTAGTAGAATAAATTTTATAGGAAGAGGAAGAAACTTAGCTTCTCCAAGAGCTTTAGATAGTGATTTTACATTAAAAGGAACTATAGGAGCGGTGTTAGATCCTATAATAAGCATAAGAGTAAGGATAAAAATACCTAAAGGAGAAACTTGTAATGTAGCATATACAACAGCAGTTTCTAATTCTAAAGATAGAATAATTAATATTGCTAAAAAATATAGAGATATAAACAATGTGGTGAGAGCTTTTGATTTGGCTTGGACCCAAAGTAAACTTCAAATGAAGTATTTAGATATAAAGTCATCTCAAGCTAATATATATCAATATTTAGCATCAAATATATTGTTTATAAATGATAATTTAAAACATAGAGAAAAATATATAAAAAATATAAAAGGTAGTCAAAAAGATTTGTGGGCCTATGGAATATCAGGAGATACTCCTATAATGCTTATTACTATAAATAGTGAAAAAAATATAGATAGTATAAGAAGAATACTTACTATGTATAAGTATTGGCAGATCAAGGGACTACAAGTAGATACAGTTATAGTTAATACTAAAGAAAGTTCATATATTACACCGGTAGAAAATTCAATTTTAGATTTAATAAATAGTTTAGGATTAACAGAGAAAAGAAATAAGCCTGGTGGAATATTTGTGTATAGTACTTCTACAATGGATGAAAAAGATTTTAAACTATTAAAAGGTATTTCTAGAATATATATAGACTGCGAAAAAGGAGAATTAATTAAGCAGATAGATGTATGTAATGAATTAAAAGATGATAACTCAAATTTATTAGTTAAAAAAGATATGAATTTTAAGATTAAACCATATAGTTTTGAAATCCCAAAACTTAAATATTTTAATAATATAGGTGGTTTTGATGTAGAAAACAGTGAATATACAATGGTGTTAAAAGATTATAACAATACTCCACTACCTTGGATAAATGTTATATCAAATAAAAATTTTGGATTCCATATATCAGAAAGTGGATCTTCATATAGTTGGTATAAAAATAGTAGAGAAAATAAAATAACAAATTGGTCTAATGATCCAATTATAGATGGAGAAAGCGAAGAAATTTATATAAGAGATAATGAAACTCTAGAAGCTTTTAGTATTTCACCTAAACCTATTAGAGATAAAGGAGAATATATAATAAGCCATGGCTTTGGATATTCAAAATTCAAGCATTATGCTAAGGGTATAATAGGAGAAATGACAACTTATTGTCCTAAAGAAGATACTTGTAAAATTTCTATTATAAAACTTACAAATAATACTAATGTTCAAAGAAAACTTTCTATAATGTATTATGCCGAGATGGTACTTGGAGTTTCTAAGCAGCTTACTTCTCAATATATATCAACTTACTATGATAAAGAGGATAAATTTATTTATTCTAATAATGCTTATAGTAGTGATTTTAAACATTCTTTAGCTTATCTTAAAATTATTGGAGGAAATAATTCTAGTTTTACAGGAGATAGAACTGAGTTTATTGGTGCAGAGGGAAGTATAGAAAAACCTAAAGCATTAGGTAAGATTAACCTAAATAATAAAGTTGGAGCAGGAGTAGATCCTTGTTTGGCAGAAAGTGTAGAGATTAGTATTAAACCTTCAGAAGAAAAATATATTATAGCTATATTAGGTGCAGAAGATAGTAAAAATAAGATAAAAGATACAATAATAAAATATAAAGATATTGATAATTGTTTTAATGAATTAGAAAAAGTAAAAGTATTTTGGAAAGATTTATTAGGAAATATACAAGTTAAAACTCCTGATGAGAGTATGAACATAATGCTTAATGGATGGTTACTATATCAAGTAATAACTTGTAGACTATGGTCTAGAACAGCATTTTATCAATCCGGAGGAGCCTATGGATTTAGAGATCAACTTCAAGATGTAATGTCTGTTTCTTATGTAAAACCAGAAATGACAAGAAAACAGATAATATATAGTGCATCAAGACAATTTAAGGAAGGGGATGTTCAACATTGGTGGCATCCTATTGTAGATAGTGGAATTAGAACTAGATTTTCTGATGATCTTTTATGGTTACCTTATGTTACTATAGATTATATAAAAAATACTGGAGACTATAGTATCTTAGATGAAGAAGTTAATTATTTAGAAGATTCTCCTTTAAGGGAAGGAGAAGATGAAAGATATACTATTTCTTCTAAATCTTCATATAAAGATAGAATATATGATCATTGTATAAAGGCTATAGACAAAGCTTTAAAGTTTGGTGATCATAATATACCTTTAATGGGATCAGGCGATTGGAATGACGGCATGAGTACCATAGGCAATGGAGGAAAAGGAGAAAGTGTATGGCTTGGTTGGTTTTTATATAGTATATTAACTTCTTTCGTAAAATTATGTAAGTATAAAAATGATGATGAACTAGTTTCAAAATATGATAAGTATATAAAATTTATTAAAGAAAATCAAGAAAAGAATGCTTGGGATGGAAGTTGGTATAGAAGAGCTTATTTTGATGATGGTACTCCACTTGGATCTATACAAAATGAAGAATGTAAGATAGATTCTCTATCTCAATCATGGTCTGTTTTATCTGGAGCAGGAAAAAAGAAAAGAGTAGAAGAAGCTATGGAAGCTGTAGAAAAAAATCTTGTAAGAAAAGAAAAAGGCATGATAGCATTACTTACTCCACCTTTTGATAAATCAAAACTAGAACCAGGTTATATAAAAGGATATTTGCCAGGTGTTAGAGAAAATGGAGGACAATATACTCATGCAGCAATATGGACTGTTTTAGCTTTTGCAAAACTTAAAAGAGAAGATAAGGCATGGAAACTGTTTAATATGATTAATCCTATAAACCATTCAAAATCTTACCTAAATTGTAGCATATACAAGGTAGAACCTTATGTTATGACAGCAGATATATATGATAGAGAGCCTCACATAGGTAGAGGAGGATGGAGTTGGTATACTGGAGCGGCTTCATGGATGTATAGAACTGGAATAGAAGGTATACTAGGATTAAAATTTAAAGAGAATAAAGGATTTTATATAGATCCTTGTGTTCCAAAAGAATGGGAAAGCTACGAAATAGACTATAACAGAGGAGAAAGTAGTTACCATATAAATGTAGTGAGAGAAGAAGAAAAAGGAGTATGGGTTAATAATAAACTTATGGAAGATGGTTTAGTTCCTTTTTATGACAAAGGAAAATATAAAGTTAAAGTATCTATATAAACTTAATTATGAGTAAATATAAAATGAAAATATTTATATAGATTTTAATAATTTAATAGACAAAAGAATATAATATAAGGAACATTAAATAAAGTAAAATATAAAAAAATATAATATAAAAAGCAAAAACTAGTGTTAACTATTGACATTTAGTTTATAATATAATATATATAGTATATTATAATTAATAATAGTGAATATAAAAATTTCATTGAAAAGAACAAGTAAGCTTAAATACAGATTTTAAGAGAACTACAGATGGTGAAATTGTAGTAATTATGCTTAAGCCCAATGGATCTTGGAGAAGTTAAAGTGAAAAATTAGTAGCTTTAAACGTTAATCTTTACGTTACAAAGATAGTACTATGAGGAGAAATTTTAAAATTTCTTGAATATAGGTGGTACCGCGTTAATTATACGCCCTATAACTTTTAAGTTATAGGGCGTTTTTTATAATTTCTTACTTAAGAGAGTAGTTTTTTTAAAATATATAGGTAAATTTATATGAAGTTTAAATTATAAAGTTAACATTTTATGGAGGTGTAAATATGGAAGAAAAAAAGAAAGTAATATTTAGTGGAATTCAACCATCTGGTAATTTAACATTAGGAAATTATTTAGGGGCACTAAAAAACTGGGTTAAATTACAAGATGAATATGATTGTTATTATTGTGTAGTAGATTTACATGCTATAACAGTAAAACAAGAACCAAAAGATTTAAGAAGAAGAACATTAGAAGTACTTGCTATATATTTAGCAGCAGGAATAGATCCAGAAAAAAATACTATATTTATTCAATCACATGTTTCTACACACTCAGAAGCTTCATGGCTTTTAAATTGTAATACATACATAGGAGAACTTTTTAGAATGACTCAATATAAAGATAAATCTAAACGTTATGGAGAGTCAGTAAGTGCAGGATTATTAAATTATCCAGTTTTAATGGCAGCAGATATATTATTATATAATGCAGATTTAGTTCCAGTAGGTGGAGACCAAAAGCAGCATTTAGAATTAACTAGAGATATAGCTCAAAGATTTAATAACACATATAGCCCTACTTTTACTATTCCAGAACCTTATATACCAAAATCAGGAGCAAAAATAATGAGTCTTCAAGAACCAACTAAAAAGATGTCTAAGTCTTCTGATAACCCTAATTCATATATTTTAATAATGGATCCACCAAATGTTATAAGAAAGAAAATAAATAGATCTGTAACAGATAGTTTAGGAACAGTTAAATATACTGATGATCAACCAGGTATAAAAAACTTAATGACTATATTAGGAAATATTAAAGGTATGACTATGGAAGAAATAGAGAAAAAATATGAAGGCCAAGGATATGCTAATTTTAAAAAAGATGTAGCTGAAGCTATAGTTGAAGAATTAGAACCAATACAAAATAAAGTTAATGAATATTTAGGAGATAAATCATATTTAGAAGATATATACAAAAAAGGAGCTGAAAAAGCTTATAAAGTATCTTATAAAGTTTTAAGAAAAATGCAAAAGAAAATAGGATTTATTCCTAGATAAAGAATTAAATAATATAAAAAATTAGAGAAAGAGTGTAGAATAAACTTTCTCTAATTTTTTATATAGTATTATATTATTTTATTGAGTTTATACAGAGTATTCCATCTTAATTTTATGTAACTTAAAGATTTTAAAAAATATCATAAAGTATAGAATTTATAATATTTTTCATATATTATAATGTTTTTAATATAAATTTATTTATAACGTGAGCTACTCCGTTTTCTTCATTAGTTTTAGTTGTATAATTTGCTATTTTCTTTAGTTCAGGAAAGGCATTACCCATAGCTACTCCAAGTCCTGCATATTTTACCATATGTATATCGTTTCCTGCATCTCCTATGGAGATTATTTCTTCACTTTTTACTCCAAGTTCTTCTGATAAGTGTTTTAAGCCAGAGCCTTTATTTACCTTATCATTTGAGAATTCTAAGTATATAGGTGCACTTCTCATAATTGTATATTTTTTCTTGAAGTTTTCAGGCATTTTTTCAACAGCAGCATCTATTTTTTCTTTATCTCCAACAAACATAAGCTTAATTATTGATGGGTCATCAGAATTAGCATTAAAATCGAATACTTCTAGTTCTGTATTATTAAGCTTTGCATCTACTTTACTATATTCTGTGATTTTAGGTGTTAAACATTTATTAGATGTAAAAGCAATTAAATCTAAATCAAGTTTTTTACTTAATTCATATAAAGGGCATACATCTTCTTTTAATTTCATGTAGTTTTTAAATATAATTCTTGTACTAGTAGTATTTTGAACCATACCGCCATTAAATGATACTAAGAAATTTTTATCATCAATTAAGTTTAAATCATTAAGATAGTTTTCTACTCCTTTTAAAGATCTACCAGTAGCTAGTACTACGTGGATACCTTTCTTCTTAGCTTCATTTACAGCTTTTATATTTTCTTTAGATATTGTTTTACTATTATTAAGTAGTGTTCCATCCATATCTAAAGCTATCATTTTATACATATAGTAACCTCCAATATTAAAACTTTAAATTCGGTTTTATTATATCATTATGCAATTGTTTTCAGTCAATGAGCAATTATTTACTGTTTAAATGTGTCCTAAGGTTTTAAATAATTTAATTAAAAATGTTAAAAATAAAAAACTATATAGAAAGATTATAAAAGGCCTTAGAAGTATATAATTGAAAATAAGAATAGTAAATGATATAATTTATATGGTTTTGTATAAAATAAATATATAAACAGTTATTATTGATACTTAGAGCTTATAAGAGGATGTACACAATATTTTGCATCCTTTTTTTATTTAAAACTTAACGGTTGACAAGGGAGAGTGAAATATACATATGGCTGATTTAATGAAACAGATAAAGAAAAGAAGAACTTTTGCCATAATATCTCATCCAGATGCAGGTAAGACTACATTAACAGAGAAACTATTGTTATATGGAGGCGCTATCAGGCTAGCAGGTTCAGTAAAATCAAGAAAAACAGCTAGACACGCTACGTCAGATTGGATGGAGATAGAAAAAAAGAGAGGAATATCAGTAACATCATCTGTAATGCAATTTAATTATGATGACCATTGCATTAACATATTAGATACACCAGGACATCAAGATTTTAGTGAAGATACATATAGAACATTAATGGCAGCAGATAGTGCTGTTATGGTTATTGATGGAGCAAAGGGTGTAGAGGCTCAAACAAAGAAATTATTTCACGTTTGTAGCTTAAGAGGCATACCAATATTTACTTTTATAAATAAAATGGATAGAGAAAGTAAAGATCCATTTGAATTATTAGAAGATATAGAAAATGTACTGGGAATAAAATCTTATCCTGTTAATTGGCCAATAGGTTCAGGTAAAGATTTTAAAGGAATATATGACAGAAGTTCAAATTCTATAGAGGTTTTTAATGCTGGAAATCATGGTCAAACAGCAGTAGAATCTAAAAAAGGTAATATAGAAGATGAAACTTTTAAAGAACTTATAGGAGAAGACTTACATTCAAAATTAGAAGAAGACATAGAATTATTGGATGTAGCTGGAGATGAATTTAATTTAGAACAAGTAAAAAAAGGAGAACTTACTCCTGTTTTCTTTGGAAGTGCTTTAACTAATTTTGGAGTGGAACCTTTCTTAAAAGAATTCTTAAATTTAACATCTCCGCCTTTAGCTAGAGAATCAGATAAAGGTGAGATAGATGCCTTTAGTGAAGATTTTTCTGCCTTTGTATTTAAGATACAAGCAAATATGAATCCAGCCCATAGAGATAGAATAGCATTTATGAGAATATGTTCAGGAAAATTTGAAAAAGGTATGGAAGTATACCATATGCAAGGAAATAGTAAAATAAAGCTTGCACAACCACAACAATTTTTAGCTCAAGATAGAGAAATTGTAAATGAAGCTTTTGCAGGAGATATAATAGGTGTATTTGATCCAGGAATATTTAGAATAGGAGATACAATATGTACTCCAAGAAATAAATTTAAATTTGAAGGTATACCTACATTTGCACCAGAACATTTTGCTAAAGTTAGAACTATAGATACTATGAAAAGAAAACAATTTATAAAAGGAATAACACAAATATCACAAGAAGGTGCTATACAAGTCTTTAAAGAAATTAATATAGGAATAGAAGAGCTTATAGTAGGAGTAGTTGGTGTACTTCAATTTGAAATTTTAGAATATAGAATGAAAAATGAATATAATGTTGACATTAAATTAGAAAAAATACCATATAGACATGTACGTTGGATAGAAAATGGTGGAGAAAAGGCTGAACACTTAACACTTACAAGTGATACAAAAATAATTAAAGATTTAAAAGATAGAAACTTATTATTATTCCAAAATGATTGGTCAATAAGTTGGGCACTAGAACATAATGATGGATTAGTATTATCTGATGTAGGTAAAAACTAATAAAGTAATAATATAATATATAAGTCTTTTAACTAATAAGTAAAGTAAGAGCTGTTTTAAAAAACTAAAAGTTTTTAAAACAGCTCTTTTATATATAGATTAAAAATATTTTTTAGTTAATCATATAAACCACTTGTAGAACCAGTTAGTGTATTTTTTAAACAGATGGTTTTTGGGCTACTATAATAACTGTTGTTTAATAGATTCATTAAGAATTTTTTTCCGTACTTTAGTATAAAATCAACTAATTTAACTGTAACAAAAGCTAGAAGCATTCCAGCAAACACATCGATAATCCAATGTATTTCTAGATACATTGTAGAGTATATTACAGAAATACAGAAAAATGACCATATAAATTTGAAAATTTTATCTTTTTCATATAAAACAACTAAAAACATTGCAAATGCTATAGATGTATGCATTGAAGGAAAGCAATTAAGGGTTACCCCAGCTGCTGCATTAGGACTTAAATTCCTAGCTAGTCCATCAGCATGACCGTTAACATACCATACTTCTTGTAGATGAAATGTTAAGTAGAATGGAGTAATTAAAAAAACTTGTACTACATGAGCAGATAAAGCATATCTTATCATTTTTTTAAAGTCTCTTGAAATTGCTGCTCTGTAGATTGGTATTAGAGCAGGAAGAACGAAACCATTGTTATATACTAATCTAAAAAACCAAGTTAGAGTTTCAGTTTTAAATATTCTAGCAAAACCGGCATCATTAAAAGGTATATCCTTAAATAAAGGGTTTAAATCTACAACTATATCTTTACTCATTTGCCAACTTAGCATTTTTCCCCAAAATGAGTAGCCATGTTTATTTATATACATTATAAATAACAAAAAGGGAATAGCTAATATGAGAAAAGGGAGCAATTTTACATCTCTTCTAATTTCTTTATATACTGTTAATGAAGCTATTGCTAATAATATCAAGTAAAATTTTCCGTTTTGAGTCCCAGTTTTTAAAATGGATAATCTTATAAACTCAAATAAAAAACATCCACCAATAATAATGAAATAATAATTTTTTATGAAATTTAATACGTTATCATATAAGGGCTTGTACTTATTTAAATTAGAAAATTTATTCTTATACAAATTAGTAGTCCTCCTTTTTAAGTGACATATAGTGCACAATTTTGTAAAAATAAATACATGATTGTGTCAAAAATATATTTAAAATTAAATTCATTAATAAATTATATAATATAATTATATAAAAGTACATAAAAAAAATATGGATTTAATATATAAGCAATGGAATTTATAGTAGAGATAATATAATAAATTGATGTTATATGTAGAGTTTTAAGATAAAAATGAAGTAATTTGTAATAACTTAGGTATAAATAAAAATATATCTAAGTTATTACAAATTTGTACTTATTGAGAAATTTATATATTTTTAATAAGCTTACTAAATTAAAAATAAATAGACTTAATAAATAAGAAATTTACATAAAACTGTATTAATTAAGATTATAATTTTTCGTGAAATGTGAAAAATTTCTACTAATATACATATTTGTTTTTAAAATTTTATTTTTTTATGATAAGATATAAAATTAAATATAAACATTATAAAAGACACTATTATAAGTGTATTAACAAATAAACCAGTAGATTTAAACGAGGCGAAAATTATTAATACTGTTATAGCTACGCTAATTAAAAACCTTATTATATTCATTATAAAGAATACCTCCATGGATTTAATGATTAAAATTCTATAAATATTTTTTCATATAATATTGGATTTATTTTATTAAACAAATTTAGAGCTTTTTATATAAATTATTTACTAGTTAGATAATTTATATACTATTTATAGATAAATTTTGTTGTTTTTTAGGGTGTAAAAATATTCCTCAATGTTTTATAGGGATTTTCATTGCAAATGTTGTATCGGTACATTTTCAAAAAAAACAATAAAATAATATAATAAAATCAAATAAGATATATTGCTTTAAGGAGGTATTGAGTGACTTGTATGAAAAAAATGTTGGTAATAGTACAAATATATTAAGTATTGCTCAAATAGCTGTAATGTCTGCTATAATATGTGTAGCTACTTTTACAATAAAGATTCCTACTTATACTGGATATGTTCATATAGGTGATAGCATGGTTTTGTTATCTGTTGTATTATTAGGAAGAAAAAAATCAATTGTTGCGTCAGCAATAGGAATGGGTTTAACTGATATATTATCAGGATATATAGCATGGGCTCCATTTACAATAATAATAAAAGCAATAATGGCATATATTGCAGGAAAGATAATATATAGAAAAAATATAAATGAAAATAGAATTAGAGTTAAATTAATAGGATTTATATTAGCAGGAATATGGATGGTTATAGGATATTATTTTGCAGGAATAATTATTAGTAAATTTATTTTATTTGAAAATGTTACTTTAAATCAAGCATTTTTAATATCTTTAAAAGAAATTCCTTCTAATATGGTGCAAGCTATAGTAGGTATAGCTATTGCAATTCCTGTAAGTGAACTTTTAAAAAAATCTAAATTGATAAAGGCCTAAAAAATAAAAGTGTTTATTATGTTTTTAGTAGTAAAAGCGTAGTAAACACTTTTGTTATATTATAAATTTTATTTTTACAATTTAATTGAAATAATGTATTATATAAGTAAAATATGATTATATAAATTATAAATGATTAATATAAAGGAGACATCTTAATATGAAAAAGAAACACATAATAGTAACACTAGGTATAGTAGCATGTATAGCAATAGGTGTCGGTGGAAAATATTATTTAAAAAAAACAGATATGCAATCTAAAGCGATAGGAAGAGAAGAGATTAAATCTAGTTTAAAAGAAGAATTTAATCTTAAAAAAGGATTAGAAAACTTAACTATAACTTTAAATGTAAATAATAGTAAATCTCAACAGGGTTTAGAGGTTGCAATAAAGAACCCTAAGGGTCATATAGTTGATACATTTGAAGTTAACAAAAGTAATAAAAAAAATTATAAGAAAAAATTTGCTGCTAATGAAGGTAAATGGACAGTTGATTTTATAGGAGAAAAAGAAAAGGTTAATTATAATTATAACTTAGATTGGTATGGGGACAATAAGTAAAACTAGAATTAATTATAGAGTGTAGTAAAAAATTATAAATGCACAATTAATATTTAATAATATTTAGAGTACTATAGTAAAAAGCTATAGTATTTTTATTTAGAAATATATAATTTTTTTATTTAAAATAAATTTTTCCTGTATATATTTTTTTGAGAATTATTAATATTAATGCTTAAATTATAATTATTTTTTATATATTTAATAGTAAGGAATATATATGGGATTATTTATACTAAATATAAATAATATATTTAATAATTAATTTAGCTTAATTGATATATAATTAATATAAGGCACATTCAAATAAATAACTAGTTATATACTAGTTATTTATTTTCATAGGCCTAAAGTCTAATTATTATTAGGAGTATAATTATGAATCAAAAAAAATTAGAAAACTTAATAAAAAAAAATGAAGGACCCAAATTAGATTTTAAGCAGATTATAGAATTAGATATGGAAAGCAGTAAAAAAGAACTTGCTAAAGATGTGTGCGCAATTGGAAACTCTAAGGGCGGCAGAGGATATATAATTATAGGAATAGAAGATAAGACTAAAAAAATATTAGGATTAAATAATATAAATTTTACAGAAGAACAAATACAACAAATAATAACTTCAAGAATAGATCCACCAATACCTGTATCTTTAGAGATTTTAAAATATAAACAGAAAAAATTAGCAATTATAAATATATATAATGGAGATCAAAAACCTTACCAGGTTAGAGAAAGAGGAGCTTTTTATATAAGAAGGGGTTCTACTACAGATACTATGAGAAAGCAAGAAATAATATCTTCTCTTCAAGATAACTTTAGCTTAAATGTTGAGTTATGTCCTATAATAAGAAGTAATAAAAGAAATATAAGTAAAGAAATTGTAGACAAATATTTTGAATCTATGGGCGTTTCAATAAATGAAGAAAATAGAATGTTTTTAATGGAAAATGCATCTATTATTCATCACGATAGAGAAAGTAATAAATATAATGCATCTTTAGGAGGACTACTTATATTTTGTAAAAATAATAATATTTTTTTACCTCACAATATTATAAAAATAATAAATAACGTAAATAAAGAATTTCCTAAAGTTATTATAGTAAAAGGTGATTTACTATCTATGGTTTATAAAGTTAAAAGTATACTTTCAAAGATATTTCCATATATATATCCTACAGAAGCAATTTATGAAGCAGTTAATAATGCTGTTATACACAGAGATTATACTATGTTTTATAAAGAAATAGAGGTAATAATAAATTTTAATAATGTAATTGTTGTAAGTCCAGGATGTTTATTAAAAGGTAGCAATGTTAGATCTTTAAATACAGTAAGAAGGAATATGTGGATTTATGAAAAACTAATGGCTCTAGACAAAAATAATATATTTACCAATTCAGGTAATGGTTTTAAGAAAATGAGAAAAAAATTTAAAAGAAAAGGGAAAGTAGTCTTTATAAATTCATTGAAAGAAAATTGTTTTAAGGTAATTTTTCCTGGAATTAATAAATTTAAGGAGTAGTTAATAATATTTACAATATTTAGAATATTATTGAAAAGGTGATTTGAATAGGGTATAATTTAATTAAGGACTTCACCTAAATATTATTGAAGGGGTGGTAAAAATGATACAGGTATTTTGCGACCAGAGAGGTTCAGGAAAAACTAAAGAATTAATAAGAATGGCTAATGATAACTGCAAAAGGAATAAGGGTAATATTGTCTATATTGATGATGACAATAGGGTTATGTTTGAATTAGATAACAAGATTAGATTTATTAATGCGACTGATTTTAAAATTGATAATTATGATAGTTTTTATGGTTTTTTGTGTGGTATTTTATCAGAAGATTATGATATTGAAGAGATCTATATAGATGGACTTTCTAATATTATAAAGCAAAATCTTCAAAATGCTGCACATTTATTTTATTGGTTTGAAATGATTAGTGAAAAGCATGATGTAGATTTTTATATTAATATAAATCGTGATACTGAAGTTCCAGAATTTATACTGAAGTACGTAGCTTAATTTTAATAGGAAAACAATTGAAATTTTATATAAATAATTTAGCTGGCTTGTTTATAAGTCAGCTTTTTATGGTACTATATATAATATATGCCTGATTTAGATTGCTATTTATTGATTAATAATAGTTTTAAATATATACTAAAAAAGGTACAAAAACATTTTAGGAGGTATAATCATTGAGCAATAATGTTTATGATATTTTAAAAGAACGTGGATATATAAAACAAATGACCCATGAAGAAGAAATAAAAGAACTTTTAGGAAAAGAAAAAATAACTTTTTATATAGGATTTGACCCAACAGCAGATAGCTTACATGTTGGTCACTTTATTGCTATGATGTTTATGGCGCATATGCAAAAAGCAGGACATAGACCTATAGCTTTAGTAGGAGGGGGAACAGCTATGGTTGGGGACCCTTCTGGAAAAACAGATATGAGAAAAATGATGTCCAAAGAAACTATTGCACATAATGTTTCATGTATAAAAAAACAATTATCAAGATTAATAGACTTTAGCGATGACAAAGCATTACTTGTAAATAATGCAGATTGGCTTTTAAATCTTAATTACATAGATTTTTTAAGAGACATAGGAACACATTTTTCAGTTAATAGAATGCTTACAGCAGAATGCTTTAAACAAAGACTTGAAAAAGGACTTTCATTTTTAGAATTCAACTATATGCTTATGCAAGGATATGATTTTTATGAATTAAATCAAAAATATGATTGTGTAATGCAGCTTGGTGGAGATGACCAATGGTCTAATATGATAGCTGGAATGGAACTTGTAAGAAGAAAAGAAGGAAAACAAGCATATGCTATGACATGTAATTTACTTACAAATAGTGAAGGAAAGAAAATGGGTAAAACAGTTAATGGTGCCCTATGGCTTGATCCTGAAAAGACAACTCCTTATGAATTCTATCAATATTGGAGAAATGTAAATGATGCTGATGTTTATAAATGTCTTTCACTTTTAACTTTTATACCAATGGATGAAGTAAAAAGACTTTCATCATTAGAAGGATCTAAAATAAATGAAGCTAAATCAGTATTAGCTTATGAAGTAACAAAACTTATACATGGTGAAGAAGAAGCTAAAAAAGCTAAAGAAGCTACAGAAGCATTATTTGGAAATAAACAAAATTTAAATAATGTACCTACTATATCTATAACAAGTGATAAAATAGATACACTTTTAGTAGAAGTTTTAGTAGAAGAGGGAATATTACCATCTAAAAGTGAAGCTAGAAGATTAATAAAACAAGGTGGACTTTCAGTAAATGATGAAAAAGTTAATGATATAAATATAAAAATTACAAAAGAATGTTTTACTGATGGAAGTATGATGGTAAGAAGAGGAAAGAAAAAATTTAATAGAATAGTATTAGAAGATTAGTTATAAATTTAAATAAGGATATAAGTAGCAATATTTATATCCTTATTTTTATAAACACAGGTTTTAACATATTTACTATTTGGTTTTTTATAAAAGACTATTAATTAAAGCTATTAATTAGATTTATTTTTCTAATTAATAGCTTTAACTACTTAAAAATTAAGTTAGTATAAATTTTTATTTATAACTTAAGATTAAATATCTTTTTTCCACATTATTATGGCATCTTCTTTGTTGTCAGCATAGTATCCTTTTCTAATTCCACTATCTTTAAATCCATATTTATGGTATAAGTTTATAGCTACATTATTAGATGCTCTAACTTCTAGTGTCATACTAGTTATATTAAAGTTTTTACATATTTTTATTAATTCATCTAGTAGCATTTTAGATATGCCTATTCCTCTATATTCAGGATGAACTGCTATATTAATTAGATGGCCTTCATCAACTATAAGCCAAAGGGCAGCATATCCTAAAATTTGTCCATTTTTTGTAGCTACTATATATTTAGCAGACTTATTTTGAAGTTCTTTTTTATAATAATCTAAACTTGCTGGTAAAGAAAAGCTTAGTTTATCTATTGCCATTATTCCATCTATATGATCATTTGAAAAAGAAACTATGGATATATTTTCTTTAGTCATTTTTAAGTTTCTCCATTTTCTTTTCATATTCTCTTTCTGCTTGACATTTCCTTATGTAAAGAGGAGAGAAGGTATATATATCATCTTCTATTCCTTCTTTTAATAGAGAAAGTCCAAGTTCTCCTAAAGAAGATGATTTACTTAAATTAAGATGGTTAGGAGCGAATTTTACATTAGATATTTTATCTGAAAGTTCTTCTTTAAATTTATAAACTCCATCACCTATAAATGTTACAGGTTCGTTTTTAGATTTTAATAAAGTTATCAAATCTTCTACAGATATTACAGTGTAGTCAGTTAATTTTTTTAGTTTAGTTCCTTCGAATTTATATAAAGCAGTATAAACATTTCCTCTTAAAGCATCTAATATAGGGCAAATTATATTAGAAGTATAAGCCATATTATAAGCTAAAGAATCTAAAGAAGATACTGAAACAAAAGGTTTAGATGTTCCTTGTGCTAGTCCTTTTATAGTAGCCGCACCAATTCTTAAACCTGTAAAAGATCCAGGGCCTTTAGATACAACAAAGCCATCTATGGAAGAAATAGAAGATTTCATACTTTTAAGTAAAGTGTCTATTTGAGTCATAAGTATTGTTGAATGTTGTTTTTTATAATTAAATGTAATTTCTCCATATACTTTATTTTCATCTAATATAGAACAAGTAGCTGATTCTGTAGATGAATCTAAACTTAATATCTTCATAGCTTTATCTCCTTTATGTATTTATATTTATCATTTTCCAATGGATATTTAATTTCTATTTTTCTATAGTTGTCTCCTTTTTTAGGTAGTTTATTTATTATTATGTCTATATGATCTTTAGGGATTAGTTCTTTTATGTAGTTTGACCATTCAATAATACTAACACCATCTCCGAAGATGTATTCATCAAAACCAATAGCTTCTATTTCATCAGGATCATTTACTCTATATACATCAAAATGATATAGTTTTAAATTTCCATTGTATTCATTGACTATGTTGAAAGTAGGGCTAGTAATATTATCTTTTATGTTAAGACCTTTTGCTATACCTTTAGTAAGGTGAGTTTTACCGGCACCTAAGTCACCATTTAGACAGATTATGTCTCCACTATAGCAATGAGCACCAATTATTTCACCAAGTTTTAAGGTATCATTTATGTTTTCAACAATAAATTCCATTATATTCACCTCTTGATACTTATAACACAAATATAATCAAAAGGCAACTAAAGGGTTGCCTTTACTTACTTACAATTTGTAATAAATTTTTAAGATTTATTTAAATAATTATTAAAGCATAAACTAATTTATTTTATTATAATTTATATAAGGTATATTTTAGATCTTTAACAGATTTACTACATATTAATCCTTCTAAAACCATTTTATCTAATATAGAGAAGGCTTCTTCGTTTTTTAACCCTTTTCTGTAAGGTCTATCTTCTGTTAAAGCTTGGTATATATCACATACTGCTAGTATTCTAGATTCTCTTGATAAATCCTTACCAGTTAATTTTAAAGGATATCCGCTACCATTGAGTTTTTCATGGTGGTTAGAAGCCCAATTACCTATATCTTTTAAATTAGCAATTTTTTTTAATATTACTCCAGTGTAGTAGGCATGAGATTTGATTATTGAAAATTCTGAATCGTTTAGGGGACCATCTTTATCTAATATGCTAGTAGGCACAGCTAATTTTCCTGTATCATGAAGTAGTCCAGCTATTTTCATTTTAGTGCAAGTTTTTTCATCATAGTTTAAAATTTTACATAAGCTATAACTTAATTTAGAGATTTCTATTGAATGATTTGCAGTAAACTTACTTTTACTATCAATTATATTTGAAAAAATATAAGCTATATTAGTAAGACTATTTAAATCAAGTTTATAGTTTCCTACAGGACTTATATCAGCTAATATATAAGACATATAGGTTGTATTTTCAATATTTAGCCAAAAACTATCTTTTGAGGAAGCTTTTAAAAATCCTTTTATTAATTTTGGAGAGAATATTTTATCCTTTTTTTCTAGTATCCATTTAGTTATAAATTCTTTTTGTATATAATAAGGAATATTTTCTTTATAGAGTAGTTCTATTATATCAGCCATCCTTATTATTTGGCTTTCTAAGGGGATGGCAGAATTTTTAATATTTAAAGCACCAGATCCATCCCAGTTTTCGTGGTGATATAATATTATTTTTCCTATATTTTTAAATATAGGAAATGATTTAACTATTTTAGCACCAGTTTCACAGTGACCTTTTATAAATAGTTCATTAGAGCAAGTGTTAGATAAAAAATTAGCAGCACCAATATCATGAAGAAGTGAAGAAACATAAATATATTCTAATCTAGAGCCCTCTATATTCATAGCTTTAGCTAAGGAATAAGCTATATAGCTTGTCCTTTCAGAATGATGGAGGAAAAAATGGCTAGAATAATTTATATTAGTTATATTTTCTATTATATTATTATCTTTATTTATAGAACTCATTTCAGATAAATCTAGAGCAGCTGATATTGATCTTAATATATTATCCATATAAATATCCATTAACTAAGACTCCTTAACAAATTTGTTATATAATAGTTGTATGCATTATATATTATATGTTTATGATGCTAATAAGTATAATAATTCTTTGGAATTTTTAAATTTGCAATATAAAATTTGATTTTGTAAAATATAATTTATATGTGTTATTAATTATTTATGTTTTATATAAAATAGAGGTGAACTTATGAAAAAAATTATTTCATTTTTTTTTGTAATTTTAATAAGTATAAATATTACAGGCTGTAGCAAAAATACTGCTGCAGAATATGGTAGTGAAGAAGGTTTAGCATTAAAAGAAGAAAAATATTTAGACATAATGACAACAGACAAAAATTTATATAATATAGTAAAAAGAATAGTTGGAGATAAACATTATGTAGATTACATGTTTAGTAACAGAAAAGAAACTATAGATTTTAAGTTTTCAAAAGATAGCTTGAATAATATTTCTAAAAAAGATTTATTTCTATATGTAGGAGTTGATTTTGAACCTTGGATAGATAGTTTTTTAAATGGGTTAAACAAAAATAAAGTTGCAGTTGTAAATTCTTCTAGAGGGGTTAGAACAATAGCTTATGATAGAAAAGTAAAATATAATGATAAAGTTTTAAAAAATAACCCTTATTATTTTTTGAATTTAAACAATTACAAAATTGTTTTATCTAATATAAAGAATTCTATACAAGATAAGGATCCAGGAAATAGAGGGTTTTATGAAAAGAATTTTTCTGAGATATTAAAAGATGTTAGTGAATATGATGATAAGTTTAAAAAAATAGGCAGTGATTTAAAAAAATATAATTTTATTATAGATGAAGATAATTTGGATTATTTTTTAGATTATTTAGGTTTAAATGTAACAAAAATTATTAGAGATGACAAAGGTAAAATAACTAATTCTACTGATATAAATAATTTGTTAAACTCTTCTAATAAAAAAACAGTATTTTTATATAGTGAAGATAAACAATACAAAGATAATAAAAAACTTATAGAGGATAATAAGTTAAAAAGTTCTAAGCTTAAAGTATATAATAGTAATATTACCTATAAAGATATAATGAAATATAACTTAGATATTTTGAATAATATTATAAAAAAATAAAGACAAAATAAGATTTATTAGATGCAAAATTACTATATAATAATAAAAATTTGGATAAATTGTGGAATTATAAGCATAAAAGTATTGCAATTTTAAAGAGAGTGTTGTATAATAAATCGTGTCTTAGGGGTATAGCTCAATTGGTAGAGTAGCGGTCTCCAAAACCGTTGGTTCCGGGTTCAAGTCCTCGTGCCCCTGCCAGAGGAAACCAGTAATCATATGATTACTGGTTTTTATTTTGCTTTTATTTAAAAGATTATAAATTTTTCTACTAATATAATCTATAGTTTAAATGATAAATTTATATCTGTATGATAAAATAATATTGTGTTTTAAATAGATAATTGTATATAAATTTATATGCTGTTTGGAAAAGAATTTTAACTTGGAGGGGTTGCAATGAAAAAATATGACATTGTTATAGTTGGAGGAGGTCCAGCAGGTCTTGCAGCAGCTATTTCAGCTAAACAGCAAGGAATAGAGAATATATTAATACTAGAAAGAGAAGAAGAACTAGGCGGAATAATAAATCAATGTATACATACAGGATTTGGTATTCATGTTTTTAAAGAAAATATAACTGGTCCAGAATATGCTCAAAGATTAATAGATAAAGTTTTGAGTATGAATATAGATATTAAATTAAATACTACGGTTTTAGAAGTTAATAATAATAAAGAAATAACATCTATAAATCCAAAAGAAGGTATATTTACTATATACACTAGATCAATAATATTAGCTACAGGTTCAAAGGAAAGACCAAGAGGAACTATAAATATACCAGGAAGTAGGTATGCAGGTATTTATACAGCAGGTACAGTACAAAAATTTATAAATTTTGAAGGGTATATGCCAGGTAAAAATGTTGTAGTTTTAGGAACAGGAGATATAGCTTTAATAATGGCTAGAAGAATGTGTATAGAAGGAGCAAAGGTAAAGGCGGTAGTAGAAACTAGACCTTATTGTTATGGAAAAGAAGAAAATGTTTTAGAGTGTATAGATGAATTTAAGATACCTTTAAAACTTAAACATACAGTTCTTAGTATAAAAGGTAAGGATAGAGTTGAAGGTGTAACGATTGCTAAAGTAGATGAAAATAAGAAGCCTTTAAAGGATACAGAAACATATATTCCTTGTGATAGCTTAATAATATCTGTAGGATTATGCTCAGAAAGTGATTTGATAAAAAAAACAAAAATAAATTTACATGAGGTTACTTTAGCACCAGAAGTTAATGAAAATTTAGAAACTCCAATTGAAGGAATATTTGCTTGTGGTAATATGATTCATATGTATAATACTGCAGATAAAGTTACTATAGAAGGAAGGGAGCTTGGAATAAGAGCTTCTCAGTATATAAAGAAAAAAATAAGTGCTTAAATATAATAAAAACTTATTCTAAAATTAATTTATAAAAATATCTTTAAAAGATTAGTTTAATTTTAGAATAAGTTTTATTTATTTTTTAAAATAGTTTTTTTAAACAATTTTTACAAAGGATTATAGTTTTATTATTAGCAGTGACAGCTTCAGAAGGTTTTAATAGTGTTCCACAAAATTCACATTTTAGTTTATTACATTCTTTAGCTTTACATTTATTGTTAGATAAATATTTAGAAGAAGATTTTTTATTAGGAGGAAGAGAATATTCTATAGGGGTATCTAAAACCTCTTTTTTTACTATATCGTATTTAACTTTATAAGAACTTTCTCCAAATAGTTCTAATTCAAATCTAGGATTTATTTTATCATAGTATTCTTCAACTACTATCCTTCTTATTTGAGCATCATTTATAATTAAGCCACTTTTTTCAATTCCATCAAATATACTTTTGGTTATATTACTGGTATCAGGATGCCTTTTGCTACTTTTATAATATACCTTTAATATAGCTATTAATGATTCAGATAAAACTACTTTAGGATTTTGAAGCCTAGCTTCATAAGCTATTTCTTCTTCATACACAGCATACCTATCATGATATTTTCCAGAATTATAAGGTAGTATAGCTCGTCCTTTAGAATTTGATAGTTTAAAATTTGATTTAGATATTGGAGAACCTTTAACTATAACTTTAGCGTAATTTTTTTGCATTTTGGTATTACTCCCTTAGTATTTTAATAATTTTCATATACAAATTGCTGTTTTTTATCTTTATATGTTTAATACTAATTATATCATATTAATTTTTTATGCTAATGGTTAATAATATAGTATATACAGTATTCTAAAACTTGATGGAGCCTTTAATTTTGTGTATTATAAGGTATGGAAAGTTTAAAATTTATTCACTAAAAGAAAGAGGTAGTTTTATGAATAAAGATATAAAAATACTATCAATAGAAAGTAGTTGTGATGAAACTTCAGCAGCGGTAGTAGTTAATGGTAGAAATGTTTTATCAAATATAATAGCATCACAAATAGATATACATAAAAAGTTTGGTGGAGTAGTTCCAGAAGTTGCGTCAAGAAAACATATAGAGGCTATAAGTGTAGTTGTAAAAGAAGCATTAGAAGAAGCTAATGTTAAATTAAATGATATAGATGCAGTAGGGGTAACCTATGGACCAGGGCTTGTTGGAGCATTATTAGTTGGACTTCAATATGCTAAAGGACTATCTTATGCCATAGATAAACCACTTATAGGAGTTAATCATATAGAAGGACATATAAGTGCTAATTTTATTCAATATAAAGATTTAAAACCTCCTTTTGTGTGTTTGGTAGTATCAGGAGGACATACTTTTATTGTTCATATGAAAGATTATGGAGAATTTGAAGTTATGGGAGAAACTAGAGACGATGCAGCAGGAGAAGCTTTTGATAAAGTTGCAAGAGCTATTGGACTTGGATATCCTGGTGGACCTAAAATAGATAAAATATCTAAAAAAGGTAATGAAGATGCTATAAAATTTCCAAGGGCTAATTTTCATGATGATTCTTTAGATTTTTCATTTAGTGGTGTTAAATCTTCAGTATTAAACTATTTAAATAAAAAGCAAATGAAAAATGAAGAAATAAATAAGGAAGATGTAGCTGCATCTTTTCAAAAAGCTGTAGTTGGAGTTTTAGTTGATAATGTTATAAAAGCTTGTAAAATTAAAGGAGTAGATAAAATAGCTGTTGCTGGAGGTGTAGCTTCTAATTCTTGTCTTAGAGAAACTCTAAAAAAAGAATGCAAAAAAATTGGAGTGGATGTTTTAATACCAGAACCAATTTTATGTACAGATAATGCAGCTATGATAGGTAGTGCAGCTTATTTTGAATATATTAATGGAAGAATAGTTAAAGAAGATATAAATGCTATACCAAATTTAAAATTAGGTGAAAGATAGATAGAGATAACCTGATTTTATAGTATGTTTTATAAAATTTGTTTAATAAAGAATTTAATACTTATTAATTTGGAATACTTATAAATGTTAACATTTATAAGTATTTTTTTTGATATATAATATTTTAACAAATTGAAAAAAATATCATTAAATTTTAAATGCTTTTAAAATAGAACCTAAAGAAGTGTAAATCGTTTACCATTTTTGTCGAACATGATAAAATATTCTCAAATCAAGTTGGAGGTGTTTTAGATGGGTAAAAGAATTGTAGCAGTTACAGCATGTGCTGCTGGAATAGCTCATACTTATATGGCTGCAGAATCTTTAGAAGTGGCAGCAAAAGAAGAAGGCTATGATATTAAAGTAGAAACTCAAGGTTCTATTGGAGCAGAAAATGTTTTAACAGAAGAAGACATAGAAAAGGCTGATGTTGTAATTATAGCAGCAGACATAAATATTGATTTAGTTAGATTTTCAGGTAAAAAGCTTTTAAAAGTAAGATCAGTAGAAGCAATACAAGATTCTAAAAAATTAATAGAAAAAGCTTTTAATGAAGCACAAATATTTGGTAAAAAAGGTACTAAAGTTGGAAACGTTACATTAGGAAAAACAAAAGAAAATAGTTTCTTTAAACACATAATGAGTGGTATTTCATACATGATACCAATGGTAATTGGAGCAGGGTTATTACTTGCTGTAGCAAATATATTTGCATTCCAAAAGGATGATTTAGGAAGAATTGTAAAATGGGGATTTGATACATCAACAGGTGTAGGAATACTTATGCAAAGATTATTTACAGTAGGTCAAGTTGGATTTAAATTAATGATTCCACTCTTTGCTGGATTTGTAGCTAACTCAATAGCAGATAAACCTGCAATAGCACCAGCTATGATAGGAGCTTATATAGCAAATGATGCAGAACTTTTAGGAGCAAAAACTGGAGGCGGATTTATAGCAGCGATTATTGTTGCATTTATAGTAGGATATCTTGTAAAAGCACTTAAAAAGATTAAATGGCCTAAAATTTTACAACCATTAGTTCCAATAATGATAATACCATTAATAAGTATATTCCTTATATCAATGATAGTATTTTATGTTATCGGTGGACCAATAAGCGGAATGATGAACTCATTATATAATTCATTAACTTACTTAAATAATACTTATACTTCAGCACCTATAATTATGGGAGCAATAATAGGAGCTATGATTGGATTCGATTTAGGCGGTCCTATAAATAAAACAGCACTTATATTTGGTACAGCAATTTTTACAGATACAGTAGCAAAATTTGGTATACAAAATGCTAACTTTGTTCCTCAAACAGCATCACAAGCAGCAATATCAGTAGCACCATTAGGAGTATGGCTTGCATCTATATTATTTAAAAATAAATTTACTAAAAATGAAAAAATATCAGCAAATGCAGCTTTTGGTATGGGAATTGTAGGAGTTACAGAAGGAGCAATACCTTTTGCAGCATCAGATCCTGTAAGAATGATAATTGCAAATGTAGCAGGTTCAGCAGTAGCTGGTGGATTAGTTGCAGCATTTGGAGTTAAATTCTATGGAGGTATAGGATCACCATTAGGAGCTATTATAGGATATATTGAACAACCAATACCAATAATTACATGGGTATTCTCAGTTATGGCAGGAGTACTTGTAACTGCATTAATCATAGGTTTTACAAAGAGAAAAGGAGTAGAATAATATGAATAATGAAGTTTTTAAGATTGAAAATATATTAATTGATGAAAATTCTAAAACACAAGAAGAAGCATTTAAAACTATTGCAAAATTAGCTTATACTCAAGGCTATGTTAAATCTGAAGAAGAGTATTTAAAGGGATTATGGGAAAGAGAAAAAGAAGTTACTACTGGATTTAAAGGTGGTATAGCTATTCCCCATAGCAAAAATAAAACAGTAATTACACCAGGAGTATTTTTGATAAAATTCACTAATCCTATAGAATGGAATTCCTTAGATGGAAGTGCAGTAAAAGTAGCATTTGGATTAGCTATTCCAGTTGAAGGAGCAGAGGAGCACTTAAAGATATTAAGTAAGATAGCTAGAAAACTTATAAATAAAGAATTTACAGAGAAATTACTTGATGAAATGAATACTGATGAATTATATAAAATTGTGTGTGAGATCGAACTATAGAAAAAAATATGCTTAGTTTATGGAGGGTAATGTGAAAAATATAGTACATGTAATACCACATACTCATTGGGATTATGAATGGTATTTTACAGTAAATGAATCTTTAATTCAATTAGTTTATCATATGGATGAAGTTTTAGATTCTTTGGAAAATAATATTATAGATAGTTACTTATTAGATGGGCAACTATCTATAATAGAAGATTATTTAAGAGTTTGTCCGGAAAATAAAGATAGAGTAGAAAAATTAATATCTAGTGGAAAACTTTTAGTAGGTCCTTGGTATACTCAAACAGATGAAATGATTATAAGAGGAGAGTCTGTTGTTAGAAATTTAAATTTAGGTATGGATATAGGTGAAAAACTAGGAGAAGTAATGAAAATCGGATATTTGCCAGATTCTTTTGGACAAGGAATAGATATGCCTAAAATTTATAATGGAATGGGAATATACAAATCTGTATTTTGGAGAGGTCTTAGTAAAGATAAATGCTCAGATAGAATATTTAATTGGTCAAGTGAAGATGGTAGTAAAGTTAAAGTAGTTAATATAAAAGATGGATATTTTTCCGGTGTTGAACTAGTTGAAGGAAGCACTATGGAAAATAAAGAATCTGCTTATGAATTTACTAAAATAATAGCTAAAGATAATAACTCAACACATGTTGCATTACCAGTTGGCGGAGATCAAAGATATGTTGATTTAAATTTAAAAGACAGAATACAAAAGGCTAATGAATTATTAGAAGATAAAGGCTATTTATTTAAAGAAAGTAATTACAATAAATACTTTAATGACCTTGAAAATGAAAATTGTGAATTAAAAGAAATAAAAGGAGAACTTCTTTGTAGTGAAGTTTCAAAAATTCATAGATCTATATATTCTTCAAGATACGACCATAAATTATTTAATGATAAGATTGAAAGAAGACTAATTTATGAAATAGAACCACTATTAGTAATGGCAGAACAATTTGGAATGAAATATAAAAAGAATTTAGTAGATGAAGTTTGGAAAATTATTATAAAAAATCATGCTCATGATAGTGCTGGTGGATGTAATAGTGATAAGACAAATAAAATAATATTAGACAGATTTGAGAAAGCTAATGAACTATCATATACAATAATTGATTATGTTACTAGAAAAATAAGTGAATCTATTAAAGGAATTGAAAAAAATGATGTAGTTCTGTTCAATACATTACCTTTTAGTAGAAATAAAGCAGTAGATATTAATATATCCACTAAATCTAAATATTTTAAAATTTTCTGTGATGGTAAAGAATTAGAATACCAAACAAATAGCGTTACAAAAGAATATTTAGGACAAATAAAAAGAACTAAAGAAGAATATGAAAAAGATAAATATTATTATGTTACTAATGTATCTTTTCAAACTAAAATGGATCCTTGTTCCTATAAATTAATAAAGGTTATAGAATCGGAAGATATAGAAACAAATAATAAAGCAAAAGAAGAAAGCTTTATAGAAAATGAAAAATATTTAATAACTTTAGAAAATGGGAAAATATCCATAAAAGATAAAGAAAGTGGAGAAATATATGAAGATTGTATAGCTATTGAAGATGGTGGAGATGAAGGGGATACTTATGATTATTCACCAGCTTACAATAATAAGATATATAATCTAAATTTTAAAGATAGTGTAGCCCTTTGTAATAAAGGAAAATATAAGAGTACATTAACAGTAGAGGGAAGCTATAAATTGCCTTATTCTTTAAAGGAAAGAGAAAAAGGTGAAGCTTTAACAAAACTAAAATATAAGTTGGATTTAGTTTTAAGAAAAGAATCAAAAACAATTGAATTTAATATGGAAGTTCTTAATAATGTTTTAGACCACAGAATGAGATTTATTTTTAATAGCAAAATTAAAAGCAAATATTCTTATTCAGATACACCTTTTGGATATATTAAAAGAGAAACTTTTGATGAAAATATTAATACATGGAAAGAAAAAGGATGGAAAGAAGAACCTACACCTATTTATCCTATGCTTTCTTGGGTAAACCTTCATAATGAAGATAAAAGTGTAACACTATATTCAAAAGGAATTAAGGAATATGAAATAGTTGGAGAAGATTATGACAAAATTGCTATAACATTATTTAGAAGTGTAGGGTATTTAGGAAGACCAGATTTAATAAGAAGACCTGGAGTGGCTTCAGGAAATCAGTTTAAATATATTGAAACTCCAGATAGTCAGTTACTAGGAAAGCTAAGTTTTAATTTTGGAATTGAAATAAGCAGTAATTTTGAAGAAGCTAATATTAATAAAAACTATCAAAAATACGCTACAGCTCTATCTTATTATCAAATTCAAGATTTAAATAAATTTACTAGTACTATAAAATATTTTGTTAGTAATTCTTTATCAAAAGATATATCCTTTGATGGATCAATTATAAGTTTAGATAAGTGCAAGGACATAGTATTTAGTTGTCTTAAAAAATCAAAAGACCACAAAGGATATATATTAAGAGTTTATAATTCAAAAGATTCTTATATAAAGGATTCAGGAGAAGTAATCCTAACTAAAAAATTAGACTCTTTAAAATTAGTTAATTTAAAAGAAGATACAATAAAAGATTTAGATACTAAAGAATTTATTTTAGGAGAATTTAAACCTAAAGAAATAAAAACATTTAAATTTAATTTTAAATAATTATTATTAAATTCTAGTTTTAACATATGCTAAAAATATCAGCTTTTATATCTTATAATAAATATAAGGTGTAAAAGCTGATAGTTATTAATTTTATTTGTGTAAGGAGCTGAAAATGTATAGAGATTTATTTTTAGTAATTAAAAGTTATAGATTTAAATTTACTAATGTTGAAAAACTTATAGCTGATTATTTTTTAAAGAAAAAAGAACCATTAACTATTGATGAGCTAGCTAAAAAATTATTTATTTCACCAGCGTCTATTACAAGATTTTGCAAAAAACTAGGATTTAATAATTATAAAGAATTTATATATTTATATAAGGAAAAACTGAATTCAATAGAAATTGAATCAGCTACTTTTAATAATATACAACAAGGTTATTTAAATATACTAAAAGATGTTGATGAAAACTTTGATAGAGAAGTTTTGATTAATGTTTGTGAAGCAATTCATAAAAAGAAGATAATACATTTGTTTGGACTGGGATCAAGTGGTCTTGCAGCAGATGATTTTAAATTTAGATTTAGTAGAATAGGAAAATTTATTGAAGTTATAAAAGATTATAATTCTGTAAGAATGTTAATGCCTATTTTAAATAAAAGTAGTTTAATATTTATCCTTTCTTTAAGAGGAAAAAGCGAAGATGCTATTTTAGCAGCAAAAAATGCTAAAGCTAAGGGAGCTACAGTTATTTCAATAACATCAAATCATAAGTCAGAGCTTATCAAGTATTCAGACCATACCATATATACAGCTAAATTAGATAAAGTAGATGCTATGGGAAATATATCTGGACAAATTCCTTTAGTAATATCTATAGATTTAATATATTCTCTTTATGTGGATAAATATAAAAATGCAGTTAAAAAATGGTTTAATACAGAAAAAGCAATTAATAAAAGTAAATAAAGGAGTTTTATTATGAAATATAGATTTCCTGATAATTTTTTATGGGGTGCAGCAGCATCAGCACCTCAAACAGAGGGAGCAGCACTTATAGATGGAAAATCAAAAACTATATGGGATTATTGGTACGAAATAGAACCAGAAAGATTTCATAATGGAGTTGGGCCTAAGGATACATCAAATTTTTATTTTAATTATAAAGAAGATATAAAAAACATGAAAAATATAAATTTTAATTCTTTTAGAACATCTATATCTTGGGCAAGACTATTACCAGATGGAATTAATGTAAATGATAAAGCAGTAGAATTTTATAATAATGTTTTAGATGAAATGAATAAGAACAATATAAAACCTATAATGAATCTTTTCCATTTTGACATGCCTCTTATTATGCAAGAAAAAGGAGGATGGGAAAATAGGGAAGTTGTTGAAGGGTTTAAATATTATGCTAAAACAGCCTTTAGATTGTTTAAAGATAAAGTTAGTTTTTGGACTACTTTTAATGAACCTATAGTTCCAGTAGAATGTGGTTATTTAGCAGATTTTCATTATCCTTGTGTTAAAGATATGAAAAGAGCTGTAGAGGTTGCCTATAATACAATGCTTGCATCTAGTAAAGCTATAAAAGAGTTTAAGGATATGAAATGTGAAGGAAAGATTGGAGTAATATTAAATCTTACACCATCTTATCCAAGAAGTAATGATAAAGAAGATGTTAAAGCAGCAAATTTAGCAGATCTTTTGTTTAATAGGAGCTTTTTAGATCCATCAGTTTTAGGTGAGTATCCAAAAGAATTGTTAGATTTTATAAAAGAAAATAAATTAACTCCTTATTTTGAAGAAGAAGATTTAAATATAATAAAAGAAAATACAGTAGACTTTTTAGGAGTTAATTATTATCAACCTAGAAGAATAAAGAAAAAGGAATCAGAGATAAAAGATACTGATATTTTAATGCCAGAGAGTTTCTTTGATTATTATATATGGGCGGATAGAAAAATGAATCCTCATAGGGGATGGGAGATATACGAAAAAGGTATATACGATATTTCTATAAATATAAAAGAAAATTATAATAATATACCATGGTATGTAGCAGAAAATGGTATGGGTGTAGAAAATGAAAAGCGATTTATAGATGATAAAGGTATGGTTATTGATGATTATAGAATAGATTTTATAAAAGAACATTTAAAATGGCTTCACAAAGGAATAGAGGAAGGTTCTAATTGCTTTGGATATCATTTATGGACTTTTATGGATAACTGGTCTTGGCTTAATGCTTATAAAAATAGATATGGATTTTATAGAGTAGACTTAGAAAATAATTTAAATCGCTCTTTAAAGAAAAGTGGAGAATGGTTTAAAGAAGTATCTAAACAAAATGGTTTTAATTAGTTAGGTGGTGTAAGTATGAAAAAATATATGGCTTTTGATATAGGAGGATATAGTGTAAAGTACGCAGTTTTAGATGAAGCAGCAAAGATACTCGAAAAAGGTGATTTTAGAACCCCGAAAAGTTTGTTTGAATTATTAGATAGTATATCAAATGTTACTAAGAAATATGAAAATAGTTATGGGTTTGAAGGAATCGCTATAAGCTCTCCAGGTGCAGTAGATAACAAATTAGGAATTATAAAAGGATCTAGTGCAGTGCCATATATACATGGTCCTAATATAAGAGAGCTAATAGAAGAAAAAACAGGATATAAAGTTGGAATAGAAAATGATGCAAATTGTGCAGCTTTATCAGAAGTATGGAAGGGTGCTGCAAAAAACTATAACGATATAGCCTTTATTGTTTGTGGTACTGGTATTGGTGGAGCAATAATAAAAAATAGAAAACTACATCTAGGTAAAAACTTACATGGTGGAGAATTTGGCTATTTTATAATGGAAAAAGATTTTAAAAAGGGTGAATTCTTAAATTGGAGTGAAGTAGGGTCTATAAATGCTACCACTAAATATGTTGCTACTAAAAAGAATATAGATATAGAAAAAATAAATGGTAAAAAAGTTTTTGAATTAGCTGAAGAGGGAGATAAAGACTCTATAGAAGCTGTTGAGAGATATTATGAAACAATGGCTATAGGTATATTTAATTTGCAATATTTCTATGATCCAGAAGTTATAGTATTAGGTGGAGCAGTAACTCAAAGAGCTGATTTATTAGATAGAATAAATGAAAAGTTAGATATATTAATGGATAATATATCAATAGCTAAAATTCGTCCTATAATTAAGAAATGTGAATTTTTAAATGATTCGAATTTAGTAGGAGCTGTATATAATTTTATAAATACATTTGATGGTATGTAAAAATTAGCTTTATGGAGAAATAAAGCTTTGAAACCTACTATTTATAGTGAAGCTTATAATCCTTATAAAATATGGCAAAGAGGTGGTAGGATTGGAATATATAATAGGTGTAGATGCAGGGGGAACTAAAACAGAAGCAGTAGCATATGATTTTAAGGGAAAAGAATTAGAAACTGCTTATTCAGGTTTTGGTAATATGGTTATAGATAGAGATGTAGCCATAAAAAACATTTTAAAAGCTATAGATATGTGCATTAAAAATTTAAAGGAGCATACTTTAAAAGCTATATATTTAGGCGTGGCAGCAGTGGAAGTAGGAGAAAATAAAGACATTATTTTTAATGCTGTTTATGATAAATTTAAAACAAAGGTAAAAGTATATAATGATGGTGAATTAGCTTTATATTCTTTATTAAAAGGAAAAGAAGGAATTTTAACTATAGCAGGTACTGGATCTATTTGTTTTGGAATACTTGATAGTAAAAAAGTAGTAACCGGTGGCTGGGGACACATTTTAGGAGATGAAGGTAGCGGGTATTATATAGCTATTAAGGCTTTAAAAAAAATAATTGAAGAAGAAGAGAGTAATTTACCTAAAAGTGAATTTAGAAACCGTATATTAAATAAATTTAATATTACTGATATAAATGAATTTAAAGATTTAGTTTATAATTCTAGTAAAGACAAAGTAGCATCTATTATGCCTTTGATTTGTGAAATGGCAGAGGAAAATGAACAATATTCTAATAAAATTTTAAAGGAAGCAGGAAAAGATCTTGGAAGAACTACAGAATTTGCATGGAAAAAACTTGGATCACCTTCTAGTATAAGTATAGGGATAAAAGGTAGTGTAATTACTAAGGCTAGTATAGTAAAAAATGCTTTTAAAGATTACATAAATTCTAAGATAGAAAATGTAAATATTATAGAAGACGAAGTATCTTCCTGTAAAGGGGCGTATTATTTGTCATCAAAGTAATTCATATTTTTTATTTATCACTGTATAGCTTATATTTTAAAGAATTTAATATATATTATTTTAAAATACTTATAAATTTAATTATTTATAAGTATTTATTTTATTTATTTATTAATTTAAAGGCAAAAATATAGTATAATTATACTATGGCATATTAATAAATTATTTATAATATGTAATTTTTGAGCAAATTTTTGAAAGTTGTATTACCATAAAAATTCAATTGAAAAAATTTTGAGAATTATATATAATAATAGAATAAATAATTTAGTAATATATGGTTGAATGATTATGCAATATTTACTGGAAAAGGGGATGAAATTTAGAGATGAAGAAATTCAAAAGAGTCTTAGTTGCTAATAGAGGAGAAATTGCAATAAGAGTATTTAGAGCCTGTAATGAATTAGGTATAAGAACTGTTGCAATATATTCTGAAGAAGACAAATTTTCTCTATTTAGAACTAAAGCAGATGAGGCATATTTAATAGGAAAAAATAAAGGACCTATAGAAGCTTATTTAAACATTGATGAAATAATAAGTCTTGCGGTAAACAAAGGTGTAGATGCTATACATCCAGGCTATGGTTTTTTATCAGAAAACTCTGAGTTTGCAAGAAAATGTGTAGAAGCAGGATTAGAATTTATAGGACCAACTTCAGAAATGATGGATCAATTAGGGGATAAAATTAAATCTAAACTTATAGCTGAGAAAGTAAAAGTTCCTACTATACCAGGAGTACAAAAAGCTATAACTTCAGAAAAAGAAGCTTTAGAAATAGCAAACAAGTGCGGATATCCAGTAATGCTTAAAGCAGCAGCTGGTGGCGGCGGAAGAGGAATGAGAATAGTAAGAGAAGAAAAAGATTTAATATCTTCTTTTAATAGCGCTAAAAATGAAGCTAGAAAAGCTTTTGGAATTGATGATATATTTATAGAAAAATATTTAGAAAATCCAAAACACATAGAAGTTCAAATATTAGGAGATAAACATGGTGATATAGTTCACTTATATGAAAGAGATTGTTCTATACAAAGAAGACATCAAAAGGTAATAGAGTTTACACCATCTTTATATCTTTCAGAAGAAAAAAGAAAAGAAATATGTAAAGATGCTTTAAAGATAGCTAAAGCAGTTGATTATTGTAATGCAGGTACTTTAGAATTCCTTGTAGATACAAAAGGAGATCATTATTTTATAGAAATGAATCCTAGAATTCAAGTTGAGCATACTGTTTCAGAAATGGTTACAGGTATAGATATAGTACAAAGCCAAATTTTAATTGCAGAAGGATATAAATTAAATTCAGATGAAATTGGAATTAAATCTCAAGAAGATATAAAAACAAGAGGATATGCTATACAATGTAGAATAACTACAGAAGATCCATCTAATAATTTTGCACCAGATACAGGTAAGATAGAAGATTATAGAACAGGTTCTGGTTTTGGAATAAGATTAGATGGTGGAAATGGATTTACAGGGTCTGTAATAAGTCCTTATTATGATAGTTTATTAGTTAAAACTACAGCTTGGTCAAGGACTTTTGAAGATGCTATAAGAAAATCAAAAAGATCTATAAAAGAACTTAAAATATCTGGAATAAAAACTAATATAGGATTTTTGATTAATGTGTTAAACCATGAAACATTTGCAGAAGGTAAATGTGATACTAACTTTATAGAAAATAATCCTGAATTGTTTGATATAAAAGCAAGAAAAAATAGAGAATTAAAATTATTAAAATTCATAGGAGAAAAAGTAGTAAATGAAACTCATGGTATAAAAAAACAATTTGATGTTCCTAAAATTCCTATTATAGATGAAAGTATAAGTTTAGATGGTACTAAAAATATATTAGATGAAAAAGGAACAGAAGGATTAATAAAGTGGATTAAATCACAGAAAAAACTACTTTTAACAGATACAAGTATGAGAGATGCTCATCAATCTCTTATGGCAACAAGAATGAGAACTATAGATATGCTTAAAATAGCTAAAGCTCAATCAGCCCTTGGAAAAGACTTGTTTTCTATGGAAATGTGGGGAGGAGCAACATTTGATGTTGCCTATAGATTCTTAAAAGAATCTCCTTGGGATAGATTAAAAGAGCTTAGAAAATTAATTCCTAATGTATTATTCCAAATGCTTATAAGAGGATCTAATGGTGTTGGTTACAAAAACTATCCTGACAATGTTATAAGAAAATTCATAAAAGAATCAGCAGACTCTGGCATAGATGTATTTAGAATATTTGATTCTTTAAACTGGTTAAAAGGTATGGAAGTATCTATAGATGAAGTTTTAAATCAAGGTAAAGTAGCAGAAGCTTGTATGTGTTATACAGGAGATATATTAGATGAGAAAAAAGATAAATATAGCATAAAATATTATGTAGATTTAGCTAAAAATATAGAAAAAACAGGAGCACATATTTTAGGAATAAAAGATATGTCAGGACTTTTAAAACCCTATGCAGCAGAAAAGCTTATAAAAGCATTAAAAAATGAAATATCTATTCCAATACATCTTCATACACATGATACTACAGGTAATGGAGTAGCTACAGTGCTTATGGCAGCACATGCAGGTGTAGATATAGTAGATACTGCTTTTAATGGAATGTCAGGACTTACAAGTCAGCCAGCATTAAATTCAGTAGTTGCAGCTCTTTCTAATACTGAAAGAGACACAAAATTTGATTTAGATGAAATACAAAAACTCTCAAATTATTGGACAGCAGTAAGACCTGTGTATACTCAATTTGAATCAGGATTAAAATCTGGATCTACAGAAATATATAAATATGAAATACCAGGAGGGCAGTATTCAAATCTTAAACCACAAGTTGAAAGTTTTGGATTAGGACACAAATTTGATGAAGTTAAGGAAATGTATAAGAAAGTTAATCAAATGCTAGGAGATATAATAAAAGTTACTCCATCTTCTAAAGTAGTAGGAGATATGGCTATATTTATGGTGCAAAATGAATTAACACCAGAAAATATATATGAAAAAGGAAAGAATATGGCTTTCCCAGATTCAATAGTTTCATATTTTAAAGGAATGATGGGGCAACCTATAGGTGGTTTCCCAGAAAAACTACAAAAACTAGTTTTAAAAGGAGAAAAGCCTATAACTTGTAGACCAGGAGAACTTCTTCCTGAAGAAGATTTTGAAAAGATAAAAGAGCATTTAAAAGAAAAATATAAAATTGATCCTACAGAAAAGGATGCTATAAGTTATGCTTTATACCCAGGAGTATACGAAGGGTACTTAGATTTCTTAAAGGAATATGGAGATTTAAGTAAAATGGGAAGTGATATATTCTTCCATGGTTTATATGAAGGTGAAACTTGTGAAATTGAAATAGAAGAAGGTAAGACATTAATTATTCAATTATCACAAATAGGTAAAGTAGATAGCAAAGGTAATAGAACTATAGTTTTTGAGATAAATGGTAATAGAAGAGAGATTAAAATCAAAGACAAATCAAGTTTAATGGTTAGTAACAATACAGAAGATAATGTTAAGTTAGCAGATAGTTCTAATAAAAAGCATATAGGAGCTAGTATACCAGGAAGTGTTATAAAAGTTCTAGTTAATAAAGGAGACGAGATAAAAGAAGGCGACAGTCTACTAGTTATAGAAGCAATGAAAATGGAAACTAATGTAGTTTCAAGTTTAGATGGAGTTATTAAGAATATACTAGTAAAAGAAGGAGAACAAGTAGAATCCGGTCAACTTCTAATAGAATTAGAATAATAAAATAAAAAGCATATATGAGTGAAAGTTTTTATATCTTTTACTCATTGTATGCTTTTTTTATGTATTTAAATAAGATTTATAAATTTACTAACTTCAAAATAACTAGTTTATAAGTAATAGTTTTATGTTAATTGTATCTTTTTAATTTATGATAAAAAAAATGCACTGTTTACGAAAAAGTAAACGGTGCTTTTCACTATGGGAAGTTTATAATGGATTTTACTAGATTGTCTGTTTATAGGTATATTATATAGCAGTATAAATGATTTGTCAAAACATTAACAAGAAGAAATGTAAAAAAATGATAAAAAATATTAAGTTTTAAGGCTTTTTTCCCTATTAGTCTAAAAAAATTAATATAAATTATTGGTATATTTTCTTTAAATGAGATTTATTTGTTAATTATATAATTATGTTATTATAATTGTTTTTTTATTATATGGTATAATTATTATCACTATATGAAAATAATACATATATATGAAAAAAATTGTGAAAGGGGAAGTTAATATTTATGAAATTAGAGATAGGTAAGATATATAGCGGTTTTAAGCTTTTAAACCAAGAAGAAATCAAAGAAGTAAATTCAGTAGCACAAATATTTATTCACGAAAAAAGTGGAGCTAAGTTGCTATTTTTAGATAATAATGACGATAATAAAGTTTTTTCTATAAGCTTTAAAACTCCTCCAAAAGATAGTACAGGGGTAGCACATATATTAGAACACTCAGTACTTTGTGGTTCAAGAAAATTTCCAGTTAAAGAACCCTTTGTAGAACTTATAAAAGGCTCTTTAAATACTTTTTTAAATGCTATGACTTTTCCAGATAAGACTATGTATCCTATAGCAAGTAAGAATGATAAAGATTTTGTTAATCTTATGGATGTTTATTTGGATGCAGTTTTCTATCCTAATATATATAAATCACCTGAAATAATGATGCAGGAAGGATGGCATTATGAAATTGAGAATAAAGAAGATGATTTACAGTATAAAGGTGTAGTTTATAATGAAATGAAAGGAGCTTTTTCTTCACCAGATTCTATATTGTTTAGAAAAATACAAGAATCCTTGTATCCAGACAATTCTTATGGAGTAGAATCAGGAGGAGACCCAGATTCTATACCAGATCTTACTCAAGAAGCTTTTTTAAATTTTCATAAAAAATATTATCATCCTTCTAATAGTTACATATATTTGTATGGTAACATGGATATTTTAGATAAATTACAATTTATAAATGAAAATTATTTAGATGGATTTAATAAAATAGATGTAGATTCAAAAATAGATTTTCAAGAACCTTTTGACAATATGAAATACTTAGATTATGAATATCCAATATCAAACAGTGAAGAAGAAAAAGACAAAACATATTTAAGTTTAAATTATTCAGTAGGAAAATCTAAAGATACAGAATTATATTTAGCCTTAGAAATATTAGAATATTTATTATTAGAAACTTCTTCTTCTCCTTTAAAGAAAGCATTAATAGATTCTAAAATTGGAAAAGATGTTTTTGGAATGTATGATAATAGTGTTTTACAACCTACATTTAGTGTTATTGCTAAAAATTCTAATGAAGATAAAAAAGAAGAATTTAAAGATATAATATTAAAAACTTTAGAAAGATTAGTAGAAGAGGGAATAGATAAAAAGCTAATAGAATCTGCTATAAATATAAAAGAATTTAATTTAAGAGAAGCAGACTATCAAGGGTATCCAAAGGGTCTTATATATAATATAAAATGCATGGACAGTTGGCTTTATGGTGAGAATCCATATATGCATTTAGAGTATGAACATATATTAAAAAAAATAAAAGAATCTGTAGATAATAGATACTTTGAAAATTTAATAAAAAAATATTTAATCCAAAATAAACATTGTTCTATTGTTACTATAAAACCTAAAAAAGGATTAGAAGGAAAAAGAAAAGAGAAAATAAAAGAAAAATTAGCAAACTATAAAAATAGTTTATCAAATTCTGAGATAGAAAAATTAATAGAAAATACTAAAAAGCTACAAAAAAGACAGACTACAAAAGATTCAGAAGAAGATTTAAACAAAATACCTTTACTTTCTATTGATGATATAGATAAGAATTCAAAAAAATTAGCATTAGAAGAAAAGAGTATAGAAAAGATAAAAACATTACATCATAAGATTTTTACAAATAAAATATCTTATGTAAATTTATATTTTAATACTACCTGTGTACAGCAAGAAGATATACCATATATAGCATTGCTATCATCTATATTAGGAAGAGTTAGTACAGAAAAATACAACTATGATGAGCTTTCTAATGAGATTAATATAAATACTGGTGGAATAAAATATACTACTGAAACTTTTAGTGAAAAGGGTAATGCAGATAGATATAATCCTATGTTAGCTGTTAAAGCTAAATGCTTATCAACAAAATTAAATCATTTAATTGAATTAATAGGTGAAGTAATATGTAATAGTAAATTTACAGAAAAAGATAAGATAAGAGAAGTTATACAGGAATTAAAATCTAGATTAGAAATGGTAATGCTAGATAGAGGTCACAGCGTTGCTGTTAAAAGATTATTCTCATATTTTTCTGATTCAGGAAAATATGAAGAAATGTTATCAGGTATAGGTTTTTACAAATTTATATGCGATATAGATAAAAATTTTGATAGTCAGTTTGAAAATATAAGATATGTATTAGCAGATATATATAATAAAATATTTAACAAAAATAATCTACTTATTAGTATAACTTGTGAAGATAGTGAGTATAGTGGATTTGAAAAAGAAATTAAACCATTAATAGATAGACTAAATGAAGAAAATTTAAAATACAATAAATATAAATTTAAGTTTAATAAAAATGAAGGTTTTACTACATCCTCAAAGGTTCAATATGTAGCTAAAGGATATAATTTTATAAAATTAGGTTATGAATATAGTGGTTCACTACAGGTTCTTAGAAGTTTAATAAATTATGATTATTTATGGAATAAGATTAGAGTACAAGGAGGAGCCTATGGAAGTTTTAGTGGATTTATAAGAAATGGAAATATGTTCTTTGCTTCATATAGAGATCCAAACTTAAAAGAAACATTAGATGCATACGATGGTATTTCTACACATTTAAAAGATGTCAATGTAAATGATAGAGAAATGACTAAGTATATAATAGGAACTATATCTGATGTTGATATGCCTTTAACTCCATCTCAAGAAGGACAAAAGGCAACAGAAAATTATATGAGAAAAGTGTCTTATGAAGATATTCAAAATGAAAGAAGAGCTATTTTAAGTACAAATAAAAATACTTTAAAAGCTTTTACACCAATGCTTAAAGATACTATGAAAGATGGATATATATGTGTACTTGGAAATGAAGATAAAATAGAAGATAACAAAGATCAGTTTGACTATATAGTTAACTTATTTGATTAACATATAGTTATATAAGATAGACTTAAATTAAAGGTATTAGGTGACTTAACAAAGAAATTCACCTAATACCTTATTATTAGTAAAATATAAGTTTTAATTAAATTATTAGTTTACAAATAAGTAATTTTAATGTACAGAAAGTTATCCCTTTTTTTTCTAAACTTCTTCTATAAATTTTTCATACCATATGATGAAAGTAATTAATACCCATAGTTTTCTGCTATAATCAATTTTACCGTTTTTATGTTTATTAAGTAATTCTATTACTTTTTCTTTATTAATATATTCATCTGCTTTACTATTTTTTATTATATTTAAAGCCCAATCATACATTTCTTTTTTTAACCATTTACGTATAGGAACAGGATAACCTAATTTTTTTCTTGATACAGTATCTTCAGGCAATATGTCTTTAAAACTTTCCCTTAAAAGATATTTTGTTGTTTTTTCATTTATTTTTTCATCTAAAGTAAGAGTAGAAGCTACTTTAAATACTTCTTTATCTAAAAAGGGAACTCTAAGTTCTAAGCTATTTGCCATAGACATTCTATCTGATTTAACAAGAATATCACCTTTTAACCATGTATTAATATCTATGTATTGCATTTTTGTTACATCATTATAATTTTTGCATTTATCATATAATGGTTTTGTAACTAAATCATAGGTATAATTTTTATTATAAGATTTTAAATAAGGTTTTTTTTCATGGTCTTTAAATATTTTTGCATTTCCTAAATAACGCTTCTCAATAGGAGTAGTACCTCTTTCTAGAAAACTCTTACCTTTCATTCCTTCAGGAAATATAGTGGATATATATTTTAAAATTTTACATAAAGGTGTAGGAAGGTGTTTAAAAAGTTTTAGGGAATTAGGTTCTCTATAAATATTATATCCTCCAAAGAGCTCGTCAGAACCTTCTCCAGATAACATAACTGTTACATGTTTTCTTGCTTCTTTACAAATATAATATATAGGAATTACAGAAGGATCAGCTACAGGCCCATCTAAATGCCAGATAACTTTTGGAACGGCTTCCATATACTCTTCAGGCGAGATTGTAATATTTATATTTTCTACCCCAAGATTTTCAGCAGTTTTTTTAGCAAGTTCAATTTCGCTATAACCTTCATCTTTAAATCCTATAGTAAATGTTTTTATATTAGGATTTATTTTGGCTGATAGAGCTGTTATTATTGTAGAATCTATACCACCAGATAAGAAACATCCTACAGGAACATCACTTCTCATATGTAATTTAACAGACTCCTCTAAAGCTTTTTTTATGTCTTTAATTTTTTCAGCTTGAGGTTTTAAGATAGGGTCAAATTTACAAGTCCAGTAAGCTTCAAATTTAGTTTTTTGGTTAATTTTTTTTTCTAATATATGTCCCGGTTTTAAAAGTTTTATATTTTCAAACATGGTATTATGTTCTGGAACAAATTGAAATGTTAAATAATCATGTAATGATTTGCTATTTATTTCTTTTTTGTATATTTCTTTATTTTTAGTGAAACTTTTTAATTCTGATCCAAAGTATAGGCCCCTAGAAGATTCTGAGTAGTAAAATGGTTTAATTCCAAAAGGATCTCTTGCTCCAATTATTTTATTATTTATTTTATCCCATATTACAAAAGAAAACATACCTCTTAGCTTTGATACAAAACTTTTACCATAATGTTTGTAATAGGCTAAAATGACTTCTCCTTCTGCATCAGTAGAAAAGGTTATATTTTTATCTTTAATTATTTGTTCTCTAAGTTCTATGTAATTATAAATTTCACCATTAAATATTAGTTTGTAATTATTATTGTCATAACTGAAAGGTTGTTTACCTGAATCTAATGCTATTATGCTAAGTCTTCTAAAGCATAAAATTATATTGTCATCTATATATTCACCACATTCATCAGGACCTCTGTGGTTTATGATAGAGCTCATATTAGTTAAGTTATTTTTATTTTCAGAGTTAATATTAGTATTACTTAAAAATCCTATAAATCCACACAAATTGGAATACCCCCTTAAATTTATATATTTATAGTACGTTACTAACATATAAGAGGTAAGGTAAAGTTGTATTGAAAAAGTAAAAAAAGAACTATATACTAGTTCTTTTTTTACATGTAAAGTTATTTAATTTATAATCTGTATAATTATTGTATTTTTAAGTGATTATATTTTATGCAGCTTTTTGTTCGTTACTTTTAGAACTTATTTTATTTGATTTACTTAAGAAGAATCCAAAAATTATTAAAGCAGCAGCTATACCAATTGGATATCCTATTGATGTACTAAGCTTAAATCCTTCTGGTGCAACTAAAATATAAGTTACTGAAACAGCTGTCATAAATGTAGCTGGTATACTTGCCATTAAGTGTGATTGATGTTTATAGCAAAGATAAACAGCAGCAGTCCATAGTACTATAGTAGCTAAAGATTGATTAGACCAAGCGAAATATCTCCATATTACATCAAAATTAATTTTAGTTAGTACAAATCCTATTAAGAATAAAGGAACGCTTATAGCTAGTCTATTTTTTATAGGTCCTTGCTCATATTTTAAAAGATCTGCAACTATAAGTCTAGAACTTCTAAAGGCAGTATCACCAGATGTTATAGGGCAAGCTACAACTCCAAGTATGGCCATTATTCCTCCTACTTTTCCAAGTAGAGAATTAGAAATTTCATTAACTACCCATGCTTGTCCACCATGAGCTGCCATTTGAGTACCAAGTTCTGCTGTTCCTCCAAAGAAAGTCATTGCAGCAGCAGCCCATATTAATGCTAATATACCTTCAGCTATCATAGCTCCATAGAAAATTTGTCTTCCTTGTTTTTCGTTAGTTATACATCTAGCCATTAAAGGAGATTGAGTTGAGTGAAAACCAGATATAGCACCGCAGGCTATAGTTACAAACATTAATGGCCATATAGGTAATTTTTTAGGATGCAAGTTTGTAAGAGCTACTTCTGGAATATGATAGCCATTAACGATTAAACTTGTACCTACACCTATAGCCATAACAAGTAAACAAATACCAAATAGAGGATAAATTTTACCAATTAGTTTATCTATTGGAAGCATAGTTGCAATTAGATAGTAAGCAAATATTGCGTATATCCATACAACTTTATTTGTTCCAGTTAAAGTGTTTAATAAACCAGCAGGTCCCATTATGAAAACTACACCTGTAAGAATTAAAAGTAGTACAGAAAAGGCTCTCATAAATTGTTTGAATCCGTTTCCAAGATATTTACCAACTACTTCAGGGATACTAGCACCATCGTGTCTTACTGAAAGCATTCCTGAAAAGTAATCGTGTACACCGCCGGCAAATATTGAACCAAATACAATCCATATAAATGCTACAGGTCCCCATAAAGCACCAGCTATAGCACCAAATATAGGGCCTAATCCAGCTATGTTTAAAAATTGAATCATAAATATTTTCCAAGCAGGTAATGCTACAAAATCAACTCCATCTTCTAATCTTACTGCAGGAGTTTCTTTTGTTTCATCTGCTCCGAATACGTTTTCTACTATTTTACCATAAACAAAATAGCCAATTACTAAAGCTATTAATGAAATAAAAAATGATATCATGTTAAAATACCTCCCTAGCAAATTTTGTTAAATCGATTACATGTGCGATAACACATAAATAAAATATTATTAGTTCAGCTTTATAATATTACATATTTATATTTTAATTAATAGAATTCTAATGAAATGTACAAAAATATCATTAATGTGTAAAAAAAATAAGTTGTTTGACAAATAACAGTAGTTAAATGTATTTTTATTGTGTATTTTGTTGTATAATCTATTAATGTAATAAAAGTTATTTATATAAATTATGTTAGGTTAGGGAGAGGTTTATGCTATATATCCAATTATTAGAAAGTATGTCGCTTATAGGCTTATCAGCTTATTTATATAGCCAAACTAAAACATTTAAAAATCTAATAAAATATAAGTTTGATAAAAAAAATAAAATTATAATGATAGTATTTTTTAGTTTATTGTCTATTATTGGTACTTATACAGGAGTAGATGTGCAAAGTTCTGCATTAGCTAATACTAGACCTATAGGAAGTATAGTTGCAGGATATATAGGAGGACCTGTTATAGGAGTAATTGTAGGGGCTATAGCTGGAACTCATAGATATCTTATGGGAGGATATACTGCAGTAGCTTGTGCTGTATCTACTATAGGAGAAGGATTTATAGGTGGTATTTTTGGATTGAAACACAAAAATAATGATTTTAGCATTATTAGAGGTATTATAGCAGGAGTTGTTGCAGAGCTATTTCAAATGATTATAATACTTGGGTTATCTACCCCATATAAAGATGCTTTAAGATTAGAACAAATTATAGCGTTACCTATGATTATTATTAATTCTATTGGAGTAGGTATATTTATAAATATAATAAAAAATACTAAAAAACAATATGAATTAAATGAATTAGCTAAAGAAGCATCAAAAGCTGAAATAAAAGCTTTAAGAGCTCAAATCCACCCTCACTTCTTATTTAACGCATTAAATACTATAGCTTCTTTTTGTAGAATTAATCCATCAAAAGCTAGAGAACTTATATTGAATCTTTCAAATTATTTCAGACAGACATTAAATAGGCAAGAAGATTTTATAGGATTAAAAGATGAAATAGAATTTTTGAAATCATATTTAGCTATAGAAAAGGCAAGATTTGAAGAGAGACTAAGAATACATATAGACATAGAAGATAATATGATGAATATAAAAATGCCTGTTTTTATATTACAACCTTTAATAGAGAATTCTATAAAACATGGAATATTAGAAAAAGAATCTGGTGGAGATGTTTTTATACGTGTGTTAGATAGGAAAGAAAAGGTTTTATTTGAAGTAGAGGACAATGGAGTAGGTATGACTAAAGAAAGATTGATGTTTGTTTTGAAAAATTGGCCAGGAATAGGGTTATCAAATGTTAATAAAAGGCTAAAACTATTATATGGAGAAGAATGTGAATTTCAAATAAGTAGCAGAGTAAATAAAGGTACTATTATAAAATTCACTATACCTAAGGAGGTGTTTTAATGGATAAAATAGGTGTTATTATAGCAGAAGATGAAAAGCCAGCTGTGGAAGAACTTAAATTTATATTGTCTAGATATGATTTCATAAATATAATTGATACAGCAAATAATGGGAAAAAAGCTTATGATATGACAATAGAGTATGATCCACAGGTAGTTTTTTTAGATATAAATATGCCTTTAGAAAATGGATTGGATGTTTCAAGAAAAATAAAAAAATATAATAAAGATATAGAAATAATATTTATAACTGCATATGAAGAATATGCTGTTAATGCTTTTGAAGTAGAAGCTTTAGATTATATTCTTAAGCCCTTTGATGATAAAAGAATAGATATGACTATAAATAGATTAAAAGAAAAAATAGAAAGTAAAAATCAATCTATAGAAAAAGTACCAGAAGTTTTAAATGAAATATTGTATAAATTAGAAAAAGAGAAAGAAGCCTTTAAAAAAATACCCTGTGAACATAATGGAAAAATAATATTAATAGATACAAATGATATATTTTATTGTTATACAATGGGGGATAAAACTTATGTTAAGACTAATTGTGAAGAATATATTACTCATAATACTTTAAAGGAAATAGAAAGTAAGACTGATTTTTTTAGAACTCATAGAAGTTATATAGTTAATATTGATAATATAATGGAATTATATTCATGGTTTAATGGGACTTATAAGATAATAATGAAAAATAATGAAAGATCAGAAATACCTATAAGTAGGAATAATGTAAAAAAGATAAAGAAAGTTCTTCATATATAATTTTGAAGCAATTTAAGGGGAAGAGAAATATTTTAAATTTTAATATTTATGCTACTAATATATATAAGTAGGTAGGTTTACAATTTTTATTATAAAAAAGTAATGTGAATTTAGATTTTGTATAATGAAAATACTATTAATATTATAGAAATTAATAATATTAATAGTATTTTTATATGCTTTAAAAAATAATTTTTTACATATATTCTTCCCATTTTGAATAAGATTCTTCTAATAAATTTTGTTTTTCTAATATTTCTTTATTTATTTTTTCACTTTTATCAGGATTTGAATATACTTCTTCTAAGCAAAGCTGCTGTTGTAAACTTTCTATATCACTTTCTAAATTTTCTATATCACTTTCTAAATTTTTGATTTTTAATTTTTTTTCTTTTTCTTGTTTTTTTAGTTCTCTTTTCTTTTTCTTTTCATGCTGAATTTGAGTTTTAGTTTTTCTACAAGAAGAGTCATCTTCTATTGTTTCACATTCAAATCTATTAGGATTATTTTTTTTATGAATGTAGTAATCGTAATTACCTAAAAATTGATTTATACCATCTATATTTAATTCATATATTTTATTTATAACTTTATTTAAAAAATATCTATCATGAGATATTACAAGTACTGTACCGTTATAGTTTAATATAGCAGATTCAAGAGCTTCACGAGACATAATATCTAAATGATTAGTAGGTTCATCTAATAATAGAAAATTAGATTTTGATAACATAAGTTTTAGTAGATTTATTTTACATTTTTCTCCACCGCTTAAAGAGTGTATTTTTTTAAATACATCATCTCCAGTGAAAAGAAAAGCTGCTAGAGCATTTCTGATTTCTGTTGTAGTCATTTTAGGGAAAGAATCCCATACTTCGTCTATAATAGTTTTATTTTCATCTAAGTCAGATTGTTCTTGGTCATAATACCCTATAAATACATTTTTACCAACAACTTTTATTCCAGAGTCTTTAGGTAAATTATCCATAATTATCTTAAAAAGAGTTGTTTTACCTCTACCGTTTTCACCGATTAAAGCGATTTTTTCACTTCTTTTAATATCAATATCTATATTTTCAAATAATAATTTTTCTCCATATCTTTTAGAAAGATTTTCTATATGCAGTACATCATTTCCGCTTCTAATTTGAGTTTCGAATTTAAGATTTACAGAGTCTGGTTCTTTATCTGGAGAATCTAGTTTTTCCATTTTATCTAAACTCTTTTGTCTGCTTTCAGCAGCTTTTACACTTTTTTCTCTATTAAAAGATTTATATTTTTCAATTATTTTTTCTTGTCTTTTAATTTCTGCTTGTTGAATATTATAAGCTTTTAATTCAGCTTCATATTCTTTTTTTCTAAGTTCTATGAATTTAGAATAGTTTCCATTATAAGTATGCAAATGCTTATTTATAATCTCAAAAGTTGTATTTGTAGTTTTATCAAGGAAATATCTATCGTGAGATATTACTAATACAGTTCCTCTATAGGCAGTTATATATTCTTCAAGCCAACTTATAGCATCTAAGTCTAGATGATTGGTAGGTTCATCTAAAAGTAGCACATCAGGATTTCTTAATAGTAGTTTACATAAAGCAACTCTAGTTTTTTGACCACCACTTAGTATACTTATTTTTTTATCAAAATCTTTTTCTGAAAAGCCAAGACCTGTTAAAACACGATTTATTTCTCCTTTATAAGTATAACCACCTCTATTTACATATAAATCTGTATATGTTGTATAATCTTTTATTATTTTTTCATGATAATCTTTTTTAGATTCATCATAAGGTTCATTCATTAAATTTTCTAGTTCAGATATTTTATTTTCAAGCTTAATTAATTTATTAAATACTGTTAAAGTTTCTTCATATATAGAATTATTAGAGTCTAAAGATAAATGCTGAGCTAGATATCCTACAGTTTTACTTTTGTCTAGAAAAATTTCACCACTATCTTGAGTCATATTATTTGTTAATATTTTAAATAGAGTGGATTTACCAGCTCCATTTGGACCTATAAGACCAACTTTATCTCCTTCATTTATATTAAAACTTATTTTATCTAAAATTAAATCAATACCAAACATTTTAGTTAAATTTTTACAGCTTAATATTATCATCAGTTTCACCTTCCTTAACAAATATTATTTTACTATGGAATAGAAGTATTGTGTAGTATTAAACTTTTATATTTGATTTTTTTGATATAAATAATATAATATATAAGTAAGGTATTTTGAAGTATTAATGTATAATTATAAAATATATGGTACAATATATATAAGAGAAACTGTAAAGGATGATATTAAGGGGTGTAGTAATGGAAAAGAAAAAGAATATTTCAATGGCAGTTATCAGAAGGTTACCTAAATATCATAGATATTTACAAGAGCTTTTAAACAATGATGTGGATAGAATATCATCAAAAGAGCTTAGTGAAAAAATTGGTTTTACAGCATCACAAATAAGACAAGATTTAAATTGCTTTGGCGATTTTGGCCAACAAGGATACGGATATAATGTTAGCGAATTATATCGTCAAATAAGTAATATATTAGGATTGTCAGATTCATATAATATTGTGATAATTGGAGCAGGTAACATAGGACAGGCGTTAGCTAACTATACTAGATTTGAAAAGTTAGGATTTAATTTAAAGGCTTTATTTGATGCAAATCCTAAACTTACAGGACTTAAGATAAGAGAAATAGAGATACATGATATTGATTATTTATCAGAATACCTACAAGAAAATTCTATAGACATAGGAATAATAAGTGTTCCTAGTACAAATGCACAAAAAGTATGTGACATTTTTGTTAAAAATGGAGTAAAAGGTATTTGGAACTTTGCACCAGTTGATTTATCGGTACCGGATAACGTTGTAGTGGAAAACGTACACTTAAGCGATAGTTTATTAACATTAACTTGTTTAATAAATAAAAACTAAAAAGTATATCTTAGTTCTTTATCGTTATAGTATTAACAATTGAAAAAACTTAAAAAAACTCTCTTTAATAATTTAAAGGGAGTTTTTTGCATATTACTATGGAATATTTTAAAATATTATGAAATATATCTAGAAAATACAAAATATAAATAATTTTTAAAAAATTTTTCGTATTTTGTGTTATAATTTAATTGTTATAAAATTATTTTATTCACGGGGGAATAAGGGTATGTACAAAATTTTAGAAAAACAAGAAGTCGCTCCTAACATATATCTTATGAAGATAGAAGCTGTTAGAGTAGCAAAAGCTGCAAAACCAGGACAATTTATAATTGTAAAAATGGATGAAAAAGGAGAAAGAATACCGCTAACTATTTGTGACTATGACAAAGAAGAAGGATCAGTTACTATAGTATTCCAAACATTAGGTGCATCTACAAATAAGATGGCTACATATAATGTTGGAGATTATTTTGCGGATTTTGTTGGACCACTAGGACAACCTTCTGAATTTGTTCATGAAGATCTTGAAGAATTAAAGAAGAAAAAAATTATTTTCATCGCAGGAGGAGTTGGTACTGCACCAGTTTATCCTCAAGTAAAATGGTTAGATGAGCATGGTATAAAAGCCGATGTAATTATAGGATGTAAGTCTAAAGAAAACTTAATATTAGAAGATGAAATGAAAAAAGTATCCGGTAATGTATATGTTGCAACTGATGATGGATCATATGGATACAAAGGTTTAGTAACAAATTTATTAGAAGATTTAATACAAAAAGAAAATAAGAAATATGATGAAGTTATCTCTATAGGACCTATGATCATGATGAAATTTGTAACTAAGCTTACAAAAAAATATGATATAAAAACAGTAGTTAGTTTAAATACATTAATGGTAGATGGTACAGGAATGTGTGGAGCATGCAGAGTTACTGTTGGTGGAGAAACTAAATTTGCTTGTGTTGATGGCCCAGAATTTGATGGACATTTAGTAGACTTTGATGAAGCTATGAGAAGACAAACAATGTATAAGACAGAAGAAGGTAAAAAAGCTTTAGAAGAGCAAGAAAGAAAAGAAGGACATGTATGTCATATTGGATTGGATGGTGATCATTAATGGATAGAATGAAAAGAATACCAATATCAGAACAAGCTCCTGATGTAAGAAATAAAAACTTTAAAGAAGTTTGTTTAGGTTATACAGAAGAAGAGGCTGTTAAAGAAGCTAGCAGATGTTTAAATTGTAAAAATCCTATGTGTGTAAGTAAATGTCCAGTATCTATAAACATACCTGGATTCATAAAACACGTAAAGGATGGAGAATTTGAAAAAGCAGCTCAAGTTATAGCAGAAGATAGTGCTCTTCCAGCTGTATGTGGTAGAGTATGTCCTCAAGAAAGCCAATGTGAAGGTAAATGTGTTCTTGGAATAAAAGGTGAGCCAGTAGCTATAGGAAAATTAGAAAGATTTGTAGCTGATTGGTCTAGAGAACATGATATAGATTTATCAAAAACTGAACCAAAGAAAAATAAAAAAGTAGCTGTAATCGGTAGTGGTCCTGCTGGACTTACTTGTGCTGGTGATTTAGCTAAAAAAGGATACGATGTAACTATCTTTGAAGCTTTACATGAGCCTGGTGGAGTTTTAGTTTATGGTATACCAGAATTTAGATTACCAAAAGATACAGTTGTAAAACATGAAATAGAAAATGTTAAAAAATTAGGCGTAAAGATAGAAACTAATGTAATTATAGGTAGAACAGTAACATTACAAGAATTAGTAGATGAAGAAAACTTTGAAGCTATTTTTGTAGGTTCAGGAGCTGGATTACCTAAATTTATGGGTATAGATGGAGAAAATTTAAATGGAGTTTTCTCAGCAAATGAATTTTTAACTAGAACAAACTTAATGAAAGCATTTAGAAGTGACTATGATACACCTATAAAAGTAGGAAAAAAAGTAGCTGTAGTAGGTGGAGGAAACGTTGCTATGGATGCTGCTAGAACTTCTAAAAGATTAGGTGCAGAAGTTTATGTAGTATATAGAAGATCAGAAGATGAACTTCCAGCAAGAAAAGAAGAAGTACATCATGCAAAAGAAGAAGAAATTAACTTTAAACTATTATGCAATCCAGTAGAAATAATTGGAGATGAAAATGGTTGGGTAAAAGGTATGAAATGTATTAAGATGGAACTTGGAGAACCAGATCAATCAGGAAGAAGAAGACCTATTCCTATTGAAGGTTCAGAATTTATATTAGATGTAGACAGTGTAATTATGTCTCTTGGAACTTCTCCAAATCCACTTATAGCTTCAACAACAGAAGGTTTAGAAGCTAATAAAAGAGGATGTATTATAGCTAAAGAAGAATCAGGGGTTACTACTAAAGAAGGAGTATTTGCAGGGGGAGATGCTGTAACAGGAGCAGCTACAGTTATATTAGCTATGGGTGCAGGTAAGAATGCAGCTAAATCAATCGACGAATACTTATCTAATAAATAGTTCTTTTGAATTAACAATAAATGTTACTTGACAATATTTAAAAAAAGGTTAAAATAAGTTAAAAGCTATACTAATTTTAGTGTAGCTTTTAATTTTTTTAATATAATGGGATGAGGATGAAATAATATGGATTTTGATAAAATTGAAAGTTTAAAGGATGGAATAATATTAAAAAATGTAAAAAACTTTGAGCTTGATCATATATTTGAATGCGGTCAGTGTTTTAGATGGTATAAAGAAGAATCAGGATCATATATAGGAGTAGCTAAAGGTAGGGTCATAGAGTTAGAAAAAAAAGATTGTGATGTTATAATATATAACACTACAGAAGATGATTTTCATAGTATTTGGCTTGAATATTTTGATTTAAATAGAGACTACAGTGATATAAAAAATTCTTTAAAAAAAGACCCAATACTAAAACAAGCAGTTCAGTATGGTGATGGTATAAGATTATTAAAGCAAGATCCATTTGAAATAATAATATCTTTTATAATATCAGCTAATAATAGAATTCCAATGATAAAAAGAGCAATAAAAACTATAAGTGAAAAATGGGGAGATAAAGTAGAGTATAAAGGGAAAGTATATTATACCTTTCCTACATTGGAGCAGCTTTCTAAAGCTACAATGGAAGATCTTCAAAACTGTAGCATTGGATTTAGAGCAAAGTACATAAAAGATACTGTAACAAAATTATATGACAATAATATAAAGAATGAAAATAGCTTTAAAGAAGAATATGATATAGATTGGATAACTAGTCAAGAAGATGATTTGTGTTATAAATCCCTTCAAACATTTAATGGGGTAGGCCCTAAAGTAGCAGATTGTATTATGCTATTTTCTATGGGTAAATATTCAGCGTTTCCTGTAGATGTATGGGTTAAAAGAGGAATGCAATATTTTTATTTAGCTCCAGATGTATCTTTAAAAAAGATAAGGGAATTTGGGAGAGAAAAATTTGAAAGTTTGTCTGGATTTGCTCAGCAATATCTGTTTTATTATGCTAGAGAGAATAAAATTGATGTTTTAAAATAGTATAGAAAGTTTTATAATTTGCTTTAAAAGCAAAGACATGTTAAAATTTTATCGAACATTTATAATATTAGAAATTGTCAAGTAATTAAAAAAAGAAGATAATTTGGAGGATATTGATATTTATGATTAAGTTTGAAACTGAATTAAAAAGAATAAAATATTTAGTTTTAAAAAACGTAGTAGAATTAGCAGCAAAGGATAATATAAGTAAATTAGAGATGCTTAAGATACCACATGATATTTTAGATGGTAATAAAGCACAATATAGATGCTGTGTATATCGTGAAAGAACTATAGTTTATGAAAGAGCACAGTTAGCCGCAGGATATCATCCTGATGATGATTTAACACAGGATTTAAGGGATATACAAGATGAAGATCAAATGATATATGTTATATCTGCAGCATGTGATCAATGTCCTATAAATAGATTTACAGTTACAGAGGCATGTAGAGGATGTGTGGAACATAAATGTATGGAAGCTTGTCCTGTTAATGCTATTACAAGAATAAATGGTAAATCCTATATTGATCAAGATAAATGTAGAGAGTGTGGAATGTGTAAGAAAGTATGCCCATATCATGCTATAGTAGAAGTTATGAGACCTTGTAGAAGAGTCTGTCCTACAGGAGCTTTAGAAATAGATCCAAATGATAGAAGAGCTATGATAGAAAATGAAGACTGTATAAACTGTGGGGCTTGTATGGCAGCTTGTCCTTTTGGAGCTATATCAGACAAAAGTTATATAACAAATGTAGTTAGATTACTTAAAGAAAAGAAAAATGTGTATGCAGTTATAGCACCTGCTATTGCAGGTCAATTTGGAAATGATATAAAAGTAGGTCAAATAAAAAATGCATTAAAATCAATAGGATTTAAAGATGTTATTGAGGCAGCTTGTGGAGCTGATGCAGTAGTTGTTAATGAATCAAAAGAATTTATGGAGAGAATGAAATCCGGGGAAAAATATATGACAACCTCTTGTTGTCCAGGCTTTGTTGGATATATTGAAAAGAAATTTAAAGATCAAGTAGAAAAGATTTCCACTACAGTATCACCTATGATTGCTACAGGAAGAATGATTAAGAAAATAGATGAAGATTCATATGTAGTATTTGTAGGTCCTTGTACTGCTAAAAAAAGTGAAATGAAAAAAGAAGAATTAAAAGATGCAATAGATTATTGTATAACTTTTGAGGAAGTAGCAGCTTTACTTGGAGGATTAGATGTAGATGTTTCAGAATGTAAAAATTCAGAAATAGAAGATGCCTCTTCATTTTCTAGAAGATTTGCTCAAAGTGGAGGAGTTACAGGAGCTATACAAAATTATGTTAAATCAAAGGGAATAGAAGGAGAATTTAATCCTATAAAAGTTGATGGAAAAGATAATATTAAAAAATCACTAGTACTAGCTAAAGTTGGTAAACTACCTTTTAATTTTATAGAAGGAATGATGTGTGAAGGTGGTTGTATAGGAGGTCCTGCTACAATTAAGTCTGCCTTAAAAGTTAAAGGTCAATTAAATAAATTTAGTAATGAATCTCAGAAAAAATCAGTGGTTGATAATGAAAAAATAGAAAAATTTGATAATGTACACATGCATAAAAAGTAAGTATAATATATAATTTAATACTAGATACAAGAATAGATTATAAAGCATATGATGTTATAAATATATTAATTAAATATTTTTAACGCATATGCTTTGTTTTATAAGGAACAATATTGTATGAATACAAATTTAATGAAATGATATGTAAATATTAAGGTTTTTTTTAGATATATAATTAATTTTTATGTTATTATGATATTCGTAGTACATACTGAAATAAAGGTGATTTTAGATGAAAAAGAAGAATTTGAAAGAAAGAATAGATTTTTTAAAACAGATTATAAAAGACAATAAGGCTAGTATTGTTTTATCATTATTTTTTATTTTAATAATTTTTGTTGGATATGAATATTATAAAAATATATCTGATTTTAGAAATCCAAATAAGATAAAAGAGATTATACTTTCTTATGGTAGCAATGGAGTTTTAGTATATTTGATGTTTCAAATTATTCAAGTAGTAGCTTTTTTTATACCAGGAGAAATAATACAAATAGCCGGTGGGTATATATATGATACTACTTTAGGGAGTATACTTTCTATAGTAGGAATTGTTATAGGAAGTAGTATAGTATATGGAATATCTCATGTTTACGGTAAGCCTTTAATAGAAAAAATTATATCTAAAAAAGAAATAAAGTTTTTTGATAAGATATTAAACTTAGGGGAAATAAATTTTGTTGTATTTTTATTATACTTAATACCAGGTATTCCTAAAGATGCATTAGGATATATATGTGGAATATCGAAAATAAGTTTTAAAAACTTTTTTATTTTTTCTACCTTAGGAAGAATACCTGGTATTATAATTTCTGCATATTTTGGTGCAAATATAAATGCAGGTAGTAGGCCATTACTTTGGGGAATAGGAATAACTGCTGTAGCACTATTTTTAATAGGGGTTATAAAAGGAGAAAAAATAGTAAAAAAGATACTAAAAAAGTAAATTTATTTTCTATTATGTAAATTATATATATATAAACAAATCATGCTACTTAAAAATATTATAATCAATATTATTAATGAACAATGAAAGAAAAATTCTTGTGGTAGCAAGTTTATAATAGGGTCTTTTCTAGGGTCAAAGAGCCAGTAATCATTTCTAAAAAGTATTTTATGAAACATATTAAAGCTTTTGTCAAAATTTATTATTAAAGGTAATGCTAATATTAAGGGAATCAATAATAAAAACATGCCTGTATATTTTAAAAAAATAATATTTTTATTTTTAAATTTCATAATTATAATAGGTAATAGTAGTATTATGCTTATAGTTATGAATTTTTTTATGCAAGAAAAAATGTATTTTACTTCTATAAAATGTATAATAGCTTCCTTTGAAGAAGGTAAATATGGAAGTTTAAAATTTGAACTATTAGAACTTATGTAATTAATCAAATATGTATAAACTTCTTTAATCTGTTCAGTATTTAAATAAGAGTTTTTTTCTATAGATAAATTTTTTATATCATAGAAATATATATATTTAAAATTTAATACAATGTTAAAAGAAATTAAGATTATAATAATTGATAAAATTAATCCTATAAATATATCTAAAAATTTTGTTTTATTTCTAAGAATCATAGGGTAAACACATCCTTTCTATTAAATATATATTTTACAACAAAACCTGTATAAAATATAGATGTTTGGTATAATAATAGATGTGTATGAATTATATAGCAAAACTGATTAAAATAACAATATAGCCATATAATTATAAAATTCAGAGAATATCAACCAATTAATTAACTATTTAATGGTTGATATTATAAGTGGTATTAACTATTATAATAATTGTATTAGCACTCAACGTTAATGACTGCTAACAATTATGTTAATTATTTAAAAATATATAAATTAAGCAAAATATATTTTAAGGAGGGGTTTACATGAACATTAGACCACTTGGAGATAGAGTTGTTATAAAGACAGTAGAGGCAGAGGAAACTACTAAAAGTGGAATCGTATTACCGGGAGCAGCTAAAGAAAAACCTCAAGTAGCAGAGGTTGTAGCAGTGGGACCTGGTGGATTAGTTGAAGGAAAAGAAGTTAAAATGGAAGTAAAAGTAGGAGACAAGGTATTGTTTTCTAAATATGCAGGAAATGAAGTTAAACTTGATGGAGAAGAAGTTACAATATTAAAGCAAGATGATATCCTTGCAATAGTTGAATAATTATATAAGATTTTAGTTAGGAGGGTTTAAAATGGCAAAGAGCATATTATTTGGAGAAGAATCAAGAAGAGCAATGCAAGATGGTGTTAATAAATTAGCGGATACAGTAAAAGTAACACTAGGACCTAAAGGAAGAAATGTAGTTTTAGATAAAAAATTTGGTTCACCATTAATAACAAATGATGGTGTTACAATAGCTAGGGAAATAGAATTAGAAGATTCATATGAAAATATGGGAGCACAACTTGTAAAAGAAGTTGCAACTAAAACTAATGATGTAGCAGGGGACGGAACTACTACAGCTACATTATTAGCTCAAGCTATTATAAGAGAAGGATTAAAAAATGTTACAGCAGGAGCTAATCCTATTCAAATAAGAGAAGGAATAAGAAAAGCTGTAACTAAAGCTGTTGAAGAAATAAAAGCTATTTCTAAACCAATCAATGGTAAAGAAGATATAGCTAGAGTAGCTGCTATATCAGCTGCTAATGAAGAAATAGGAAAACTTATAGCAGATGCCATGGAAAAGGTAGGAAATGATGGAGTAATAACAGTTGAAGAATCAAAATCTATGGGAACTGAATTAGAAGTAGTTGAAGGTATGCAATTTGATAGAGGATATTTAAGTCCTTACATGGTAACAGATACAGAAAAAATGGAAGCTAACTTAGAAGATCCATATATATTAATAACAGATAAAAAAATATCTAACATACAAGAAATACTTCCTATACTTGAACAAATAGTTCAACAAGGTAAGAAACTTATGATTATAGGAGAAGATATAGAAGGAGAAGCTTTAGCTACATTAGTTGTTAATAAACTAAGAGGAACATTCACTTGCGTAGCTGTTAAAGCTCCAGGATTTGGTGATAGAAGAAAAGAAATGCTTCAAGATATAGCTATATTAACAGGTGGTACAGTAGTATCTGAAGAATTAGGAAGAGAATTAAAAGATGTTACTATAGATATGCTTGGAAGAGCAGATAGTATAAAAGTTACAAAAGAAAATACTACAATAGTTAATGGAAAAGGCGAAAAATCTCAAATAGAAAATAGAGTGGCACAAATAAAAGCTCAAATAGAAGAAACAACATCAGATTTTGATAAAGAAAAACTTCAAGAAAGACTTGCTAAAATAGCTGGAGGAGTAGCAGTTATAAGAGTAGGAGCTGCTACAGAAACTGAATTAAAAGAACAAAAATTGAGAATAGAAGATGCACTAGCTGCAACAAAAGCAGCTGTAGAAGAAGGAATAGTTCCAGGTGGTGGAACAGCTTATATAGATATAATTCCAAAACTACAAAATGTAGATTCTGATATAAGAGATTCTAAATTAGGAATAGAAATAATAAGAAAAGCATTAGAAGAACCTGTAAAACAAATTGCTAATAATGCAGGGGTTGAAGGTGCAGTAATTATAGAAAAAGTTAAAGATAGTAAAGTTGGAATTGGATATGATGCTTTAAAGGGAGAATATGTAGATATGATAGAAAAAGGCATTGTTGATCCAACTAAGGTTACAAGATCAGCATTACAATATGCTGCATCAGTAGCTTCAACATTCTTAACAACAGAAGCTGCAATAGCAGATATTCCAGAAAAAGAAAGTGCTCCAATGCCACAAGCTCCAGGAATGGGCGGCATGGAAGGAATGTATTAATAAAAAGCATAAAATAAATATGAGTTACAAATAAAAGGATTTTTGATTAATCAAAAATCCTTTTGTTATATAAAAAAATTATAAATTGTGTATTAATACGCTGCTACCCTTAATTTTTTTAGCTTTACTTTTAATTTCAGTTGCAAGCTTAGTGATTTCTTCTGTATTAGAAAAGGAATTGAAATTACCGTATACTCCAGCTATAGATAGAGTAGTTAGATTAAAACTAGTTTTCTTTTCTGTTCTATCTAAAGATTCTATATATCCTCTTTTTATATCTTCCTTATTAAAAAAATTAAGAATTCCAATATCAAATTCATTTAATATAGAATCACAAAGTTCTTTTGAATCTTGAAAAGAGCTTTTTATAATACATATAAAATCGTCTCCTCCTATATGTCCAATAAAGTTATCATAAGGAAATTTGTTTTTTAATTTATTTTCTATTAAGTTTGATGTAAAATTAAGTATTCTATCACCATTTTCAAAGCCGTAGACGTCATTATATGCTTTGAAATTGTCTAAGTCCAAGTATAGTATACAAAATGTATGGGTGTCCCTTATAATGCCTTTTAACATATTATCTATAATAATATTCCCAGGAAGTCCTGTTAAAGGATTTAATTGTTTGGCATAATTGGTTTTTATAGTTGTAGTAAATTCTAAAAGTTTTTTAACTGTTACAAGTCCTAGATACTTAGAATTTTTTGTTACGATTATACAATCATAAACTTTAGAATCCTCTCTATTCATTGCTAACTTAGAAACTTTGTTTACAGGAGTATAATAATCTACAATTAGTGCATTACAATCCATTATAAGAGATACAGGTCTTCTAGAAAACACTGAAAAACCATATTGTACAGCTAGTACTGAATTTAAAGATTGTTTAGTTATAAGTCCTATAGGAAAATTATTATTTTCTACTATGCAAACTCCATTGAATTTACAAGTGTTAATGTACTTTTGCATATCTTTACAACTAATGTTAGCTGTAAAAGATTTTTCAAAATCACAAATTTCACCTATAAACTTGTTAAAATAATCATATTTGTTGGTAGTCCTTCTTATGGCATTAGTTTTAGGATTTAGTTTTTTATGCTTTAATATTATGTTTTTTATATTAGGAGATATATTAGAAATTTTTTTTGATGGTTTTTGAATAAAATAACCTTGAGCATAATCTACGTCTAAATAAATTAATTGAGATAGTTCCTTTTCGCATTCTATACCTTCTGCTATTACTTTTATATTTAATTTTTTAGCGTATTTAACAAGAAATTTAACAAGATACTGTTTAAATTTATCTTTATGTATGTTTTTTATTAAAGCTATATCTATTTTTATATAATTAGTTTTTATTTTTGATAAAGTTTTTAGTCCAGAATAACCAGAGCCAGTATCATCTAAAGCAATTTGATATCCTTTATTTTGATAAAAAGATAGGGAAGTATTAAACTTATCGTAATTTTCAATTTCAGTTTTTTCTGATAATTCAAAAACTATAGAACTAGGAGAAAATGTGCTTTTAAATAAATAATTTATAGTAAAATCTTCTTTGAATTTTTGATTATTTAAAATTGTAGGATTGATATTTATGAATAATAACTTGTCTTTTTTTAATTGATTTAATTTTTGTAATGTTTTATTTCTACAAAGTGAATCTACTTCTAAGTATTTATTGCAAAAAGAAGCAGCATTAAAAAGCTTATCAGGATAGTATAAATCAGAATTTTCAGGTCCTCGACTTAAGGCTTCATATCCTAATATTTCTCCTGTTTTTAAAGATATTATAGGTTGGAAAAGTATAGTTATGTCTTTTGTATTTATTATATTTTTTATAACAGATAAAGAATTTTTCATAATATCATACCTCAAATACATTTAATTTCTAATATATATAATCTAATATATATATTAGAAATTAAATGTTTAAAAAATAAATTTTAAACATTATTTATTTTGTTTCCACATATTTAATAGGTCTATATTAGATAAAGATTTTAATAATCTTTCTACTGATTCAGGGTAAATTTCTTCCAATTTAAACAATAAATTTTTCATTTCTTCTCTTGTAGTTTTTTTATTCTTTGGGCAATTACTTTTTACTACAGGCAAAGAATATTTAGTTACTAATTTTTTTATAATGTCTTCACGTACATAAATTAAAGGTCTTATAATATTTATATCGTTATTTTTATACTCTATATTAGGGTGAAATGTACCAAGTTTACCTACTTTTAAAATATTCATAAATAAAGTTTCAATTACATCATCACAATTATGTCCTAAGGCTATCTTATTTGCACCTATAGATTTAGAAACTCTTACTAAAGCCCCTTTTCTGAGTTTAGAACAAAGAGAGCAAGGATTTTTTTCTTTCCTTTCTTTAAAGACCACATTTGCTATATTAGTTTTTTCTATATGAAAATCTATATTATTTTTAGAGCAAAAATCTTTAGTAGAAGTTAGATTATCATTAAATCCTGAATCTATATGAAGAGCAGTTAATTTTATATCTTTTACAGCAGTTAATTGTATTAATTTTAAGCAAAATAATAAAAATATGCTATCTTTTCCACCAGAAACTGCAACAACAATATTATCTTTCGGTTTAATCATGTCATAATCATCAATAGCTTTTCTTATATTTTTAAGGAACAATTTATTAAATTCTTTTTTAAATCTTATCAAGTAATATCACTCCTGTTTTAAATTTGAATTTTAGTTACGTTAGGATAAATATAAGCTTTTAACCTATAATAAGATTAAATACTACATTAAGAATAATAAAATTTAGTTATTAATTCAATATGTTTTATATTAATTTAAACTTGTAATCTTTATGTTTATTTCAAGTTATATTTGTAATATTTATAAAAAAATAAAATTTCTATTGAATTTATTTATAATATGAAGTATAATACTAACAAATATTTTAATAAAAAGGATTATAACCTTCATATTTTTAAGAAAATGAAGGAAATAATTCAACTCATATATCCCCATGATAAGGATGGGAGTATCTACCGGAAACCATAAATTTCTGACTATGAGTGAGTGTTAATATGGGTGATTTGACCAGAAATTAAAACATATTAATCTTCACTTATAGTAGTAATTTCAATAAGAGAAGATTAATATGTTTTTATTTTTTTAGAAAGGATGATATAATATGGCACAAATATTAAAACATGCATATACTTTTGACGATGTACTATTAGTTCCAAATAAATCTGAAGTTTTACCTAGAGAGGTTAAATTAAATACTAAGTTAACAAAAAAGATAAGCTTAAACATACCATTAATAAGTGCAGGAATGGATACAGTTACAGAAGCTAAAATGGCTATTGCTATGGCTAGAGAAGGCGGAATAGGTATAATACATAAAAATATGTCTATAGAGAGGCAAGCAATTGAAGTTGATAAAGTAAAAAGACAAGAAAATGGAGTAATAACAGATCCTTTTTATTTATCAAAAGAAAATAAAATAGAAGATGCATTAGCTCTTATGAGTAAATATAGAATTTCAGGAGTTCCTATAACTGAAAAAGGCAAATTAATTGGTATAATAACAAATAGAGACATAGTTTTTGAAACAAACTACAATAAAAAAATAGATGAAGTTATGACTAAAGAAAATCTTGTAACAGCTCCAGAAGATACAACAATAGAAGAAGCTAAAAATATATTAAGTAAACATAAAATAGAAAAATTACCTTTAGTAGATGAGGAAAATAATTTAAGAGGACTTATTACAATAAAAGATATTGAAAAAGTTAAGAAATTTCCTAATAGTGCTAAAGATGAAAAAGGTAGACTTTTATGTGGAGCTGCTGTAGGTGTAACAAAAGATATGTTAGAAAGAGTAGAGGCTTTAGTAAAAGCTAATGTTGATATTATAACAGTAGATACAGCTCATGGTCATTCTATGGGCGTTATTGAAGGTGTTAAAAAAATAAAAGAAAACTATCCTGAACTTGAAATTATTGCAGGAAATGTTGCTACAGCTGAAGCTACTAAAGATTTAATAGAAGCTGGTGCAGATTGTATTAAAGTTGGAATAGGACCTGGATCTATATGTACTACAAGAGTAGTATCAGGTGTTGGAGTTCCACAACTTACAGCAGTAATGGATTGTGTAGAAGAAGCAGAAAAACAGGGAATTCCAGTAATAGCTGATGGTGGAATAAAATATTCAGGAGATATAGTTAAAGCATTAGCTGCAGGAGCAAAATGTGTTATGATGGGCTCAATGTTTGCTGGCTGTGATGAAGCACCAGGAGAAACAGAAATATATCAAGGAAGAAGTTATAAAGTATATAGAGGAATGGGATCTTTAGCAGCAATGGCTTGTGGAAGTAAAGATAGATATTTCCAAGAAGGAAATAAAAAATTAGTTCCAGAAGGTGTAGAAGGAAGAGTACCTTATAAAGGTGTAGTATATGATACAATATTCCAAATGCTAGGAGGAATACGTTCTGGTATGGGATATTTAGGAGCACCTACTCTACAAAATTTATATGAAAATGCAAAATTTGTAGTTCAAACAGCTTCAGGTATAAGAGAAAGTCATCCTCATGATATATCATTAACTAAAGAAGCACCTAACTATAGTGTAAGTCACTAATAAATAAGAAAGTTGGAGGTACTTTAATGAATAGAGAACTAGTATTAGTTGTAGATTTTGGTGGACAATACAATCAATTAATAGCAAGAAGAGTAAGAGAAAACAATGTTTATTGTGAAATAATTCCATATGACTATTCAATAGAAAAAATAAAAGAAAAAGATCCTAAAGGTATAATTTTTACAGGAGGACCTAATAGTGTATATGAAGATAATTCACCAAGAATTGACAAAGAAATATTTGAATTAGGAATTCCTATATTAGGAATATGCTATGGAGACCAACTTATGGCATATACTTTAGGGGGAGAAGTTACAAGTCCTGATAAAAGAGAGTATGGAAAAACAGAAGTTGATTTAAATAATGACAGTTTATTATTTAAAAATATAAAAGTTAAAGATCAATGTTGGATGAGTCATACAGATTACATATCAAATGTTCCAGAAGGATTTAAAATTGTAGCAACAACAGATGAATGTCCTTGTGCAGCTATGGAAAGTGAAAAATTAAAATTATATGGAGTTCAGTTTCATCCAGAGGTTGAGCATACTCTTTTTGGAAAACAAATGCTCCACAATTTCTTGTTTGAAATTTGTAAATTGAAAGGCGATTGGTCTATGGCTTCATTTGCAGACGAACAAATAAAGAAAATAAAAGAAAAAGTAGGAAATAGAAAACTTATATGTGCTCTTTCAGGTGGTGTTGATTCTTCAGTTGCAGCAGTTCTTGTTCATAAAGCTGTAGGTAAGCAATTAACATGTATATTTGTAGACCACGGATTACTTAGAAAAAATGAAGGCGATCAAGTAGAGAAAATATTTAAAGAGCAATTTGACATGAATTTAATAAGAGTCAATGCAGAAGATAGATTTTTATCTAAATTAAGTGGTGTAAGTGACCCTGAAAAGAAAAGAAAAATAATAGGTGAAGAATTTATAAGAGTATTTGAAGAAGAAGCTAATAAGCTTGGAGATATAGGGTATTTAGTTCAAGGAACAATATATCCAGATGTAGTAGAAAGCGGAACTAAAACGTCAGCTACAATAAAGAGTCATCATAATGTTGGTGGACTTCCAGAGGATATGGAATTTAAATTAATAGAACCTTTAAGAGAATTATTTAAAGATGAAGTAAGAGCAGTAGGAGAGGAACTTGGAATACCTCACAAATTAGTGTGGAGACAACCATTCCCAGGACCTGGTTTAGCTATAAGAGTATTAGGCGAAATTACAGAAGAAAAACTTTTTATAACAAGAGAAGCAGATGCTATATTTAGAGAAGAAATTGCAAATGCAGGATTGGAAGAAAAAATATGGCAATATTTTGCATGTTTACCTAACATACAATCAGTAGGAGTTATGGGAGATGAAAGAACTTATTGCCATACAATAGGTTTAAGAGCAGTTACTTCTTCAGATGCTATGACTTCAGATTGGGCTAGAATTCCTTATGAAGTATTAGATAAGGTTTCTAGAAGAATAGTAAACGAAGTTAAAGGAGTAAACAGAATTGTTTATGATGTAACATCTAAACCACCATCAACAATAGAATGGGAATAAAATAAGAATTATAAAAGTGTTTTCAATTCATCTTAAGGGATAATTGAAAACACTTTTTTATTGTTAATAATAGTTAGAAATTTCACTATATATATTTATGAAAAAAAGAAATTATAATAAATATATTAATATTAGTAATATATTATAAAATTTATTCATATGATTAACCTGAAGTATAAAAAATATTGATAAAAAATATACAAAAGATACGGGAATTTTATATTAATATATGGAAGAAAAAGGTTGATATATAAAGGAATTTACTATATTTTAGTGGGTTTATTAAGTCGATGTATAAAAATTGACAGAAAAAATGTAAAATATAATTACAATTGACAAATATTAGTCATAATGATACCATGAAATTGTAAAAAAATTAACTATTTTTTAAAGTATAATTTTATTATTATAATTTGCAAGGAGGATATTGATTGTGAAAATATTAATGTATAGTGTACGCGAACACGAGAAACCAGCTGTTCAAAAATGGTTAGAAGAAAATCCAGGAGTTGAAATTGATATATGTGATGAAAACCTTTTAGAGAATACAGTATGTAAAGCAAAAGATTACGATGGAATTACTATTCAACAGACAAACAGTATAGGCGGAGAAAATATATATTCTACTCTTAAAGATTATGGAATTAAACAAATAGCTTCAAGGACTGCTGGTGTAGACATGATTGATTTGAAAACGGCTTCAGATAACAATATTATCGTAACTAACGTACCTGCATATTCACCAAATGCTATTGCAGAACTTGCAGTAACTCACACAATGAACTTGCTAAGAAATATTAAAACTATAAATAAAAGAATAGCTTTTGGAGATTATCGTTGGTCTGCAGACCTTATAGCTAAAGAAGTAAGATCTATAACAGTTGGTGTTGTAGGCACAGGAAAGATAGGCAGAACTGTTGCAAAACTTTTTAAAGGATTAGGAGCAAAGGTTATAGCTTATGATGCTTATCCAGACAAACAATTAGAAAAAGAAGATATATTAACTTATAAAGAATCATTAGAGGATGTTTTAAAAGAAGCTGACGTTGTTACGTTACATACTCCTCTTATAGAAAGTACAAAACATATGATAAATAAAGATAATTTAAAATATATGAAACCAACAGCATTTATAGTAAATACTGGACGTGGTGGAATAATTGATACAGAAGACCTTATTGAAGCTTTAGAGCAGCATAAAATAGCAGGGGCTGCCTTAGATACATTTGAAAACGAAGGATTGTTTTTAAATAGAGTAGTTGATCCAACTGGAATTCCAGATCCTCAACTTGATAAATTATTGAAAATGGATCAAGTTTTAATTACTAATCATGTGGGATTTTTCACTACTACTGCAGTTGAAAATATAGTAGACACTAGTCTTAATAGTGTTAAAGAAGTATTGGAAACTGGAGATAGTGTCAATAGAATAAATTAATTATTTAGATGAAATTGGTGTGGATTTATTCTTTAAAGATAATATGAATTTATCCATTTCAATATAGAAAAATTTAATGTTTATTTAATTGTTATTTACGCAATTGGTTATAAAAACTAATATTTTTAATATTTAAGGAGGAATGGTTAAATGGAAAAAATGGGTTTAGCTTTAGAAGGGGTAAAAGTAGTTGAACTATCAAGTTTTGTAGCAGCACCTAGTTGTGCGAAACTATTAGCTGATTGGGGTGCTGAGGTAATTAAAATAGAACCAGTTCAAGGAGATAACTTAAGATTTGTAGGTAACGTATATAATTCACCTGCTAGTGATGAGGAAAATCCTATGTTTGAACTTGAAAATGGAAATAAAAAAGGTGTAGCTATAAATACTAGAAGTGAAAAAGGTAAAGAAGTATTAGGAAGATTACTTAAAGATGCAGATATTTTTATAACAAATGTGAGAGAAAAAGCATTAGAAAGAAGTGGATTATCCTATGGTCAATTAAAAGATAAATATCCTTCACTAATTCATGCACATATATTAGGATATGGTGAATGTGGACCACTTAAAGATAAACCAGGATTTGATTATACTGCATATTTTGCAAGAGGTGCTGTAAGTACATCTTTAATGGAAAAAGGAACATCACCAGCTAATACTAATGCAGGATTTGGCGATCATTATGCAGGTATAAGCTTAGCTGCAGGAATACTTGCGGCTCTTCATAGAAAAACACAAACAGGCAAAGGCGATAGAGTTACAGTAAGCTTATATCATACAGCTATATTTGGAATGGGATTAATGATTACTACAGCACAATATGGAAATGAAATGCCATTATCTAGAAGAACTCCTAACAATCCATTAGCAACAACTTATAGATGTAAAGATGATAGATGGATACAATTAGCACTACTTAAATATGATGCATGGTTCCCTAAATTCTGTAAAGAAGTAATAAATAGACCTGAATTAGCAGAGGATGAAAGATTTAACACACAAGCTGAAGTTGTAAAACATGTTGAAACTTTTGTAGGAATTATGGAAGAAGAGATGATTAAAAAGGATTTAGATGAATGGGCTGAATTATTAGATAAAGCTGATGTACCATATGAAAAACTTCAAACTTGTGAAGATATATTAGAAGATGAACAAGCATGGGCAAATGATTATTTATTTAAGAAAACATATAAGAGTGGAAATACTGGGGTATTAGTTAATACACCGGTTAAATTTAGTGAAGCAGGAATTAAAGAATATGAAAGTGCACCTAGAGTTGTTGGAGAAGATACAGAAAAGATTCTTATGAATTTAGGATATAGCAAAGAAGAAATAGAAGAAATGAGAAAAGAAAAAGCAATAAGATAAAATAGGTAAAAATATTTTAATAAGGTATAGAAACATAAATTTAAAAAGGGAGGAATATAAATGGCTGATAAAAAAGATGAAAAAAAGAGAGCTGCCAAAGTAATTAACGGTATATTGGCTAAATCATATAAAGATGCTTGGAAAGCAAAAGAAGAGGGAAGACCAGTTGGTTGGGCAACATCTGTATTTCCACAGGAGCTAATAGAGGCATTTGGTTTAGATGTATTATATCCTGAAAATCAAGCTGCAGGTGTTGCAGCTAAAAAAGAATCTTTATCTCTTTGTGAAGCAGCTGAAAGTGTTGGATATTCTATTGATTTATGTGCGTATGCAAGAACAAATTTTGGATTATTAGAAAAGGGTGGCTCTGAAAATCTGAATATGCCAAAACCTGATTTTATATGTTGCTGTAATAATATTTGTAATCAAGTTATTAAATGGTATGAAAATATTGCTAAAGAGTTAGATATACCAATGATTATGATTGATACTACATTTAATAATGAAGATGAAGTATCAGAAAATAGAATTAAATATCTTAGAGCACAATTTGAAGAAGCTATAAAACAGCTTGAAAAAATTTCTGGAAAGAAATTTGATCCTAAAAAATTAGAAGAAGTTATGAAGATCTCTAGTGAAAACGGGAAGTTATGGAAGTATTCTATGGGCTTACCATCAGGAGCATTCCCATCACCAATGAACGGATTTGATTTATTTACTTATATGGCTGTTATTGTATGTTACAGAGGTAAAAAGGAAACAACAGATGCATTTAACTTATTAATCTCTGAATTAAAAGAAAATATTAAAAATAAAGAGACATCCTTTAGAGGAGAAGAAAAATATAGAATTATGATGGAAGGTATCCCATGTTGGCCATATATTGGTTATAAGATGAGAACGTTATCAAAATATGGGGTTAATATGACTGGAAGTGTTTATCCTCATGCATGGGCATTACAATATGAAGTTAATGATTTAGATGGAATGGCTAGAGCATATAGCTCTATGTTTAACAATGTCAACTTAGAAACAATGTGTAAATATAGAATAAATTCATTAATAGATGGAAATTGTGATGGAGCATTTTATCATATGAATAGAAGTTGTAAATTAATGAGTTTTATTCAATATGAAATGGAAAGAAAAGTTTTTGAAGAAACAGGTATACCTTATGCAGGATTTGATGGAGACCAAGCAGATCCAAGGAACTTTAGTAAAGCTCAATTTGAAACAAGACTTCAAGGGTTAGTAGAAGTTATGGAAGAAAGAAAGAAAGGAGGAGACAAATAATGAGCAATATAAAAGATATTTTAATTAAGCTTGAGAATATTACTAAAAATCCTAAAAAAATTGTAGAGGACTATAAAGAAAAAACAGGTAATAAAGTAATAGGATGTTTTCCCGTATATACTCCAGAAGAAATAGTATATGCAGCAGATATGCTTCCAATGGGTATTTGGGGTGGAGACGTTGATGTAAGACTTGCAAAGCAATATTATCCAGCATTTTGTTGTTCAATAATGCAATCATGTATGGAGTTTGGATTAAAAGGAGTTTATGATGGCCTATCAGCTGTTATTATTCCTGGAATGTGCGATACATTAAATTGTATGGGACAAAATTGGAAGTTTGCTATAAAAAATATTCCATTTATCTCATTAGTTCATCCTCAAAATAGAAAATTAGAAGGTGGAGTAGAGTATTTAGTTTCTGAATATAAACATGTAAAAGAAAAAATTGAAGAAATTAGAGGAAAAGAAATAACTGAAGAGGAGCTACAAAATAGTATAGAAATATATAATGAACATAGAAAAACAATGAGAGAATTCGTAAGACAAGCTGCAGATCATAGTAATACAATAAACAACTATGAGAGAAATCTTGTTATTAAAAGTGGTTTCTTTATGAGAAAAGATGAGCATACAAAAATAGTAAAAGAATTAAATGAATTATTAGTTAGTATGAAAGAAGAAAAATATGATGGTAAAAAAATCTTAGTATCAGGTATATTACTAGATTCAAAAGAAATACTTGATATTTTTGAAGAAAATAAATTAAGAATAGTAGCAGATGATTTAGCTCAAGAAAGCAGACAGTTTAGGACAGATGTACCAGAAGGTAAAAATGCATTAGATAGATTGGCAAGGCAATGGTCAAATATTGAAGGATGTTCTTTAGCATATGATCCTAAAAAAATTAGAGGGTCTATGATTGCAAAAGAAGCTAAAGAAAAAGATGTTGACGGAGTAGTATTTGCAATGATGAAATTCTGTGATCCTGAAGAATATGATTATCCAATTGTTAAAAAAGATATTGAAAAAGAAGATATTATTACAACAGAAATTGAAGTTGATCAACAAAATAAGAGCACTGAACAAATAAGAACAAGAATTCAAACATTCTCAGAGATTCTATAAAAATAATTAAATTTTCTTTTTACCATAGGAATTCTTTAAATTAAAATTGTTGAAAAATCTAAAAATCATATTTTAAAAATTAAGAAAATTTTTGAATATGCATAAAAAGCAACGAGTTTTTAAGGAATTCCTACAAATACAAAAAGTTTAAATTAAGAAGGAGGAAAATATGTTATTTAAAAAAGAGCATGAACTTTTAAGAAAATCCGTAAAAGATTTTGTAGCTAGGGAATTAAAAGATATTCCAGAACAAGTAGATAAGGAAGGTAAACTTCCTAAAGAATTAATAGAAAAACTTGCAAAATATAAATATATAAGTCCTGTAATACCTAAAGAATATGGTGGAGCTGGAGCTGATTATGTTTCTTATACTATAATAATGGAAGAAATTGCAAGAAGATGCGCTTCTACTTCTACATTTATAACAGCAGGATCTTCATTAGTAGCATTACCTTTACTTAATTTTGGAACAGAAGAGCAAAAAGAAAAATATTTAAAACCACTTGCAACAGGTGAGTATATAGGATCCTTTGGTCTTACAGAACCAGGAGCAGGTTCTGATGCAGGAGCTACTCAAACTACAGCAGTGTTAGATGGAGATTATTATATATTAAATGGAAGAAAAACATTTATTACAAATGCACCTATTTGTGATTTTGCAATTGTAACAGCTGTTACTGAAAAAGGAAAAGGAGCAAGGGGAATTTCAGCATTTATAGTTGAAAGTAAATGGGATGGATTTTCAACTGGTGCTCATGAGGATAAAATGGGCATAAGAGGAACTGAGACAGCAGACTTGATATTTGAAAATGTAAAAATTCCTAAAGAAAATCTTATTGGAAAAGAAGGAAAAGGCTTTAAAATTGCTTTAAATACATTAGATGTTGGAAGAATAGGTGTAGCTGCACAAGCACTTGGAATAGCTCAAGGAGCATTAGACGAAGCAGTAAAATATGTTAAAGAAAGAGTTCAATTTAATAGACCTTTAGCTAAATTCCAAAATACTCAATTTACAATTGCAGATATGGAAACAAAAGTACAAGCAGCAAGATGGCTTGTTTATGACGCATCAGAAAAGAAAGATGCTGGTATAAATCCAGGAGTTGAATCTGCCATGGCTAAATATTATGCAGCAGAAGTTGCAAACGAAGTAGCCTATAAAGCATTGCAGCTACATGGAGGATATGGATATATGAAAGATTATCCAATAGAAAGAATCTATAGAGATGCTAGAATTACATCTATATATGAAGGAACATCTCAAGTACAGCAAATGGTTATTGCAGGTAAAGTTCTTAAATAGTATACAAATAAATTAGTTTGGAGGTCAAAAATTTGAGGATAGTAGTGTGCGTTAAACAAGTTCCGGATACAACAGAAGTAAAAATAGATCCTAAAACAGGAACATTAATAAGAGAAGGGGTTCCAAGTATATTAAACCCAGATGATGCAAATGCTCTAGAGGAAGCTTTAAAAATAAAAGATAGAGATAAAGATGTAATTGTATCTGTTGTTTCAATGGGACCACCACAAGCAGAAGTTATGTTAAGAGAATGTCTTGCTATGGGCGCTGATGAAGCTTATTTAATAAGCGACAGAGCTTTTGCAGGTTCTGATACTTGGGCTACTTCAAAAGTAATTGCTTCAGCAATTAGAAAAATAAAAGATTATGACATAATATTTGCAGGAAGACAAGCAATAGATGGTGATACAGCACAAGTTGGACCACAAATATCAGAAAAATTACATGTTCCACAAGTGACTTATGTACAAGATTTTAAAATTGATGGTGATGATGTAACAGTACAAAGGGAATTAGAAGATGGATATGAATTAATAAAAGTAAAAAAACCTGTTTTATTAACAGCAGTAAATTCACTTAATACTCCAAGATATATGGCTGTTGATAAAGTCTTTGAAGCATACCAGAAAGAAATAACAACTTTTACTATTGATGATTTAGATATAACAAGAGAAGGAGTTGGTCTTAAAGCTTCTCCAACTAAAGTGTTTAGATCATTTACTCCACCACCTAAAGGAAAAGGTGTAATGCTTGAAGGATCATCAGAAGAAGTGGTTGAAAAGTTAGTTGTAGGTTTAAAAGAAAAACATATTATATAAAATGATCGGAGGCTAATATGGATAGAAAAAAAGATTTAAGTACTTATAAAAATGTTTGGGTAATTGCAGAACAAAGACAAGGAAAAATAACTCCTGTAGTTGTTGAATTATTAGGAGAAGGCAGAAAAATAGCTAATGACATTGGAGTAGAATTATGTGCTGTTTTACTTGGACATAATGTTTATGATTTAGGAAATGAACTAATAAAATATGGTGCAGATAAAGTGTATTATGCTAATAATTCTTTATTAGAAAACTATACTACTGATGGCTATACTAAAGTTATAGTTGATGCAGTAAATGAATTAAAGCCTGAGATTGTACTAATTGGTGCAACTCATATTGGAAGAGATTTAGCTCCTAGAATAGCATCAAATTTAGATACTGGGCTTACAGCTGATTGTACTAAATTAGAAGTAGATGAGGAAGATAAAAAACTTAAACAAACAAGACCTGCTTTTGGTGGAAATATAATGGCTACAATTGTATGCCCTGATAATAGACCACAAATGTCTACTGTAAGACCAGGAGTTATGGATAAAGCCGTAAAGGATGAAAATAGAAAAGGTGAAATTATAAAATTAAATGCAAGTTTAACTAAAAAGGATATAAGAACTGAAGTTATAAAAATAGTTAAATCTGAAAAAGAACTAGTATCATTAACAGATGCAAACTTTATTGTATCTGGTGGACTAGGTCTTGGAAATGCTGATGGATTTAAAATGTTAAAGAAGTTAGCAGATAAATTAGGAGGAGTAGTTGGAGCCTCTCGTGCAGCTGTAGATTCAGGATGGATTGATAATGCACACCAAGTAGGACAAACTGGAACTACAGTAAAACCTACTGTTTATATAGCTTGTGGAATATCAGGAGCTATACAACATTTAGCTGGTATGCAAGAATCTGATGTTATAGTAGCAATAAATAAAAATGAGTCAGCTCCAATATTTGAAGTAGCAGACTATGGTATTACTGGTGATGTATATGATATAGTACCTAAATTAATAGAATTATTGAATGATAATACACGTATTACAGAATTATTTGATCAATATAAGCTAGCAAAATAATTTATACAATATAAAAGTGCCTCCTTTATTTTAAAAATAAAGGAGGTACTATAAGACAAATCTTAATCTTTCATCTTATTTTTATTTATATTACGCCCAATTTAATAGAACTGGGGGATTATAAAATGAACAAAAACTCAAAATCCACTTTAGGAATTTTAACTGCTTTTCAAGTAGCTGCAGTATGGTTTGGAGCACATGTAGGAGGAGGATTTGCCACAGGGAATCAAACAATGAATTTCTTTGTAAAACATGGATGGAATTGTATATGGGTTCCTGCTGTTGTAGTTGTTATTATAGGATTAACATATAGAGAGTGCTTAATACTTGCAAGAAATTATGGAACATATGATTATAAAAGTTGGTCAAAAAAGATGTATGAACCTTATGACAAAATTTTTTCTTTTATTTTTGAAATAGGGTATTTGATGATAGTACTATTAGGAACTGGTGGATCTATAGCCGGTGCGGCTTCACTATTGGAGAATTATGGAGTAAATTATTTACTAGGAGTTTTAATTACAGGGGGTATTTTTTATATATTAACTATATATGGAGCTTCACTTATAAGAAAGGCATCAACTATTATAACTATACTAATATTAATATTTTTAACTATTATAGTTATTGTAGGAATATCTAGTAATTCATCTAATTTATCCAATCTTGTTTCAGCAAGGTATTCTCCATCATCTATAGGGTCAGTTTTATATAATGGACTTAGATATGCTGGATATCAGGCATTTGTTGTTGCTATTGTTTTAAGTGCAAGTGATACTTTAAAATCTAATAAGGATATCAATAAATCAATGATCTTAGGTATTATTTTAAATGGTGTAATGATAACCTTATCTTGTATAATGCTTTTAGCCTGGATGCCTGGAGCGGAAAAAGAAACTATACCAATTTTATATATATGCAAACATTTAGACAGTAAATTTTTTGAACTATCATATTCAGTAGTTTTATTCCTTGCTTTTATTTCTACAGGTATAGGTTGTGTATTTGGAGCTGTAGCTAGATTTGAAGGTGTTTTTAAAAAACCTTTAAATATTAAAAAAAGAAGAGGAGTAATATCTTTTATATGTATGATACTGTCTATGGCAATTTCCTTATTTGGTTTGACTAAAATTGTTGTTGTAGGTTATGGATATGTTGGAGTTATTGGTATATTTGCTGTTGTAATTCCATGTATAGTTGTAGGAAGAATAAAAAATAGTAGATTTAAAAAGAAAAAAAATATTAGTGAAAATTCAACTTTAGATATTTAATTAAAATTTGCTATTAGTATATTTTAAAAGGAGGGGTACTAATGTATACAATGGGATTAGATATAGGATCAACTACTTCTAAAGGAATAATTATGAAAGATGGTAAAGAAATTGTGGCAAGTGCTATTGTTGCTGTAGGAACTGGAACTAGTGGTCCTGAAAAAGTAATAAAAGAATTACAAGAAAAATCTAATTTAACAGAAAAAGATATAGAAAAAACAGTGGTTACAGGATATGGGAGGATACAATATAAAAATGCAGATAAACAAATAAGTGAGCTAAGCTGTCATACTAAAGGAGTTACTTTTCTAATACCAAATACAAGAACTATAATAGATATAGGTGGACAAGATGCTAAGGCAATGAAGTTAAATGAAAAAGGTAAACTTATAAATTTTATGATGAATGATAAATGTGCAGCTGGTACAGGAAGATTTCTAGATGTTATGGCTAGAGTACTTGAGACAGATGTTTCAGAGCTTGCAGCTATATCAGAAAAATCTCAAAAGGAAGTTTCTATAAGCAGTACTTGTACTGTATTTGCTGAATCAGAAGTTATTTCTCATCTATCTAATAATGCAAAAAAAGAAGATATTGTGGCAGGGATTCATACTTCAGTAGCAAGACGTGTTGCTATGCTTGCAATGAGAGTAGGAATTCAAGATCAAGTAGTAATGGTAGGCGGCGTAGCTAGAAATAGTGGAGTAGTTAAAGCTATGGAAAAAGAGTTAGGTTATGATATAAAAGTTCCTAAATTAGCTCAATTAACTGGAGCATTAGGGGCGGCTATATATGCTTTTGAAGAAATAAAATAATATTAGATTAATGATGACTATACATAGAAAAGTCCTATATTTTTAAAATTCAATATAATAATGTTTAGTCATTAAGTATTATATATAGGCTTCTAAATTTCAGATATAAAATATATATTGAAATTTAGAAGTTTTTTTTTATTATTTAGGAAATAAAAAATTTTCTTTAGTAATAGATGAATTTATCTTATATAAAAAAGACAGGTTAGCTACAAATATTTTGTAGCTAACCTGTCTTTTTTATATTTTTATTTAACATTTAATAAATTTGAATTTCAATATATTCTCTATATATTAAATAAGATATTCCATGGAAAAGAAAGTTAATTTTAAAACAATATCCTTAATTTGTTAATAAATAAATTAATAATGAATAAGGTAGTAATAGGATTTTATTTAAGGGGGTTTTTATATGAAAAACAATATAAATATGTTTGATGGAGTAAAGGTTATTGAACTTGCAAATTTTATAGCAGCTCCAGCAGCAGGTAGATTTTTTGCAGATGGAGGAGCTGATGTAATAAAGATTGAGGCGCCTTCAGGAGATCCTTTAAGATATACAGCTCCATCAGAAGGAAGACCTTTGATGGAAGATGAGAATACTACTTATGATTTAGAAAATGCAAATAAAAAAGCAGTAGTTATAAATCTTAAAAGTGATAATGGTAAAAAAATATTGCATGAAATGTTAGAAAAAGCAGATATATTATTAACTAATTGGAGAACTAAGGCTTTAGTTAAACAAGGATTAGATTATGAAACTTTAAAAGAAAAATATCCTAAATTAGTTTATGCACAAATAACTGGTTACGGTGAAAAAGGACCAGATAAAGATCTTCCAGGCTTTGATTATACTGCATTTTTTGCTAGAGGAGGTATTTCAGGTAATCTTTATGAAAAAGGAACTGTTCCTCCAAATGTTGTTCCAGGTCTTGGGGATCATCAAGCAGGCATGTTTTTAGCAGCAGGTATGGCAGCTGCTTTATATAAAGCAAAAACTACAGGAAAAGGAGATAAGGTAACTGTAAGTTTAATGCATAGTGCTATGTATACTTTAGGTATTATGTTGCAGGCTGCTCAGTATCCAGATTATGGTCTAAAATATCCAATGAATCGTGATGAAACTCCTAACCCATTTATAGTTTCATATAAATCTAAAGATGATTATTTTGTTCAAGTGTGTATGCCACCATATGATATGTTTTATGATAGATTTATGTCTGCAATTGGAAGAGAAGATTTAGTTGGAGATAAAAGATATAACAAAATAGAAAATTTAAAAGATGGACGTGTTAAAGAAGTAAGTAAGATAGTTGCAGACCAAATTATTACAAAAACAAAAGATCAGTGGGATAAAATATTTAGAGAAAAGGATATACCATTTGCTATTGCTCAAAGTTGGGAAGATTTATTAAAAGATGAGCAAGCCTGGGCAAATGATTATTTATATAAAATGAAATATAAAACAGGAAATGAAAGAGCATTAGTAAGACTTCCAGTACTATTTAAAGAAGCAGGACTTCCAGAATATAATCAAGCACCATTTATAGCTGCTGATACTAAAGAAGTTTTAAGTAGCATGGGATATAAAGAAGAAGAGATTAAAGAATTAGAAAAGAATAAAGACATTATGTTAAGGAAGGAAAAATAATGATAGATATATATACCATGGGAGTAGATATAGGCTCAACCGCATCAAAGGCAGTAGTACTTAAAAATGGGAAAGAAGTTATAAGTAGTTCAATAATAAGTGTAGGAGCAGGAACCAGTGGCCCTAAAAGAGCTATAGATTATGTATTAGATGAAGCAAATCTATCTATTAAAGATTTAGATTATATTGTATCTACTGGATATGGGAGAAAAGGTTTTCAATTTAATGATAAGCAAATTTCTGAATTAAGTTGTCATGGAAAAGGAGTTTATTTTGATAACAATAAAGCTAGAACTGTAATTGATATAGGAGGACAAGATATAAAGATATTAAAGCTAGCTGATAATGGAAGGCTTTTAAACTTTATAATGAATGATAAATGTGCTGCAGGAACGGGACGTTTTTTAGATGTAATGTCAAAAGTTATAGAAATTCCCGTTGATAAATTAGGAGAAAAGGCACTTGAAAGTAAAAATCCTTGTACTATTAGTTCTACCTGTACAGTATTTGCAGAATCAGAAGTTATATCTCAACTTTCAAGAGGAGTTAAAACTGAAGATCTAGTAGCAGGAATTTGTAAGTCAGTAGCCGCTAGAGTCTCTAGTCTTGCAATGAGAAATGGTATTGAAGAAGTAGTAGTTATGAGCGGAGGAGTAGCTAAAAATAAGGGTGTTGTAAAAGCTATGGAGTTAGAACTTGGAACAAAAATTTATACATCTAAAGATTGTCAATTAAATGGGGCACTTGGAGCTAGTCTTTATGCTTATGAATTTTTTAAAAAGGAAAGGAGATAAAAATATGAGTGATATAAATAAAAAAGTAAAAGAAAAAAAAGCAAAACATTATCTTAGAGATATTGTTGCAAAACACTATAAAGATGCTCTTGAAGCAAAAGAAAGAGGAGAAAAAGTTGGATGGTGTGCATCTAACTTTCCTCAAGAAATAGCTACAACATTAGGAGTAAATGTTGTTTATCCAGAAAACCATGCTGCTGCAGTAGCTGCTAGAGGTAGTGGACAAAAAATGTGTGAACATGCTGAAGCTATGGGATTTTCTAATGATGTTTGTGGTTATGCAAGAGTAAATTTAGCAGTTATGGATCAAGGGTATAGTAAAGAACAACCAATTCCTATGCCAGATTTCGTGCTGTGTTGTAATAATATTTGTAATCAAATGATTAAATGGTATGAACATATAGCTAAAACTTTAGACATACCAATGATTCTTATAGATATACCATATAATACAGAAGATACTGTTTCAAAGGATAGAATTAAATATATTAGAGCTCAGTTTGAAAGTGCAATAAAAAAATTAGAAGAAATAACAGGTAAAAAATGGGATGAAGATAAATTCAAAGAAGTTATGGAAATATCACAAGAAAGTGCAAAACAATGGCTTAGAGCAGCATCTTACGCAAAATATAAGCCTTCTCCATTTAGTGGATTTGATTTATTTAATCATATGGCTGTAGCTGTTTGTGCAAGAGGAACAAAAGAAGCAGCAAAGGCATTTAAAATGTTAGCAGATGAATATGAAGAGAATGTGAAAACTGGAAAATCAACATATAGAGGAGAAGAAAAACAACGTATACTATTTGAAGGAATTGCTTGTTGGCCATACTTAAGACACAAATTGACTACCCTTGGTGAATATGGAATGAATGTAACAGCAACAGTATATGCTGAAGCTTTTGGTGTTATATATAAAAATACTGATGAATTAATGGCTGCCTATAATAAAGTTCCTAATTCAATTAATTTTGAAAATGCATTAAAGATGAGAGTAGATGCTGTTAAAAACACAAATACAGAAGGTGGAGTAATCCATATAAATAGAAGCTGTAAATTATGGAGTGGATTTTTATATGAATTAACAAGAAGACTTGAAAAAGAAACAGAAATACCTACAGTATCCTTTGATGGTGATCAAGCAGACCCAAGAAATTTCTCAGAAGCCCAATATGATACTAGAATTCAGGGACTTAATGAAGTAATGGTTGCTAAGAAGGAGGAAGAATAGTATGTGTAATATAGATAATTTATTTAATGAATTTAAGGATATAGCAGAAAATCCTAAGAAATATATAAATAAACATATAGAAAAAACTGGTGAAAAAGCAATAGGATGTATGCCTTTATATACTCCAGAAGAACTTATTTTAGCAGCAGGGATGTTCCCTGTTGGAGTATGGGGAGCTAATTCAAAGGTTTCAAAGGCTAAGACTTATTTTCCAGCATTTATTTGTTCATTACTTCAAACAACATTAGAAAATGCATTAAATGGTGAATACAATATGTTATCAGGAATGATGATTACAAATTATTGTGATTCACTAAAATGTATGGGTCAAAATTTTAAATTAACAGTTAAAGATATAGAATTTATTCCAGTAACAGTGCCACAAAATAGAAAAATGGAAGCTGGAAAGGAATTTTTAAAGAGTCAATATAAAATGAACATAAAGCAGCTAGAAAAAATTTCAGGGAATAAAATAACAGATAAATCATTAGAAAAAGCTATAGAAATATATGATAACCATAGAAAAGTAATGAATGAATTTTCACTTTTAGCATCAAAATATCCAAATATTATAACACCAATTAAACGCAGTTATGTTATGAAATCTTCTTATTTTATGGATAAAAAAGATCATACAGAAAAAGTTAAGAATTTAATGAATAAAATTACAAATATAGATGTAGAGGAATTTAAAGGAAAGAGAATTATAACTACAGGTATTATTGCAGATTCAGAAGATTTACTACAAATACTAGAAGAAAATAATGTAGCTATAGTTGGAGATGATATAGCCCATGAATCTAGACAGTATAGAACATTAACACCAAAGGCAGAAAAGCCACTAGATAGATTAGTAGAGCAGTTTTCTAATAGAGAATGTAGTACTTTATATGATCCTGAAAGAAAAAGAGGGAAAAATATAATAAAAATGGCTAAAGAAAGGAAAGCAGATGGGATTATAGTATTCATGACAAAATTCTGTGATCCAGAAGAATATGATTATCCTCAAATGAAAAAGGATTTTGAAGAAGCTGGAATTGCCCATGTGATTATAGAAACTGATATGCAGATGAAAAATTATGAACAAGCAAGGACTGCTATTCAAGCTTTTTCAGAGACCCTTTAGTAAATAATTTAGACTTTTAGTAAATAACTTAAAGTTTATTAATTTATTTTCTTTTATCTATCTAAGTATACTTTCATTTTAAATTAGGGTGATAAAAATCAATAATAGGTAAAATAGGGAGCCTTATTTAGATAGATAAAAGGAAAAAATATTTTTAAGAAATAATAAATTTATTTATATATTAGGAGGGATATAATGTTTTTCACAGAACAACATGAACTTATTAGAAAGTTAGCAAGAGATTTTGCAGAGCAAGAAATAGAACCTATTGCAGATGATGTAGATAAAACTGCTGAATTCCCTAAAGAGATTGTAAAGAAAATGGCGGACACAGGTTTTTTCGGAATAAAAATGCCTAGAGAATATGGAGGGGCAGGAGCTGATAATAGATCTTATGTAATTATAATGGAAGAAATAGCAAGAGCATCTGGTGTAGCTAGTATATATTTATCATCACCTAATTCATTACTAGGTACACCATTTTTATTGGTTGGTACAGAAGAGCAAAAAGAAAAATATTTAAAACCAATGATTAAAGGGGAAAAAACTTTAGCTTTTGGTTTAACAGAACCAGGGGCAGGATCAGATGCTGGTGCTATTACCACAGTAGCAAGAAAAGAAGGGGACTATTATATATTAAATGGAAGAAAAACTTTTATTACTGGTGCACCCATATCTGATAATGTAATAATTTTTGCAAAAACTGATATGAATAAAGGAACAAAAGGAATTACTACATTTATAGTTGATAGTAAACAAAAGGGTGTATCTTTTGGTAAACCAGAAGATAAGATGGGAATGATAGGTTGTCCAACTAGCGATATTATTTTAGAAGATGTAAAAGTTCATAAAGATGATATTTTAGGAGAAATAGATAAAGGTTTTATAACAGCAATGAAAACTTTAAGTGTTGGTCGTATAGGAGTTGCAGCTCAAGCGGTAGGAATAGCACAAGCAGCTGTTGATGAGGCTGTTAAATATTCAAAGCAAAGAAAACAATTTAAAAGACCTATTGCAAAATTTCAAGATATTCAGTTTAAATTAGCTAGAATGGAAACTAAATTAAATGCAGCAAAATTATTAGTATATAATGCTGCTTATAAAATGGATTCTAAAGAAAAAGCGGATAAAGAAGCTGCTATGGCAAAATATTATGCTGCAGAATCTGCTATAGATATTGTAAATGATGCACTACAAATTCATGGTGGTTATGGATATATAAAAGATTATAAGATAGAAAGATTATATAGGGATGTTAGAGTAATTGCTATATATGAAGGAACTTCTCAAGTTCAACAAATGGTAATAGCATCTAATCTTTTAAAGTAAGGGGTGGACAAATTGAAGATAGTTGTATGTGTAAAACAAGTACCGGATACTAATGAAGTAAAAATAGATCCTGTAAAAGGCACTCTTATTCGTGAAGGGGTACCTGCTATATTAAATCCAGATGATGCAAATGCTCTTGAAGAAGCTTTAAAATTAAAAGATAAATATGAAGATGTTACTATTACAGTGCTTACTATGGGAATACCATCTTCTTCATATATGCTAAGAGAATGTTTAGCTATGGGAGCAGATGAAGCTATATTAATTACAGATAGAGCCTTTGCAGGTGCAGATACTTGGGCAACATCAAATACTTTAGCTTCAGCATTAAGAAAAATAGGAGACTATGATTTAATATTTGCAGGAAGGCAAGCTATAGATGGAGATACAGCTCAAGTTGGACCACAAATTGCAGAGAGACTTAACATACCTCAAGTAACTTATGCTATGGGATTTGAGTATAATAAGGAAAATAAAACAATGATTATAGATAGACAATTAGAAGATGGCTATGAAAGAGTAAAAGTAAAATCTAAAAAAGCTTTAATTACTGCTATTAGTGAATTAAATAATCCTCGATATATGAAGGTTAAAGGTATAGTAGATGCATATAAGAAAGATATTAAAATATTTACTATTAAAGATTTAGATGTTACTCCAGATGAAGTAGGATTAAATGCTTCTCCAACTTCAGTTTTAAGATCTTTTGCACCGGATAAAAAACCAAAAGGGGTTGTACTTGAAGGAACAGCTAAAGAAAAAGTTTTGAAATTATTATCAGATCTTCAATCTAAACATTATATTTAAGTTTTGGGAGGTTTATTATGGCTATAAAGATTATAAAAGAAAAATGTAAAGGATGCGGTATATGTGAAAAACAATGCCCCTTTGATGCAATTCATATAGTTAATGGAGTAGCAGAAGTTAATGAAAAATGCACTATATGTGGAGCATGTATAGAAGCTTGTCCCTTTGATGCCATTAAAAAGGAAGAAAAGAAAGTTTTTAAAAAAGATATATCATCATATAAAGGGGTATGGGTATATGCAGAGCAACGACAAGGAGAACTTACTCCAGTAGTAATAGAATTACTTGGAGAGGCAAAAAAATTAGCTAATGAAATAGGAACGGATTTATCAGCGATTTTATTAGGAAATAATGTAGGAAAATTAGCAGAAAAACTAATAAAATATGGAGCAGATAAAGTTTATATAGCAGATAATAAGAAATTAAAAAATTATACTACCGATGGATATGCTACTGTTATTTCAAATGCTATATATAAATATAAACCAGAATCAGTTTTATTTGGGGCAACTCATATAGGAAGAGATTTAGCACCTAGAATTGCAGCAAGAGTTGATACAGGACTTACAGCAGATTGTACCAAACTTGAAATAGATCCTGAAGATAAAAAAATAAAACAAACAAGGCCTGCTTTTGGTGGTAATTTAATGGCAACTATAGTATGTAAAAATCATAGACCTCAAATGTCTACAGTAAGGCCAGGAGTTATGGAAAAAGCAAAATATGATAAAGAGAATAAAGGGGAAATAATAGATTTAAAAGTAAATTTAAGTGAAGATGAAATTAGAACTAAAGTTTTAGAAATAATTAAAGGTTCTAAAAAACAAGTATCTTTAGTTGATGCAGATTTTATTGTGTCAGGAGGAAAGGGACTTGGAAATCCAGAGGGGTTTAAGTTACTTCAAAAATTAGCTGATTTATTAGGTGGAGTAGTTGGAAGTAGTCGTGCTGCAGTTGATATAGGATGGATAGATCATTCCCATCAAGTAGGTCAAACTGGAACTACAGTAAAACCTATTATATATATTGCCTGTGGTATATCTGGGGCTATACAGCATGTTGCTGGAATGTCTAATTCAGATATAATAATTGCTATAAACAAAGATGAAAATGCACCTATATTTGAAATAGCTGACTATGGAATAGTTGGTGATTTATATGAAATAGTACCAATAATCATAGAAGAATTAAGAAAAATAAAAAAATAAATAAACTGATAAATTAAATTAATTACAAGAGACAAAGTGAGGTTTTCTCATTTTGTTTCTTATATATAGTTAAAGAAGTAACGAATAAGAGATGGTTGTTAAATAATTTTGTAATTTATTTATCTTACACATATTAAAAGATCTAATAAAGAGTTCCTCACCACTTTAAAAGTGAATATTTAATATTAAGTTTAAATCCATTTATGTCTATATAAATAAAGTCAATTATTAATTTTTGAAAGGAGAAAAACTATGTCTATAGAGGACAAAGATGTGATGGATAAAAAGAAATTAAAAAAAACAAAGATTCCTATATATATGGGAATTGCAAGTGTATGGTTTGGAACACATTGTGGACCTGGAGTAGCATCAGGAAAACAAACAGCGGTTTTTTATAGTGAGTTTGGTAAATGGGCATTTATAACTCCAATAATTGCTATGGCCCTAATGGGATTATGTGTATATTATTCTGTAGAATATTCTAGATTAACTGAGGTGAAAAACTTTAGAGAGTTAACAGATAAATTATTTCATCCCTATGAAAAGATATTTTCTACGTTTTTTGAAGTTACTTTTATAGCAACGGTTCTTATGGTGGTAGGTGGATGTATAGCTACAGGGGCAGAAGTTTTAAATCAGTATATAGGACTTCCTATGATATTTGGAAGTATATTTTTAGTTATAATTACTATACTTTTATCCATGTATGGTGCTAATTTAGTACGTGCATCAACAACTATTATAACGGTGTTTATTATACTTTGTTTAATAGCTATGGTAGTTTTAGGACTAACTTCTCCTAAAGGAAATTTTTCTTCTAATTGGAGTGGTAAATCTTTTGGGGATTTTTCTGTAATGAAAGCTATAATTATGTCTATAGTATATACTGGGTTTCAATCAGCAGGGAATATTGCAAATGCAGTAGCGGTATCTAAAGGCATAAAAAGTAAAAAAGAGTCTAAAAAAGCGGCAATAGTAGGAACTATATTAAATACAGTACTTATATTATCTATAGTTTTTTTGTTATTTGCTTACCCAAATTCTATAAAAGAAACTTTACCTAATTATTTTGTAGCAGATAAAGTAGGTTCTTCTATTTTGCTGTTTTCATATGTAGTAATGGTACTTCTTGCAGTTGTAAGTACTAATGTTTCTTTTTCATTTTCTGTAGTTTCAAGATATGGGGAAAAAATTCCTATGAAGAAAGGAACTAAAAGAGATTTTGTTGTAATTTTAATTTTAATGATATTATGTGTAGTAGTATCTGCACTTGGTTTAGATACTATAGTAAGCAAAGGATATAAATATTTAGGTTATGCTTGTATATTTATAGTAGTTATACCAATAATACTTGTTGGATTTAAAAAGACAAAGAATTTTTCAAAAGATTCATATGAAAGTGAAGATAATATAAAGAAAAAATTATAATTTTTAGAGAGGAATATTATTTATAATTTGATTTTAAAAGGCTAAATTAAGTATAATATCAATCTTTTTAATTTTAACTGAAAATTGAAATATTATATTCAATTTATAGTTATAAATGTAATCATTTATTTATATTGACATATAATAAACAATATAATGAATTAATTTTAATTTAAAATTATAAAATAAGTTATGATGGGGGTATAATAATGAAAGTTTTAGCTTATTGTGTGAGACCAGATGAAGTTGATTCATTTAAAAAATTTTCTAAAAAATATGGTCATGATGTGGATTTAATACCAGAATCTTTTGGGCCTAAAACAGCTTATTTAGCTAAAGGATATGAGGCAATTTCAATTTTAGGTAATGACAATGCAAATAGAGAGGCTTTAGAAAAACTTAAGCAGTATGGAATAAAATATTTAGCTACTAGAAGTGCTGGAGTAAACAATATAGATTTTGATGCTGCAAAAGAGTTTGATATAAATGTAGCAAATGTACCTGCTTATTCTCCTAATTCAGTTTCTGAACTAACAGTAGCAGTTACATTATGTTTAACGAGAAAGATACCTTTTGCATTAAAAAGAGTTCAACTTAATAATTTTGCACTAAATGGACTTATTGGTGTTGAACTGAGAAACTTAACTTTAGGAATTATAGGAACAGGAAGAATAGGATTAAAGGTAATTGAAGCTTTTTCAGGATTTGGAATGAAAAAAATGATTGGATATGACATTATAGAAAATGAAAAGGCTAAAAAATATATAGAATACAAATCTCTAGATGAAGTATACAAAGAAGCAGACATAATAACATTTCATACACCACTAACAGAAGATAACTATCATATGATAGGAAGTAAAAGTATTGATAAAATGAAAGATGGGGTTTTTATAATTAATGCAGCTCGTGGAGCGTTAATTGATAGTGAAGCTTTAATAAAAGGACTTAAATCTGGTAAAATAGGTGGAGCTGCCTTAGATTCCTATGAATATGAACAAGGAGTTTTTCACAACAATAGGATGAATGAAATTATGAAAGACGATACTTTAGAAAGACTTAAAAGTTTTCCAAATGTAGTTATTACACCTCACTTAGGTTTTTATACAGATGAAGCGGTATCAAATATGGTTGAGATTACTCTTTCAAATTTAAAAGATTTTGAAGAAAAAAGAAATTGTAAAAATCAAAGAATGTGCAAATAAAATATATTAAATATTATTAAAAAGTGTTTTGATTTACTTTAAACTAGGTAGGGTATGCAAACGTTTTCTAAAATAGATTTCTAATATTTAAATTATTAAAGATCATAAAGTAATTTTATAAAAGGATATTATTATATTTATATTAGGTTACATTGAAAGAATAATTAGGTTTTTATATGCTAAATTATAAATATAATAAAGGAAATATTCCATAGAAAGTAAAAGGCACTTACTAAATAGAAATAGTAGGTGCTTTTGTTACGTTAAAATCATAATTCTAGTGATAACGCTCCTTTACTTAAGATAAAAGTATACATATATCAAAATAGTACAATATACTACAAAATATGATATAATCATACTAAAATCATAAGAGGTATTTCATAACCCTTTATATAATTACTAATAATAATATTAATAATAATATTAATTATGATATAGATTGTTTAAGTTTTATAATAATTAATAAATATCATTGAATCAATAGGAAAAAGTAATATAATTATATTAGGAATGACTTTAAGTCAATATGTAATGGGAGGATTTAGTATGGGTTTTAGAGCAAGTAATACTAAAACGGGAAGATTTTTAGAAAAAAAGCTATTAAAAGAAAAAAGATTATATCAAGCTGCTTATGAACTTTTTATTTTAAAAGGTATAAATGATACATCAATAGATGATATTGTTAAAAAAGCAGGAGTGGCTAAAGGAACTTTTTATTTATATTTTAAAAATAAATACGATATAATAGATAAGATAGTAATTAAAAAAAGTCTATCAATAATAAAGGAAGCATTGAAAAATACAATAGATAAAGGAAGTAATGATTTTATTAAATCAGTATTATATTTTACTGACTATATAATAGAATATTTAAAAAATAATAAAAGACTTCTAAAATTAATATATAAAAATCTTTCATGGGGTATATTTAGAAAAGCACTAATAAATTCCAATCAATCTAAAGAAATAAATGATATTAGAGAAGCATTTAATAATGCTATAAGGAAACAAAAAATAGATGAAAAAGAGTTCGAAAAAAGGTTATTTATGATAATAGAACTTACAGGAACTGTCTGTTATAGTTCTATAATATTAGGGGAACCATATCCTATAGATGAGATGAAAGAGTGCCTGTTTGATGCCATAAGTAAAATCTTAAACCCTTTAGCTTCTAGCGTTTTAGATGACTAGATTATATTGCTTAAGAATTATCTTTGTGATATAATGAGTTATAAATTTAAGTATCATCTAATAGAGATCTTAACTGGTTAAATAAAGATGTATCTTTCCTTCTTTTATTTGGAGATAGGGGTATGTTCTTTCTCACTAGTTAATGTCCCAAATAATAGGAGGTTTTGAAAATGGCAGATAAGACTTTAGTATGTAAAGATTGTGGAAAAGAATTCGTTTTCACTGAAGGAGAACAAGAATTCTATAAAGAAAAAGGCTTTGAAAATGAACCAAAAAGATGTCCAGAATGTAGAAAAGCAAGAAAACAACAAAGAAATAACAGAAATTTTAGATAATTTGGATTATAATTTTATAATTAATTATAAATGGGCTGTTGATTAGTATCAACAGCTTTTCCGTTAGGAAAAATATATAATTTTATGGAGGGATAATTGTGCCAAATTTTTTAAGCTTAGATTTAAGCTATGCAAAACCTTATTTGAAAGATGATGAACTAACTTTTTTAAAACCATTAGTAGAAGAAGCTCATAATATGCTTCATGATAAAAAAGGAGCAGGTAATGACTTTTTAGGATGGATAGACCTACCAATAAACTATGATAAGGAAGAATTTTCAAGAATAAAAAAAGCTGCTGAAAAAATAAAAAATAATTCAGAAGCTTTAATAGTTATAGGTATTGGAGGATCATATCTAGGTGCTAGAGCTGCAATAGAAATGCTTTCTCACACATTCCATAACAATTTTATGGCAGAAGAAAAGAAATTACCAGAAATATATTTTGTAGGAAATAATATAAGTTCTACATATATGGCAGATTTAATAGAACTAGTTAAGAACAAAGATATATCTGTAAATGTAATTTCAAAATCAGGTACTACCACTGAACCAGCTATAGCTTTTAGAATATTTAAAGAACTATTAGAAAAGAAATATGGAAAAGAAGGAGCAAAAGAAAGAATTTTTGCTACTACAGACAAAGAAAAGGGAGCTTTAAGAAAATTAGCTGATACAGAAGGATATGAAACATTCATAATTCCAGATGATGTAGGAGGAAGATTTTCAGTTTTAACTCCAGTAGGACTATTACCAATAGCTGCAGCAGGTATTGATATAGATGAAATAATGAACGGTGTAAAAGATGGAAAAGAAAGATATGATGTAAAAGAACTAGAAAATAACGATGCATATAAATATGCAGTAGCAAGAAATGCTTTATACAGAAAAGGTAAAAATGTTGAAATGCTAGTTAACTTTGAACCATGCCTACATTATTTTGGAGAATGGTGGAAGCAATTATATGGAGAAAGCGAAGGAAAAGATGGTAAAGGTATATTCCCAGCAGCAGCAGATTTCTCAACTGATTTACATTCTATGGGACAATACATACAAGATGGTTTAAGAGTTTTAGTTGAAACATTTATAAATGTAGAAAAACCAAGAAAATCAGTAGAGATAAAAGAAAATGAAGAAAATCTAGACGGTCTTAATTTCTTAGCTGGAAAAGACATGGATTTTGTTAATAATCAAGCATTAACAGGAACAGTTTTAGCACATAATGATGGTGGAGTTCCTGTAATGAAAATCAATGTTCCTGAATTAACTGAATATTATTTTGGACAGTTAGTTTATTTCTTTGAAAAAGCTTGTGCAATTAGTGGATATTTACTAGGTGTAAATCCATTTAACCAACCAGGCGTTGAAGCATATAAGAAAAATATGTTTGCACTTTTAGGAAAACCAGGATATGAAGATATGAAATCACAATTAGAAGAAAGATTAAAATAGTGTAGATTATATGAGAATTATAGTAGATGCAGATGCTTGTCCTGGGAAAAATATAATAGAAGATGTTGCTAAAAGCTATAGATTAGAAGTAATTATGTTTTGTGATATTAATCATATCTTAAAGAGTAACTATAGTAGTATAAAATATGTAGATTCTGGGTTCCAGAGTGTAGATATGTATGTAGTTAATGAAGCTAAAAAAGAAGATATAGTAATAACTCAAGATTATGGAGTAGCAACTATAGTTTTAGGTAAAGGATCAAGTGCTATAAGTCCTAAGGGTAAAATTTATAGCAATGATAATATAGATAGAATGCTATTTGAAAGACATATGCATTCTAAACTAAGAAAATCAGGAGTGAAAGTTTCTAATTCTAAAAAGAGAACTCATGATGATGATGAGAGACTTAGAAATAATCTTACAAAAATAATAAAAAACAATTTAAATAGAGGGTAATATACCCTCTATTTTTCTTTCATTTCTTTTAAATCTATAGAATCTTTTATAGCTTCAGGATATAAAGTAGCATTTGTAGTTCTTTCAACTATAGGAAATCCTTTAGACGATTTACCAGTAGAAATTTGATGCTTTTTGTAAGCATAATTTCCATTATATTTGTCGATATTTTTTTTCATAATAGCACATCCTCCTTTATAATAAGTTTTCCCAAAGTAATAAAATATTATTGCACCAATATTGTGTTACAAAAAAATGGAATTATAGTATAATATACTTATGATAATTTTAAAATAGGGGATGATAAAAGATGGAAGAATTAAATATTATATTTGATAAAGAAAGTCCTCAGCAAAAAAATACTAACATAAACGTAAAAGCAGACATTATGACAGAGAAAGAAGTTTTATATAAATTTATCATCGGAAGAGAAGGCACCTGGAATACTATAAAAGACTTCAGTTATGAGGATAGTATAGAATGGGAACCAAAAGAAGACGGAAGATATATAATAATGGTACAAGCTAAATTTAAAAATACTAAGAAACCTTTTGATTCTATAACTAAATTTGATTATGTAATAGGAGATAAAGAAGAAGGATTAATAAAAAATGTATATTTAAATAAAGATGAGCTAAAAGTAGGAGAAAAATTAGAAGTATTTGTAGAAACAACTAAATTTCCTCTAATGTATAGATATTGGATAAAAGAAGATTCTAATTGGGAAATAATAAGAGATTATTGTACGGAAAATAATGTTTCATTCACTGTTAAAAAACCAGGGATTAAAGAAATATTAGTAGAATGTAAGAATTTAAATTCTACTAATAATTCAGATGATTCTTTTATATCTAGTTATAAAGTTAATGATATAGATATAGTTGAAATAGTAGATTTTAAATGTTTAACCAGAGAACTCATATGTGATAAAGAATTAGTTTTTAAAGTTGAATCAGTGTTTTCAGAAGGAAGAAACATACTTTATAAATTTATAAAAATTAATTCTAAAGGAGAATGTGAATGTGTTCAAAACTATTCAACTAATAATATAGTTTCTTATAAAGAAGTAGAAAGTGGAGAATATAAGTTATTGTGTTTGGTAAAAGATATGTATTCTCAAAGAGAATTTGATGATAGAGGACTTATAAAATTTGAAGTTAAGCCCTATAAAGATATAGTTATAAGAAATTTTACTACTAATTTAAACTCACCTCAAATGTGTCAGACTGCAATAGAACTTAAGGCTAATGTTGAAGGTGGAAGAGAACTCTTATATAGATTTATAATTAATGGTAAACAGAAATATGATTCAGGCTATATAAGAAGCGATAGTTACACTTGGAAACCGGATTTTCCAGGCAAATATAGATTAGAAGCTTTAGTAAAAGATAGATCTAGTGAAGAAGAGTATGAAGATAAAACTTCTATAGATTTTTCAATAGAAGAATATAGTAAAGAACCTATAGAAATTGAAAAAGTTATACTAGATAAAGGAAACAGAGTATTAAAAGGTGAACCTGTTGAAATAAGAGTAGTTTCTAATGGAGAAAAAAATGTAAGATATAGTTTTATAATAAAAAAAGATAAAAGAGAAATAGAAAAGATTGATTATGGAACTTGTAATTGGGTAGATTTTATTCCAAGGGAAGTTGGAACTTATGAGTTAGAAGTATTAGCTAAACATAGGTTGTCTAACAGGCAGTTTGATTCTCATTCTATAAGTTATATAGAAAGTTATGATTATATACCAGGAAAAATAGATTATGTTTTATACCCAGCAAAAGAAAATTATATAGTTGGAGATGAAATATTAATAAAAGTTATTACTCAAAATACTAAAGAAAATTTGATAAGATATGATCTTACTATAAACAATCAAAAGGTAGAGGGTACAGATTATATAAAGGGAACAGACTTTAGATATATACCTAAGTGTAGTGGATTTTATAAAATAGAAATATTTTGTAAAAACAAACAGAGTAAAAAAATGTTTGATTCAAAAAAAGAAATAAAAGTTTTTGTAAGAGAAGCTATGCCTATAACTAATACAAAAATAAAAACTAATAAAATAGATGTAAAGTGTAATGAAACTATGACTTTTTCTGTAGATAGTAAAGGCGGAAATGCTGTTTTGTATGAATTCTATTTAATGAATAATGGAGAATGGAAATTGATGCAAGAATATAGTAGAAAAAAATATTATACTTTTATGCCATTTGTTAGTGGTGAATATGAAATTTTAGCTTTATCTAAAAGTAGTTATTCAAAATGTGCTTATGAAGATTATGACATAATAAAATTTAAAGTATAAATAAAAATATTTGATTTACGATAATAAGAAAAAGATAAAGAATCTTTATTTTGGTGGTGAACTTATGAATATTAATAGTATAGGAGTGGAAAACTTACTTCAATATCAATTGATGGGACAAATTATGGAGAAGGCATTTGAGGGAGATTCAACATCCTTTCAAATTGTACTTCAAAGTTTAGTAAATGCTATGAATGATAAAAATTCAACATTAGGTACAACTAGTGCAGGAATGAATTTAGAAGATATGCCTTTTAAGGGTAATGATCCTAACTTAAATGGAGCAGTTAACCATGTTAGAAATATGGGATCTAAAATAAAAAGTGGCAATATTAGTATAGATGAAGCAGTATTAAGAGCATCTAAAAAATATGGCATAGATAAGGATTTAATAATGTCTGTTATAAAACAAGAGTCAGATTTTAATCCAAATTGTGTATCTAGTGCAGGTGCTATGGGACTTATGCAGCTTATGCCAGAAAATGTTAAAGATTTAGGTGTATCTAATCCCTATGATGTACAAGAAAACATAAATGGAGGAACTAGGTATTTAAAACAAATGCTTAATATGTATGGCAATAACAAAAAATTAGCATTAGCAGCTTACAATGCAGGTCCAGGAACATTAAGTAGAAGAGGTGTAGATACTATACCAGAAATATCTAAATTACCTAATGAAACTAGAGATTACGTAAAAAAAGTTATGAATTATTATGGAAAATAATAAATTAAAGGGATGCCTTAAAAAGGTATCCTTTTAATTTTGTTTTAATAAATTCTTTTGTTTGTTAGTATAAAGATATATAATTTAATATATTATAAAGCTTATTTTATAGGAGGAAGTAAATGTTAAGATTAGATAAGATTTTATCCAATATGGGATATGGTACTAGAAAAGAAGTTAAGGCTTTAATAAAAAAAGGAGCTGTAGAAATTGATGGTAAAGTAGCTCAAAATAATAATGATAAAGTAGATCCAAATAAATCTACAATATTAGTTAATGGTAGAAAAGTTATTTATAGAGAATACATATATTTAATGATGAATAAACCTAGTGGAGTTATATCTGCTACACAAGATAATTATGACCAAACAGTTGTAGATTTACTAGAATATGAAGATGCGGTTTTTAAACCTTTTCCAGTAGGACGATTAGATAAAGATACAGTAGGACTGCTTTTGTTAACAAATGATGGAGAATTAAATCATAGATTAATATCTCCTAAATGGCATGTAGATAAAGTGTATTATGCTGAAATAAATAAATCTGTAAATGATAAAGATGTAGAGAAATTTAAAAAAGGTATAAAATTAGATGATGGTTATGAATGTTTTCCTGCAAATCTTGAAATAATTGAATCAAAAGAAGAAGGATCAAAAGTTAGAGTTACTATACATGAAGGCAAATTTCATCAAGTTAAGAGAATGTTTGAAAGTTTAGATAAAAAAGTTATATATTTAAAAAGAGAAAAATTTGGCACTATTCCTTTAGATGAGTCTTTAGAAGAAGGAGAATACAGGGAACTTACTGATGAGGAAGTGAAAATTTTAAAGAAAGAGGATTAAGCTTACGCTTGTCCTCTTATTGCAAACAAATGAAAGATTATTATTCATAAAAATAATATTATAAAATAAAATTTTCATATAACTATTGAATTTTAATAATTGATTTATTATAATATACATGCAAGGATAAGTAAGAGGAATAAATAGCCCCCTTTTTTATTTATCTGAAACAGCCTATAACCCCAATAGGCTGTTTTATTTTTAATTGATTTATAAATATTTTAACGATTTTATGGATTAATGGGTTAATAAATGATAAAATCTAGTTATGTAATTAACTTATAATAGTAGCAATTATAATTTTTATAGAAGATTCTATAAGGAGTTGAGCTAATGAAAGAATATGAATCTAAATTGCAAAGTGAAGAAATGGATCGTTTATGTGAAGCATTTTTGAGCTTAAAAACTAAGGAAGAATGTTATAGATTTTTTGAAGATATATGCACAATAAATGAAATAAAAGCTTTAGAACAAAGACTTCAAGTTGCAAGTATGCTTATTAATAAAATAACATATTTAGAGATTGCAAATAAAACAGGGGCAAGCACTGCAACTATAAGTAGAGTAAATAGATGCCTTAATTATGGAAGTGAAGGTTATAAAATAGTTTTAGATAGAGTAAGCGGAAAGTAGCTTAATTTTAATTACTATATAGGCTGTTCAATATATTAAAATATTAGAACAGCCTTTTAATTTTTAAATTAATATTAAAATGTTATAATATTATGCAGAATAATAAAAGTAGTTTTAAATAGGGAGTTGATTTTATATGGAACTAAATTTAGCTCAAGAACTAAATAAAGAACAATATGCTGCAGTAGTTAGCGTAAAAGGACCTCTTCTAATTTTAGCAGGAGCAGGATCAGGTAAAACAAGGGTTTTAACATACAGAATTGCTCATATGATAAATGATCTTGATATATATCCATCTAAAATATTAGCTATAACTTTTACAAATAAAGCAGCAGGAGAAATGAAACAAAGAGTTAAATCATTAGTTGGAGATGAAGCAGATAGAATGTGGGTATCTACATTCCATTCTAGTTGTGTAAGAATCTTAAGAAGAGAAATAGATAAGATAGGTTATAATAAAAATTTTACTATATATGATAGTTATGATCAAAAGACACTTATAAAACAATGCATGAAAGAGCTAAATATAAATGATAAAGAAATTACAGATAGAGAAATTATAGGAACTATATCTAATCAAAAGGATCAATTAATATCTCCAAGACAATTTAAAAAAGAAAATGAAGGTAACTACAGAAAAAATAAAATAGCAGATGTGTATCTTTTATATCAAAAAAGACTAAAAGCTAGTAATGCTTTAGATTTTGATGATTTGATATATAAAGCAGTAGAATTATTTAAAAATAATAAAGATGTTTTAGAATTTTATCAAAGAAAATTTGAATACATAATGGTAGACGAATATCAGGATACAAATAAGTCTCAGTATGAACTTGTAAAACTACTTGCAAAGGCTCACAAAAATATATGCGTTGTTGGTGATGATGATCAATGTATATATGAGTGGAGAGGTGCAGATATAACTAATATATTAGATTTTGAGAAAGATTACCCTAATGCTAAAATTGTAAAATTAGAGGAAAACTATAGATCTAAAGCTAATATATTAAAAGCGGCTAATGGTGTAATAAAAAATAATGCTCAAAGAAAAAATAAGATGCTTAGAACTGAGAAAAATGATGGAGATAAAATTAAAATCTTTAGATCATATTCTGATATAGATGAAAGTAGATTTGTTTCAAGTGAAATCAAAAAATTAGTTAGGGCAAAAGGAATAAAATATAGAGATGTAGCAGTACTTTATAGAACTAACGCCCAATCACGTTTATTTGAAGATTCCTTTATGAAAGCTGATATTCCCTATAGATTAATAGGAGGACTTAAATTCTATGACAGAAAAGAAATAAAGGATATAATGGCATATTTAAAACTTATAAACAATCCTTTAGATGATGTAAGTCTTAAAAGAATAATAAATGTACCTAAAAGAAGTATAGGAGATACTACTGTAGGTAAAATCCAAGAATTTGCTAATTCTATGGATGAGTGTATGTATAGTGTACTTCTAGATGCAGATCAAGTTTTAAATTTAGCTTCAAGAACTCTTAATTCTATTAGAAAATTTGTAAGTCTTATAAATAGTTTTATTAGAAGAAAAGAAGAAATAAGTGTATCTTTTTTAATTAAGGAAATACTAGAAGAAACAGAGTATCTTTCTAAATTAAAAAAATCTAAAAATGCAGATGATGTAAGTAGAGTAGAGAACTTAGAAGAACTAGTTTCTGCAGCTATGGATTTTGAAAGAGAATCAGAAGATAAAAGTTTGGAAACTTTTTTAGAGAAAGTTGCTTTAGTTACTGATGTTGATAGTTATGATGAAGAGTCAGATAGTGTAGCAATAATGACTGTACATAGTGCTAAAGGGTTAGAATTTCCAGTAGTTTTCATGGTCGGTATGGAAAATGGAATATTCCCAAGTCTTCAGTGTTTAAATAATCCAGATGAAATGGAAGAAGCAAGAAGATTATGTTATGTTGCTATAACTAGAGCAAAAGAAGAACTTTATATAACTTCCGCAGAAACAAGAAAAGTATTTGGAAGAACGGTTTGTTATTCAGTTTCAGATTTTATAGATGAAATAAGTCCTAATTTAAAAGAGTACATTAATAGTTTTGGAAATAAAAAAATAGGTTCTAATAGCTTTGATAAAAATAAGTTTAACAGGAATAGATTTTCCCCTAATAAAAATATAAATAAGGCTACACCTTCAAATAAGGTAGTAAGTACTTTAGATTCTAGTAGTATAACTATAGGTAAAAAAGTTAGACATGAAAAATTTGGAGTAGGAACTGTAGTTAGTACGTCTAAATCTGGAGATGATATAAAACTTACTATAGCATTTGATAGAATGGGAATAAAAAGTTTAATGCTTAGTATGGCTCCACTTGAAGCTGTTTAGGAGGTAAACATATTAGTTATGAAAAATGATAAACTTGAAAAAATGAAAGAATTAATAAAACTTTTAAATAGATATGCTTATGAATATTATTCTTTAGATAATCCTACAGCATCAGATAAAGAATATGATTTAAAGTATGATGAATTAGTAAGTTTAGAAAAAGAAACAGGAATAATACTTTCCTATTCACCAACTCAAAGAGTTGGGGATATAGTTTTAAAAGAATTTAAAAAATATGAACATAAAGCTCCCTTATGGAGTCTTGATAAAGCTCAAAGTGTAGAAGAGATAATAGAATGGGATAAAAGAAATAAAAAAGCTGTAGAAAAATATAATTTAACTCATGAAGAAAAATTGCCAGAATTACAGTATGTAATAACAAAAAAATTTGATGGACTTACAATAAATTGTACTTATGATGATGAGGGAATATTAAAAAAGGCAGCTACAAGAGGAACTGGAATAATAGGTGAAGATATAACAGCCCAAGCTAAGACTATAAAATCCCTACCTTTGAAAATAGATAATCATCATACAATAGAAGTTCATGGTGAAGCTGTAATGACAAAAAAGGCTTTTGAAGAATATAATAAAGTGTCAGAAGTTCCACTTAAAAATTTAAGAAATGGAGCAGCCGGTGCTATAAGAAATTTAAATGTAAAAGAGACTGCTAGAAGAAATTTATCTGCCTTTTTTTATGATGTAGGATATAATGAAGGGAATCCTTTTAAATCCTATATGGAAATGATGAATTTTATAAAAGAAATGGGACTTCCACAAGATGAATATATAAAAGTTTGTAAGAATATAAAAGATATAGAGAAAGAAATAGTATATGTAGGAAATATAAGAGACGAACTAGAATATGATATAGATGGAATAGTTATAGCTATAGATGATATTAGAACTAGGGAATTACTTGGATATACTATAAAATTTCCTAAATGGGCTATAGCTTATAAATTTGAAGCTAAAGAAGCAACTACAAAATTATTAGAAATAGAATGGAATGTAGGAAGAAGTGGAAGAGTTACCCCTACAGCATTACTTCAGCCAGTAGATCTTGGTGGAGTTACAGTTAAAAGAGCTACCTTAAATAATATGGATGATATAGGTAGAAAAAATGTAAAATTAGGAGCAACTGTTTTTGTTAGACGTTCTAATGATGTTATTCCTGAAATTATGGGAGTAGTAGAAGATACCTTAGAGGAAAGTGTAGATATAAAAGCACCATTAAAATGCCCTTATTGTGGTAGTAATTTAGTACAAAATGGTGTCCATTATTATTGTGAAAATTCTTTGTCTTGTAAACCACAAATGGTAAAAAGTATAGTCCATTTTGCAAGTAGGGAAGCTATGAATATAGCAGGTTTTAGTGAAAAAACAGCAGAACAACTATTTGAAAAATTAGATATTAAATCTATTTGTGATTTATATAAAATAAAAAAAGAAGATTTAATGAATTTAGAAAAATTTGGAGAGAAAAAATCTGAAAATCTTATAAAAGCAATAGAGAAAAGTAAAGATTGTACTCTTCCTTCATTTATATATGCATTAGGGATACCTAATGTAGGTAAAAAGACAGCTACAGATTTAGTTTCTGAATTTAAATCTTTAGATAAAATAAAAGAATGTAGCATGGAAGAATTAGTTGAAGTATCTGATATTGGAGAAACAGTAGCCCAGTGTATATATGAGTTTTTTAAAGATGAAAAGATAAACTTAAATATAAAAGAGCTACTGGATTTAGGTGTTAATCCTAAATATGAAGAAAAAGAAATAAAAAGCAATCCTCTAATTGGTAAAACTATAGTTATAACTGGAACTTTAAATCTTTATAGTAGAAGTGAGATAAAAAAGAAATTACAATCTATGGGTGCTAAAGTTTCAAGTAGTGTAAGTAAGAAAACTGATTATGTTTTGGCAGGAGAAAATCCAGGTTCAAAATATAAAAAAGCTCAGGAATTAGGTGTAGATATAATGTATGAAGAAAAAATTAATGATATAATAAAAAATTATTAATTTTTTATAAATGTATTTACATTGACTGTAAAAAAGTATACTATTGTCTATGAAGTTATAAAAGGTAAATAGAACATTAGAGAGGGTAAAAAAATGAGAAAAGCATTGAATGTACTTGGTTGGATTATGGTTATATTAACTACTATAGCTTTGATACTAACCTTAATAACAATTTATCAATTTTCATATATAAAATATTTTGATACTTATTATACTCTTGAATGGTGTATGTTTTTCACTATGCTTGTTTGGGGTTTGAAAATGATAAATTTAAGTAGTGGATTGAAAAATATATTTTATTCTTTAATGTGTATAATGTTTGCTATGGCTAATATATTCTTTATGTATATGAAAGTTTATTAAATTAGATATAAAATACAATTTTAATATAAAAGATAGGAGATTTTAAAGCTCCTATCTTTTTTTATACCATTAATTATCCTGTAAAAAAGATATAAAGTGTTACTACAAATATGTTTATAGTATAAATACATTCGTATATAAATAAAATACAAAAAAGTATTGACAATCCATATATGGGGTGATATTATATGTGTATGTTATTTAAAGACACTTGTGTATTAATTACATACATGATTTCGGAGGGATAAAAATGAAAAAAATAGGACTTTTACCTAGATTATTATTAGGAATATTATTTGGTATAGGCATAGGACTTATATCAAAATCTATAGAGATGTACCAGGTTGTAAGAATATTCACCACTTTTTCTAGCTTATTTGGTAATTTTCTTAATTTCTGTATACCGCTTATAATAGTAGGATTTGTAGCACCAGGAATTGCAGATCTTGGAAAAGGATCTGGTAAGCTTTTAGGAATAACAGTTGTATTTGCTTACTTATCTACAATTCTTGCTGGAACAGCAGCATTTTTCTTAGGAAAATCTATATTACCAAAATTAATTAAAGCTGGTGGAGAAGTTGCTAAGTCAAATGTATATTTAGATCCATTTTTCAAAATAGAAATGCCACCTATAATGGGAGTGATGACAGCGCTAATTATTGCTTTTGTATTAGGAATTTGTATGCCTTACATAAAAGGGAAAAATTTATTTCATATAACAAAAGATTTTAGAGATATAGTTGATATAATAGTTAGAAGAGTAATAATACCTTTTGTACCTATTCATATAGCAGGAATATTTGCTAAACTATCAGCTTCAGGAGAAATTTTTAGTACTTTAAAAACATTTTCAAGTGTATATCTTCTTATAATACCATTACAATTAGGTTATATAGTTGTACAGTATTTAATAACTTATTTTGCAACAGGAAAAAATCCTGTTAAATCTTTAAAGACAATGGCACCTGGATATATGATGGCACTTGGAACTCAATCTTCAGCAGCTACTATACCAGTAAACCTTCAATGTGCACATAAAAATGGTGTATCAAAAGATGTTGCAGATTTTGTAATTCCATTATGCGCAACAATAAATTTAGCAGGAGATACTATTACATTAGTTTTAGGGGCTATGGGTGTAATGATTATGGGAGGACAAACTCCTACTCTAGGAATGATTATGCCATTTATATTAATGCTTGGTGTAACTATGGTAGCAGCTCCAGGAATACCAGGTGGTGGAGTATATGCTAGTTTAGGATTACTTAAGGACATGCTTATGTTTGGAAAACCGGAACAAGGGTTAATGATAGCAATACATTTTGCCCAAGATAGTTTAGGAACTGCAACTAATGTATGCGGTGATGGAGCTATGGCAATGATTATAGATAGAATTTTTAGAAACAAAAAGAAAGTAGCTGAAAGTACAAAATTAGAAGAAGCAGTATAAATAAAAAACTACCTGTATAGGTAGTTTTTATTTATTGTATGTAAAAAAGATATATTTGTGGTAAAATAAAAATGTTAATCTAGTATAAACTTATATATTAGAAGATTTATTAAGATAAGGAAGTGAGGAGTACAATGTCAGTTTCAAGAAAAGATGTAGAATATGTTGCACAGCTTGCTAAGTTAGAACTAAATGAAAATGACAAAGAAATATTTGCAAATGATTTAAATAAAATATTAAGTTATATGGAAAAGTTAAATGAATTAGATACTGATGATGTAGATATAGTAGTAAACCCATATTATATTGAAAACAAGTTTAGAGAAGATACGGTTGAAGAATCTATGAGCTTAAAAGAAGTTATAGATAATTCTCCAGAGCATTTAGAAGAGTACATAGTTGTACCAAAAGTAATAGATTAATATTGTTTAAGGAGGAGGAAAAATATATATGGATTTAACTAAGCTTACAGCTCATGAACTTAAAGATATGTTAAAAAACAAAGAAGTTAAAGCACAAGAAATTACAAAAGCTTATTTAGATAATATAAATTCTATAGATGAAAAATTAGGAGCTTATTTACATGTAGCAGAAGAAGAGGCTATGGGTAAAGCTTTAGAAGTTGATAAAAAGATAGAAAAAGGGGAAGCTTTAAAGAAACTATCAGGTATACCAGTAGGTATAAAAGACAATATAAGTGTTAGAGGAATGCAAAATACATGTGCATCTAAAATACTAAGAGGATATGTTTCTCCCTATGATGCCCATGTAACTGAAAGAATTAAAGATGAAGATGGTATAATTTTAGGAAAATTAAATATGGATGAATTCGCTATGGGATCATCAAATGAAAATAGTTCAGTTAAATTAGTTAAGAACCCATGGGATTTAACTAGAGTACCAGGAGGATCTTCCGGCGGATCAGTAGCATCAGTTGCAGGATGTGAATCAGCACTATCTTTAGGAACAGATACTGGTGGATCTGTTAGACAACCAGCTTCATTATGTGGTGTTGTTGGTTTAAAACCAACTTATGGTAGAATATCAAGATCTGGAGTAGTAGCTTTTGGATCAACATTAGACCAAGTTGGACCAATAGGAAAAGATGTAGAAGATTGTGCTCTATTAACACAATCTATTTCAGGTTTAGATTCTAAAGATTTTACTACAGCTAATATACAAGTACCAGATTATTCTAAAAGCTTAACTAAAGATTTAAGAGGTAAAAAAATAGGTATACCAAAAGAATACTTTGGTGAAGGTTTAAATGATGGAGTAAGAAAATCAGTAGAAGAAGCAATTAAAGTTTTAAAAGACAATGGTGCAGAGGTAGAATCATGTTCACTTCCACTATCAGACTATGCTCTTTCAGCTTACTATATAATATCTAGTGCAGAAGCTTCATCAAACCTTGCAAGATTTGATGGAATTAGATATGGACATAGAACAAAAGATTTTAAAAATTCAAATGAAATATACATGAAATCTAGAAGTGAAGGTTTTGGAGACGAAGTTAAAAGAAGAATAATGCTTGGAACATATGTACTTTCAGCAGGATATTATGATGCATATTATAAAAAAGCATTAAAAGTTAGAAAGCTTATTAAAGATGATTTTAGTAGGGTGTTTAAAGAATTTGATGCAATAGTTTCACCAACATCACCAACTACAGCCTTTAAAATAGGAGAAAAAACTGATGATGTAATGTCTATGTATCTTTCAGATATATATACTGTACCAGTAAGTGTAGCAGGAGTTCCAGCTATATCAGTTCCATGTGGAATGGTAGAAGGATTACCAGTTGGTCTTCAAATTATAGGAGATTATTTTAAAGAAGATAAGTTATTTAATATAGCATATAGTTATGAACAATCTACTGACTTTCATAAAATGAGGGCGGAAATTAAATAAAAAGTTGAATTACAAAATAAAAGGAGTGAATAACATAGATGGATTTTGAAGCAGTTATCGGATTAGAAGTTCATTCAGAGTTATCAACAGATACTAAGATATTTTGTGGTTGTAGCACAGAATTTGGAGGACAACCAAATACACATGTTTGTCCAACATGCTTAGGATTACCAGGAGCACTTCCAAGGTTAAATAAAAAAGTTGTTGAATACGGAATAAAAGCAGGTTTAGCATTAAACTGTTCTATAAACAAAGTTTGTAGAATGGATAGAAAAAATTATTTTTACCCAGATTGTCCTAAAAACTATCAAATAACTCAAGATGAAATACCAGTATGTCATGATGGATATATAGAAATAGAACTAGATAATGGTGATAAAAAGAAAATAGGTATTGAAAGAATACATATAGAAGAGGATGCAGGAAAACTTCTTCATACTGATGCAGGATCTTTAGTTGATTATAACAGAGCTGGAGTACCATTAATTGAAATAGTATCAAAACCAGATCTTAGAAGTCCAGAAGAAGCTACTAAATATCTTGAAAAGTTAAAAAGTATTCTATCATCAATAGAAGTTTCAGATTGTAAAATGGAACAAGGTTCTTTAAGATGTGATGGAAATATATCTGTAATGCCTAAGGGAAGTTTGGAATTTGGTGTTAGATCAGAAATAAAAAATATGAACTCATTTAAAGCCCTTGAAAAAGCTTTTGAATATGAGTACAAGAGACATGTTGAAGCGGTAAAAAATGGAGAAGAACTAGAGCAAGATACTAGAAGATGGGATGAAGCTAAAGGCGTTACTTTTGCTATGAGAAGTAAAGAAAAAGCTAATGATTATAGATACTTCCCAGAAGGGGATCTTGTTACATTAAATATATCTGATGAGTGGATAGAAGAAGTAAGAAAATCCATTCCAGAATTACCACATGAAAAAGCTGAAAGGTTTGTAAAAGAATTTAGTATTCCTAAATATGATGCTTCTGTTTTAACATTAACTATGGATATGGCTAAATTTTTCGAAAAAGTTGCAGTAGAAAGTAAAGATGCTAAAGCTGCATCTAATTGGCTTATGGGTGATATATCAAGACTTATGAATAAAAATAATATGGAAGTTAAAGACTTAAAGTTTAATCCTTCACAGTTAGCAGAACTTATAAAGGTAATAAACAAGGGAACTATATCAAATAACATAGGAAAAAAAGTTTTAAATTCTATGTTTGAATCCGGTAAAGATCCTAAAGTTATAATAGAAGAAAAAGGATTAATTCAAAATAATGATGAAGGCGAAATATTAGAAGTAGTTAAAAAAATCATGGAAGAAAATCCTAAAGTTGTACAGGATTATAAAGATGGTAATAAAAGAGTATTAGGATTCTTTGTAGGTCTTGTAATGAAAGCAACTAAAGGAAAAGCTAATCCTCAAATAGTTAATAAAATAGTTAATCAAGAAGCTAGTAAATTATAATAAAAAATATTTAAGTAGCCTGTCAGTTTATATGTTTATTTAAACTGATAGGTTTTATTTTTTTATAAATATATAATTTTGTAATATTTAATATTTTTTTCATGAAAATAAAGGTAGATATATACATATAATATAATATATCAATAAATTTAGGAGGAAATACACATCAAGTTATTACAAGACATATATCTTTCTATAAGAAGTAAAGAAGTGAAAAAAGCTAAATGGACATTAAAAAAAGTTAAAGTGGATGAAATATTAAATTCAATAGAAAACAGTTGTTGGAAATATGGAATACAATATGATATTTTATATAAGAATTCTGAATCTGTATTATTAAGATTAAGAAGAAAGAAAAAAATAAAGATACTTAAATATCATAAGTCACAAATAGTTTTTGAAAAAGATTTTAAAGATTTTTTAAATTACATGGATAAATTTGAAATAGATAATGGAGTATACATTACTACAGGAGTATTTACACAAGAAATACTTAACAAAGTTATTCACTTTAAATTTAAAAATATAAAACTAGTAGATAACTTGAGTTTGATAAAAAAAGAATTAGGCCTTAAAGGTAAATCTAATGATATGTTTAAAAAACCAGAATCAGTATTTTTAGCATATCTTCCATAATCTTAATTTTAATAATTATTTAATAAACGAAACTTTAGTGTTTTGTTTATTTTTTTTTTTAGATGTTAATAATTAATATATAAATAATGTTAGATTTTAATAAAAATCCTTAATAGGGGGAGCAGTGGATGAAAAAAATAACATATATTCTTATTGTTTTTGTTTTTATAGTATTTTTTATATGTGGATGTGTAGAAAAGAATGTTAAAGTAGAATCTAAGAATGTAAAAAGAAATTATATGGTTTATGATATAGATAGTGAACCTAAGGATTTGATAATGTTAGGAAATTCTAATAAAAAAGAGCAAAATATATTAATAAGTTTATTTGATGGTTTAGTTTCATTAGATAAAAATAATAAAATAAAAGGCGAATTATCTAAAAAGTGGGAAATAAATAAAGATAAAACAAAATATAAATTTATTTTAAAAGACAATATATACTGGAGTAATGGAGATAAAATAACTGCTAAAGATTTTGAGAAATTTTTTATTAATATTATAGAATATAGTAAGGAAAATAATATAAAAATAGATGATTTAAAGTGTATATATGGGGTATCACAGTATATGAATATAGGTGATAGAGATAAAATTGCAATAAAAGCTAAAGAAGATAACTCTTTAGAGATATCTTTAAATTATCCCTGTGATTATTTTTTAGATATATTAGCTAAACCCTGTTATAAACTACGAAAAATAGATAAAAAACTATTAGATTATAAAAATACTTGTAATAAGATACCTTATAGTGGAGCTTTTGTTATTGATACAGTAGCAAAAGAAGGAATGAATTTAAAAAAGAATAAGTATTATTGGGATAAAGACAAAATAAAAAATGAAAAGATTAAAGTTAATTTTAATAAATCTAATGAAGAATCCTTAGCAGGATTTAAAATGGGTAAAGTAGATGTTTTTATGGATCCACCAGATTTTGAATTAGATGTCTTAAAAGATAATGGACTCATAACTTCGAAAAATATTCAGAAACTAAAAATTTTATCTATAAATAATAAGAATTTTAAGGATACTGATTTGAGAAAATCAATAGATTGCTCTATAGATAGAGAATATATCTGTACTCATATATATAATGGACTATGTGAAAAGGCAGATTCTTATGTTATAAAAAAAGAGGGAAGTAAAGCAAATCCTTATTATAAAAAATATTTTGAGTTTAATAAAAATCATTCAAAAGCCAAAGAGTTGTTAAAAAAATCAATAGAAAAAGCTAAAAAAGAAAAGAAAGATTATAAAGGAGAATTTGTTTTACATTTAATATCTAAAGATACTTCTAAAGATAAGAATATTTGTGAATATATAAGCAAATCTATAAAAGATGCTTTAAATATTAATGTAGTGTGGAAAAGTTATGAAAGTCAAAAGGATTTAAACAAAGCTATAAAAAATGGAGAATATGATGTAGCGCTTACAGAGTGTAATGGAGAATACAGTAATTCATTAGAATTTTTAAATATACTCACCAATATATCTTATAAAAATAACTATGGGTATAATAATTATAACTATGATACATTCATAAGAAATGCAAAAATACAAAAAGATTCTAAAAAGAAAAAAGATTTAATACTAAAAGCTCAAGATGTATTAGAAAAGGATTCTTCTATCTTACCTTTAGGTTTTAAAAAATCTATTTTATGCAAAAGTTCTAAGTTAGATGGAATATATATGGATAAACTAGGGAATGTAGTGTTAAAGTATTATAATTTTTTAGATTTTAATTAAATTGAAGGTGAAAATAAATTGATATAATAACTGTTTATTTTTATATCTTTAGTACAAAGGTAAATAAAAAAGTTCCTCTTATTTTAATGAGGAACTTTTTTTAGAATTAGTATCATCTTTAGGTATAAAATATGGACAATTAGTGTTATCAGGATGAATACTTAAAAATGAGTCAACATAATTTAGGATACATCGACCATCTTTTTTATTTTTACAGTTTTCAGAACAATTTATAGTCAAAGATATCCCTCCTTATTTTAAATATTAGGCATATAGAAATAACTAGTTAAATATTTAAATATGCTTTAGTTTAAAGTAATATTAGTATGTGCATAATCACATATAAAAATTATTAAAATAAAAGGTAAATACTAAAAAATATACATAGTATTTACCTTCATATACATATTTGTTTTTAATTTACATTAAATAGGTTTTAAGGTGTAAAGAATTAAAAATAAAATTAATAAATTTTTATTGCTATCAAAAGATAATCTTGTTTTAGTGAATTCCTGCTTTTTATTATTATATAATACGTATTTTGCAAAAACAGGAGCAAGTTCAGTATTTTCAGGAGTATCAATAGATGAACTTCTAAAATATTGTTCATCTATTAAGTCATCTGATTTTAATGAATGATTTCTATATCTTTCTACACTATTTAAGCTTGGTGCATCTGGCCAGCTAAGGATTATCCCTGAACTAAGAACTTGAGTTTTGAAAAAATCAGTTAACTCACTTTTTCCTACTGAGTTTTCATTGTTATTTGAATATGATAGCATTGTTAGAAAATAAGACATTATCTCAGTAGAAGAATAGGTTATTTCTTTTTTATCTGCTTGTTTTATAAACATAGATAAATTATCATCGTATAAACTATGCAAAGAGTCAAATAAATTATTAGCTTCTAATTTAAATTTTGAAATTCCAGTATTTTTGTATAAACTTATAAAATCAAAATAAGTTAAACAAGATTCATCTATATCAAAATTAGTGTTAGAAGCATATTTTTCACTGTATTTTTCTAATAAAAGTTCAGATAAGTCTAGTAATAGTATTTTACTATCAGGGTTTTTAGAATAGCCATAAAATAAATTTAAACCTAAACATATTTTAGATAGTTCATTTAAAGATAAAGAATATATTTCATCTTTAAATTCAATGAGCATATTTAAAATATCCAATGAAAATTTCTCATAATTAGAACAGTAATCATCTGTACCTAATTTAGAACAGCCATAGTAAGCTGCCATTAGTAAAGCTTGATTAGAAAAATTGAATTTTTTGTTTTTCTGTTTGAATTTTAAATCATTTAATGAAGAATCAGATACATCTAGTTTATCTACAAAAATACCTTCTTCGTTCCTTAAGTTTAATGCATAAAATTCTAGTTGTTTTTTGCATAAATTGCTATACAGTTCACTATAAGAGTATAGTTTTTTGTTTGTGTCTTTAAAATTATTGTAGTATTCTATTAATTGTAGTAAACTTAAAGTCATTAAACTGTTTCCAAGGACGTCTATTTCTTTTTTAAACTTATCTTCATTCCATATTAACCTATCATTAAAACTAGTTAATTTAGGACTAGCTTTTTTGTATACACATAATAATGGAGAGTATGTTTTAAAAGCGTTAATATTGGAATTACTTAAACTTTTAACTGGAGTACATATACCGCAGTTAGAGTTAAGTACTATGTGATTTAAAGATTCTTTAGCTAAAAAGTTTAGTTGTGAGTATATATTATCTGTTTTTAAAGTGTTAATTCTTAAAAAAGGACCTATATATTTCAAAAAAAATACACCTACCATAAAGTAATACTTATATATAATATGATATATAAGTGGAAAATAGTGATATATATTATAAATATTTTGAATTATGTATTTGAAGGAGAAGATAATATGAATAAAAAAGTTATTGTAGCAAGTAATAATCAACATAAAATACAAGAAATTAAACAAATATTAAGTAAGTATGGGTTAGAGGTTATATCATTAAAGGAAGCAAATATAAACATAGAAGTAGAAGAAGATGGGAAAACATTTATGGAAAATGCTTTAAAAAAAGCTGTTACTATACATAAAGTTGTACCGGATTGTATGGTAATATCAGATGATTCAGGACTTATGGTTGAAGCATTAGATGGAGCGCCAGGAATTTTTTCTGCTAGATTTGCAGGAGAACATGGAAATTATAAAAAAAATAATGAAAAATTATTAAGTCTTTTAAAAGGAAAAAAAGAAGAGGACAGAAAAGCTAAATTTGTATCAGCAGTTGTTTTTATAATAAATAAAGATAATATAATTAAAGTTGAAGGACATATAGATGGAGTAATTATAGACGAAGAAAAAGGTTCTAATGGGTTTGGATATGATCCTTTGTTTTATGTACCTTCTTATAATAAGACATTTGCAGAAATGGGAAGTGAAGCAAAGAATAAAATTAGTCATAGAGCAGTTGCTTTAAATAAATTAGAAGAAGAAATAAAAAAGTATATATAAGTTAAGTGGCGAGGTATAAAGAAATGAAAATAGGTGTAATAAGTGATACTCATAGAGGAATAAGTGACATAAATAAATTGGTGAATAAATTTAAAGATACAGATATGCTTATACATTTAGGGGATAATGTAGAAGATGTAGATATAATATCTAAAGTATATAAAAAAGAAATAATAAATGTAAAAGGTAATTGTGATTTTGGAGTAGAACATCCAAGTGAACTGTTAAAAGTCATAGGTGGTAAGAAATTTTTTATAACCCATGGTCATTTATATAATGTTAAGTATAATTTAACTACACTAATGTATAGGGCAATGGAACTAGAAGCGGACGTTGTGCTCTTTGGGCATACTCATATACCATGCATAGAGAATATAAGTAACATATGGTTTATAAACCCAGGAAGTGCTATTATGCCTAGAAATGGTGTACCAAGTATATGCATTATAGATTTGGAAAATAATCATATAAATCCTTGTATAGAAAAAATTTAGACAAAAATAAAAAAAAAATGAAAAAAACTATTGACGAATCTGAATATATCGTGTAGAATAGTTTATGTCGTTGAGGGACAAAGCAATTAACCAAAACGGCTTTGAAAATCAATAAACTTAGAAAACAACGTAGTTTTCGGGGTGTGGCGCAGATGGGAGCGCGCGTGGTTTGGGACCATGAGGTCGCAGGTTCGAGCCCTGTCACCCCGACCAAAACATGCGGGTGTAGCTCAATGGTAGAGCTCCAGCCTTCCAAGCTGGCTACGAGGGTTCGATTCCCTTCA
>NZ_BAAACG010000002.1:0-592 GCF_039521385.1 Clostridium oceanicum | reverse complement strand
GCACTAGACTTAGGATCTAGCGCCTTAGGCTTGGGGGTTCGAGTCCCTTCACCTGCACCATTTTAATGAATGCATATAGGACATGCGGGAGTGGCTCAGTGGTAGAGCGTCACCTTGCCAAGGTGAACGTCGCGAGTTCGAATCTCGTCTTCCGCTCCAAATATGCGGGTGTAGCTCAATGGTAGAGCTCCAGCCTTCCAAGCTGGCTACGAGGGTTCGATTCCCTTCACCCGCTCCAAAATGTGCGCCTTTAGCTCAGTTGGATAGAGCAACGGCCTTCTAAGCCGTGTGCCAGGAGTTCGAATCTCTTAAGGCGCACCATTAAAAAATTAGCGTCATTAGCTCAGTTGGCAGAGCACCTGACTCTTAATCAGGGTGTCCGGGGTTCGAATCCCCGATGATGCACCAAAAAAAGTTAATAAGATTTTAGTTATTGCATATTATATCGGGGTGTGGCGCAGATGGGAGCGCGCGTGGTTTGGGACCATGAGGTCGCAGGTTCGAGCCCTGTCACCCCGACCAAATATGCGGGTGTAGCTCAATGGTAGAGCTCCAGCCTTCCAAGCTGGCTACGAGGGTTCGATTCCCTTCA
>NZ_BAAACG010000001.1:0-386847 GCF_039521385.1 Clostridium oceanicum | reverse complement strand
ATTCCTAAAGCTTTAATACTATCTTCAGTTTCAGTTGTTACAACGCCAGTACCACCAACGATAGTTACTTTAGTGTCTTCTTTCATGTGAGATTTAATATAATCTAAAGTTTTAGTGTTATCTTCTTTATTAGTTCCTACTAATAAAACAGGAGCATCATTTTTATTTGCAATTACACTTGATGTTATTTGATCTGCAAATGAAAAGGCATTTGTTACAACTATGTTTGATACTTTATCGCTGTACATTTTGTTTGCTATAGAAGTTGCTGTATCAAATCTTGTTTGTCCTCCTAGTCTTATAGCATTTTCAACTTGAGATTCTTCGTTAGTTTGTCCATTTTCATTACCTTGATTATCTGTTTCTTGTTTAACTTCATTTGTTTGTTTTTCTACTTCTGTAACTCTATTATTTAATTCTTCAATTGTATTTTTAAGATTTTCTATTTCTTTATTAGCATTTGCTAAATCTTCTTTTGCTTCATTTAATTGATTTGTTGATTCATTTAAATCATTTCTAAGCTCTTGAGCTTGTGTAGTTAAAGTATCTACTTGTTTCTTTGTATCTTCTTTTAATTTAGCAGTTTCTTGTTTGGCAGATTCTAATTCTGTAGTTGTTGATTCAAGTTGTGCTTTAGCAGCATCTAATAGTTTTTGTAGTTCTGCTATTTTTTGGCTATTAGCTTGAGCATCAGCATTTCCTGAATCAGTTTCAGGTTTATCTACACTATTTCCATCATTTTCACTTCCAGGTATTTCTAAAACAAGATTAGAATCTCCATTTGTCGGACTATCAGTAGTTTCTATTGCTGATTTAAATAAATTAATTTCTGCTGCAGAAGCAAATCCACCAACACCTTCTAAAGCTTCAAGTTTTATAGCCTTTATTTTTGAAGAATTTGTAATTTTAACTTCTTTATTATCGTTATTATTTTCCCAAATACCATCAGTTACAACTTTAGTAAATTCATTACCATCTGCACTAACATATAAATTATATTTAGTAATAGTTCCATTAGCTCCTGATTCTACTCTTGGTATATATTCTAATCTAGAAATTTCAATTGGGTTTTTAAGGGTTAAAGTTATAGATTGTGGTAATTCTTTTTTTTCTGGCCAAAATTCACTATGCCAAATAGTACTTCTATCTCCATCTATAACATTTTTAGCTGAATTATCTATACCATAATCTTTTGCTAAAGTTTCACTTGTAGCTACAACAGAAGATATGCTACTAGACTGTATTTTTTCATCTTCATTACTAGGTGGTATTTCAAATTCTCCAAGTTTATTTGCTATAGTTTCATCATATGAAAGGGATAATTCAACAGCAGCAGCTTTATCGTTATTTCCCTCTTTAGCTTTTAATTTAATAATTTTTGCTTCTATCCACGGGAATTCAGCAGTTTTAACTTCCCCGTTATCTTCCCATGTTCCATCACTTACTATTTTATTAAAGTTTTTCCCATCGTGGCTTGCAAAAATATCAAATTTAGTTATGACTCCTGTTAAACCTTTAGCTGGAGGAGTATATTCTAATTTATTAACTTTACTTGTTTTTTCTAAATATAAATTAATTGATTGTTCACCATTTTTTATTAATCCCTTTTGACCAGCATCACTCATCCATTTAGTAGAATTATTGCCATCAATTGAGTTTTCAGGATAATATGGTTCTACTCCACCTGGCATTGCAGATTCATAAGTAGTGGCTGTAGCTGAAGTAATTTTAATCCCCTCTTTAGTTGTAGCTGAAACTTCATTTGACCAGTTAGAAACACCTGAATCTTTAACTACTCTAACTTTATATTTATGAGTTTCATTAGTATTTAAATCTTTATGTATGAATGGACTTTTAACATTAGAATATACTAATCCATCTATCATTAAATCATAAGATTTAGCATTGCCTATTGAATCCCACTGAATATTTATACTTCTTTTAGTTATATCACTAGTTTTTAAATTTTGAGGAATACTTCCATCTAAATTAGTAATTGATTCAGATTGATTATTTACTTTATCTATATTAAGAACAATTTTTTTGGTTACATCTATTGATTCAGTTTTAGCATATAAAATTCCACCTTTTTCCTTAGAATCAAAGAACCATACATTAGAGTTGTTCTTATCATAAGCTTCTTTAGTAGATGCTTTAGTTAATGTTTTAGTTTCACCATCTACTACTAGTGTTAAAGTTTGAGGAGCAGATTTTGAATGAATAGTAAATTGATTTTTCCTGGAAGTTACCATTCCTTTGTAAGATCCTTCTGTAGGATTAACTGTAACTGTAGAATTTCCTTCTCCATTTTCAGGAGCAACTACTTGAATTTTAGTTTTTGACGATTTCCCATTTCTGTATTCTTTTGTTTCTCCATCATCTTCATAAAGATCAAAAGAAGATTCTCCAGATGGATATATATCAAATGTTATAGGATAAGTGTCTCCTGGCATTTTTTCTCCATCATAATTAGAAGAAGGATACATTGGAATTATAGCACCTTTTTTAACGAATACAGGTAATTTATCAATTGGTGCATCATATCCATTTAAAAATTGATTTCCTGCATATTCTTTTCCGCTCCAATAGTCTATCCATTTAGAATCTGGAAGGTATATTCCATCTCTTTTATCTGAATCTTCATATACTGGTGCAACTAAAAATGATTTTCCAAGCATAAATTGATATTTAGTTTTATCAGTATGAGCAACTTTATCATTTGGAAAATCCCAAAACATTGGTCTTACCATAGGTGCTCCAGTTTTACTTGCTTCATTTGCATAGGTATAGATATAAGGCATTAACCTTTGTTTTAATTTTAGGTATTTTCTATTTATGCTTGTATAAGGTTCACCATATGCCCAAGGTAATTTATCTTTATCTGCCCATCCAGACATATTTATCATTATAGGGGTAAAGACTTTCCATTGAAGATCTCTAGTATATGTTTTACCATTACCTCCAAAGATACCATCTATATCACTAGCTACATATGGCATTCCAGACAATCCGGAACCTACATAAGTTGGTATATGATATTTAATATAATCAAATACACCTCCAACTTGATCTCCAGTCCATACAGTAGAATATTTTTGACTGCCTGCCCAACCACAAACTGATAAAAGGAATCTTCTAGCATCTGAATTTTCTTCTATTGCATCTGCAGATTCTTTTTGAGCATCTAATGCAAATTCATATCCTCTTCCTACCCATGCTACATCTAATTTATACATGCTACTTCCTGCTTGTCCAACTTCTGATTCACCTTTAACTCCAGATTGTGTCCAAAGACCAGTTTTAATTCCATATTGTTTTGCTCCTTCAACAAACTGTGGTAAATTTTCATATCCACAACCATATCCATCATTGGGAAGCATCCATGAAGACGGCATATCATTGTCATTAAATGCTTTTGCATAATCTAATCCTTCTAAAGTATGCATTTTACCTTCCTCTGGAGATCCTTTATAAGTAGGATTTGATCTATTGAAAGCATCTGCATATCCTGATCCTAAACCCCATCTTGGTATTAAAGAAGGTCTGCCCGTTAATGATGTATACTCATTTATAACATTGGGTATATTAGGTCCATAAAAATAGAAAGTATCAAATTGATTTTCTTTATGTTGTAATCTTGTAGTATCATTAAAAAAATCGTATGTTCCAGGAGTAAAAGTGTTTCTATATGCTCCATATCCTTTTGTGCTTAAATAAAAAGGAACAGGATTTGAAACCGAATTTGTATCCCAATTGTATCTATCAGGATCTCCTACATGGTTTTTAATCAAAACACTTCTACCATTTTGTCTTGAATATCCGTTTTGCATACCTCCACCATAAAAATTCTCACCACTTTGTGGTTTTAAATTTTGTTCTGTAGATTGAGAAGTTAGCTTTAGTGGAGCTTCCTCTTCCCATATAACTGTAGAGTTATCTTTTTTGTACATTGCAAATCTTAAAGGACTTTTATATGCTCTAACTATATAGTTACTGGTTTCTAGTTTGTAATACTCTCCTCCATCTGAATAAGAAATGCTACCAGGTTGTAAGGCATTTTGCTGTAGAATTTTCCCTTTAGTAGAATCATCAAATTTTTCTGTTGGGTCTGTCCATATTCTAAATGTATTATTTTTATAAAAAATTATCTTAACTTTTTTAGAAGTGCTTGTTGTTATGTCTATAGTATTTTGATTTTTATTAATAGTGCTTATATTTCCTAGTAAATTTTGACTATTCGAGGTTGCATAAACGTTTACTTGATTGCTAAAAAGTATGGATAAAACAAATAAGAAAATATTAATTATAGATATTTTTCTAAGTTTATTATTTTTCACATAATTCACCTCTTTAATTTTTTAGTATTTCTAACCTATTCTTCTCACCTCCCTATTTAAATATTTACATATAAGAAATTTAAAACGATATAATGTCATAATGTAATTACCAGTTGTGATAAAACATAATGACATACCTACCATTTTCCTAAGGCTAAATATACACTTTTTAGTATATATTAACACTATTATATATTTTATTTTAATTTTTTTCAATCTTTTTTAACCATTTAATATTTTTCTGTAAAATTTCTTGTAGAAAAAGTTAATTTTTTTAAAAATAATTTTACATCTAATGTAATAAATATTAATTATATATAAAAAAATACTGTAAAAATGGTATTATACATTTTTACAGTATCAGTATTCCTATTAAAAATATTATTTTAAATCTTTTATGTACCAAACATCACAAGCATAATGTTCTGAATCTAATATAGGTTTATCAATTTTATGAAATCCATGTTTTTGGTAAAATCTATTTGCAGCTTTCATATTTGATAGTGTTTCAAGATAACATTTATCATAGTAATTACTTGCAAAGTCTAAAGCTTTTTCAATCATTTGTCCTGCTACTCCTGTACCTCTACTTTCCTCTAAGAAATACATTTTTTGAAGTTCACATACACCTTCAGCGCCTTCAACTGGGCCTATTCCACAGCCGCCTACAAGTTTGCCATCTTTTTCTGCTACCCAGTAAGCTGTATTTTCTTTTTTATAAACTTCTGAAAGATAAGAAAGTTCAGGATCTGCCCAAGCAAGACCTTCTCTATTGCCACCAAATTCTGTTAGTACATCTCTTATTATTTTTTCTACATTTTTATTGTCTTCTTTTTTTATTCTTCTTATAAGCATATTAATCATCCTTTTCTGTATTATTTAAATTTATCAATCGTGTATATCTGAAAATTAGAAATACTATTTTAATAAATTTAAAATTTGTTTTTTTATAAGTATATTTCTTATTATCTTTTTCATATTTTTACCACATTTAAAAGAGGATGTCAAGGAAAATTCTGAATTATAAAAATATATATAATTTTTTATTAGTTAACATTATTATTATTAAAAATATAAGTAGTTAAATAGAATAATATAAAAGTATAATAAACTAATATTTTCAAACTTTTATTAGATACCAAAAGATCATTAGCTAAATTAGTAGTTTTTCTATATAAATAAAAGCCTTGAGAATATTATTCCCAAGACTTTATAAAACATAAATATATTTATGCTTTTTTAACAAATTCTGATTTTAACTTCATAGCTCCAAAACCATCTATTTTACAATCTATATTGTGGTCACCTTCAACTAATCTTATATTTTTCACTTTTGTACCTATTTTTATAGATGATGAACTGCCTTTTACTTTAAGATCTTTTATTACTGTTACAGTATCACCATCTTCTAATATATTTCCGTTAGCATCTTTAACAGAGCTTTCTTCTTCTTTTTGTTTTTCTGATTCTAAAGTCCATTCGTAAGCACATTCTGGACATACAAAAAGATTTCCATCTTCATAAGTATATTCTGAATTACATTTTGGACAGTTTGGTAAATTAGTCATGATTAAATTCCTCCTTAGTTGTATTAAATAAGTCTATATTTATATGCTTATATATTACCATAGCATTGATATATTAACAAATACTTGGCTAAATTTATATTACAATCCATTTTTAACTGTTTTTGAATGATTTCTATACTTATTTAACTTAATAATGATAAATGCAGTTATTGATATTAAAATTATTGCAAAGATATATACTCCTAAAGCAATTTTATTTGGATGACTTAAAATTGCTAATATACTTTTATTATCATCAATAATTTTTCTACCTTGAACTTTATTATAATATAAAGGAATTTTTGAAATTCCGTTTGCTTTCTTAAATGATTTAAGGTACTCTGAGATTGCTACCCATTCTTTAACTTCGTTATTATTTCCGCTAGTAGTATCATATATTATATGGTCTTCAAAATTAGTAATTGGTTTCCCTTCTTTAGTTTTTGGAACAATTTTTAATAATCCATAAGATTTTTCTCCCACAACTGAAAGCATTTGAGCAGAATACAAACCTGCTACAACTCTATATAATTTTTTATCTTCTATTTTTTCATATGTTCCATCTGATTTTTGAAGTTTTGCATCAGTAACTTTATTAAGAATCATTCTATTAGGGTTAAATGTATAAGTTATTCCTGACATATAAATTTGAGCAGGTTTCATTTTAGGAGAAATAGATGCATCTACTTCACAAGCAGTTTTTAATTCCTTTCCTGTTATATAAACTGAAAGAAGTGGGTATCCAGCAACTCTATCTTTACCTATGCCTAAAGAACTTACAGTGAAAACATCCGCTACTGTAATATTACCCTTTACAAATGATCCTCTTATAGTTCCTGCTGGAACAATTGAAACATCTACTGGATCATAATTTGAACCTTCCGCTTTTTTTACAGCATATTTGTAGGCATCACTAATAAGATTTCCTAAAGGTTCCTCTCCCTGCTTATCCCCTATTTTAGATGAAGCTATAAAATTAAAATCCGTTTTAGCTAAGACTTCATCAAATTTCATTCCAAATTTATTTAAATACTTTTGTTGAACTACCTTTTTAAATTTCTCTATTTTTTGTGAAATACTAGTATCTTTTAAAATATTAGAATCTATGTTTTTAAGCTTATAACTATCAAGTTTCCAAGATTCTTTTCCATTTTTAGAAAGCTTTATAACTCCTAAATTTTCACTATACTCACCACAGCATCCTATAATAGTTTTGCCTATCTTTATAGGCTTATTTAGCTTTGTATGAGTATGTCCACTTATTATAACATCAATATCTGGTACTTCCTTTGCTAATTTTTCATCTTCAGATTTTGATTTATCATCATCAATACCAGAATGAGATGCACACAAGATAATATCCACTTTTTCTTTATTTTTTAATGTGTTAACTACTTCTTTAGCATTTTTAACTGTATCTGTAAATTCCACTTCAGACATTGGTGCATTAGATGCAGCATCTTTCCCCATTAAACCAAAAACACCTATTTTTAAATCTCCTTTTTTGATTACTGTGTATTCTTTTACTTTATAAGACTTTACAGCTTTCTTTAAGTTTGAAAGTGAATTAGTTAATTTCCCATTTTTGTCTTTAGGAAATTTCATATTAGATTGTACAATTTGTGGTAACTTTTCTTTGCTTTTAAGTGCTGAATTTAAAGCATTAGTAAGTCCTTCAGCTCTAAAATCAAATTCATGATTACCTAAAGTTGTAACATCATATCCCATTTCACCTAATATTTTAAGTTCTGGAGCGTAACTTTCGTATATAGATTGAAAAAGTGTTCCCATAGAAAAATCTCCTCCATCTACTAGTATAGAATTAGGATCTTTAGCTTTTTCTTCATCTATAACAGTTTTAAGTCTTTCGTATCCTCCAATCTCTATAATGTCATCCCCTTGTCTAATCTTAGAGGGTAAAAAGTGATCATGAAGATCATGAGTAAAAAGAATAGTTAAATTTTTTTTATTTTCAGCTGCTAAAACTTTAATAACATTAAATGGTTTTAAAACTACCAGTATAAATACTATGAAAATTATTATTCCAAAATTTTGTAAATTATTTTTCAAAAGAATACCTCCGATTATATTTTTAGTAATAATTAATTTTACCATATAATAGCATATCAAGTCTTTTTTTATTTTATTTGATTAAAAACAAACAATTTTTGATCAAATAAAAAAGCACTTATATATATTCATATATAAGTGTTTTATCTTTATTTTTAAAATACTTAGTTTCTTATCTATAACAATAAAGTAATGATAAAATTCAATAAAGTTCTTTATATAAATAACTCTGGTTCATTTCTAACATTTGAATATTTTTCTTCTAGTTCTTTCTTATGCATTAAGTATTTTTCATCATCAAAATACTTAGCATGGGTTGGACATTTCTTAATACAGGCACCACATTTTATACAAATACCATTTAGTTTAGATACATCATCATAATCTATTGAACCCATAGGGCATACTTTAGCACAAAGCTTGCAATTAATACAATTACTGTTTGTTTTAGGTATAACCTTTCTAATATCAGAAGAATGTCCTTTTTTATCTTTAGGTATGTAATGTTTTCTATACGGCTTATTTCCTTTTACTTTAACATTTCCAAGTATATTTCCAGTTGTTATTTTTTTATATATTTTATCTCCAAATCTCTTTGCAATAGTTAAATCTTTTTTATCTGGTCTATTCTTTGCAAGTATTTTTGAAAAAGAATGTTCACCTATAAAAGATCCTCCAGATATAACTTTAAAGCCATCAGATTCCATAATGTCTTTAAGTTCTATTAGAGCATCATCATAATCTCTATTACCATAAACTACTATACAGACTGCTAAAGCACCATTTCCTTTTATAGTATTTAAATAATCAACTAATTTATTAGGAACTCTTCCTGCATAAACAGGAACTCCAATAACTACTATATCATCCTTTGTAAAAGAAACTTCAACCTCTCTTTTAGATGGTAATGTAAAATCAATAGTTTTAATATCTTTTTCATTAGCACTATTTTTTAAAATTTCACTTGCAACTTCTAAAACGACCTTTTTAGTTGTATCTGTAGCACTAAAATACATAGCATTAATTGTTTTATTCATAATAATTCCTCCCTATAAATTAGGTTCAACATATTAGAGTATATTCCTTTAAAATAAAAAAATTGCATTAGATTATACTAACGCAATTTTTTATTTGTATATAATATTTATTTTTTATACATCCTTAATATTTATTTATAAACATAATCTTGTATTTTAATAAATTTATTCAAATACAGGTATCTCAAAATAAAATGATGAGTTTTCCGCTTGATCAGCCAATTGTTTTATTATATGGGTTTGTTTATATGCCCAACCTATATCTGTAGCATATTGATGCCAAACAGTACTTAAATCCCACTTCATTTTGTATAAGGTATCTTGTTTTCTATAAGAGTTTATATATCCTTTGGAAATAAATTCAGTCCCACCAATTATTGCATCATTGACTGTAAACCAACCTTTTTTATAAGCAAATTCTGCTCCATATTTATCAGGATTAGAATCATAAGCCCCTATAGCATAGGTATTATATACAACTTTAGGTTGAACAGGTTGTCCATCTACAGAAGAAACCAAAACACCATTAGCTAATTTAGATGCACCATTTGATGTTTCAAGAAGTGAGTGAGCTACTAAATAAATTGGATTTACATTATGACTTTGACCAGCTGTTAAAAAAACTTGTCCTTTATTTTTTAATATGCCTTTTGTATTTAAAATTTTGTTTAAGTCTTCAAGTTTAACACCCTCATAATAATTAAGTTTTAAAAACATATATTTACCACGATCATCATCTTCAAAATTAGAAGGATTCATGTAATAATTTAGTTTTTCTAAAGTAACTTCTCCTTTTTCATAATCAACATTAAACCCTTCAGTAAATTGTCTATTTACATAATAATGTAAGGAATTATTATATTTTTTAAATTCAAATGTATTGTTAGAATAAACATTAATCATTAATCTTTTAACTGCAGTACTAGATACAACCCCTGTTGATCCCAGAATTTTTAAATTTTGTGTAGTCTTAAGTTTTGATAAAATTTCAGAAAGTTTAATTTGAGTAATACCATTGGTAAGAAATATTGGAGAATTAAGTTTAGCGGCAGCTGCTGAACCTGCTAAAGCATCTGGATAATTATACCCTGTTGCTACAAATATGTTGTTATAATTCAAGTAATTTGTGAATTCAGAAACTATAGCTAAATTAGTTTTAAATCTATCTTTTCCAGCAAGTCTTTTAAAACCATTTAATTTATTTGATATATTGCTTGAAACAACACCAGTTCCACCTACTATATAACCTTTATTTATATTATTATCATTTATAAATTTAAAAGTTACGCTAGGTAAATTATTTTTAGCTGTTAATAGTATAGGGATTCCTTTTGATGCTGCAATAGATGATATAGATAAGGCATCTGGAAAACTATTACCGGATGCAATAATAGCATTGTTAAAATTCCCTACCTTTTTTGCAACTTCTACACTTGTTTCATATCTATCTTTTCCAGCTATTCTAGTAACATTAAGTCCTATTTTTTTAAATGTATTTTCTATATTAGTGTTAACAACACCAATTCCTCCTACTATATATACATTTTTAGCTTTTAATCTTTGAATTTCATTTAATATGTTAGAAGGTAGTTCTTGTGCTCTTGTTAATAATATAGGCGCATCATATTTTTTACTTAAAGGAGATGCACTTAATGCGTCTGGAAAATTCTCACCAGATACTAGTATTACATTATTACTTTGACTCCAGTGATTTATACTAATTTTTACAGCAGTATCATATCTATTGTTCCCTCCTAATCTTAGTTCATTAGGCATTGCTTGTACAAAAGTTGTTTTTAATAACAAAATAATAGCGAAAAAAAACACAGTGGTTAGAAAACGTTTAATACTTGATCACCCCTCATATAATTATAAAAAATATATATGCCTATAATATCATGCTTCGACATAATTTTTAAAATGTAATTATATGAATGTTTTACTTTATTTTCTTAGGAGTGATTTATTATACATATTAACCATAAAACGAAATGTAGTTTATTATTTTTTAATAAACTATATTTATGTAAAATAAAAATTGCATTAGCCTGTACTAATGCAATTTTTTATAATTAATCAACTCTTTTAAATAATCTATATTCTTTATCATCTAAAGATACCTGATTTATAAAAAGTAGATTTCCTTATTTAATATTTTAGTATTTCTTTATCTATATATTTATGTTTACATGTACTTCATCTTTCAATGATTTATTTTCTTCTATTACTTTTTTATATGCTTTTGTATTTACATATACTTCATTTTTTAATGGATTAAGTTTTCTCTTCATGATAATATTAATTTGGTATACTGCTGCTACAACATTTGCTATTAAAGCTAATAGACTTACAATAAAAAATGCAGTTGGATTATGAGTAGTAGGTACAGGTGCTATACGATCTGCAAAAGTAGGTACTGTCATAACAAACATAATCCATAAAGCAAGAGTTTGTGCTCTATGTTGTAACCAAGCTCCTTTTTTAATAAAGAATGTAGGAATAGTACATGATAATAATAGTGCTAATCCACAATAAACAGAATGGTCAGCAATACAATTATACGTATAAGCAAAATTCCATAGATCATAAGCTAACACATAAATCCAAATCATGTCTGGCCAAATCATATCCTTTGTTTTGTCCTTTGATACAAAAATTCCAAACCATCCACAAATAAGTATAATATTTAAAAGTCCTGCAATACCATTCATAATATTCCAAGGACCAGATATTACCCATAAATTATCTATATAAGCCCCATTCCATGCCCCATAACCGAAACATTGAAAATCACGAATTGCTGCCTCTAATATATTAAAGGCTAAAATAAATGCTGGAAAGCATAATGCCCATTTCTTTTTTGCTAATGATGGGATATAACGAATTGCCATAAAACCAAGACAGCCTGCAAGAGCTGAATAAGTTTTCACCCAATTAAACCAATTACCAGTTCCATATTCATTACCTGGAGCAGCAGTTGTTGGCCAAACAAAAATAGTTAATATTATAGGTACGATTAAAAAAAGTACAATACCTCCCCATTTACTTGAGCGTCCAAATTCATTAAAAGCCATTAAGGCAAATAAGATAAAAAACCAAATTGCTACAATATTAAAATTAGCTCCTTCGTACAAAATCCCCATATTAAATCTCCTCTCATGGAAAATATTTTATATATTATTATTAAAATTTATATAAGCTTATTTAAAACGTTTTCTTGGATTTAAAAGCCAATTACACATTATTATCTTTTAATAGTTTCAAATAGGGTTGTAATATATGTACTTTATTTAACTTCTCATATATTTCCTATAAATTATATCTTTAAATTTATAGAGAAAAATTATATGCCTAAATTTTAACATTTAGTAGACTATTAGTCAATATTTACCATAAGCAAATGGCTTCCATTATGATTCATTTATCACAATGTTCTACTATGTACTATTTGATTATCATTCAAAACTTCTAGTTATTATAAAAGCCTTTAAGTGTTTAATTTACACTTAAAGGCTTAAATTAATTATATTTAGTTTTTTAATGTTAATACCCATTTATTAAGAGCAACTTTTTCGCAAGAATATATTTTCTTTGTAACTGCATCAATTACGAAAAGTATTGCATTTCCACCTTTACCATTTATATAATAACAGTTATGTCCATACATACTTTTATCATTAACAGAAAACTCCTTAGATAAAGGACTCATTTTTGCTATTTCCATATCATTATATAAGTTATATTTTTTTAGTATATTATAGGCACCTTCTTTAGTTAAACTAATATTTTTATTATAATTGTTATTACTTAGTGCAGCTTTATATGTATTATCTTCTTGTTTTTGAAATTCTGTTGTATTTTTATTAATGGATTCTCTTAAATCTTTTACATTAGAATTATTATTATCTATCTTATCTATTTCATTTAGATGTTCATTAGCTTTGTCATAATTTTTATTTTGGATAAAACTATTAGCCAGACTAAGCTTAGAATTTATATATTGTTTTTTGCAGTCTTTAATTTTAGTTTGAGAATCTTTATATAAATCTTTAGCATCTTTATCTATATCATTAAATTTTTCTATAGCTTCTAAGTATTTTTTCTCATTCATTAATTTTAATCCTGAGTTATATACTCCTTGATTCTTTTTATATATTTTAGCTAAAGAAAGTTTACTTTTCATTTTACTATCATCTTTATAAGATAAAACTTTATTATATAATTCTATTGATTTATCATAATTTTTTTTGTTAAATTCTTTATCTGCATTGGAAGCTAAAGTATCTACTTTTTTATATAATACATATTTATAGCTACCAAAAGCTACTCCGCTTATACTTAATATTATTATTAAAGCTATTATTGCTATTTTACTATTTGATTTTTTAACATGTTTTAATGGTTTTCCTTCTTTTAATTTAATTAGTTCATTTAAAGGAATCTCTTCTTTTTTAGGCTTTATTATTTCTTTTTCTTTTAATTTTAATCCACATTTTTTACAATATACACTATCATCATCAATATTATTTGAACATTTTGGACAAATCACTATATACACACCTCCTATTACATTTTCGGAGATATTAAACAATAATTTATATTTTTTTATGTAACATGTAATTGTTATGTAAATAATGATTTATAATATTATGAAAAAGCTACTACAATAATTATTTTACTTATAATATTTCAACAAATTCGTTTTATTTAAACTAAATTAGTTTATTAAAAGTATCTTTTAAATAAAAATGTAATAATATATTAAAATCCATAATAGGCAATAAATATCTTTGATTCATTTGATTGATTAATTGTGATAAGTTATTAAAATATTAACCTTATTTAAGTTAACACTTGATTATTGACAAATAGACATTTGAAATTCAGTATGCTTATTTTTTAGAAATGAATGATTAATTTTACTATTATTTTAATAAAAGGCATATTAAAATAATTATTTGTACTAGAAGTTTCATTTTAAATAATAATATTTTGCTACTTAAGATAGAATTATTTGATAGATTTATTTACACATTAAAATCATAAACCATTTTAACATCAACTTTTTCATAATCACTATTATCGTCTAATTTCACTCTTTTAAATCCTAGTTTTTCATACAAACCAATAGCTGGTTTTAAAATTGAATTAGTGTATAATATTATTTTGTTAAAACCCATTTTATAGGATTCAGAAATTGCTTTTTTCATAAGTTTCTTACCTAAACCTAATCCAGTATGATTTTTATCCACTGCAAGTTTAATAATTTCAATTGAACCAAAAGAATTTGGTATTAAACCAATAGTTCCTACAACCTCTTCTTCCTTCTTTAAAATATAAACCTTTCCACCTTTACTAATAACCTCATCTTCTACATTTTCAATAATTATCTCATCTTTTTCTTCAAGAAGATTATGTTCTTTAAGCCATTTTAAATTTAATTTAATATAATCATTTTTATACTTGTGACTATATTCAACAATACTGTACTTATAAATTTCCATATTTTTATTGGGTATTTCAGTTTTATTATTAATAACTTTTCCTCCTTTCTATACCTAGTATACCATAATATGCATCTTTCTTTTGTTTATATAGTCATTTTTAAGAAAATTACATTATTTTTTAACAAAAAATACATACTATAAGTGAAAACATGGTTTTTGTAAGGGTTTAAGTAATATTATAAAGTTAAATATTTTATTTGAAATTAAGTTTATTCTATATATTGTGTTTAATGAAATATTAGCGCTCAACATATAGAAATATTTCTTTTACTTATATGTATATCCCAAACTAAATAACTATAATAAATCATAAAAATGAAATTCTTTGTTTGTATTCTTGCATTTTAAGCACATAATATTATTAAATTTGTTTATAATTATATTGTTTCCTTTTTTTAATTTTTAATAAGTATTAAACTAAATTTTAAATATAAAAATAAAATGCGTTAGTTTTAGAAGCTTTAATTCTAAATACAAACGCATTAAATATATGAATAGACAGTAGTATCTATAAATAGCAATCTTAATATAGAAAAATATTTTTATGGGAAACTTTAAATTTAAAAACAAAACACTAAATAATATTTAGACTATAATATAAATATAGTATTTTCAATAGAAATCTAATATTATATTACAGGTCCTTCTGTATATATATCCATAGAAGTTGTATATTTTATAGATTCTCCCTTTGTTTTTTCACCGGAAAGAACTCTTAAAAGTTTTTCAAAAACTTCTTCTCCAATTTCTTTAATAGATTTTTCGTTTAATATTATTTCTCCAGCATTTATATCCATGTCATTAGACATTTTTTCATAAGTATAAGGATTACCACATATTTTTATTACAGGAACTATAGGAAATCCTTGTGGAGCTCCACGTCCTGTTGAAAATAAAATTACCTGGCTACCTGCAATTGCCATAGCAGTTAATACTTCTATTTCTCTACCCGGTGTATCTTTAGCAAACAAACCTTTGCCCGCTGGTTTATCATTATATTCTAGAACATCTTCAATAGTCTTGGTACCTGATTTAACAATAGCTCCTAAAGACTTTTCTTCTATAGAGCTTAAGCCACCTTTAATATTCCCAGGAGTTGGTTGTCCTTTTCGCATATCAACACCAACAGATTTAGCTCTTTTTTCCATTCTATTTACTATATTATATATCTTATCAGCAACTTCTTTTGACTTTGCTCTTTTAGCTAATATATGTTCCGCTCCAATAAATTCTGTAGTTTCACCAAAAACTACAGTACCTCCATTTTCAATTACTTTATCAGCTACATATCCAACTACAGGATTAGATGCAAGTCCTGATGTAGTATCTGAAGCTCCACATTTTATTCCCATTACAAAATTTGATAAGTCTACTTTAGTTTTATTTTGTGCTGAAATTTCAATTTCTAATTTTTGAGCATAATCTAATCCTTTTTTTATTGCAGCAGTTGTTCCTCCAACCTCTTGAATATTAACTCTTTCTACAGGCTTTCCAAAGCTTCTTATTTTACTTTCAATTTTATCAGTATCTACTCCTTCACACCCAAGACTTACAATAAGGACAGCTCCTACGTTTGGGTTTTCTCCTAGTCTTATAAGAGACTCTGTTGTTGATTCTAAATCTGGAGGAAGCTGACAGCATCCTTTATGATGAAATATACCTTTTGTCATAGTTGTTTGTCTTACAATAGCTTCAACAACTTCATTTGCACATACAACACTTGGAATTACAGCAACGTAGTTTCTTGATCCAACTTGTCCATCTTTTCTTTTATATCCCATAAAGTTCATTATAAATCCTCCTCCTTTGATTTAAGATCTCCTCTACCTCTCATACTATTAAGATTATGAATATGAACGTAATCACCCTTTTTTATATTTTTACTTGCTATGCCAATCTCCTCACCATATTTAATAATTTCTTCTCCCTTTTTTATATCCTTTACAGCCAGTTTATGCCCAAAAGGAATATCTTCTGAAATTTTTATATTAATCCTATCTCCATCAAAACTACTAATTTTTGCTATATCATTAGCTTTTCCATTAGAAAATACTGTTGCAACATTATCATTAGGTTTAATTAATATTGCATTTATCTCATTTTCTTTCATATTTATTCACCTCTCCTTTATAATAGTTTATTTAATATAAATTAGATAAAATTTAAAATAATTATTTTTATTTAAGGTATAAAGGACATACCAATAAAAAATAAAAGCATTAATATCTATGCTTAAGTAGTCATCATTAATATTATATCAATAATTTGAATATAAAACATATTTTTACAATATATTTTAAGGGAATCCTCTTTATTAATTATTTCAAAAGGGCTGTTAATTAATAGCTACATGGTATATTCATTATATTAATCTTATTAAACTAAATAAAAAACCACTACAATAACTTATATATTTTAACTTTATTAAAAGTATATTAAAAATAGATCTAAATAAAAAATATAAGAAGTGCCAATTTTTAAATCTTAAAGAATTGGTACTTCTTATTAAATATAATTATAAAGGTTCTCTAACAACAATTTCTTTTAGAACAAATTCTGTTCCGCTTAACATTTCCCATTGATCATCCTTACAATAAGGACACTTACCTTTATTTTTTACAATTTTAAAAACCTTATTGCAGTTATGACATAATCCGTTTGCTGGAATTATTTCAATTTTTAATTTAGAATCTTCTAAAATTGTATTCTCTGCTGCATTAGGGAAATATTCCATCATATATCTAGGTACAATAGATGACATTTCACCTATTTGTACAACAACAGTGTCTATGTCATCTATATTGTTTTCAATTGCAGCAGTTTCCACCATATCTATCAAACCTACTAATACAGTTACTTCATGCATAGTATCTCCTATCTTTCCTCTCTATATAAAGACAATTATTTATCTAAAGAATCTCTATTTGAATTTAAAGCTGTTTTAATTTTTGTACTTATTGCTCTCATAGCTGCATGAGGTTTAATTTTTTCATAACCATAACTATGAGCATCAAATTCACGGTGTATCGTAATTGCATCAAATTTACATCTTGTTGTACATTCTCCACAACCAATACATTTATTTGGATCAACATGAGCTACTCCACATTTTAAACAGCGATCAGTTTCTTTTTTTAATTGCTCTTCAGTAAATGTAACACGTGGATCTGAAAAAGTATTACTTTTAGTTGAATCATAATTAACTTTTTCACGTTTAGCATTATCATAACCATCAAGATTCAAATTTTCTTTATCAACACCTTTGAAAATCCTTCTATTTCTTCCTAATGTTAATGACTGACCAGGATGAACAAAACGATGTAATGATTCTGCTCCTTCTTTACCAGAAGCAATAGCATCTATAGCAAATTTTGGCCCACTGTATACATCACCGCCAATAAATATATCTTTTTCACTTGTTTGATATGTTAGTGAATTCGCCTTAGCAGTTTTATTTCTATTTAAATCTACCTTGCTGCCCTTTAACATATCACCCCAAAGGATAGATTGACCAATTGATAGTAATACTTTATCAGCTTTAACTGTTTTAATATCTTTTTCATCGTATTTTGGACTAAATTTTCCTTCTTCATTGAATACACTTAAACAACGTTTAAATTCAACAGCTTTAACTTTACCATCTTCAATAATAATTTTTTTTGGACCCCAACCATTTTGTATAACAATACCTTCTTCTTTAGCTTCAAAAACTTCTTCATCTTGAGCAGGCATTTCAGTTTTTCCTTCTAAAGAAAACATGTTTACAGTTTCAGCAGATGTTCTAAGGGCAGTTCTTGCAACGTCAATTGCAACATTACCTCCTCCAATTACAACTACATTACCTTTAGTTTTAACATCTTTACCTAGGTTAACATCTTTTAAATAATCAACACCAGAAATAACATCTTCATGATCTTCTCCCTCAATGTTAAGTTTTCTACCTCCTTGAGCACCAATAGAAATATAGAATCCTTTATATCCCTCATGACGTAATTCATCTAAAGTAATATCTTTTCCTACTTCAATACCACATTTAATTTCAACACCTAATTTACGAATTACATCAATTTCAGCTTGAACAACATCTTTTTCAAGTCTAAATGAAGGAATTCCCAAAGTTAGCATTCCACCAGGTTTTTCTTCTTTTTCAAATATTGTAATTGTGTAACCTTTTTGAGCTAAATAATATGCACAAGAAATTCCTGCTGGACCTGAACCTATTATAGCAATTTTAATATGACTAAAATCATACAATTTTTCTGGAATAAATCTTGTTTTTTCATTTAATTCCATATCAGCAATAAATTTTTTAATTTCATCTATTGCAACTGGTTCATCTATATTACATCTAGTACATTCGTTTTCACAATTATGGGGACAAATACGCCCACATACTGCTGGTAATGGATTTTCCTTTTTAATTAATTCTAAAGCATCAAGATATTTCCCTTGAGCAGCTAATTTTATATATGCTTGCACAGAAATATGAGCTGGACATGTTGTTTTACATGGCGATGTACCACACTCATAAACGTTTTCAAAATTTTCTCTAAAATTTGGATTGTAACGATTTTCTCCCCAATTATGATCATCAGGAAGTGGTGTGAATGGATACTTAAATGGCTGTTTTGTACATAAATTTTGTCCTAACTTAACAGCATTAGCAGGACATGTTTCAACACATTGACCACAGGCTGCACATTTTTCAGGATCAACTTCTGCAATATAATTAGAACGTGACATATTAGGGGTATTAAAATATTGTGAAGTTCGAAGAGCTAAACAGACATCTCTTTGACAGTTACAAATTGCCCATATTTTATCAGTTCCATCCATGTTTGTAACTTGATGCATATATCCTTTTTTCTCAGCTTTTAAAATAACTTCTTCTGCTTCTTCTTTTGTTATACGTCTTGCTTTCCCTGTTCTAATACAAGATTCAGCAGTAGCTCCAAGTACAATACATAATTCTTCTGCTATGCTACCAGTGCCTTCCCCCATTTGAGTACGAACTAAGCGACATTGACATGGTGCAAGTCCAATATGATTTTGATATTTAGTTAACCAGTAAGATATTTCTTCGTAGGACGCTTTTCTAGTTTCAGCTTTAATTGCTGATTCAACAGGAATAACACGCATTGCTCCATTTCCCATGGGCATAAATTTAGTAACAGGTTCAACAGTTTCTCTTGTATATTGTTCAAACGCTTTGGCTATTTCAGGGTGTTTATCTGCTTGCTTTCGATTAAGCATCATTAATTCATATATTCCTGGAACATAAATTGGAAGTTCAAACTTATCTGTTCCATCTGATTGAGGTTTAACTTCGATAATCCCCATATCTGTAAGTTGCATACAAATATCAAAAGTTTCAGCATAATTTTTATGAACTCTTTCAGCAATATCTTCTACTGCTTCTTGTTTTCTTCTTTTCATTGCAATAACAACATCTGCTTGCTCATCAGTTACTAAATCAGCAAATACATAATACTGGGGATCATTTTCAGTATAGTCTTTGTTTTTACCACTGATATGTTGTGCCATTTCGAGAATTTTAGTTCTAATTGCCATCACAATTCCACCTTTTTAATAAATTATTATGTTTTAAATTTTATAAAACCGTATATCTTTTTACTAATTAATACTTTACTTAAAATTCACTTAAACTTATAATTATAGTTTTTCATTCCACTCATTTACTTCACTTCTAAGCCAATTGGCCCATTCATCAATCCCTTCACCGGTTTTAGCGCATATTGGGATAACTTTTATATTTGGGTTTAATTTTTTTACTTCCTTTTTCATTTTCTCTAAATCAAAATCAAAAATACCTATAGCATCCATCTTGTTAACTAATAAAACATCAACAATTGAAAACATTAAAGGATACTTTAAAGGCTTGTCATCTCCTTCAGGTACACTTAAAATCATAGCATTTTTTGATGCACCAGTATCAAATTCTGCTGGGCATACCAAATTTCCTACATTCTCTAAAATGGCAAAATCAATACCTTTTGTTCCTAATGCTAACAATCCTTGTTTAGTCATATCTGCATCAAGATGACACATTCCACCAGTATGCAATTGTATTACTTTTGCACCGGTTTTTGAAACAGTATTAGCATCTACATCAGAATCAATATCAGCCTCTAAAACTCCAATTGCAATTTCATCTTTCAAATTTTCAATTGTCCTTAAAACAGTTGTTGTTTTACCAGAACCTGGGGATGACATCAAATTCAGTAAAAAAGTTTTATCTTTTTTTAGATCCTCTCTAAGTAAATCAGCTTGTCTATCATTATTTTGGAAAACACTTTGTTTAATCTTAATAACTTTATATTTGTCCATAATGTTTCTACCTCCATTTTACCTTTGATTTCATCTTATTTTTTATATAAAAAAGACATTTAATAATACCTATTAGTAAATTATAACATTAATTACATATTAATTAAATTAATCTTATTTCACATATAATCAACAATTTAACTAGAAATTTTTTAAACTAAAAAAAACAGACTATAAACTTTAATGTTTATAATCTGTTTAACAAATATAAAATAAAAAATGATTATTTTATCATACTATCTTAATTTACTTACCATAAAATAGTCTTTATCATTTTTAGTTTATTAATATATTAATGTTACTATAAAACATAAAATAGGAGCAATAATAATTCCAGGCAAATAATTTGCCACTTTAATCTTAGTAACACCAATTATATTTAATCCAAGGGCTATAATCATCAAAGAACCTATGCAATTAATTTCCGCAATAGCTGAATTTGTAAGAAAAGGTTCCAAATATTGTGCAAATAAAACAATAGAGCCCTGAAACAAAAGAACAAAAGCAGCTGAAAACAACACTCCAATTCCAAAACTTACAGACAACATTGTAGATGATATTAAATCCAGTACAGATTTAGTAAATAGCATTTTATTATCTCCAGAAAGGCCTGCATTTAAGGAACCTACTATTGTCATTGCTCCTACACAAAACAATAAACTTGAAGTAATAAATCCTTCTGAAACTGAAATGGAATCATTAGAAGAAGATTTATTTTTACTTCCAAGCCAACTACCAAAAGTATTTATTTTTTTATCAATATCTATCCAAGTTCCTATAGTAACTCCTATAACCATAGAAATTATAAGTATTAAAGTATTTTTACCCTTTAAAGCTCCTGATATTCCAATATAAATAGTACATAATCCCAGTCCAACCATAATTGCGTCAGTATATTTTTTAGAAATTCCCTTTTTAAATATTAAACCTATAGTACTACCTATAACAATTGCTACTGCATTAATTATTACAGCTATCATTATATATTTTTCCTCCTATGTTTTATTAAGTTTACTACTACATTCTTAAATATTATGAAATATTATAACATATATATCAATATTCTCCTAGATAAAGAATGAATCTTCCTATATATAATAAACTAACTATATTTATGCTTTATGACAAGCCACAAAATGTCCAGGTAATATTTCTTTAAGTTCAGGTTCTACAATTTCACAATATTTATCTTTATAGGGGCATCTTGTATTAAATCTACAACCGCAAGGAATATTAGATGAACTTGGAACACTACCTTTTAATATTATTTTCTCCTCTTTATCACTAGGATGATTTTTAGGTATACAAGAAATTAATGCTCTTGAATAAGGGTGTAGAGGATTACTATATAAATTCTGTGTTTTTGATTTTTCAACTATTTTTCCTAAATACATAACACAAATACTATCACAAACATATCTTACTACTTCTAAATTATGAGAAATAAAAAGATAGGTTAATTGAAACTTATCTTTTAAATCTAACATAAGATTTAAAATTTGTGATTGTATGGATACATCTAATGCAGCAGTTGGTTCATCACATACAACAAATTTAGGATTTACAGCTAAAGCTCTAGCAATAACAATTCTTTGTCTTTGTCCGCCGCTAAATTCATTAGGAAATTTACTAAGATCAGCTTTGGATAAACCACAAAGACTTAATATTTCTTGGCACTTATCTTTAATTTCAAACTTAGAAACTATATTATGCTTTTTAATTCCTTCAGAAACTATTCTTTCAATTTTCATCCTAGGATTTAAACTAGCATAAGGATTTTGAAAAATAAATTGAATATCTTTTCTTAAATATGTCAGTTCATTTTTATCCATATATATTTTATTTTCTACATCAAATAAAGTCTTGCCATTAAACCTTACACTCCCAAAAGTAGGTTCAATTAATCTTAAAATAGATTTACCCGTTGTTGATTTTCCACAACCGGATTCTCCTACTAATCCTAGTATTTGACCCTCCTTAATATTAAAGGAAACTCCGTCTACAGCCTTAGAATCTAACAAACTCTTTTTCCCGTATTTAAAATATCTCTTTAAGTTAAATTTTTCTCTAGTTTTAAAGTATTTTTTTAAGTCTTTAACTTCTAATAGATTATCAACCTTATTTTTTATATTAAACTGATTTTTTTCATATAAATTATTTAAATTATCCATTTTTAATTCTATATCCTCATCTATGTATAAATTTTTATTAAATTAAATCTTTTGTTCTAAATCTTATCTTTATATAGTTTTGTAAAGCCAACATTTAAGATTATGATTACTTTTAATATTGGTGTTAGGAGGGAATTCTTTTAAACATATATCTTTTTTCTCATCACATCTATTATAAAAATCACATCCATTAATTTTTTTTGATATATTAGGTACCATACCTTTTATTGAATTAAATCTATTGTTAGTATTAAAATTATTAGGTCTAGAATTTATAAGCCCTTTAGAATATGGATGTTTTGGGTTATCAAAAAACTCAAGAACAGGGCAACTTTCTACTATTTTTCCTCTATACATTACTAGAACCTTTGTTGCCATTTCTGCAATAACTCCTAAATCATGGCTTATTAAAATAATTGAAGTATCTATGTCTTTAATAATTTTTTTTAATAAATTTAATATTTCAGCTTGTGTAGTAACATCTAATGCAGTTGTAGGTTCATCTGCTATTATGATTTTAGGATTACAAATAATTGCTATAGCAATTACTACTCTCTGTAACATTCCCCCACTAATTTGAAAAGGATATTTTTTCATAAATTCCTTTGGATTAGGTATTTTTAGGCTTAATAAAACATCTTTTATTTTATTATATATATTTTTTTTAGAACAAATATTATGAGTTATTAATATTTCTCCTATCTGTTTTTCAATTGTTAAAATAGGATTTAACGCTGTCATTGGTTCTTGGAATATTATACTTATATCTTTTCCTCTAATTTTGCACATTTCTTTATCATTTAATTTAGTAATATCTTTATTATTAAAAATAATACTTCCAGACTCAATTTTCCCCTTATATTTTGGAAGCAAATTCATAATAGATAAAGCAGTAACACTTTTACCACTTCCAGATTCACCTATAATACCTAAAACTTCTCCACTTTTTAACTGAAAGCTCACATCATTTACAGCTAAAACTTTTTCATTATTTATTTCAAATGAAGTTTTTAAATTCTTTACTTCTAAAATACTCACCATATTCCACCTCATTTAAGCTAATATTAACTTTATACAACTTACTATTATTAACTTACTATAAACTTGTAGTTAATACCTATTTTATATTACCTACATAATAAAAAATTATAATAATGCCACTTTTTTAAAATATATTTTTCTAATTTCATCACTTATTTTTAGGACTTAAATACTCTCTAATACCATCACCAATGAAATTTATTGAAGTAACTACAACAATGACCATAGCACCTGCTGGAATCCATAACCACCAGTATCTTTGCAGTGTAGTTACATTTTGAGAAGCAGATAACATATTACCCCAACTAGGCATTGGAGGCCTTACCCCCATACCTAGAAAACTCAAAGCAGCTTCTGTTAATATTGCTTGTGCAACAGCTAAAGTTGCTGTCACTATAATTGGAGATAAAATATTAGGCAATAAATGATTTTTGATAATTTCTATATTATTTAACCCTATTGCTTTTGCAGCCATAATGTAATCACTTTCTTTTAAAGATAGAATTTCAGCTCTAATAATTCTTGCAACTTGTGGCCAAGATAAAATTCCTATAATTGCTATGAGATTCCATATATTAGGTCCAAGTATAGCTGATATTGTAATGGCTATAACAAAAAAGGGAAAACACATAATAATATCAATTATCATCATTATTAATTTATCTACTATTCCACCAAAATAACCAGAAATTGTACCTAATATTATTCCCAAAATAAGCTGCATAATCATTGCAGAAAATCCAACTAGTAAAGATACTCTACCACCGTAAATCAATCTACTAAAAACATCTCTTCCAACTTCATCTGTTCCTAAAATATGTTCACTACTAGGTGGAGAATACATATTATAAAGATCATTAGCATTAGGATTATATCTACTTATATATGGAGCTAAAATAGAGATACTAATTAGTGTTATAATAATCGTCACAGCCAATATAACTATTATATTTTTGAATTTGAATTTATATCTCATAATATTACCTCACTAATTTTTATTTAATCTTATTCTTGGATCTATTACTGCATATAAAATATCCGCTAAAAAATTTGAAAAAATTATAATAATAGCTGTTATCATTGCTATAGCCATAATAAGAGGATAATCTCTTGAAACTACTGCATCATAATTAAGCCTACCTATACCTGGCCAAATAAATATTGTTTCAGTTATTAGTGCTCCTGAAAACAAAGAAGGCATTTGCATACAAAGTATAGTTATAATTGAAATCATAGAATTTTTAAAACCATGTTTCCAAATTGTTTTTCTTCTATTTAATCCTTTAGCTCTTGCAGTTATTATATATTGTTTTTCTAGTGAATCTATCATTGATGACCTTGTATACTTAAAAAGTGTAGCAATTTGTGTTAATGACAATACAATTGTAGGCATAATCATGTGTTTAGCCACATCTATAATATAATAAAAGCCACTATAATCTTTATCTATAGTAACCATGCCTGAAGTTGGTAATATATTAATATCAAAACTAAACCACTTTACTAAAATAAGTCCAAAGAAAAATGTTGGGATTGATAAAAAAACAAAAGCCAAAAATCCACTTGCTTTATCAAAAAATGAATTTTTATTTGAAGCGGCATAAACTCCAGATAATATGGCTACAATAGCACTTATTATAAATGAAGTTAATGATAAAATAAATGTATTAAATAATCTTGGTACTATCACATCTAAAACTGGAATTTTATATTTTATAGAATAGCCAAAATCCCAAGCAATGCTCATTTTAAACCACTTAACATACTTAAGCCATAGTGGATCATAATATCCTATTTTATGTAACATATTCTCTATAGCTTCCTTGCTTATATTAGGACTTAACATTGTTGAATATGGATTTCCAGGTTGACTTTGAATAAGTACAAATATAATAATGGAAACTCCAAAAATCATAACAATTGACATACATAATCTTTTTATAATATACTTTTTCATTTGTTACCCCTTATATACTTAAGAAGGCATTCCAAAATAAGATAACTTTGAAACACCTTCTTTAATTTAAATTTTATTCTTGTATTACCCAGTTTTCAATGTTTGCAAATTCAGAAAATGTTGATGGCTTAAAGTTCTTTAAGTTTTTGTTATATGCTATATCATTATTTTGAAGATATAAGAATACCTCTGGAACATCTTCATTAATTATTTTACCAAACTTAGCGTAAGTTTTAGCTCTCTTAGTTCTATCTATTGTTGAAAGACCTTCTTCAATAATTTTATCTACTTGTGAATTTTTATATCCAACTATATTGTATCCAACTTCACCTTTTTTGTCTGATACTGCTTTTGAAGACCAAAATGCTTTTGGATCAGGATCAGAAGATAAAGTATTTCCCATTAAATATAAATCAAACTCATGATTTTTAACAACTTGAGTCATTAATGTTGGAAATTCCATTGTTTCTATCTTGACATTGACTCCAATTTTCTTAAGGGCTTCTTGTATAATTAAAGCAGATTGCTCTCTTGGTTTTGATCCTGTTGGTACTTTTAATGTTACATCAAATTTTTCACCTTTCTTATTAACAAGCACTCCATTTTTTTCATTCCATCCTGCTTCTTTCATAAGACTCTTAGCTTTTTCTACATTGTATTTATACTCATTTAATCCTTCTTTTGGATAAGCCCAAGTATTAGGAAGTAATGCAGTATTTATTGACATTCCTCTTCCTTCTATAAGTTTATCTAACATTGATTTTCTATCAATAGCATACATAAATGCTTGTCTAATTTTTTTATCCTTAAAAATTGGTTTTCTTAAGTTAAAGCCCATATATTGAAACATATAATCAGGATATGTTGTTACATTATAGCCTTCCTTTTTAATTTCTTCAACATCAGCTTTTTTCATATCTTGAGTATTAGCTATATCAACAGTATGATTTTTAAGTTCAGCTTGTAAAGTATTATGATTAGTAACCTTTAATGTAAAATTTTTAGTCTTAGCTTTTTTACCAAAGAAATCTTCAGAGGCAACAAACTTAACAAATTCACCTTCTTTATATTCTTTAAGCTTATATGCATTAGACCCGATTGGTTTTGTAAGTAAATCTTTAGCCTCTGTCCATTTTTCTATAGGCTTCTTTTCCCATACATGCTTTGGAATGGGTTGTATACTAGATATTTGAAGCAATGCAGGGGCATATACCTCTTCTAATTCCACTTTTACTGTATTCTTATCTACTGCCTGTAACCCAGAAACCGTTTTCGCATCTCCCTTATTATATTCATCTATGCCTTTTATTTTTGATACTATACCAGAAAGTTCTCCTGGGTATTTAGGATTAGCTAAAGACTCCAATGTAAATACTACATCTTCAGCGGTAATTTCTTTTCCATCATGCCACTTAGCTTTAGGATTCAACTTATATGTAATAGTTTTTTGATCTTTAGAAACTTCATATTTCTCTGATAATGCAGGTAATAAATTTCCCTTTTTATCAATATTTAAAAGCGGTAAATAAAGAATACTATTTACATTAACATCGTATCTACTATCACTTATTAACGGGTTAAAAACCCCTGATGGTGCAGTGTTTATAGCATAAATTATACTATCTTTTGCTTTAACTTTTTTATCAGTTTCTGCTGTTTTTTTATTATTTGCACATCCTGAAAACATAGTAGCTGTCAAAGTAGCAGACAATGCAAGAATACACAATTTTCTTAACTTCATGAATATCACCCCTTGAAATAAATTGTTTTTTATCAATATTTGTCATTAAAGCCAAGGAAATTATAATATATATTAAATAACATCTTCAATGATTATTTAAAAACTAAATAATAGTTTATCCTATTATCAATATTTATTATAAATGTATATTAGTTCCATGGAATTGTTTTTAACAACTTTGGTTAATTTATTTTTTAGAGTTTTTTATCATTTTATAATAGCTTAATTTATTATTTTCGCCTAATCTTTATCTATTATTTTTTTATTATTGTTAATCTTGTCATAATATCCTTTCAAACATAAATTTCCTATATTTTTAAAGGCTTTTATACTATGAGATGCTTGAACTAATGTATGTGTATCCACTAGTATACATGGTTCAAAATCCATGTTAAACATACCTTCTTCGTCATACACATAAGTTTCATTGCTATTAATTACTGCTTTTTTACTATTTGGATTAATATCTTTTTTTGTCTCAAAAACATAATCATTTTTCCCATTATTAATATTCATCCAATTAAAGTTATCGCTAGTATCTATCCATAACCCAATAGCATATTGTTGACCTTTTTTTATATTTAATGGTTTAGTTAAATTAATGGTACTATATCCTGCATTAGAAGTTGTTCCTGAAGTATTTAAATATTTACTCCCAATGTTTGAAAAATCCTTTAATCCATTAAATTCTTTTGAGAATTTTTTAAAATTGTCTATTATATATATTTTGTATCTAGAGCTATTTCCCATAGAATAAAACCCAACTGCTTTTAATTTGCAATCTTCTTTTGCAGTAAATACATTAAAATATGTATCCTTACCTTTTGAAGAACTAAAATTATTTTCCATAAAACCGGTTAATCCTAATTTATCATTTTGTACAATTCCATCAAATCCTTCTTCAGCTTTTACAACATCTTTAAAGCAATATTGAGTTGTAGTTACACAAGCACTTTCATAAGAAACATAATAAAATCCATTATCTCCAAAGGAACTTCCTTGCTCTTCTTTGCAAATCCATGCGCCATTATATTTAGGCTTAGTTTTGAAATTGTCTTTAGAAAAATTATCATCCCATCCTATGATTGATATAGCATGATTAGAATTATTATCATATTTTCCATCTTTTCCATCACAATAATAAGCAAAAGTATTTTCATTGTAATATTTGTCATTTGTATAAGGAAAAGTTCCGTTTTTATCATGTGCTTGATAAATATTAGATGAAACTGCACCGTAATTCATAATTGCTTTTTTAGTAGCTTTTATCTTATGGAGCATAGTTTTGTTATCAGTAAAAGTATTTACATCTATATCTTCTATGAATTGTATTCCTTGAACAAAATAAGGAATTTTTTCATCTGTTACTTCTTTGTTATTTGGTGATTCATATGTACCATCACTATTAATTTTTCCAAAGGGAAAATCTTTTTCTAAGTAGGGACCTTTCCTGCTATTTAAATAAGATATTGCACATTCATAACGACCTGCTTTTTTAGGAAAATAACCATATCCATGATTTCTATCCATATGTTCTTCTGATAAATCAATAAAATCAATTCCCTTATGTTTCTCTTCCTGATTTTTTATTAAAATGCCACCATTTTTTTTCATAATACCAGATTCTAAAGAAGCCATTGCTGCAAATGCCCAACAAGAACCTGCTCTTCCCTGATTTCGTGCAGGAGTTACAAAACTTTTTCCATCTACATTTCGCAAATCATATTTTTGGGGAAGAAATTCAGTGTTACTAACCGCTTTAACAACGATAAAATTATCAAACAATAAAATAATCACAAACAGCACTTTCAATATTTTTTTTATCATATATTTTACCCTCCTATATAATTTTTCGACATAATTAATCTATATATTTTTATATAATAATATAGTTAATATTATAAATTTATCCTTAATTTATAATATTTTGCTATATTTATATGTCTTCTAAATTATAATTTGTAGTTAAAATACATACAATCTTTATAAAAAAATAAAATATCTAAAATATCTACTATTATTTTTTTGATATAAAAAAAATAATATTTATATTAAATTACTTTCATTTTTTTATAAATATTGTATAATGTTAAAGTAATATATTTTAATGGAGGCTTATTTTTTATGAATAATACATTGACAGAAGAAAACATGAAAAAATTGAAAGAAGAATTAGAATATAGGATGACTAAAAAAAGAGCTCAAATAGCAAAAGAAAAATTAATAGCTGCATCCCATGGTGATAGATCAGAAAATGCAGAGTATAAGGAAGCTTGTGCAAATTATAGAGAAAATGATAATAGAATTCAATATTTAATGACTATGATTTCAACAGCAAATGTAATTTCTGATGAAAATAAAGATACTTCAAAAATAGGAGTTAATACTAAAGCTAAAATTAAATTTATAGATGATGATTTTGAAACAGAAGTAACACTTGTAACTACTATGGATTTAGATCCTGAAAATATGAAAATTAGTATTGAATCTGATCTAGGAAAGGCTTTAAAAGGAAAACACGTTGGAGATATTGTTGAAGTTAATGCTCCAGAAGAAAAATATAAAGTAGAAGTATTAGAAATATTATAAAAAACTAATAACCTTCTAACTTAGTCTAAGTTATTATATAAAGTAAATATTATTGATATGAATTATTACTATTTTTAAATCATGTAATTTCTTTAGCTATTACACTAACTAATTTACAAATAGCAATTTTATATTATATAAATAATGGTACATAAAAATAGCCCCTATCCTTAAAATATATAGGATAGGGGTAATTTTATTACTACAGGATAACTATTTAATAAATACAATCTATATTTTATTAATAAGTTTAAAAATATCTATTTTATCAATAGCATATCTAGCTCACCTGGAATATTAGGAAATTCCACTTTTGATATAACATCTTTATTATATAAAGCAATCTGTTTTTGGTATGAAATTGGAATATACATTCCACTATCATGAAGATTATTTAATATATAATCATAGCATTCTTGTATTTTATTCTCATCATTAGTTGAGAATAATTGAGAAATTTTAGAATCTAAATCTTTTTTATTTTGAAGTCCCTTTTGGGCAGGATTATCAAGACTATAACTCATCATTCCTCCAATATAATTGTGTGGATCATAAGGTGCTGCATAAGTAGAATTGAAAGCAAGGTCAAATTTTCCTTCAAAGCCTCTTGAACCCCAATCCATTAATTCTACACTTTCTAATTTAATATCAATACCAATTTCTTTCATTTGAGCTGCAACCATTTGTGCTATACTTCCTTCTGCACCTCTACTATTTACATACATAAGTTTTAGTGAAAGTGGCTTACCATTTTTTTCTCTTATAGTTTTTCCATCTTTTAATACCCATCCAGCATTATTTAATATTTCAGATGCTTTTTTCTTATTATATTTATATGGTTTTATAGAAACATTACAATAAGGAAGTTTTGGATTTAATATACTATTTGCTTTTTCTTCTATTCCTAAAAGTGCATTACTAATAATATCTTCTTTGTTTATACCTTGTAAAATAGCTTTTCTAACATTAATGTCTGATAATATTTTATTTGTTGTATTCATTAAAATGCTTCTAGTTTCTGATTCATTTTTAGAACAAGCAATTCCAATTTTATCATTATTTTTAAACTGTGAATATGCTTCATATGAAAGTTGTTTTGCACCATATATTAAATCTACATCTCCACTTTTTAATGCCATAACTCTGGAATCATGATCTGGAATAATTTTCACTGTAACTTTTTTAAATTTTGGTTTTTCGCCCCAATAATTTTTATTAAGTTCAAATATGTATTCTTGATTTTTTATTGATTTAGTTAATACGTATGGTCCAGTTCCAACACTACTTTTTAAAGTTTCTGCTGTGTTTTTACTATCTGGTATAGAAGAAGGACTAATCATACGAATAGGAAATTGAGAGCACATATCTAAAAGTGCAGCATAATAAGGTTCTTTATAAATAAATTTAATTGTAAATTCATCTATAACTTTCACTTTATCTAGTTTTCCAATTGCCCCCATCCAAGAAAATCTATCTGCATTTTTTAAAATGCCATCCATGTTTTTCTTAACAGCCTCAGCATTAAAAGCTACTCCATCTGAGAATTTTACATTTTTTCTAAGATGAAATGTATATTCTTTCTTATCCTTAGATATTTCAAATTTTTCTGCTAAATTAGGTATTGCTTTTTTCCCATCAAATTTCATAAGTGGTTCATAAACAAGTCCTAAAATTTCATGGCTAAACCCATCTTCTGATGTAAGTGGACCAAAATTATCTAAATCACTAGACCACGCCACAGTAATTTCATCTTTTTTTGAAGAGTTATTTTCTTTTGCTTCATTTTTTGAATCTTTAGAGCATCCAACTAATAATACAGTAAACATCATAAAAACAATTAAAACATTTATTAATTTTTTCATTTTAATCCTCCTATATATTTAAGTTTTGGTACTGCGTCTATAAGTTTTTGTGAATAATTACTTTTAAGTTCATCTGTGTTTTTAAAATTCTCTACCTCCTCTACTACTTGTCCTTCTTTTAATACAATGATATGTGATGCTAATTTTTCTGCAATACTAATATCATGAGTTATTATTACAAATGTAATATTTTGATGCCTTTGAAGCTTCTTTATTAGTTTTATAATATTATTTTTAACCTTAGGATCAAGACCTGAAGTTACTTCATCAAGAATAATAACTTTAGGATTACATATAACTGCTCTAGCTAAATTTATTCTTTTTTGTTGGCCAGTACTAAAAGCATAAGGATATTTTTCTCCTTCTTCTTTATTTAAACCTATAAGCTGAAGAACATTTTTAACTCTTTTATATCTCTGTTCTTTATCTATGAGAGTAAAATTTTTAAGTGGTTCTGAAATTATATCTTTAATTTTCATTCTAGGATTCAAACTATCTTTGGAGTCTTGAAAAACAGGTTGTATATTATTCCTATATAATTTCCAATCTTTCTTATTAAAACTTTTTAATGATTTACCCTTATAAACAATTTCACCTTTATCACATATTTCAAATCCTAACATAATATTGGCAATAGTAGATTTGCCACTTCCACTTTCTCCAACAATTGCTAAACTTTTGTTAGGTTTCAGGTGAAATGAAATATCTTTAAGGATAGTATTATTTCCATATTCTTTTAATAAATGTTTAATCTTAATCATAGTTAATAAGTTCCTTTAACATTATTTTAGTTACTTCTGATTTAGGATTTGTAAGTGTATCTTTTGTATTTCCACATTCTACAATTTCACCACAAGAAATAACTGCTATTCTATCTGCAATTTGACTAATAATCGCAAAATCGTGAGATATAAAAACAATTGTTACTCCATATTCTTTATTAAGTCTTTGAAATTCTGTTATTATTTTCTTTTGAGTGATAGTATCTAAAGCTGTAGTAGGTTCATCAGCTATTAATATTTTACTTCCTACTGCCATTGAAAGTGCTAACATAACCCTTTGAAGCATACCTCCACTAAGCTCGTAGCAGTAGCTTGAAAATACTCTATCTATATCTTTTAGTCTAAGTTTTTTCAACCATTGTTTTGCTATATAATCCGCTTCTTTTTTATTTATATTTAAATGGTACATAAGAGTTTCTCTAAAATGAGAACCAATAGTTATTACAGGATTAAAAGCAGTCATAGGATTTTGCATAACATATGAAATTTCTTTGCCTAAAAAAGCAGTCATATTTTCTGGAGAGCACCTGTTTTTATTCCAAGTTATATCTCCTGCAATTTTAAATTGATTTTTATCTAATAACCCAATTGCAGCCTTAAAAGTCATAGTTTTTCCGCTTCCTGATTGTCCTATTACAGCTAATATTTCTCCTTTTTCTACTGATAGATTAATATTATTCACTAAAACTTTATTTTGAGTTTGTACTATAAGATTTTCAATATTTAATTGATACATTGATATCTCCATCTCCTCTTTTTTTATCAAATAAATCTCTTAATCCATCACCTAATAAATTAAATCCTATTGAAGTCGCAAATATAAATAAACCAGGATAAAGCATTAATTGAGGATGAAGGAATATGTATCTCCTACTTTCATTTAACATAACTCCCCATTCAGCCACTTTTGAACTTACACCAAAACCTAAAAATGAAAATGCAGAAAGTTCAAGTATAATTCTTCCCATTCCTACACTTATATAGACAATAAATTGAGGTAATATATTAGGAATAATATGTCTTAAAATTATTTCTAAGCTACTGCTTCCAGCTGCTATAGCAGCTTTAATATACCCTTTGTTTTTTTCTTCTAATACGTATCCTCTGACAAATTTAGCATACCATGGAGATTGTGAAACTATCATTGATAACATAAGATTTCCAATACCTTTTCCCATAATTCCAATAAGAACAAATACAAAAACCATTTGTGGAAATGCCATAATCACATCACATATAGAAACAAAAATACGATCGTATTTTCCCCCTAAATAAGTTGGAATAGTTCCTATTAATAAACTAATAATAAAAATATTTATCATTATTACAAAGGATATTCCAAGAGAATATTTAGTTCCTACAGCTATTCTTGTAAAAATACATCTTCCAAAACTATCTGTTCCTAGAGGAAAACTTTTTGAAATAGGTTTGAATCTATCTAAAGAAGATATTGCTGAAGGATCATTAGGTGATATAATAGGATATACAATACCTAAAAGAATGATTGTCAATAGAATAATACCACCATAAAAACACTGTTTATTTTTTAAAACTTTCTTCATAGTAAGCTATTTTCACCTACTCTCTTATCTAATTTCATAGCAATAATATCTGATAGTAAATTTATAGTTGCAAAGGAAAGTGCAATAATTAACACATATGCATTAATTGCAGGGTTATCCCTTGATAATATGGCATCAAGACCATATCTCCCTAACCCTTTTATAGAAAATACTGTTTCTATAACTGCTGTGCCAGCTAAAATATTTCCAATATTTTGACCTAAAAGTAAAACTAAAGATACACTAGAATTTTTTAAAATATGCTTTGTAATAATTTTATATAATGGAATTCCTCTTGATTTTGCATATATAACAAAATCTTCTCCAAACTTCTCTAATATATTAGTTCTAATCATTCTTGTATAAGTTGCAATAAAAGGAATTGACAAAGAAATACTAGGTAAAATATACGCTTTTGGTGTATCATTAAATATAAATGGTAATAAATTTAATTTTATAGAAAATAAATAAATAAGCATAAACCCCATCCAATAGGAAGGTATTGACATTCCCATTAAAGTTAAAGCTCTAATTATTTGATCACATATTTTATCTTTTTTTAAAAAAGATAAAATCCCTAAAATAATAGATGAAAAAAGCATAATTATTACAGCACCAGATACGACTTTAAAAGTTCTAATAAAACATATTGGTATTTCTTTTGCTATAGGTTTTCCTGTTACAAAAGAATCACCTAGATTTAGTGTAAAAACGTTTTTTAGCCATAAAAAATATCTTTCTAAAAGCGGCTTATTAAGACCTAACTCTCTTTGTATTTTTTGTACCGTCTCTTCAGTAGGTGGCATCATATGTTTATGAATATACGCATCTGTGGCATCTATAGGAGAAAGATTTAATAAAAAGAAACAAAGTAAAGTAATTCCTAAAAGTACTAAAAATAAAGAAATAATTCTTTTAATTACAAACTTTTTCATTTTAGAGTTTTTCTTTAGTTGCCTCGAATTTTCCATTCATTTACTCCTATCTGACGTTGCCATAAAGAATAATATATACCTTTTTTTAAAGTTAGCTCTTTATGGGTACCTTCTTCTTTTAATCTTCCTTTATCTAAAACAAGAATTTTATCTGCACTAGTAATAGTTGCAAACTTATGAGCTATAATAAATACAGTCTTTCCTTTTATAAGTTCTGTTATAGCTTTTTGAATTTCAATTTCGTTAATAGGATCTACTCCGCTTGTAGCTTCGTCTAAAATTATAATAGGTAAATTTTTCACAATAGCTCTTGCTATAGCAATTCTTTGTCTTTCTCCACCAGACAATGTAGAACCACCTTCACCAACTATTGTTTCATATCCTTTTGGTAGTTTTTTAATAAATTCATTACAACATGCAAGCTTTGATGCTGTTTTTATTTCTTCATCAGTTGCATCTTCATTACCATATTTTATATTGTTATATATTGTGTCATTAAAAAGATAATTATCTTGAAATACTACTGATATATATTTCATAAGAGACTCTATCTTATATTCATTAATATTTTTCCCTCCAATTTTAATTTCACCAGCATCTATGTCCCAAAATCTCATTAAAAGCTGTATTAATGTTGTTTTACCACTGCCGGAAGCTCCTACTATTGCAGTAGTTGTATTTTCAAGAGATTTAAAAGAAATGTCTTTAAGAATAGTTTCATCTGTATAGCCAAAGGATACATTAGAAAATTCTACGTCAAATGATTTACATTTAACTATATCATCTGGTTCCTTCATTGCTTTAAATTTCATTAAATAGTCCACTTTATCAAGACTCACCTCCATAGCTTTCAAAGTTCCTGAATAAGCTGATAAAATTTCAAAAGGTTGGTAAATATGGATTCCTACAACTGCAAACATTAAAAATACAGTAAAATCTATCTTTTGATCTATAAGCAAGAAAGTTCCTAAGGATAACATAATTCCAAAACCTAAATACATAAACATAGAATATCCTTGTAGTAGAGGAATAATTTTTGCTTCTTTTTTAATAGTTTTGTTAGAGAATTCTTTAAAAATAGACTTCATTCTGTTAGAGTGATTTTCATTATCATTATAAGCTTTTACTGTACTAATTCCTTGAGTATACTCTACTATGTTATCTATAAGATTACTTTCCACTTCTAATTTAGTTTTTGCAGATTTAACATATAATTTATTACATAATTTATTTATTATAAAAGAAATAGGAAAACCGGTAAAAAAAGCTACTGTCATTGGAATACTTAATGATGCTGTAAATAAAATGGTTACTAAAAGTATTGTAATACTGCTTACTACTTTGGATATAAGTTGCATTGCATAAAGTTCAATTTGTGTAAGTTCATTAGTTACAATAGCATTTATTTCTCCAAGACTTTTTCCCATGAAATCTCCCATTGGCATTTTTTTCAAGAATAATGCAATATCTTTTCTTTTTTGTGATATTACTTCATAACCAACACTACTGATAGTTGCTGTTTCTTTAAAATGAAAAAGATATTGTATAAAAATACATATAGCAAAAGCTATAGTATAGCTAATAATTTTTGTATTAGATAGATTATTTTCTACCATATCTTTTATAAAAAACATCATAAAAATAAGAGGTGAACAAGAAAATATGCTTTCTAAAGTTCCATATATTATTCCTTTTTTCACTTTTGATTTTAAATTACCTGATAGTGCTAAAATTCTACGAATGGAACGAAACATATTAGCATACCTCCTTTGTATTTATTTTAAAGTTAAGAGAATCCTGATATTTTTTGTACATTTCATTATATAATCCTTTAATTTTTAATAATTCATAATGGTTTCCTTCTTCTTTTATTTCCCCTTGTGAAAGAACCACTATTTTATTTGCATCTTCTATAGTAGAAAGTCTATGTGCAATGACAAGAACTGTTTTATTCTTTGATAAATTAGAAATTGCCTTTTGAATTTCCATTTGATTTTCTGCATCTGAAGAAGCTGTAGCCTCATCTAAAATAATAATAGGTGCATCTTTTAAGATAGCTCTTGCAATAGCAATTCGCTGTTTTTCTCCACCAGATAACTTAATATTTTTGTCTCCTATAACTGTATCTAGTCCTTTGTCTTTAATTAAATCACTGCAAGAAGCAAGTTTAGCTGCCTTTATAATTTCTTCATCTGTAGCATCTGTTTTTCCCATTTTAATGTTATTTCTTAAAGTATCATTAAAAATTATAGTATCTTGAAAAACAAAACTTATTTTTTTCATAAGTTGATTTACTGGTATTTTTCTAATTGGAATATCACCAATTAAAATTTCGCCAGAATTTACATCCCAAAATCGAGCAGCAAGTTTTGCAATAGTACTTTTACCACAGCCAGATTCTCCAACTAATGCAGTAAGCCTTCCTTCTTCTGCTACAAAAGAAATATTATTAATAACTTGTTTTTCCTTAGTATAACTAAAACAAATATCATTAAATTTTATAGAATAATTTTTAAAATCTACAGTTTTTTTAGAATCTTCAAGTTCTTTTTTAGAGAGAAAATCTCTAATTTGTTGATAAGATTGATTAATCATAGGCATTGTATCTGTAAATTCTCCTAATTTTACTAATGGCACTGAAAAAGAAAAGGACATTAAAAAGAAAAACATAACTTTTCCAATATCAGCTTCACCTCTTAAAAATAATATTCCTCCTACTGGCAAAAGAATTAAAAGACTGGATTTTATAAGTATTGCAAAACCAGACATATATCTCCAACAAGATTTATACCAATTTAGAACATGATATTTGAAGTTGTCTACATTAGATTCAATCTTTCTAACAGCCTTATCTGTTTTGTTGAAAGATTTGATAACTGTCATTCCTTGAATATATTCTATGATAGAGAAATTCATTCTCATTAATGAAGTCGAATAATTTTGCATTTTTTCTTCGCTGCCCTTCATCATTCCAGATAGTATTTTATAAGCAATAGGAATCATTATTACCGTTGCAAGAGCCATCTTCCAATCTAAAATAAAAAGTAGAATTCCAACAAAGATTGGGACTCCTAAGCTTGATGATACTTCTGGTACATAATGAGCAAGAAATTTTTCTAGAGATTCTACATCGTCTACTATCAATTTTTTATAGTAACCACTATTTTGTTTAGTAACTTCTCCAAGAGATAACTTTTCAAGTTTATCAAGTATCTTTAAACGAATACCACATAATAAATCTGCTGTAGCTTTATGAGAAATAAAGGAAGATATAGAAAAACAAATAAATCTCATAGCAATACCTATAATTGCACCTAATATATATAATTCAACATTATAGTTTAAATTATATATTTCTATAATAATTTTGAAGGTACAATAATATGGAATTATAGAAAAAATAACGGATAAAAATCCTAAAATTACAGAGAAAGAAAATTTCACTCTCTCTTCTTTACAAATACTCATAAGTTCTTTTATACTGTTAATCATAATAATTTTATTGCATAATAGTAATTAAATAACTATTTCTGCTTCCCCCTTTCAAATAAATAAGACGATATAATCTATATTTAAGATTATATCGTCTTATTTATTTTCTTTCTGCCTACAAAAGGAGTTTTTATGCTCCAAAACGAAAATATTTTGGAGTTTCTCCATAAACCTCTTTAAAATTTTTAGCAAAATGACTTGCATTAGTATATCCTACAGCAGAACACACTTCACCTATATTTAATTCTTTTTTCTCTAATAGTTCTTTTGCTTTTATCATTCTTATATGTTTTAAATATCCAAAAATAGTCATATTATAAACTTGTTTAAATCCTTTTTTTAGTTTATAAGCATTCATATTTACTTCTTTAGATATTTTATCAATTGTATAAGGTTCTACCATGTTTTCTTCAATAAGCTGCCTAGCTTTTTCAATAGATTCAACAGCTTGTTTGTCTAAAAATAATATATTATTTTTACTTTCTAATAATTTAATTTCTTTTTCCCATACAAAAGATAATGCTTCTATAGCTTTGCTTTGTAAATACATAAGCTTACCAATACTAGAAAAATCACAATCTTTCATTTTTAAAAAGGTTGATTTTAATTCTGATCTTGGTCTATGTGGTTTAGTTAGTTCAATTGCTCTAGATGACATTTTAAAATCATTTAACTCTTTATGATATTCATTATTTAATAAACTTTCTTCAATAAAACGCTTATCTGCTATAATCGTAATATATTTGATGTTTCTACCTGAAATAAATTTAGTAATTCCACACATCTCTTTTCTAAAATATACACTTATACTTCCACTACTTAAATTCATATCTTTTGCTTTTAATTCATTATGAAAAAGGTTCCCCTCTAAAATATAATTTACCTCATAAGGAGGATCTATAAGATTGTATTGTAATTCAATAGATTTTTTTAAATTTAAATCAGTAATACAAAGTTCTAACCCATTTTTAAATCTTATTTGCTCCAAACTTCCCTCTCCAAATTCGGGACTTACATAATATCTTTCATACATTCCTATCTTTTTATTTTCAAAATTACACTTTTTTACGAAAAACTTATAAAAATCATCTGCATTACTAATAACAATTTCTTTATTCATATAAATCCCCCTTTTAGCTGTTCTAATCTAGATATTAAAATAATTCTCTATACGGTAATAATTTATGAAAACATTTTATGTTAATAACTTATTATATTGACTAAAGAATTTCAGTGATACGGATTCTCATTATCAATAATTATATTGTATTAATTTATTATTGTAAAGTTTACAAATATTCTTATATAGATTTATGTACAAAATTTAGATATACATACCCTAAATTTTGTACATAAATGACTATTTTAAATAAGTTATTCATATATATTTTATCTTTACATATTTGATCTTTATACTAATTAATTACTGTCTTATTTTTACTAAGTCCGAGAGGTAGTATAGTATTATATACTTTGTTATCTTTTGAGTAACTTATTATTTCTGTATCTATATCAAAATACTGTTTCATATTTTCTTTTGTTACAATTTCTTTAGTGGAACCTAGCACATGATTATTTTCTCCTATAATTAAAGTATTTTGAGCTACTTTAAGAGCATGATGTGGAAAATGAGTATTAATAATTATAGCCATTTGTTTTTTAGAATTTAACTTTTCTATAATATTTAATATTTTCATTTGATTTTTTAAATCTAAATTAGATTCCGGTTCATCCATTATTAATATTTTAGGATCCTTTATAAGAGTTCTTGCTATAAGTACCATTTGAAGTTGTCCTCCACTTATTTTGTTACAAGAAGCATTTTGAAGATGAAGAATACCTAATTGTTTTAGCATCTCTTTAGCTTTAGAATATTCTTCTTTTTTAGGCAATCTACCCATTCCGATGTAAGGAGATAATCCCATGACAACCATTTCTAGCACTGAAAATCCGAAGGATACATTTTTAGCTTGAGGAACATAACCAACTTGTTTCCAAAAATCCTTTTGATTAATATCTTTATTAGATATATTGTTAATAAAAACTTCTCCAACTCTAAACTTAAAAAATCCCATTAAACATTTAATAAATGTAGTTTTACCTGTACCATTTGGACCTAATACAGCTAAAGTTTCACCTTTTTTAACTTCAAATGACAAATCTTTAAAAAGGGTTCTTCCTTTATCATAATTAAATGCTACTTTAGACACTTTAATCATTCCATACCCCTCCTGTTTTATGTAATAAGTAAGCAAAAAAAGGTGCACCAACAATTGATGTTAATATAGATAAAGGAATTTCAGCAGAAGTAATAGTTCTAGCAAAATTATCTACCACTAATAAAAATATAGCTCCTAATAACATAGCCCCAGGAAGTAAAATTTTATTGTTATTACCTATCAGCATTCTAGTGAAATGTGGAATAACAAGTCCAACAAAAGTAATCATTCCACAAGCAGCAACTGAAGTAGCTGTAATAGTTGTAGCTAATACAATTGAAAGTAATCTTATTCTTTTTATATTTACACCTAAAGATATAGCTTCTTCTTCATTAAGTGAAGCTATATTTAGCTGCCATCTTATTTTATATAAAATAAATATACTAGTAAGGATAATAGGAGCTGTTCTTATAACTGTACTTACTGTTACTTTTGATAAACCTCCCATCAACCAAAAAACAATTGTTGGTAATTGGTTATCTGGGTCTGCAAAATATTGAAGTAAAGATATTCCAGATGAAAAAACTGAACTTACAATAATTCCAGATAAAACTAACATTAAAACACTAATACTTCCATTTTTCTTTGCTATCATGCATGCTATTGCCATGGATAATAAACCAAATATAATAGAAGATATTTGAATTCCTAAAGTACTACCTATAAATAGTATTCCAAAAGCTGCTCCAAATCCTGCTCCTGATGAAACACCTAATATATGCTCACTAACAAGAGGATTCCCAAAAATAGCTTGCAGTGTTGCTCCTGAAACTGCTAATCCACTTCCTATTAATATAGCCATTACTATTCTTGGAATTCTTACTTTCCATAAAACTAACATAGAAGTACTACTCTTTGTTGGATGAAAAAGTCCATTTAAAAAAGCTGTTGGATTCATGGAATATCTTCCTAAACCTATACTTACAAATACCATTATAACTAATAGTATTGTGGCTATTATAAAAAATAACTTATAATTCTTTTTCATTCCTATCTCCTAAACTATTTAATAAATTGTTTGTAATTTTCACTATTTTTATTTGCTTTTATATTAAGTATTTCATCTACTTCTTCTTCATTTATATCAGTATTATATAAGAATTTATATTCGTCTTTAACTATGTTACGTAAATTTGTATCTTCAAATTTATCTGGTGTAGCAAGCATAGCATACCAATACCATAATATAGTTGGGTTATCTAGTTGAGATACATCTGGAACAACATAAATTTTTTTATTTTTTACTGCTTTTAGATTTTTAAATAAGCTATTATTCATTATTTTTTCAGGAGTTACTTTTCCTGATTTAAATGCCGTTGAATTAATTATAATCATATCTGGATTCCATTTTAAAAGTGTTTCTGTGTTAATCTTTTCTCCTGGTTTATTAAGTTTACCTATAGTATAAGCTGCATTTTCTACTCCATGTACTGATGTATGTGGAAGAACAGTTCCCCAAACTCCAATTTCATTTCCGTTTATTTCATCTACAAAAACATGATTTAATTTTTCTTCTTTTTTTATAGATTGAGTAACTTTTTTTACTTTGTTACTAGCTTCATCTTGTCTTTTTAATAATTCATCCATTCTTTTTTGTTTACCTATACCTTGGGCATAAGTTTTATATCTTTCAATATCATCATTCCAATCGCCCCAATTAACTGTAATTACTGGTATATCAGCTTTTTCTAAAGGTTCCCATCTTTCTTTTCCACCTACATGCCATTGATATACTACATCTGGTTTTAATGATAATATTTCTTCTACATTTGGATTGAAACTAGTTCCTTTTGCACTAATATCACTTTTTATATTTAATAATTCTGGATAATGTTTTGCTAAAACTGATCCTTTAAGATAATCTTTATTTGCAGCATTCATTCCTAAGAATCCATCTGTTGTTTGAGTAATAGAAAACATTGCAGTTGCTTCTTTTGGGAAAAGCACAAAACTATCTGCATATTTATCCATTACTACTTCTTTACCTCTACCATCTTTAACCTTAACCTCTTTATTTTCAGCAGCTTTATTTCCGCAACCTGCTAAAACTATACTACTTACAAGTACTGATCCTACTATTTTTACTAAGTTTTTATCTTTTAATAATTTCATTTATAATTTCTCCTTTGTTTTCAATTTTCTATTATTTAGCTGGAGTTACTTTGTATTTATTGACTTTTATTGCTCCATCTTCCACAATAATGGCAGCTGCACCACTACTAAGTTTTTTAGAATAAGGATTGATTCCACTAACTTCTATTCCTAAAGCTTCTCCTTTAATTTCATCCCCTATTATTTGAATGTTAAAATCAATATTTTTTATATCGAATTCAAAATCACAAGATTTTTCATCAATAACAATTTCTTCTTCATCATATTTTGCAACTAACTTTAATGTATTTTTATTAGTAAGTAAAAGTGCAATATATCTTTTTAATCCTCTGCACCTTATTCCTATACCACCACTTACAAAGTTATGAGGCATTATTTCGGCAGATGCTTTATAATTTTCCCAATCTCTTGTTCCTTGGCTTAATACTGCTATTTCATCAGTTAAAGAAAGTCTAATATAAGGGAGAAAATTTCTTAAGTTATCTGTCATATTTACATTTCCAATCCAAGTAAAGTTCCACCATTTTTCTAATGAAATTTTTTTATCTTCAGGAATAAGTATTGAATTAGGCTCACTTTTCCAATCTATATAATTAATAATCACCTTACCTTCTAATGTTTCTTCTTTTCTTGAACCTTTTATTTCAAATCCTACTTTACCTATTGGTCTTCCTTTAGTATTTGGAATTTTGTATGTAATTTCTGTTATATCATTTCCTTTAACAATCTTTTTATATGAGGAATATAGTGTTATATATTCATCTTTATCAGCATTTAACTTTACAAATAATCTAGCTTCTACTTCATTATTAGGTGAAATCAACCCCATTTTTATTACTTGTCCTGAATATAAAGTTGGAGAGGCAGTTAATTTATAATAAGGTAAATCTCTTTTATCATATTCTTCAAGAGTTAAGGCCTCCGCTCTTATACTTCTTGATATAGTCATCATTTTATAGCATATTTCTAATCCTTTGATGTCATTTATTTCTTTAGAAGTAGTATCTATTATTTCTGTATATGGGCAGTATAAGTTACCTTTAGCTAACTCAAAGCCGTGTAAAGATCCTGGTAAGCTAAAATTAAATCTAGCATTATTCTTAGGATTAACTTCACTTATCCCTCTCATTTTTCTAGCCATATTAACAATTCTATAGGTTAAATTAGTACAATCTGTAATTGCTTCTCCACCTTCTGCATAAGGAACATATACTAATCCTTTCATTGGCTTAATATAGTTTGCATCTTTATTAATTCCTTTTACTCCTGTTGATACTCCTAAAATAGTTCCAACTACTGCAGAATTCCCATCAGCATCCCATCCGCAAGTATCTACAATCATCATTGATTTAGAAAATTTGTTTTCACCATAAAGTAATGCTAATATTACTATTCCATGATTTGGCTCTGTTGGGCACTTGCCTGGGTAATGATTATAACTATGGTTTTCATATAAATATTTAAAAGCTTCATGGAAGTCTTCTGTTTTTTCTCTAATCTCTAATAATTTTTTATTTATCTTATAAATATTGCTATCTTCTGGAACAAATTTTAGAGCTCTTTCTAGATTTTTTTTCATATCCTTTTCAGTAAACGCCATAGCTATGATTGCTGCAATTATTCTAGCCCCATATATGGCCTCACCATCATGATGTACACTTACAGCTTCTGATACTAATTTAACTGCTAAAGCTGGGTCATCTGGGCATAATAATCCCCAACAATCCATAAAGATTTGTCCTCCCACTTGTTGAGCTACTATAGAACCATTAGTTTCTATACTACCAGTATGTGGTGGAATCATGCCTTTTTTCAAATTAAGATATGCTGTGTGTTCTGTAGATACTCCTTTACCGGACCATGCTACTGCTGATTCATGTTCTACAAGTCCATTTAACCAAACTTTTCCTATATTTTGTGCTAAAGTATCTTCATTATAATCATAATCTTCTATAGCTCTTGGAAATAAAAAAGTTCCTGTAATATCATCATCTGGTTCTACAATTTCCTCTTCCTTTTCTTGAAGGTAATACCATACTTCTCCATGTTTCTTTATTATATCCTGATACAAAGCTCCTTCTACAGGATGTCCTAAATATACTCCTATAACTTTTCCTAATACACCAGCATGTACTTTTTCTATATAATCCTTTGGTAATTTATTCATATAATTTATTCACCTCTTTTTTACACGTCTTAATATTTATTTTTATACAATAAATTAGTAATTCTATAATGATATAATTATAAATTTAATATATTTCTACCATATGCGCATAGGATATACATTCATAAATTCTGCAACTTCGTCTCTTAATATGTACATTTTTTTGCATAATTCCATTGCTATTTCATATCTTTTTTCAAGTGGTATAGTATTTATTTTCTTTCTTACTTTTTTATCAATTAATTGAATTTCCTCTTTTGAATAAGGAACATGATTTTCTAGTGCAAAAACAGCATCATCTACATGTTTTTTATTACTAAAGCCTCCTAATACTGAGTGGATATATGGATTTGATAAAAGATAATCATAAGCAGCCTGTACAAGTGTTTGATTTTCTCTAATCTTAATTACATCAAAAACTTCTTTAAATTGTGGTATTATACCTGTACCCAGTGGATTCATGCTAATATTACTTATTCCACTTTCATAAGATGCTTTTAAACCATCTATCCTTGCTTTTGAATTTATTAAATTATATCCAACTATATTAATATCAAAAGGATAATCTTTTACAACCTTTTTCAAATCTTCATTTTTCATATGTGTAGTTATACATATATGTTTTATTAGCCCTTCTTCTTTTGCTTTTTCCATTTCTTTAAGTGCTCCAAAAGATTTTACACCTTCCCAATCTAAAAAGCTTTTAACTCCCCAAAAGCATGTAAAGAAATCTAGACTATCTAAATTTAGTCTTTTTAAACTAGTTTCTAATCTTTTCCTAAAATTATTATGATCACCATCTAAGCATTTAGAAGAAATGTAAAAGGGTAAATCTCCTTTTTTCATTTCTTTAATAGCTTTTCCTAATATAATTTCAGATTGATCCTCACAATAAAGCACTGCTGTATCAAAAAAATTAATACCTTTCTTGTAGGCATGTAAAATAGTTTCTACATGTTCTTCATGATTTTTAGCATTTTCAAAACGTTGTGCTCCAAAAGCAATTTTGGATATTTCAATATTTGCTCTCTCTAATTTGATATATTGCATAAATCTCCTCCTAAGTCTTTGACTATATTTAAAAGCCAATTTAAATTATTCCATAAAATTTTGTTTGAATAATTTTAAATGATGTATATACATCAATTTTTTTTAGTTTAGCAATTTATATATTTAATGTCAATGGTAATGATTTTCATTTTCAACTAAATCCACATAATAAATCATTTTTGAAAGATACAGAAGGTTGTTACATTGTTGATATAAGTGCTATTACTTAAAATATAAAAAATATAAAATATTTTTAAACTATACTTTAAATTTTATTCTAATACTTTATTAAATATTGGGTTTTTAAACTTATAAATAGTAAATTTACAGAATATAACTTTAATAATGTTACTTAAATGTATTATTAAAACTAATAGTAAAACATAAATTTTAATAAAAAAATAGCTAATAAAAACAATTGTTTTTATTAGCTATTTTTTATAGACTATTAATTTATTTATTCCCCTTCAATTATAAGCTTCATTATTTCATCTATAGTCATATTAGAAAGACCAAGATTTTCAAGTGAACGGGCATTACTTGTTAAATCTTTATGAAGCATAAATTCACACAATTTAGCTATAAGTTCCATTCTCTCTACTTTTAATCCTAGCTTTTTACCTAAAGATATAAAAGGTACTAATCCCATAGGAATATCTTCTGTAATATATCTAGTATCAAGAGATTTTTGACCATATACACCTTCATAAGCTTTTGTGTTTCTAAAAATCTCACTTATATTTTTTCCTTCAGCATGATATTCTACTCTATACTGATCTTTAATAGCATCCATTTCATATCCTAATTTTTTAGCTATATTTAATCTTTCATTGTCCAATTCTTCTATTAAATCACCAACAGACTTAGTTATTCCGTCCCAATAAAAAAGCCATTCTTTTCCAGATTCTATCATTGAAGTGTTAAGAAGTGTTGCTGCTGGATGAATAATTGGATTTGTATTATCTAAACTAGTTAACATTACATTTGGGAGCGGTTCAATTTGAGGATATGCACATCTTAAAAGTTCTACTACTTTTTTTGTTCTAACTGCCGGTAATGTAGCTACTTGTAATCTATCTTTTATTCCAAGTATCCGTGCTGTACCTATCTTTATTGCTCTACATGCATAAATTAATGTACTAGTTTCAGCAATTGTTATATCTGCTGTACAATTTTCATCTAATAAAACTTTTCTAAATGCTAATGCGCCAAAAGTAGCTCCAGGATGAAGTACAACAACTTGCCCATCTTTTAAATATGGAGCACATGCTTTAGCAATATCATTGTGTGCTAGTGCTGGTGCAATTACCATTACAATATCTGCATTGCTAACTGCTTCATCTAAATTATTTGTAGCATGTACTTTACCAAATCCTTCAACTGCTCCTTCTAAAAATATACCACCTTGCTTATTTATTATATCTATAGGCTCTTTAAATATATCATAGATTTTCACATCAAATCCCATTAACCCCAAATGACCTGATACTGATTGTCCACCATTTCCCGCTCCTATTATTGCCCATTTTAAGTTTTTGTTCATATAAAAATGCCCCCTTACTTAGCCTTTTACATATTATATATTTTGTATTAAGTTTCATAAGTAATTTAAATCCCTTAATCTAAGTATATTTTAAAATTATTAATGATATATTAAAATACACATTTACTTTTAAAAGAAACTTTCAATTATTATAGTATTTTAGATAAAAATGCTTTTGTTCTTTCATGCTTTGGATTATCGAAAAATTCCTTTGGAGAATTTTCTTCAACGATTACTCCACCATCCATAAATATAACTCTATCTCCAACTTCTTTAGCAAATCCCATTTCATGTGTTACCACTACCATAGTCATCCCTTCTGAAGCTAATTTTTTCATAACTTCTAGAACTTCTCCTACCATTTCTGGGTCAAGGGCTGATGTAGGTTCATCAAATAACATTACTTTAGGTTGCATGGCAACGGCTCTTGCTATTGCAATTCTTTGCTTTTGCCCCCCTGAAAGTTGAGATGGATAGCTATTAGCTTTATCCTCAAGGCCTACTCTTTTTAAAAGATTAAGAGCTATTTTATTAGCTTCATCTTGAGCTATTCCTTTAACTTTTCTTGGAGCTATAGTAATGTTATCTAATATAGATAAATTAGGGAATAAATTAAACTGTTGAAAAACCATTCCCATTCCTTGTCTTATTTTATTAATATCAATTTTTTTGTCTGTTATATTTTTATTTTCAAAAATTATTTCTCCATCTGTTGGAGTTTCAAGTAGATTTAAGCATCTTAAAAAAGTACTTTTACCAGAACCACTTGGTCCAATAACAACAACAACTTCTCCTTTTTCAATTTCTGCATCTATTCCTTTTAAAACTTCAAGTTTACCAAACTTTTTGTGTAAATTTTTAACTCTAAGCACCTGTTTTCAATCTCCTTTCAAGAGAACCTACTAATTTAGATAATAAGAATGTTAATATAAAATACATAATAGCTGCTACTATTAATGGCTCAAAAGGCTTAAATATATTACCTCTAACCGTATCTGCATTATACATAAGTTCATGAATACCTATTATAGAAGCTACAGATGATTCTTTAACAACTACAATAAATTCATTACCAAGTGCCGGTAAAATATTTTTTATTGACTGAGGTATAATAATAAATCTCATACCCATTGAATTTGGCATACCTAATGATCTTGCAGCTTCCATTTGTCCTTTATGAACTGATTGTATACCTGCACGGATTATTTCAGCAATATAGGCGGAACTATTTACTGATAAAGCTATAATACCTGCAGCAATATCTGGAAGAGTAATGCCTAAATTAGGAAGTCCATAATATACAATATATAATTGCACAAGTGTAGGAGTACCTCTTATAAATTCAATATAAGATGCTGATATGATATTTAACACCTTATTTTTAGATAGTTTCATTATTGCAAGTAACAATCCTAATATAGATCCTATTAATACTGTAAAAAATGCTAAAACTATTGTTATTTTAACTCCATCAAAGAAAAACATGTAATACTTAGATAAAAAACTAAAGTCCAATTGTATTTCCTCCCTTATACTTTTGTAATCACACTGTTGTCTAATATAGCTTTATAAAACAAATGTTAGGCAACTGTTATGCCTAACAAATATTTTATTTTTAATTTAAACTTATTGCTCTACTAATTTACTTGCCTCTGTAATATATTTATCTATAAGTTTATCTTTTTTAAGCTTGTCTAGTGTTTTATTTACTTCTTTAACTAAATCTTCACTACCCTTTTTCATTGCTACAGCAGATCCTGCTTCTTCTGTTGTAACTTTTATGTCAGATATAACTAAATCTTTATTTGAATTTGTATATGAAGTGGCAACAGGGAATTCAATTATTGCTCCATCAATTCTTCCACTATTTAAAGCTAACACTAAATCAGATATTTTACTAAGTGCTACTGGTTTAGCCTTTGGAAGTTGTTTTTCTGCTATACCTTCTTGAATTGAACCTTTTTGAACTCCTATTTTTTTACCATCAAAATCTTTAATTCCTTTAAATTTATCTTTATCAGATTTTTTTACAACTATTGTTTGAACAGATTTATAATAAATATCTGAGAAATCCACATTTTTCTTTCTTTCTTCTGTTGGTGTCATACCTGAAATAACCATATCTACTTTCCCTTGATCTAAAGATGCAAGTAGTCCATCGAATTTCATATCTTTGATTGTAAGTTTTACCCCTAGATCCTTTGCAACTTGTTTTGCGATTTCAATATCAGCACCTAAAATCTCATCTTTTCCATTTACTGATTTATGAAATTCATAAGGTGGAAAATCTGCGCTTGTTCCAAGTACTAATTCTTTCTTTTCCTTTATATTTTCTAAAGACGATTTTTTCTTACTGCCACAGGCACTAAATGCAAACATAGAAATAGTTACTAATGATACCGCTATAATCCTTTTTAAATTTTTTTTCATTTTATTTGCCCCCTAAAATTTTTATGGTTCACTATCTTTTGCATAATTATATACAATTTAATATTATTATGCAACAATTTTACAATTTTGTTTTTTTATTTTCTCATCCGCCCCTCTGTACTTTTAATAAATTGTTATAAAATAGCTACAATATGTTATCAATTATTATAATATATAATTGAAATATTATCAAATGTTTATTTTTGAAAATACATATTTTTTTATATTTTTTCCGTTTAATTATTCATATGTATATTTATGCAAATAATTACTATTATTTGTTTAATTTCATCTTGTTAAAAAATATATTATTTTTTAGCAGTTCATACTATTTTAAAATAATAACTTACTATAATTAAAAATATTTTTTTATCCTAAAATAATATAAACTTCCCTAAGTGATTTTACATAATGCTTTTATTTATTAAAATCACTTATTTTAAATTTATAATTTCTTAGATAATAAAAAGAGTATCTTAGGTTATAAATAACCTAAGATACTCTTATATAAGTATTTTTATTTATCTATTTTGATATGTGACAATTACATTTGCTATCCTTTGAACCGCTACAAGGACAACCAATACATTTAACGCCTTTTTTCTTTTCAATTACAATCTTAGTAATTGAAGCTGCTATGATTGTAAGTATAATTACTAGTACTACTATGTTTGACATATATATCAACTCCTAAGCACTTAATTTTAAATCACTTTTGCTTTGACTTTTTTGATTACCTTTTTTAACAAGATAGACAACAATACTAATTAATATAGCTACTACAATTAATCCTGGTATAAAACCTGTTCCAACAGAACCTGTTGTTATTAAAGTTCCTATTTGATATACAAGGAATGCAATTGTATATCCCATTCCAAATTGGAATGCAATACCACTCCATAACCATTTCTTATTTTCCATTTCAGCATTCATTGCACCAATAGCTGCAAAACATGGAGGAGTAAATAAGTTAAATGTTAAATATGCAAGTGCTGCTACTGAAGTAAGTCCCATTATATCTGCAACATTAGCTTTTCCAGATACAAGAGCAAGTTCCTCAGGATCTATAAAGTTAGTAATTGAATATACAACAGCAAGTGTTCCAACAACATTCTCCTTAGCTATAAATCCAGTTATAGCTGCTGCTGCAAGTTGCCATACACCAAATCCAAGTGGTATTAATATTATTGAAAAAGGTGATGCTATACTTGCAAGAATACTTGTGTCTTGGGCTCCTTCTGGAACAACTTGGAATGACCAATTGAATGTTTGCATAATTTGTACTGCTGCGTTACAAAGAAGAATTATAGTTGCAGCCTTTTTAATAAAAGCCTTTGCTCTAGAGAACATAGATATTGTTGCTCTTTTTATACTTGGGAATCTATATTCTGGTAATTCCATTATAAAAAATGATCTTTTATTTTTCTCGCCTGTTATTCTAACTATAACTAAAGCGGCTAATATAATAATTATAATACCTAAGAAATACATTGATGTACCTACCCAAGATGCATCATTAAAAAACACTCCTGCAAATAAAGCTATAACTGGAAGCTTAGCTCCACATGGCATAAAAGGTGTAAGCATTGCAGTTGTTCTTCTTTGTCTTTCATTTTTTATAGTTCTTGTTGCCATAATACCTGGAATAGAGCAGCCTGTACCAATAACCATTGGTATGATTGATTTACCTGATAAACCAACTTTTTTAAAGAATCTATCCATGATAACAGCAACACGGGCCATGTAACCACAATCTTCAAGTAATGCAAGTAAAAAGAATAATACCATAATAAGTGGAAGGAATCCAACTACTGCTGAAACACCACCTATAATACCATCTAATAATAATGCTTTAAGTAATGGTGACACTCCATTTCCTAATGAGTTTCCTACAAATTCATTAAATGAATCAATCCATCCAACAAATGTATCTGCTAAAAATGGTCCTAAGTATGTTTGTGATATTGAAAATACTGCCCACATGATAAGTACAAATATAGGAATTCCAAGCCATTTATGAGCTAAAATTCTATCAATACCATCTTGTTTAGTTTGTTTGTTACTTTTTATTTTTTTATTTTCTACTTTAGTTACTATTCCATTAACAAATTCAAATCTTTTTTTGTCAGAAGCTTTTACAGAATTTTTGTCATTTAAGTTTACATTAGAAACTTTAAAAGGTGATCTTTGTGATTTACCACTTACTTCTGATGATCTAGAAATTAATTCATTCAAGCCATTATTACTACTTTTTGTAGCAATAGTTTGTACAACAGGACAACCTAATTGTTTAGATAGTTCATTTACATTAATAGTTGTTCCTTTTTTTTCATTTAAATCACTTTTATTTAATGCTACAACTAATGGAATTCCTAATTCTAAAAGTTGCGTAGTAAAGAATAAACTTCTACTTAAGTTAGTAGCATCAACAATATTAATTATTACATCTGGTTTTTCATTTTTAACAAATTCACTTGTTATACTTTCTTCCGATGTAAATGGCGACATAGAATATGCACCTGGAAGGTCAACAACTGTAATATTTTTGTTTGTGTCATTAAGACTCTTTTTAACGTCCCCCTCTTTTTTGTCTATTGTTACTCCTGCCCAGTTACCAACACGTTCTATCTTTCCTGTAATAGCATTGAACAATGTGGTTTTTCCACTATTAGGATTACCTGTAAGTGCTATCTTCATTTCCAACTTCCTCCATACTCTCTATAAAATATATATTTAAAATTAGCTTAAGCTAACTTTTAGTCTGTAGTACTCCTTTAATTAAAAAAATAAATATAATTAAGTTAGCTTAGACTAACTTTTGTAGTATAGTAAACTTATGAATCTATAAAATTAGCATAAGCTAACTTTATGGATAAAAAAACATAAGATATACTATTATTTATTATATTATTAATAAAAATCATAGAAACTAAAATATCTTGATTAAAATAAATATAATTAAGTTAACCTTGATTAATTTAAGTATTAAACAACAATTGCTCCTGCTAACTCTGTATCAATACTATATCTTGCATCTTTAACATTGATAACATAATTTTCTGCTAAAACAGAAATAACTGTAACTTCTTCTCCTTCATAGCAACCTAATGTGAATAAAAAATCTTTAAGTTCTTCATCATCAGTTTTAATTTCTTTAATTATATATTGTTTATCAATCTCCGCTTTAGATAAAGTAATTTCTTCTCCTTGGTATTGATCTACTTTATCATATCCATTTATAACTGCATTACTATTTATAATATGATCCATATCTACTCCCCCTGTTCTATTTTAGCTTTAATATATGTATTATCGACATTTAGGTAAATCTAGATATTGTTTAATAGCATTTAACATTTTATCACTTATTATATGTTCAATTCTACATGCATTTTCAGATGCCTCATCAAAATCTAAATTAAGTGATTTTTGTAAAAACATAGAGATTAACTTATGATTATTATATATTTTTTTTGATATTTCTCTACCTTCTTTAGTTAAAGTTATAGTTCCATAATGCTCTTTATTTATTAATCCTTTTTCTTTTAGAAGATTCATAGCCTTTGTTACACTAGGCTTTGATACTCCCAATCTTTTTGCTATTTCAACACCATGTGCATGGTTATAATCTCTTTCTAATATATAGATAGTTTCAAGATACATTTCCATTGATTCATTATTATTCATAAATATCACTCCATAACCTTAGTTTAACATTAATGTATATTTAACATTATATCTTAATTAATATAAAACTATCAATTAAATATGTAAAAATGTTAACCTCAGTTAATAATTTTATTTTATACTAATGGATTATGATTGTCAATAACTTTTGAGAATAATTTTCATTCTAATCTATAAGCCTTTTTTAATTTTTAAATGCTGATTTAAAATTTTCTTGTTTTTTAAAATTAATTTTAGGTAATGTATATATTCTTGTATGACTTAAGCCTAATCTTTTTAAAATATTTGCAACTCCAGGTATAGTATATTTTACTCCATATTCATTTTTTATCCACTTACAAACTGTATTAGCTGTCCAGTTAAATTCAGTTGGAAAATTAACATCAGCTGGTAATTTAGTCAAAATTAAATTTCTTAATTGTTTAAGTTGTTTTTCCGTTAAACGTTTAGGACGTCCTGTAGGTTTACCTATAGTCAATCCTTCTAATCCAGAAATACTATATGATTTTTTATAGTTTTTTATTGTACGAGGACTACGACCAACTATACTTGCTACTTCGTTTATTTTCATATTTGAAAGAAGTAAATATATTGATTGATATCTTTCAAACATTCTTTTATCTGTAGTTGATTTCATTAAATGTAAGGCTTTTTCTTTATCAATATTCTTATTCATCACGTTCATCCTTTATTATAAATTTTTATTATTATACTTCTAGTTCTAAACTTCAGATACAATAAAATCTTTATCTGAAGTTTAGAATATTGTTTATTTAAAATTTATTTTATTTCATATAATTTAATGTTTTTATATTAAGTTACATAAATAATATATAAGATTAAATGCTACCATCCCTTAGCAAAATCAAATACTTCATCTCCAATTTCACCTTTTAGATATTCATTTATCGACTCTTCTATTATATTAATGCCCTTGTCCACTTCTTCTTTTGTTATTACTAAAGGTGGTTGTATCCTCAATACTGACTTTCCTATAAATACTAGTACTAAACCTTTTTCAATGGATCTATAGCATATTTTTGCAGCAGCTTCATGATTTTTGTCCATAGAAATTCTATCTGTTACAATATCAACTCCAATAGACATACCTAATCCTCGAACCTCTCCTATTATTTCGTATTTATCTTTAAGCTTTATAAGTTTATTTTTAATGTATTTTCCCATTTTTTCTGATCTTTCATTTAAATTTTCTCTTTCAAATATTTCAAGCATTTTTAAAGATGCTGCACAAACTGTTGAATTTCCTGACATGGAAAACACATGTGCTGGAGCATCTAAGCTATTTAATATATCAGTTTTCCCTATTACAACTCCTAAAGGAAGTCCTGCTCCTATAGATTTTCCCATAACTATCAAATCTGGTTCTATATCAAAATGTTCTATTGCAAACCATTTACCTGTTCTTCCAAGTCCTTGCTGAATTTCATCAGAAACTAAAAGTATTCCATACTTTTTACATAGGTTATATAAAGCCTTTATATATTTCTTTGGAGGAACAATAAGCCCTGAATCACCAGCTATAGGTTCTATAAATACAGCAGCAACATCATCTGGTGGTAAATAGTTATCAAATGCGTATTCTATTTCCTTTAAACATTCCATTTCACAACTATTTTTATCTTTTCCATACTTACATCTTAAACAATTTGGATAGCTAAAGTGATATACTTCTGGAAGATTCGGCCCTATATTTCTTCTCATATTTGTATTTATTGCAGATATTGATAAAGCTCCATATGTGCTTCCATGATAAGATCCATGAAAAGATATTATTTTACTTCTTTTTGTATAGGCTTTTGCAAGTTTTATAGCTCCATCTATAGACGCAGACCCCGTGGTACTAAACATTACTTTTTTATCCTTATCCCCTGGTGCTATACTTACTAATTTTTCTGCTAACTTAACCGGAAGGCTAGAATAGAAGTAAGCTACAACATACTGAACCAAACTTTCCATTTGTTTTTTTACAACCTGTGCTATTTCTTTGTTTCCATGACCTATATTTGCTGAGGATGCACTTGATAAAAAATCTATATATTCTCTGCCTTCATAATCATATAGTAATGCTCCTTTTCCTTTTTTAAAGGCTACTGGATAATATGGTAGCTTCTGAGCTTTAGCTATATACTTTTTCTCATTTGAAATAATACTCTTACTTGATTTCATAGTGTACCTCCTAATTTGTTTTAAGAAACTATGTTTTTTTCATCTAATAGATTATTTTATAATCAGATAAGTATATTTTTTAGATAAAAACATGTTATCTTAAAAATAATTTTCAATAATATTTTTCTTTTTTATCTTTAAAAGCAACTTTTATGCCAAAGATAAAAATACTCTTTTTAGCATAGCTTAAAAGCACCTATAGTCTTATTTTTTATAAATATCTTTTATATTAAAAAAACATAAGAAACCATATAGAGTGTAAAGTGTTTACACCCTATATGGTTTCTTATGTTTTTAATTCCTTATATTTAAATATTATATTAGTGTAAATAGTTTACATGTAATGTATTTACACTAAAAATCAAATGATTATCTATTTTAAAAATGAATTCTACTTATAAACTGCGCTAAATAGGCTTGTAAGTTTAATTCTCAATAATCTGATATTAATCTAAATCATATCTTTTTAGCATTTTATATAATGTTGGTCTTGAAATGCCAAGCTTTTCTGCTGCCTTTTTCTTGTTTCCTTTAACTTTTTTCATAGTTTCAATAAGAATTTGTCTATTTATTTTTATTCTATCTCTCTTTATTATTTCATGATACTCAGAATCTTTTATACCTGCTTTAATCAAAGTTTCTTCTGTTATTAGATTTGTATCACATATAAAAAGCGCTCTTGACATTGCATTTTCAAGTTCTCTAATATTTCCTGGCCAAGAATATTTTAAAAGAAGATCTTTTCCCTTATCAGTGATTTTTACATTCTTTTTATTTAATTTACTAGAAATGTGTCTTATAAAATATTCTGCTAAAAGAATTATATCATTTCCACGTTCTCTAAGATTCGGTGTTTCAAGACAAAGTACCTTAAGCCTATAATAAAGATCACGTCTAAATTTACCTTCTTCAACTAATTTCTCAAGATTTTTATTTGTAGCAGCAATTATTCTTACATCAATCTTAACTTGATTATTTCCACCTATTCTAGTTATACATTTTGTTTCAAGTACCCTTAAGAGTTTTGCTTGAAGATGAATTTGCATTTCTCCAATCTCGTCTAAAAAAAGCGTTCCTCCACTTGCAAGTTCAAACTTTCCTTGCTTTCCTCCTTTTTTAGCTCCTGTAAATGCTCCTTCACTATATCCAAACAATTCGCTATCTATAAGATCATTAGGAAAATTAGCACAATTAAGTGCAATAAAAGGCCCATCTTTTCTATTACTATAATTATGTATAGATTGAGCAATTAGCTCTTTTCCTGTTCCACTTTCACCAAGTATAAGGATTGTTTCATCACTTTTAGCAAATATCTTTGCAATATTTAAAAGCTCAACAGTCTTTCTATCTTCTCCTATTATATGGTCAAAACTAAAGAAAGCTTGATATCCTGCCATATTACTTACAAACTTTCTTGAACGTTCTATAGTTCTATATATATCAATAGCTCCAAGTATTTCACCTTTATCTGAATATACTGGATATCCTGAGTTTATAAATCGAAATGCTTTTCCTCTATATTTAAGAATATATTCAATATCTATTATACTTTTTTTATTTTTAAGTACTTCAAGTAAAATAGGTTTTCCTGTAGTTATTTCTCTAAGGTCTTTACCTATAACATCCTCTTTATTTGTATCTAATATTTCAAGACATCCTTTATTTGCATACCTTACAATACCATTCTTATCACAGTATGTAATAGCATCATCTACATTATCAATAGCTTTTAAAAGCATATCTCCATAATAGGAATGCTTCCTTGATATTTTAACTATTCCTTCAATGGATTTTGAAATATCATTTAGCATATTTTCTATATAATTAAGTTTTTCATTTGAAATAAAATGTAGAACATATTTATTTTCATCTACCATATTGATTTCTTTATTTCTTATATGTATATTTAAAGATAAAGTAGCTTTTTCTTTAAAACTCATTCCTTCATATTCATAAACTAAAGATTTATTTTTAAAATCATAAGCAGAAATCAAATATCCTCTTTCTGTAGAAAGTATTAAAAGCCCTTCATTAGGAATAGATTTAATATTTTCAATTGCAAAATTAAAACAGTCCTTTAAAAGATCAAACTTTTCATAATTATATAAAGTCTTATTTTCATCATTCTTTAAAATATATTTTTGAGAAAAAAGACAATCGTAATCTTTAGTATTTTTCATAGCATATTCTCCTAATTATCAAATATTAATTAATTATAACAAATTCTTTTATTTTATCTCTAGTTAAACATATGGATCCTTCTAATGCAGAAGATACCATTTAAAAATATTTTATAATTAAATCGATTTTATTATTTTATTAGAAAAAATCTATTAATAATATACAACATAAGTATTATGTTGTATACAAATTATTATTTCCTAATTAATTTAAAAATAACAAACTATGTATCTTTTTATAATAAAGGGTAGTTTATTATTTTCAAACTACTCTTTATTATAATTTAGCACATTATGAACTTGATGATGAAGCTGCTGCAGATGCTGCACAAACTGCTACTAAAGCTGCTTGTTGTTGTGCAATCACTATAGCATTTATACTATTGGCCAAAGTTATATCCATTAATCCATCTTTAGCCTTTTCTACATAAAAATCTGCCACTAAAGAAGCGGCTAGCATAGATACATAGGATTTTTGAATGCTAAACATTCCATATCCTTTTTTACTTTTTATATAATTATAAACTTCTTTTATTTCTTCTACTATTTTGTTTTCATCAAGAGATATAAGAGTTAATACACCTAAAGATCCTAACCCATCATATCTTAATTTACATTTTTCATTCTTTAATTTAGTAAATAAAGATAAGGCTTTATTACACTTAATTTCAGAATCTTCTTCTCCAAAAGTAAGTATTTGTGAAAGAGTTTGAAGACCATCGCTTTTAGAAAATCCCTTTTTATTTAAAAATTTATAGCATTTTTCCATTTCTTCAGTACTTTTTTCTATATCTAAATCTGAAGTAGCGAGAACCGCTGCAAGAACATAGTCATCTGATGAAGTTAACCAAAAATGATTTTTTTTCATTTTACAATAAAAACTCTTCATTCGACTAATCTTTTCATCCCACATATACATAGAACAGTATTTAACTAAAGAATAGGCAGCTAAAGGTAAATATTGAGTTTTTCTAAAACCTACATCATTCATCTTTTTATATACATTTTGCATGTTTTTAAAGTATGTTTTGTAATCATATTCTAAATACAAAAGACTACTTAAAGTTAATAAATTTGTACCTCTAAAATTAGAAAATAGCCCTACTTCTTTTTTTATATAACTTTTTATCTCTTTAATTTCATCAATATTTACGCTCTTATTTTTAGATGCTAAATTCATAGCTATAAAATGTTTTACTATACTGTATTCAAATGCAAAAGAATCTCTAATTTCATAATAATTTTCTACCATTAAATCTACTTTTTGTTTTAATAATAAATCCATAGTGTCACCTCATATATAGTTATTTAGATTATTAATAAGTTACATATATTAAAAAATACTTATCTATAAAAATTATTTAACACATCAATACATTTACCAAGTATTCTATTTTAAACAATGCATATATTTTTCTACCTCATCCCATTTTACTAAAAATGCTTGTCCTTTAGAGCAAAATACTGAAGTTGATGTATAATCAATATCTGCATTTTTGTCATAGTCTATTTTTTCTATAACCTCTTCTTCATTATGACAAACGTCATATCCTTCAAATGTAAAACTAATTTTTCCTTTCCCTTTTGTATATGAATTAAACTCTACAGGATAATTCATAAAAGTTACAACAGGACCTCTTCCCTTTACAATAACTCTATCCTTAATTGTTTTTGGAGGATCAAAGGTACCTTTTAGCTTTTGTATGTCTGATAAAATTCTTCCCATTGAATCTAAGGAAGCTTCCATTTTAAAAGAATAATAAGGCTCTAATAAAACATTTTTAGCCTTTTCAAGTCCTTGTCTTAAGGCTCTATATGTAGCCTCTCTAAAATCTCCTCCGCTAGTATGTTTATTGTGAGCTCTACCAGTTAAAAGTGTTATCTTTATATCTGTTATAGGGGATCCTGTTAAAATTCCATGGTGATCTTTTTCAAAAATATGAGTTTTTACTAGATTTTGATGTCCTACTATTAAATCATCTGTATGGCATGAGTTTTCAAAGGAAATACCACTATTTCTCTTAGCAGGTTCTAATTTAAGATGTACTTCTGAGTAATGTTTTAAAGGTTCAAAATGTCCATAACCTGTAACAGTATCTAAAATAGTTTCTTTATATAAGATTTCACAAGGACCAAAATCTACTGATAAGTTAAATCTTTCTTCTACTAAGTTTTTTAAAACTTCTAATTGAATAATTCCCATAATATAAACTTGAATTTCTTGAAGTTTTTCATGCCAAACTATATTTAAAGCAGGATCTTCCGCTTCTAATATTTTAAATTTACATAAAACCTCTTTTACATTTAAACTTTTATCAAATATAACCTTTGATTTTAAAGTTGGAACCATATCATAAATCGCTTTATCATTTAACGTTCCTACTCCATCTCCAGTATTAAGAGAAGTTATCCCCGTTACTGCAAAAATTTCTCCAGCTTTAGCCTCATCTGCTTTTACAAATTTATCACCATTATATATTCTTATTTCGTTAACTTTTTCATAAAATTTACCTTGATCCTTTTCTATATAAATTTCATCCTTAACTTTTAACCTACCACTTAATGCTTTTATAAAAGTTAATCTGCTTTCTTTTTCATCATGAGCTATTTTATATACTCTTCCACTAAATTCTTCTTCTTTTTTATATTTTGTATAAGTTAAAGTATGCAGATTCTCTAAAAAATCCTCTATACCTATGTCCTGAAGTGCAGAGCCACTAAAACAAGGAAAAAATTTATTTTCCTTGATGAGTTTTTTCATTGAATTTATCCATAGATTTTTTTCATACTCATCCTCTAAGTATTTTTCAAATAATACCTCATCTCGCTCTGCAATAAATTCTATAAGCTGAGAAGAAATATCACTATTTAAAGATTTAGGTATAAGAAATGTTTCCTCTGTAAAATTAAGTTTTATATCTTCTATTACACTTTCAGTATTTGCTCCAACTCTATCTATCTTATTTATAAAGAAAAATGTTGGAACTTTATCTTTTCTTAAAAGTTGCCATACTGTTTCTGTATGGCCTTGAATTCCTTCAACTGCACTTATTATAATTACAGCATAATCCATAACTTCAATTGCTCTTTCCATTTCAGATGAAAAATCTATATGGCCTGGAGTATCTATAAGATAATATGTAGAATCTTTATAATTAAATTTTCCCTGCTGTGAAAATACTGTTATTCCTCTTTCTTTTTCAATTGTATGATTATCTAAAAAAGAGTCTTTGTGATCTACTCTTCCTCTCTTTCTAATACTCTTTGTGTGGTATAATATCTGTTCTCCCAATGTAGTTTTACCTGCATCTACATGAGCTAGTATTCCTATTGTCTTATTCATAACTTGTATCATCCTAACTTTTATTACAATCTAATAATTAATAGATATCAAATAACAATTATAAAAAAACATAAGTCTTAATTCTTATTTGATTTTAATACTAGTATAGCATATACATAAAAAAGCCTAGTTAATAGATTTTAAATAAATATTGTATATGTTTTTATTTTATAAATTTGTATATATTAAAAAAGCCCCATACTGTAATCAGGACTTTTTTATATATAATTTATTTTAATCATTTTCATCTTCTATAAACTGAAAAACTTCTTCTACTGATTTCCCAAAAACTTTAGCAATATCCATTCCTAGTTTTAATGAAGGATTGTATTTCCCATTTTCTAAATGTCCTATAGTTTCTCTTCTTACTCCTACTAATTTTGCTAGTTCTCCTTGCTTCATATTAGCTTCTTTTCGGAGTTCATGTATCTTGGTCTTTAGTTTTACCATATTAAGCACCAACCTCTTCATAAAAAAGGAAAAGAATAAATTCAAGTAAATAAGCTGCTCCTATAAAGAATGGTAATATTAATTTAAAATCAAGAAACCATGCTCCTTTTGCAGTAACTATAAAAATTCCCATACTCAAATAAAATAAAATCTTATATACTTTTAGTTTAGCTTTACTCTCATTATATTTTGACATTTCATCTTGTGATTCTGTTTTTATAAGATTTCCTATAAAAAACGATCCTAAAAGCGCTAATAAACCTGTAAACATTAAAACATTTAAAACCATGCTATGTTTAAAAATTCGAACTAGTCCTAAAACGATCCAAATAAATGCTAACATTCCATTTCTTAATATTGTTTTTTCTTTTAACCTAAGTACTCTTTTCATGTCATTCCTCCTGTTACATAATTCTAACAAATGTTATGTATTTATAACTCATGTTAGAATTATATAACATTCAGGCTTATTTGTAAATAAATTCAAAATAAAAAAGTGCCTTTTATTTTATAATAAGACACTTTTTTGTATTATATTTATTATGTAATTATTTTTATTCTTCAGGTGAAAATTTAACATGATTCAAAGAACTTATATTTATTAAATCTCCATCTTCTAAATCAATAATAACTTCTTTTACACCTAAATCACTTCCCAAAATTTCATTTGTCTTAGGTGCCCCATTTTCATCATACACAAAGAAATTACCTGATCCACTATCTACAGAGGCTTTATATCTACCTGCTGTTACATCCTGACCAACAATCCAGTAACCTGCATGAAGTTCAAAATTGCTATATGAACGTAATTGACTTTCAATAGGCTTAATATTTATAGACATGCTTGAAATTTTTATTTTCCATCCATTTACTAGTGTAACTTTATATTGACTTATTCCTAAATCGCTACCACCTATTTCATTTACTACTGATTGCCCATCACTACCATATACAAATAAGTTTCCTGACCCATTAAATGTTATCATATATTGACCTTCATCTAAATGTTCTCCAACTGTATATTGACCTGCTGATAATGTTTTGGTATTTTTTTTGATGAATTCCTCTTTTTTCTTTTTTTCCTCTTCTTTTTTTTGTTGTTCTTTTTTCTTTTCTTCTTCTTCCCATTTTTTTATTTGAACTTCTTTTTCTTTTAATAGTCTCTCATAATCAGATTTAATATTTTTTTTATCCTTCTCTTTCATTTTTTTATACTTATCTTCTATTTCAGAAAATTGAGTTCTTTCGTAACCATTAAATTGGCTATAATTCTTTTTCAATAATTTTTTATCACTTGCTGTTAGTAATTTTTCATCATTACTTGATATATTAGCAGATTTACTAGCTGATAGTTCATTAGATGAGTTTGGTAGAAGAGCACTGATAAATATAGAAACAAACATTACTCCTAAAAATCCAAACAACAACTTTTTATTTTTTTTATTATCCATTTTTCTTATATGGTTAATAATCATTCTTATAGTCATAACTGCAAAACCAATCAATCCTATAAAGAATAATATTCCTGTAAGTGCATTTAACATTCTAGCTTCCCCCTTAAATGTGTATAATATATGGTAATTATACATATTTTTTATTTATTTGTAAATAGATTATTAACAAAACATTATTTTCCTTTAAAGTTTAATCTGAGTTATAACCTCTTTAAAAAAATAATTAAATTTTAGATAAAGTAAAATAAATTTTTCCAACTATTGATTCGTATTTCACTTTCGTAAAATTAAATATATCCAGCAATCTTCTTTTTAAAAATTGCTGGATATATTACCATTTATGAATTTTTACCATTTTTCATAATGAACTATTTCTTCAAGCTTTTTTCTTGGTCTAGCTTTTGGATTTTCATCTTTATAGCCAAGAGTGATAATACTAACTACATATTTATCCGAAGGTATATTTAAAAGTGGTCTAATTTCGTCTTGGGTAAACCAAGCTACCCAGCAAGTACCTAATCCTAAATTTTCAGCTTCTAAAACCATATGTTCAATTGAAATTGATGTATCTCTTATTATTTTTTTTAGTTCTTTTTCTTTAGTATTTTCATCTAAACATATTTCTTTAGTATCTTTTATTCTAGAGGATATGTCTGCTACACATACTATAAAAATTGGAGCGGACATCATCCATTTTTGATTATGGGATGCATAGGCTAATTTTTGTCTATTCTTTTCTGATTTTATCACAATGAAGTGCCAAGGTTGTGTATTATTCCCTGAAGGAGCAAGCCTTGCGCTATTAAGTATTTGGGTTAGTTTTTCTTCTTCAACTTCCTTATCAATATATTTTCTTATACTTCTTCTCATTTCAATTTCTTTAAGCATATCACTAAAATTCTCCCTTCAATATATATTGAATTTTTAATTGATTATAGTTAAGTCTTTTGTTTTTAATATTAAATTAAAACTATATAACTAATAGAATTAATGCCAGTATTTAAGCAATTAAAGAAATCCTTATTAACCTTAAATTTAATTGCTTCTCAAATAAAGAACTATTAAATTCTTAAATTTTATAGCAACTTATAGTGACATATTTACTTTTATCATAACTATATTCAAAAATAATATTATACCGTAAATACCATATGTAGCTAATTTATTATCATTTTTTTCTGAAGGTAAAAATCCTATTAAAAACATTAATAATGCTACCATTGGAATTATACTTAATCCTATAATTTTATTTACACTGTAATTCACCTTACCTGTTAAAGAAAAATTAATTGCCATATTTTCTGGAACATATTTATATGAGATTATATTAATTAAAATTATTAATATTAAAACTATTAATTCAAACATTCTGCCTTTTTTCATTATATTAGCACCTCTTTATTCTATTAATAAGTTGCTTATTAAGTATATTTTAAATATTTAAGTTAACTTATAACAAGATCTTAGTTACACTACTTAATTAATATTATTAATTAGATATATTTTATCTTTATAGGGTTATATATCTTTTTAACTTACACTTACTTACAGATTTATCTAATCATATAATATTTTCTTAATCTTATATGTACCTATAAATATTATAATAGCAAATACTATAGCTCTTGCAATAGCTACTATAATTTCACAAACTAAGATGTAATTAATCACTCTATATAATTCTAGTAAAATGTATAATACCATAATAACCATATATATTAAAAATACTATTTTCCCACTTAAAATTCTATAACAGTTCCAGTACTAAAATACTCTACTTTATTTCCTAATGTATTTTTGAGCACCTTATAAGCAGGGGTTCCTGTACAGTGACAAGTATAAACATGCTCTATCCCAAGGGAAGTCAAAGATTTTCCAAGAAATTCTACTTCTTCTTTGGTAGGTCCCATAGAACTTGGTCCTATAATTCCCATTAAATGAAATCCTCCTATAACAGCTAATACTTTTTTATCTTTAAAAGTCTTTTTTACTTCTTTAACAATATTATCTATACCAATATGAGAACAACTATTTAATATTACTAAGCCTTCCTTAGTTTCAAATACCAAACTTTGCTCATGCTTAAAATCATCAGGTTTTAATCCATATTTACTCATACGATACATGTGAGCTTTTTTACCTTTACTTTCTAAATTATTGTATTTGTGTGAAATAAGCCACACACCTTCATCAATTTTATAATCTTTATCTATATAAATAAATCTATCTGAATACTTGTTTAAAATCCCTTTTGGAATACCAACATAACGTTTCAAAGGTCCTAGTTTACTATAACATAATTCTTTAGCTTCTTTTCTAATATATACTTTGGCCTTTTGGTTCTTACTAAAAAACACATTATATCCACCAGAATGATCATAATGAGAATGTGAAAGTATTCCCACATCTATTTCATTTAAATCTATACCTAATTCAACAGCATTTTCACTAAACTTATTTGTCTTACCTGTATCTAAAAGATACTTTTTATCATTATACTCAATATAGACAGCTAATCCATGTTCACTTTTAAGGTGACCTTTAGCTTTATTTTCTATAAGTGCAATTACTTTCATAAATATACCTCCTTTATAAAACATAGCACACTGATTATTTGGCTAATTTTACAATTTAAATATATCTTATTTTAACACACTTACTAAAGGGTAGAAAAATATTTGTTTTATAGAATTGATAACAATTATATTTAATGTAATTAGTCTCTATAAAAATAATTAAAGTAAAGATGTCTATTAAAGAAATTATAATAAAAGCATAAATTTAAAAATTATAAACTTGCTCAAAAAAAAGAGATATAAAAACTAAGTTTTTTTATATCTCTTATACACATTAAACTAAACATCCTACTTTATAGTTTAGTATATCTATAAATTTACTTTTTACAAATTCATTGTGATATACATTTTTACAAACATTTTGCCATTCTTTTTTACTTAAACCTATTTCTTCTTCTAAAACTTCTATAAATATATCATCATTCTCAGGCATTACATACTCTTCTATTTCATTAGGACTCTGAAAAACACTTAATTTTAATATTTTTTTGTTTTCTTTATGCCATTTTTCATTAAACTTTTTTGTAAAAATCTTTAAAGATTTAAAACACTCTTCCTCATTTAAAGTCCAAAAGTTGTTTAATGATTCTATATCTTCTTTCATATTAGATATTAGATACTCATTTTTTTCCTTATCAAATTCTTTTATTTGATCTAATATATTATAAGAGGATGCAATAGGTATAACAACTTCATCAAATTCATTATTTAGCCATGTAAAAAATGCTGTTGGTATAAATACATATTGTATAAATCCTAGCATAGATTTAGCATTAGGATAACAAGCCCAATTATCTTCTATAATATTTTTATCATAATTAATTATTCCAGTATGAATAAATTTTGAATTCTTAGTTAAAGACAAGTTTTCAAAACAATCTTTCCATACTGGTTTATTGTTAGTTATCATATGTTCCCAATAATAATAGTTATCATACCTTTTTTGCACCCTTATTCCCCTCTTTCTTAAAAATAGCATAAAATCCTAAAAATTTAGTTTTCTTTATTCATTATTTAAAATATTTTATTAAATCATAGTAAAGGAATTGACCTCACTTTTAATGTAAGGTCAATAAGATTAGTCAATTAAAGAGATTTTGAGTAAAACTCAACTACTAGTTGATCGTTAATTTTTATAGGTACTTCATCTCTTTGTGGAGATTTTACAAGTTTCCCTTTAAAATTATCTTTATCTAGTTCTATATAGCTTATATTAAATCCATTTCCATTAAGGAAATTATCTACAAACATTTTATTTTTTCTTGATTTTTCTTTAAGACATAGTTCATCTCCTACTTTAACTTCATAAGAGGGTATATCTATTTTTTTACCATTAACTAATATATGTCCATGATTAACCAATTGTCTTGCTTGACGAATAGATGATGAAAATCCCATTCTATAAACAAGGTTATCTAATCTACTTTCTAAGCTACAAACTAAAACATCTCCTGTTACTTCTGAACTTTTCATAGCTTTCTTTACATATTTTTTTAACTGTTTTTCCAAAACTCCATAATATGATCTCAATCTTTGTTTTTCTAGAAGCTGTTGTCCATAATTAGAAAGTTTCTTAGCTTCTCTACTATTAAATTTTGTTGCTCTATCCATTGCTTTAGGATGGCCACAAACATTTAATCCTAATCTTCTACATAATTTAAAACGTGGGCCCATCATTTTTGCCATAATAAAAAACCTCCATATAAATAACCTATTGCCGCGGTAAGTATTAATATTTTAATTAATATAATTTACTTAGATAGTATAACATAAATTTTATAATTTGAAAATGAAAATCATTATCATTTTTTAAATTTTATAAAAAATATCCCTTGAATTTTTATAAAAAGATTCAAGAGATATTTTAAAATTTAAAATATATATTAAATTTACACTTTAAACTTAGATAATACACTTAAAAGTCTATCTGAATTTTCTTTAGCAATTTTGGCTTCATCGATTACTTCATTAGACTTTTGTGAAACTTCTGTAAGTTTTTCTGTAATATTATTAGTTCCTTGAGCACCCTCCACAGCTGATGCAGATATTCCATCCATTGTCTTTACCATGCATTCCATTGAAGTAGTTAATTCCTGTGAATTTTCACTGATTTCAGATACTAAATTATTAACAAAGATAGCATCATTACTATACTGATCTCCAGTTTCAAGTAAAGATTCATAATCTTTTGCAACCTTTGTATCTATAAAATCTAATACTTCTATAGAATCATTAGATAAATTAGAAACTGCCTCTATTACTGTACCTGTAACCTTTTGAATTTCTACCACAGTATCATTTGATTGCTCTGCTAATTTTCTAATTTCATCTGCTACTACAGAAAAGCCTTTACCTGCTTCTCCAGCCCTTGCAGCTTCTATTGCTGCATTAAGAGCTAACAAATTTGTTTGTGAAGATATTTGTAATATTGTATCTGAAAGTACATTTATTTGTTCAACTACTTTTGAATTTTCAATTGCCTTTTCAAGTCTTGTTTTTGCGTTAACATATATTGTATTAGCATCCTGTTGTGATTGTATTGCATTATCTTTTAAACTTGAAGCTCTATCATTTATTTCTTTAGATGAATCTTCTCCATCTTTTGCTTTACTTGCCATATCCTCTATAACTGAAGTAATTTCATTAGCAGTTGCATCCATTTCTTCTGTAGAAGCTGCTGTTTCTTCCATACCAGCGGCTAATTCCTCTGTAGTAGAAAACACATCTTCTATTTGAACATTTAAATTTATCATATTTGTATTAATGTCAGCTACAGTTTTAACAGTATCAGCTGTATTTTCATTTACTTCAATTATTATATTTCTTAAGTTAACTAAAAACTTATTTACAGCAGTTGCAAGAACAGCAAATTCATCTTTTGAAGAAATTTTAATTTCTTGCGTTAAATCTCCGCCTTTACTCGCTAAGGCTTCTATTTCATTTTTCAAGATATTTATAGGTTTTAAAATACTCATTATTATTATAAATCCTGAAATAGCAGCCAGTATTACTGATAAAATTATAATAGCTATAAGAAAATTTTTAGCTTCATTATAAGCTGAATTCCCTTTATCAACTGTCTTTTCAGCATAATCATCATTAAATTCACTTAATTTCAATAGTGCATTACTAGCTGTATCAAAGGCTTTCTTACCTTCTGTTCTAGTTAAGCTCATAGCTTCTTCTGTTTTTAATTTTCTACTTAACGCTGATGTTTTTTCATGAACCTTCAAGTACTTGTCCCATTCACTCTCAACTAAACTATATATCTCTCTATCTTCTGATGTAATAATTGTCTTTTCATATTCAGATAATGCTTTAGTTATCTCAGTGTTTTTTTCATCCATTTTCTTTTCTAAATCATTCATTTCTTCATTAGAAGTAGCTATAATATGTTCTAATTCTAAAATTCTATAATCTGAAGTCATAGTATTAATATTACCTGAATATTTAATTGCCGGAATAGCTAAATCTGATATTTCTGAAGAATTATTACTTACTTCTTTAAGGGTTTTTATGGAGTAAAAACCTACTCCCATCAAAATAATTAATAAAAAAGTAAAGACTGATATTAATTTAGCTTTAATTGTTAAGTTTTTCACGATGGTCACCTTCCCATTATTCAATTTTTTATAAAGTACTTGAATTTTTAATATAAAACTATGTGTCAGTTATTTAAAATTAATCCTTTTAAAATAATTAAACATAAAGCACTTAAATCTACAAAGTTTTCATATTATAATAATCCATTATATACATAATATACCATAAAATAATTATTATAGGAAGAATTTTATATAAAAATATCATATTTTGTTATACATTTTTAAATTAAATAAATTATTTTTATTTGTTTTCATTGTAATTTAGAATCAAATTTAAAAAATGGCAAATAAAATAGCCTTACTTTAACTTTTAATAATAAAAATTAAAGTAAGACGTTAATTTCTAATCAAGTTATGTATTCCATTAAAACATTTTTTTGATATGATTAATTGATAATGCTAAGTAAATATTAAGTACAAATAACATAGAGAACAGTACATTTTAATAATAAAATCAATAAATTACTATTACAAATTAATTTAAGATTTGTCTCTTGTTAAACATTGCTTAAATATATAAATTCATTATATTAATAAAATCATTCTATATTCTACCATTTTAAATAAATATTTTCTATTATGATAAGTATAGATTTTAAATATAAAAAAACTAACCTTAAGTTTTAAAAATAAAATCTAAGGTTAGTTTTTTGTAACTAAGATACATTTTGAGTATAAAAATAATTATATTTCATATTTTACAAACAACAACATCAAAATAAATTTGGTTTTATATTTTGTCCAAAAATTTTTATAATATTCTTTTTATAAATTATTAAATCCTTCAATTGTATTATGATTATTAGTTCTATCCTTTACAAATAATGTTGTAGTAGGTGCTTTTGATTTATTATTAAAAATAATATCATGTCCTAAACAAAGCCCCATAACTATATTAAAATCTGTATCATTTTCTTCAAGTATTTTTGCTTGTCCTGCCGGATTACAAGACAATCCCTTTCCTCCACTAACAAATTCTGAAGAAGGTATCTTACCACATCTACAATCAATTTTAATTACTTCAAAAGTATCTTTTAAATAATCTTCTAAAAGCTCAGCATATTTACTTACTGATACACAATATGCTATACCAATTTTTTTATATCCTGCTTGAATTGCAAATCTTTTTATTTCCTCAATTCTGCTTGCTCCTGTAGATTTGCATGTTTGAGCTAATTTCATAGTGTTTAAATCATCCCTATTATAAAGTCCAATATAACTGTCCAAATATTTCATCTCCATTTCTTTTTCACATATAAACTATCCTAAATGTTTGTTGTTCTTTTGTCAACTAAAACCAATTTAATAAACTTTAATTTTAGTTTTAATTTATATGTAAAAGGGATTTAAAACTAGCCTATCTTTACCATCCAAATTATTCTGCTAATTAAATAAACTAACTATAAAAAAGAAATTTATTATTTTATTTACCCAAATACAGTATATGCTTTCACTGTTAAAACATATACTGTATGTAAACGTTATTATTGATTTTTCGTAATTTTTTCTGTTTTTTTATAAAAATAGTTAATAACTTTAAAATACACAGATATTAAAAGGTTACCTAAAACATTAAAATTAAATACTTTTAATAACTTTACATGGATTTCCTAGGGCTATTACATTGTTAGGAATGTCTTTAGTTACAACACTACCGGCTCCTATAGTTACGTTATCGCCAATTTTAACTCCTGGGCATATTATTGTTCCACCGCCAACCCAAACATTGTTTCCTATACTAATTGGTTTAGAATATTCCTTACCAGCAAGCCTTTCTATAGGATTAGTTGGATGAGTTGCAGCATAAATTTGTACATTAGGAGCTAAAAGTACATTATCTCCTATTTTAACCTTATTGCAATCAAGTATAGTACATCCATAATTAGCATAAAAATTCTCACCTACTTCAATGTTATAACCATAATCACAATTAAAAGGTGATTCAATATGAACTGCTCCTTTAGCAATGATTAATTTTTTCAAGATTTCTTGTCTTTTCTCTCTTTCACTTGGCCTTATATTATTAAGATCAAAGTTTAAATCCTGGGCATATTCTCGTTCTTTAACTAATTCTTCATCACAGGCATTATAATAAACTCCAGTTAACATTTTTTCTTTTTCGCTTTTCATAAATCCAAAACCTTTCTTTATAGTATATTTAGTAAGTGTACTAGTTTTTAAAATACTATTATATATTATAGTTTAACTACCTTTTTTAATGTATTTTATATAATAATTTAATAATATTATTTAGTTATTACACAAAATTCAAATATACTTTTTTAGTTCTTCTTTTCATATTTCATAACAAATTTACTATTAGGTAAATAAAAAAGTTTATATTTATTCCCCTCTCTAGGCTTAAATTTCCAAGGATTATACTGATATTTTTTACCGTCTAAAATAAATGAATTAAATTGTCCTGATATATAAGTTTTTTCTACAGTGCCTTTATATACTAATATATTTTTATTGAAAGCATTATTTATATCTTTAATTTTTGGAAATGTATTTTGATAAAAAAGACTTAACCATAATGGAATTAATACAACTAATAATACTAAATATCGTTTTTTCTTATTTTTTAAAAATAATTTTAAAACATCTATTATTTTATACATAATTAAAGTAAAAAAAATTAACTCTGCAATCAAAGTTCCATAAAAGTAATTCATTAATGTCATAACCCTTTCTTTGAATACTACTAGATTTTAAGGTTTTATATTTATCATGTTTTTTATCATCAAAAAAATTAAGCATATCTCCTGCATTAAAAAACCTTATTATAGCCCCTAAAAAAGTTAAGAATCCACCTGCTAAAAAAGCAACCAAAATAATTCCTATTAAATTTGCTAATTTCATAATAGCTCTCCTTTTTTATGAGTTTTATATAAATTTTAATATAAATAATACCACAAGATTCTTTATTTTACAACATTTAGAAGATGATTTATTTAAGTTTAATACTTTCAATTTTAGTTATTATTTTAATTTTAGGTTTAATATTAAGTTTACATTTAATCTAATTTACATAATTATAATTATGTAAATTAATATAGAATACTTTTATTTTTTTCAAAAAAATCTATATTAAATTTTCATTTTCAAAACTTAATATAGATTATTAATCTACTAATATTTATTATTTTTATGAAACTTTCCTCCATTTCCAAAGTCAAACTTTCCATCTGCTTCAATTTCAAAATGTTTTTTAGCTATACCTAAATCAATCATATCAAATCTATAGTTATTTTCTATTTTTGCTTTCACATCTCCATTTTCATATGTAAAAATGGTTTTTTGAGAATTTAATGCACTTGGAGCTAATTCAACTGCTTTCATTCCTTCCATAAACCAACTTGGAGGTGTTTCTTTGCTTTCAAACCTCTTATTTATTGGTTTTCTTTTTATATGAGTTAGTGATCCTATAAGCTTTTCTTTAAATGATTTTCTGTTTTCAACAACTCCTACAGTTATAATACATTCAAGTTTTTCATCATTATCTATTTTATTAATATTTTTTTCATCAAAGGTTCCGCCTACCCAGCATGTTCCAAGATTAATATCTGTTATATTAAGAATTAGCTCTTCACCATAATATCCTACTTTTTCTTTTAGATTTTCATCATCTTTCTTACCTTTAAGTAAAATAATACTACGAACATTATTAAACATTCCATAAGTTTTAGAAAAAGACTGAAAAGCTTTGCTACCATCTTCTACATATATAATTGCTAATCCTGATTTTTTATTTATTTCTTTAATCCATTTTTGTATTTGATCTTTTTTCTCTTTGTCTATATATACATCTTTATAAGTTCTTCTTGAAACTCTTTTTATTATAGCTTCTTGCATATCCTTTATCTCCTTTCTTAGGATAATAAACTAAAACTACATTCAATTATAATTATGCGCAAAATACAAATATCATATAAATATTATATCAAAAAAGCACTAAAGCTTTTTTGTAAACTTATAATTTAGGCATATTAAAATAAATAATAAGTAAAAAATCATATAAATCTTTAATAAAAGCTATATATTTTACTGAAAAATTGAACTTTTAAGGATAGTATAAAGTTTAAAAAAGTTAAAATAAGTAGGTAAACTTGCTTTTCACACAAATTCACCTACTTATTTATACTTAAATTATTAGAATAATGTATACAATTAGTTTTAGTAATAATATGATTTTTTATGGATTTAAAAACGTTAATCCCTCTATCTAGACCCGAGATTTTCAAAAGCATATAAGACAAACATAAATTAACGTTTTAAATTTTTAGTTAAGCTTTATAAATAATAAGCTAATTACTTTAATCCTATTTCCAATTAAAGCCAAACTTTTATTATTAACATATTTTAAAATTTAATATAGTTATTTTATAAAATCATAAAAGTATATTAGCTAACAAGAAGATTTGATGGTGTTTCTAAATTATTTCCACTAAAAGCTTCTGTATATTGATTTTCTGTTGAATATGATAGAGAGGTTGATACTGGTGGTGCTGCTGCTATTTGTGATTCTTCTTCAAGTGGTAAGAACGGTGCTGAGTATTCTTCAAATGTCATACATTCACCTAATCTTGTTTCTACATCTGAAGGAGTTGATAAATAATAATCTCCAAAATTAAAACTTAAGTAATCTGCGCTATCTACTCCTTTTATTTTTATACAACCTTGGTCTGTAAGTAATGCTACAAAATCTTTTTCTTCACTTTTCAAGATATATACTGAAAGCATGTCATTTCCTGCACGACCTAAATCATCTTCAAATTTTATAACATCGCCTTCTTCATAATCTGCAATTACATCAGTTCCAAAATTATTTCCAAAACAGAATGTATCTTGTCCTTCATTTCCTTTTAGATAATCATTTCCTTCTCCACCATTTATCATATCATTTCCATTTTGGCCTTCAATATAATCATTCCCTATATCTCCATAGATTTGATCATTTCCTTTTCCACCCATAAGATAATCACTTCCCGAATCTCCATAAAGTTCATCAGCACTATCTTTTCCTATAATAACATCATTATCATCTTGTCCTCTTAGTATGGATCCATATTCTCCAGCTACAAGAATATCAACACCTTCGCCACCAAAGAGTTCATTATAAGATCCTTCTTTATTACTTCCATGGATTACATCATCTCCAGAATCTCCATAAAGTAAATTGTAATTTCCAGAACCTTTTATATAATCAGTTCCATCTCCTCCGTGAATTGTATTTCCTATTTTAGATTCTACGCTGTTTTTGAAGTTACCCCCTATTATAAAGTCATTTCCAGCTCCTGCTTCTATATTAGCAAATCCGTTTCCCTGAGAATCTTGTTTAAGGTCTGGAATAACTATTGTATCAGAATTTTCTGTACCTTTAACTGTATTTTCACAATCTATATTACCTGCAAAATAAAGTTTTTTACCTGTTACTCCTGAAAAATCAATATTGTTTGTTCTAGATTCAGTACCTACTATTCCTATTTGTTCTAAACTTTCATCATCTTCTAAAGTAATATCAGACCCGTCTTTTATAGTAACAGTATTATCTAAATCTTTTCCAAGTCTTATCTGTTCAAAATTATAAAAATCTAAGTCATAATTTTTACCATCACTATTTTCCCTATTATATTCTAAATAATTATCTCTTATTGAATATTCAAAATTGAAACCTTCTATACCCTCTTCTTTAACATTAGTTAAATCTAAAACATCGTTTCCTTCTCCACCATCTGCTAATACTCTAACTACACTATCTCCAGTTCCATCATTATAAACTCTTTCTACATTAGCTAATATAACATCATCATCCCCTGCTTTTGTTTCGATTTTAGGGAATATAATGTCTGATATAGTAGATATAACTCTGTTATTTATAGGGAGAAGTGTTGCATTTATAGTCCTATTATGATAAGAATACAACATTTTTTGGCTTTCTGGTAGACTACTAACTTCTTCCGGTGTTAAATCTCCAGGATTTGCTATTCTCTGTATACCGCTCATATCATCAACTACATCTATCCAACATTTAAATCTTGCATATCTAGGATCCTCTCTATAACTATAAATAGGATCTCTACCAACATTACAAGCTCCTGGAATACAACCACCACTTGTGTAACCTGATACATATCTCTCTCTATGTCTATGTTTAAATTCTGTACTAAACATTTGTAATTGATCATTACTATAAGATATTTGAGTAGAAGTATCTATAACTCTAGGATTTTCTACCTCATTTCCTTCTTGATCTGTTATAGTATTTCTTCCATTCCCATATCCTAAAGAAACAGTATCTAATACTTCTCTTCCATCTATGTTTTTCAAGTTAGCTCCTGCTGGCAGTACACTTACACCGGCTGCTGTTTCTAATTTATATGCACCGTCAACTTCTTCTCCTTTTACTTGTAAATTATCTTGGATACTTCGTACATCATACCCGGCCCTATGATATTGTTCATCTTTAAATAATTGATTTATTTGTTCTGGTGTAAGATAAGCTGTTAAAAATTGAGTGTGAGTAGTATGTGCATTTTCCTTTAAGAAATCATGGGCATTATTTAAATTATTTTGAAATTCTGAATCATTAATAATATATTCTTTCATCATATTATCAAAGTTGCCGTATCTTTCCATAAGTTCTTCTCTTTGTTCTCTTCTTATTTGATCATCATAAATTCCATGAAAAAAGTTAATAATAGGTGTAGCATCTAATGATGATATTTTATGGAAAGAATCATATATATCTTCATCTATATCATTGTCTGCATTATCTTTAAGATGTTGATACATAATTGCTTGTTCCACAGCATTTATATTAGGCATTAAAGGACCTCCAAAAGAAAGAGCAAAATCACCTACGGCTTTTAAAACTTCTTCTTTACTCGAATTTGGTCCTAAATCACATAAGCTTCCTATAGATGCAACTGCACAACCTATTCCACCTACTATAGTTCCAACTATTTCACCAACAGGACCTGCAAAAGATATAGCGTCTCCTATTACACATAAACCAGCGCCTACTACATTCATTATTTTACTAGCATCTGGATTAGAACCTTCGTCACTTAAATCTTGAGCAGCTTGAGCTAGCCAAGCTACATCTGCTATTAAACTTAAAGCCCCTGCAGCTTTTCCTATTCTTCCTGATGCAGTATTACTACCACCAGTAGAACCTCCTCCTGGGAGATTAGGCATAGACTGACTATGTGTTAGATGTGGTCTTGTTCCTCCTGTAGAAGTACTTCCACCACTAGGTATGGAATTTCCACCAAGATTTGTCATAGATTGACTATGTGTTAAAGGTGGCCTTTTTTGAAATACTCTTGTTAAAACTTCATCTGGTGTATTCATAAAATTATCTCTATTTATTCCTGAAGTAGTAGAAACTCTTCCTAAATCTGCATCAACAAGAACATTAGTAGTTGGTTTTGATGGTCTAGGATTTAAAGTAGATGGTGTAGTGTATGATTCAGATAATCTTTTAAAGAAACTTTCTCCATTTTCGCCAGGGGTAACAGCAACCTGTGCCCATCCTAATACAATCTTACCAGCAGATACTATGACTCTAGTACCATCACTTACAAGAAGCATAATTTCATCAGTATCTAATCCATCTTCCGCTTGTTTTCTTGCTCTATAAATTACATTTCCTATCATAGCAAGTCCTGCTGTATCTCCTATCCATTTAGAATAAAGTCCTGGAACATTACTTATAGGACGATTAGAAGCTATAGCTCCTATTTGAAGACCTCCACTAATAGATCCACTAATAAGTGCTGCAAGTCCAATTCTTTCTCTACCAGTTAAATGATTTATTTCAGTCATTTGATCTTCAGTTAAATCTAAATTATCAAAAATCATTTGAGCCTGGTCTTGTAATTCTTGTTCATCTTCTTGTGCTAAAGTAACTTTCCCTTCAAAAATCTGTGATTCAATATTTTGTTCTGCTTGACTTACTAAAGCATCAAACTTAGAATATTGTTCTACGTTTAAAAAATCATATATTTCTTGTCTTCTTTGTCTTAAAAATTCTCTTTCTAACTCTCTATCTAATCTTTCATTTAATGCTCTTCTCTCTTCTATTAATCTTTCTTCTTCTGAAGTTAATTTTAAAATAAATGTTCTTGATACTATTTGTTCTTTTTCCTGAGAATTAAGGATTCCATAGGGATCATAGACTTGTACTGATTCTCTATCTGGATAAATTTCTCTTGGTTCCATATAAAGTTGCTCTATTTTATCTTCAATACCTGGAAGTTCTCTTTCATAATCATATATTGCATCCACATGTCTTTCATATAATACTTTGCCATCATCTGTTGACCAATAATCTTTTTCATGTGCTCCTAAATCTCTTTTTCTATTTTCTATTTCCTCTATTAATGTATCACGTCTTTCTCTTAAAGATTGTAATTCATCATAATTTGGATTTAAATTTCTTTCTCTCAATTCATCATAAGCTTCCATTTGTCTTTGGTTAGATGCTTGAATCTGATTAGAAGCTTCATTTCTTAATCTCCACTCTCTTAATTCTCTTTCTGCATTCATTACCTGTGTTAGTGTTACATGGTGTCCTTCATATAAAGCTCTTAAATTTTCAACTTTTTCTATTAATACTTGTTCTGGATCTTTGTTTCTGTTTTGCTCTTGTAGTTCACGTATTCTTCTTATTTCTTCTGCTGTCATAAAAAATATCCCCCTCTTTTGTTAGTTCAATGATGTTTTAATATTTATTTAAAATAGTTTGATTATCAAACTATTTTATTCAAATCAAGTCACTAAAGATATCTTACTAATCTAAAGCAATAATTATTAATCTATTTATATTCTATATTAGCCTCTGATCTTAGTTTTTTTATAAATTCCCCTTGTTTTAAACCTAATTTCATTTTTTCAAGCAAATTTCTTACATAAGCTCTTAATTTTTCTTCACAATATGTTTCTTTTTCTGTTTCATTTATATCTTTAAGTTTTTCGTTTACAACACTTTTAAATTGACTTACTAAACTAGGATCCTTTTTCAAATATTCATCAATTTCATCTTCTGAAACTTTTGTTTCTCCACTTGAAACTATTCTATCTAATTCTTCTTGAATAACTATTTTTGCAAGAGTCTCTTTTTCAAGATATTTCATTGCAATTTTAAATTCTTCATCTTCGTGTATTTTATTTTTTTTAGCATATTGAACTAAAAGTTCTGTTGCTATTACCCCTTCTATAAATTCTTTCTTTTGAACTTTAGGGTTTATTTTTTTGTTTGGTTTAGTATTTTCTATTATGTACTCAAGTTCTCTCTCTTTTATTTCTTCGTCATTTATCTTTACTACTATTTTATCTTTCATTTTTCACTTCTCCTTTTTATATATAATTTGTTATAACCTACTAAAAATCGTGTTTTTAATAAAAGTAACTAGTAATATCCTGATTTATGTATTGTATACAATAAAAAATGTAGTACAAGACACTTACTTTATTAAATTGAAATTCATAATTTTTATATGATTTTTCTTAATAAGTTACAACATATAATAAACTTATATAATTAAATTTATCCTTAAATTTTAAATTCATATCTTTACTTTTCTAAAAATAGTATACATATGTAAATACACCTTATGATAAAATAATTAGTCCTTTAACATTAGATTAAAGAAACTAGCAAAAGTTATATACTTATAAAGTTAGACTACAGTTTTATAAGTTTATTATTAATTAGTTATATATTTCCCATTATATTAAATAATATTGAATAAAAGATATTATGTCTGTGATTTTAAAATTATGCTTAGAGATGATTACAAATTTACTCTGTTAAAAAAGAATAGTATTTTATAGTTAATAATGCTCAAACTATCTCCTTGAAGTCAATAAATTATCTTGTATAAAACCTATTTAAATAATAACATGTAATATTGTTAATTTTTATTATTATTTTTCCTTGTTACCCATTTTAACACATTTTATCCATATGAACTGTTAATTATATGTTAAATATGAAAAAGAAGCCATCAAGTCTTTTAATCTTAAAGTTTCTAACATTTACGATGTTTTATAGCTTTTTACATCTTTCTTTAAATATAAAAAGTTTAAATTTTTTTAACATTTTAAATATTGATTTATTATAAAAATTATTATTTACTACAACCTATCCATTAAACAAAAATAACCCTTTAAAATATATATAGGTGAAAAAATCCTCTATAATACTTTAAAGGGTATACTTCATTATACATCTAGTGTTTAATTTTATTTTCAAGTGACATTCTTTATCTTTTAATGAATAAATTCATAACAAAGCATTTAAGAAATCTGGAATTTAATAAACATTTCTAGATTTTACAAGTGCTAATATTTTACTTATCAAATAAGTTAAAACTGAAAATATTAAAGTTATTGAGAATAAAGCAAATATTATCTGATTATAGTATATTACAAATCGTAAATAAGCTACTATTTTTAAATTTAAAGAGTATATTACTATATTAACCATAAATATAACTGCAAATATAAACTTTAGCCCTTCAATTTGATTTTTCATATCAACTAAACTTAATGCAATATGTGCAGACAAACTAATAGCTATAAATAAGAATATCCAAAAATTTACTGATTTTATGTTTTCCATATTAAATATGTACTTATAAATACTAAAAGAATTACTTAAAAATTTCTCTAAAGAAATAGTTTCTGGATTTATATTTTTCAAATAATTTACAAACAATTTAAATGATTTTGGAATGAAAAAATACATTGAAGTTAATAAAACAATTAAACCGCTAAACAAAGGCCCCATTGCTATAAAAAAGTTACCTATTCTTTGATATATACTTGATCTATTAAAAGAATGCTGAACATATCCTAAGTAACCATTTTTACCAGATGTATTAAGCAAGCATACTTTATTTACTCTATGATTAAATATTAAACACATTAGCATATGACCAATTTCATGAACCGGTGTACCTATTACAGCAGTCATTAAAACTCCATTCCATCCAAAAGCTCTTTGCATGTTTTTATTTATTTTCTTTTCTAAAAACCCCAGTATTATACCTATACCTATAAATATTCCTAAAAAATAAAGTATTTGTATTATAGACATTTTTAAACTCAAAATTATAATACTCATAATATAAGTCATCTCCCTAAAATAAATGCTGTTCTATTGTAATTAATTTCTGCATCATATAAATTATATAAAATAAACTTAAAGCTATATTAAATTATATTAAAAATTAATAATATGTTAACCCTATATTTAAAACTATCCACTGCTAAATTTTTCAAATTTTTCTATTGACTTATATAGATTATCGATATACAATTGAATTAACCAATATATGTATAGATTACCTATATATGAAAGAGGTGAAATAAATGGCTACTGATAAGAATTTATATTCTGGGAATATGAGTATGCTTATACTAAAATTATTACAGAAGAAAGATATGTATGGTTATGAAATGATTGAAACATTACAAATTATGTCTAATGATATGTTTCAGTTTAAAGCAGGTACCTTGTACCCTCTACTTCACGGTTTAGTTAAGCAAAAATATTTAACATCTTATGAAAAAGAAATTAAAGGCAAAAGACGCAAATACTATTCTTTGACGGCTGAAGGGAATAAGTTACTAGAAGATAAAAAATCTTTATGGCAAAAGTATGCTAAAACTATGGCCTCTGTGCTAGAAATAGAGGTACAGTAATATGATGGAAGCTGAATATTTAAAAATTTTGAGTAAAAGTATATCTAATAGAAAAATGAGAAAGGAGATTTGTATGGAAATTAAAGATCACATTACCGATCAAAAGGAAGCCTATCTAAAGATGGGATATTCTAAAGATGAAGCAGAAAAAGCTGCTGTTAAAGACATGGGAGATCCAAAAACTGCTGGAAAGATGTTAGATTCTGTGCACCCTCCAACTATTGATTGGTTTCACATTGTTATGCTCATTTTATGCACAATAGGATTACAAATTCTAAAAATTTTATTTGAGAAATTTAATGATATGAGTCTTATGGCTATAGCTCCAATCGATATCTTAAGAATATTAGGTATATTTGCATCAATATATGGATTCATATGGCTAGGAATTGAAAAATATTCAGATCTTCCTTTCTTTTATGGAAGAAGTCAAAGAGGAGGTTCAAACGCAAATGGTACCTTTATCTTGGCATTAGGAATTATAATGATATCACATTCTTTCATTCAAACTATAATATTACTATGTATTCTTACCCCACTTGTAGCTATTGAAAGAAAATTTATTGAAAATAAAAGAATAAAAAAAGAAGAACAATTTTTATTGAAAAGTGGGGTAGCTTCTAAAGACTTTAACTATAAAGGTAAAGCTTTTATTGGAGATAGAGAAAAAACTGTATACTCTAAAAATGGTATAATAAAAAAAGGTGATCCTTTAACCATTGTTGCTATAAAAGGTTTTGATATGATAGTTGAAAAAGATACTGTTTCTAAATAAATATCTATCGTAAAAGAATTTCTTACTAATAAATTCTAATCTCATAATTTTATATTAACCTTTTTATTAAATTTTTAGTAATTAGTATTTAATATTTATTAGTAAAATTCTAACTTAATATAAATATACTTTTAAAAGAGCTTTCCATAATAATTTTAATCATAGAAAGCTCTTTATCTTTAAAATTAATTAATATTTTTTATTTTAATATAAAATATAATCTTTAAAGTAATCTATCCCTTTTTCTTTATCTTACAGAATGGATTGAAGTTTGTCCTTCTTCAATGTCTACACTAGTAAACTCTGATGTATTTAATTGGCTTCGTCTATTAAATACAAGTTTTATTTTTTTATCTTCAGCATATCTTTGTGCCATTTCAAAGTTTGTAGTATCATAATGTATATTATATTCACTCTTAGGAACTTGTTCAAATCTCTCTACGAATTGATATAATCCAACCTTACGATTTTTGCCATTTTTCTCAAATACGTGTCTAATACTATCTGTCACACTATTAGAAATGGAAATTGTTCTATTAAATGTTTTAGTTAAACTATTTTCAACAGAATAGTTTATACCAACTTTTCCAGATCCAATATTACTTGCTCCTAAATCTCCATTTATTGAAAAATTAGTTCCTGTAGTTTTTGCAATACTTATAGCTTCTGAATTATTTACTCCATAAGTAGTAGTTTTTGTTAAATTAGTACTTTCATTTTCTCCTAAGCTAGCAGCTTTGCAACGCTTCCAATAAGATCTATTTATTACTTTTGTTCCTTTAACCATAGGACTGTTACCATCTACTACTACACTAAACATAACTTCTCCGCTTTTAAAATACCCACTAGGTAAAGCTTCAGGTTTTTCATAGAAGTTTCCATTTTTGTCCAAATATCCTTTTATATCTCCTCTTCCTGCAGTATCAGATAGTAATACTAATTGCATAGGAGTATGACTATAATAATCTTTTCCCATAACATCTATAGGATTTGCTGCATAAAAAAGGCCATCCCCTTTTAACTCCTTATCTTCTTGTGCTACTACATCAATTATAACATTTTCAGGTATACTTTCTACTTCTCTAACTTTTACTTCTTCTGGAAGTCCTTCATTATACCAGTTAGGATTTTCTACTAAAGGAATAGTTGTAGCATTTTTATAAGTATTACTTAATCTTTGTTGTTCTTTTTCTACTTTATTTTGGATAACCTCTCTAGCCCTATCTCTTAAAGCTTGTGTTTTATCTTTTACTTGATTAACTAAGCTATCTTCTGTACTTATCCCCATTCTTTTAACCATATTCCTTCTAAGTTGAACTAGCTCATCAATTATATTGTTCATTTCTCTCACATTTTTAGTAACAATGATGTTATCTGCTTTGGCAACAACTTCTTTCACCAATTGTTCTGCCTTTTGATGATTGTCTACAGTTACTTCATTTTCTACAATTGCATTTCCAGTATTACTGCTAGCAAGGACTTTAGTTGCTGGACCTCCTGCAAGTATCGTTAATACAGATGCTACTGCTAAGGCTCTTTTTAATCTTACATTCTTTTTGTTTATCATAGTTTTATCCCCCCACATTCTAGATATTAATAAAATAATACCAAAATAGTGTAAAACTTGGGAACATTTTGTCTTAAATGTTTGAAATTATGTCGTAAAAAGTTAATTTTTAAAATATTTTGTTTTAAACGTTAATAAAATATGAATCTTTAATGTTTTTATATAGCAATATTAAATATACTAATTTCAGGTGGAACCATAAATCTAACTGGAATACGAGTTGTTCCAATTCCAGTATTAACATAAAGCTTTAACTGTGTTTTTTCGTTAATTGTATAAAAACCACTTATATATTTTTTAGCTAAAGCTGTTTTAGTCCTTTTTAAAAGAGGAATCTTAACTTGTCCTCCATGGCTATGACCTGCTAATATTAAATTCAACTCACTATCTTTCAAAACATCTGCTTTGTCTGGTTCATGCATAAGCATTATTTTATAATCTGAATCTTTTTTCATTTTTCTAAGTGCATTATCTACATCTAAGTTTCCTAATAAAGCATCATCTAATCCTCCAATAAATATCTTTTTTCCATTTTCAATATGAATATTTACTCCTTCATTTTTCAACAATGTAAATCCTGAATCTCTCATGATGTTTTCATACTGCCTACTTGCTCCTCCACCGTAATCACGGTTTCCCCATACAGAATATTTCCCATATTTGGCTTTTAGCTTTCCTAAAGCTTCTACTGTTTCTTTTACAGGTCCATATTTAGAATAGTTATCAAATAAATCTCCTGTAAAAGTAATAATATCCGGTTCTAATTTATTTACCTTTTCAACCATCTTTTCCAATTGCTTTTCTGTATAATTCTCACTAATATGTATATCTGATAGCTGTACTACTTTTATATTTTGGCTTTCACCTGATTTTTCTTTATTTAAATCATACTCATGGTTCACTAAAATTTTAGGTTCTATATATAAGGAATAGACTAAAACTAGAACCCCACAAATAATTGCTATTAAAATACCCTTAAATAATTTCGTCATTTGTTCATCCTCCAGTATGTTCTTTCTTTATCTAATAATAAAGGATGGATATTAAAGCAATATGAATAATTATATAATATTACAAAAATAATTATATGCACTTTAAAACAAAAGCAGTTTTAACCAAAAGAATATATTGTTAGTAAAAACTTTCACTTTACTAAAAAATTCTATTTTATTTTTAGTCTATACTAAGAATCATTATTTTTATACCAATAATTTGAAATTAAAAATATAATTAGTTACAATATACTTATTATTTATACATCTTAATTACTAACTATATTATTTCAGGAGGAACTACAATGAAAAGAAAATTAACATTATTAGTAATACTATCAATTTTTCTTTTATCATTAACAGGCTGCATCATAAAAAATGAAAGTTCAGCTCATTACACCCTTAAAAAAGGATCTAAAATTACTGATACTTATGATTATACTGTTGAAGATAATTTTAAAGGAATGAAATTAAAAATAAACTTAATTCTTACTAAAGGTAAAGTTAAATTCACCCTTAAAGACCCTGAGGGAAATATACAATGGAGTGAAACAGTAACTTCTAATAAACCGCTAAAAGAAACAAAGAAATTTAATAAAAAAGTTGGAAAATGGACTTTAAAATTTGAAAATATTAACAAGTCCGGCGAAGGTAAATTAAATTTACAATTTAACAGACTTTAAAATTAAAACCTATTTCAATAATTGAAATAGGTTTTTTCTTATATTTATTCTATTTAATAGAGAAAAAGCCTAGGCTCCAATCCAACTTAGTATTTCTAATATACCAAAGGTAGTTTCTCTTTTAACTTCTTTAGTTTTGTTTTCAGGACTGCCTATATATATTTTTACTCTTCTTTTTAAAATATCTTTTAATTTAATAAACTTAGAAATTTTAGCTTTGTTGTTATTTGGTTTACCCATAAAATTCACTTCTTTCTTTAGATATAAACATATGAATCAACTTCCTATTATTACCTTATTTACTAATAAATTCGAAGTTTTTATATAGTACTTAATATCTAATAAAAAAATATTATAATTTTTTCTTCAATATTATATATATAGAATCTTTTTCTTTCTCTTCACAATAATAGTTTATTTCAATTATATTAAAATACTTTTCAAAAATATTTATAAGTTCTTCTTTCTCATAATAAACAAACCTTAATCCATCATATATTTCTTCTGAATTCCCTCTCCAAAAGGTATGAAATAGTATACCTTCATCATTTAGAACTTCCTTTTGCCTTAATATAGAATTAGAAAGTTCTTCTCTTGTTAAATGCTGCAAGACCTTATTAGAATATATACAATCAAACTTTTTTTCTGTATTTATGGTTACTGCATCTAAAAATAAAAGCTCACTATCTTTATTCTTTTCTTTATATATATCTAAAAATAGTTGTGAATTATCAGAACCAATAGTATTATAATACTTTTTTAATAAATTTAAGTCTTTCCCTGGACCCATGCCAAGTTCTAATAGCAAAGAATCTTTTTCTAAATAATTTTTCAAAATATCTATAAGTTCTTTGCTATTTGTATCTTCACACATTTTTATATATTCTTTAACCTTTCTTTCATCATTGAAATAGTTCATATAAATTTCTCCTTCATTTAATTTTACTATTTATATTTTTTACTTCAGCTATTTACATAATTAAAAAACTTATAATTGTTAAATTAAAAATAGGTTAATATTCATTAATAAAACAAAAAACTCTTTAGAAATATATAACTCTGTTCTTAGTTCTACTATTGACTTATTTTTATCTTTGTATTATAATTTATATTATCATTTATTAGCAATATAATGTAGAGTTGTAATTTTTTAGTAAATTCAACTCTACATTATATTTTTTTGTTATAACTGATTATTTTTTATTATATTCCTAAACCATCTCTTCTTTTTAATACTATTTCTTCTAGTTTATCTGCTGCTTTAATTATATCATCTTCTAAAATCATTTTTCCACCAGTTATATTTTCAAGATCTTCTGTTAGAACTTTTGTTACAGTTTTACTTCCAGTTATAAATGGTGGTATTGCTAAATGAAGTGGAAGACCTAAAGCTAAACCAAAAGCTCCATCTGCAAGTGCTTGCTCTTCTAACCATTGTGGTGCTGATAAGACTAATGGAAGCTGCGGTATATCAATATTTAAAAAGTGAGCAAGTTCTGTTGCTACTATTTCAAGTCTTCCTATAGCAAGGCAAGGTCCAAAGTTTAAAACTGGTGGAATGCCAAGACTTTGACAAACTTCTTTTAAACTATCTCCAGCTAAATTTGCAGCACTAGGGGACATTAAGCCTATATTTTCAAGTCCACCGCTTGAACATCCTGCTGATAGAACAAGTATATCTCTTTTTATAAGTTCCTTTGTAAGTTCTACCGTAAATACATCATGTCCTTTTGCTGAAAGATTGGAACAACCTACAACTCCAGCAATTCCTTTTATTTTTCCAGAAGCAATTAATTCAACAAGACCTTTCCATGTTCCACCTAAAAAATCCTTTAATGATTTTTCACTAACTCCAGTTATAACATCATCACATCCATGATCCTTTGGAATCTCTATATTAACCTTATCTCTTCTATTTTTATAATTATTTAAAGCTTCATTTATAATAGTCTCACTTATATTCTGTCTTTGTTCAAAAGAATATTCAAGATAATCTGCATTAGATTTTTTAGCAACATCATCAATGCAAATCATTTTAACCTTAAACTTATCTGCAACTTTTTCAATTCCTGGAACAGTACAATTAAATTCAGAAACCATTAAATCTATTCCACCTGTAGCTAATAAAGCTTCACTTGTAAAATTATTTCCTGCATGTCCTGAGAAAACTTCTTTGTAATGCTCTCCTCTTAATTGTAAATCTTGTCCAACACAAGTACATCCAACAATTTTAAATCCCTTTGCTCCAATTTCTTTAGCTTTTTCTACTACATCATCATCTAATAATCTTTCTTGAAGATGAGCTATACTTGAATGTTGGTGTCCTGTTATCATTATGTTTATATAATCTTCATCTACAACTTTAAATCCAACTTGAGCCTTTCTTATTACTGGCTCTCCAAGAATAACATCATTAAGTAAATTAGTAAGAGTAAGTCCATATAATCCTGTAGATATTCCTAAATTTAAAGAGTGCATAAGCATATTTACTGGATCACTGTTTAAATTAGTAGAAGTTTTAACCATAGCATCAAAAACTTCTGATTTTGCTCCTCCTGGCATTATATTTAGCTCTTTCCATTTTTGAACTCTTGGAGCATAACCTAATTTTTCTACAAGCTGCATTTTTTCAAATCTTGGTTTATATATGTCCTTTAAAACCATATCTGCTACTTTCACTGCTTTTTCATGGGCATTTTTTTCTTCTATTTCAAATATTCTAGCTAATTCATCTAAAGTTTTTATCCCTTTTATTTTTCCTTTGCTTTCTCCAACTTTTTTTAAGTTTCTTGCAGTTGTTTCAACTATATGTAGATAGCAAGCTGCTCCTGCCCCTACTGCTCTTAGAAAATTTCTTGAAACTATAGTATCAGCGTCTGCACCACAAACTCCTCTTGGAGACTTTGGTGTTATCTTACAAGGTCCATTAGCACAAAGCTTACAACATACTCCTTCTTTTCCAAATTTGCATTTTGTTTTTTGATCTATCATCCTATTAAAAGATGTTTCAACATCCTTAGTTTTTATAAAACCTTTAAGTTTACTATCTGCTATTTGACACATATTACAACTTGAACAATCTGACATGAAATGCCCCTCCTTATGTTTACCTTTTTGGTATACTTTTATTTTAAAAATTTAAGAACTTCTATATTTAAAAGTTCTTTTAAAATTTTATATTACTACTTATAATATTTTAATTATGTAATTAACTATCTTAATGATGTATAAACAATTTGAACTATTACTATAATTATAATACCTTATTTTCAGTGATTATATCTTCAAAAGTAACTTTTTCAAATTCCTCTTCTATAACCTTTTGTATTTTACACAAAGCATTATGAACCATACACTTTCCTTGTTTGTTTGCATTACAAAGAGACGGATCCTTTAAACATCTGTTTATGCATATAGGCCCATCTATAGCCTCTACTACATCTTTTAAAGTTATAGATTCGGGAAATTTGTCTAATGAATATCCACCACTTTTTCCTCTATAAGATTTTATTATATCTGCTTTTATAAGCTTTCTTAATAATTTTAATAAGAATCTCAATGGTATTTTTTCTGCATCTGATATAACCTTAGCTTCAACTTTCTTTCCATATCCTAAATTAGATAAATAAAGTACTACTCTAAGAGCATAATCAGCTTCTTGTGTAATCTTCATAACTACTCCTTTAATACTATACTTATTTGGTACACATTTAATATATTACTTTTTTATTTTCTTGTCAAGTAATTACTGGTAATTTTTTATCTTTGCAGGAGTTATGTTTATTCCTTATATATTCCTCGTTATTCCAAGCATGATATTAGGATTTGTAGTATATGCAAAACAAAAGAACATAAATAATCAATCAAATGTAAATAACAATAGCAACTTAAAAGCTTAAATTTATTATGCAAAATAAGACAGCGAATAATTACTGTCTTATTTTTATTTTATATTAAGACTCTAATTTCCCTGCTGCTTCTTTATCTAAAATTATTGTAACATCATTATGAAACTGTAAAACTGAAGCTGGAACTTCTGGGCATATTTTTCCCTTTACTGTCTTAAATATAGCATCTGCTTTTCCTTTTCCATTTGCTAATAAAACTATCTTTTTAGAATTCATTATAGTTTTTATTCCCATACTTATAGCTTTTGTAGGTACATCTTCTATTGAATTAAAAAATCTTGAATTAGATTTAATAGTTTTTTCATCAAGCTCTACAAGATGAGTTCCAGCTTTAAAATCAACGGAAGGTTCATTAAAACCTATATGACCATTTACACCAATTCCTAGTACTTGAATATCTATATTTCCAGAATCACTTATTTTTTTATCATAATTTTCACACTCTTTTTTAATATTTTTAGCTTTTCCATTTGGGATATTTATTTTTTCTTTATCTATATTTATATTGCTGAAGAAATTTTTTATCATATAATGATGATAACTTTGACTATTTTCTTTTTCTAAGCCATAATATTCATCTAAATTAAAGCTTTTTACTTCTCTAAAATCTATTTGTTTCATATCATACATTTCTATTAATTCTTTGTACATCCCAAGAGGTGTATCTCCTGTAGCTAATCCTAATACGCTATTAGGTTTTAAAATTATTTGACTTGCTATCATTGCTGCCGCTTTTTTACTCATTTCTTTATAATTATCTACAACTATTATTCTCATAATTTAAATCACCTTTCCATAACAATTTCAATTGTCATATAAAAACAAACAATAAATCAAATTACTATATAAATTTTATAAACTAAAACCACTTGGAACCTTATAATAGTTTGTCTATTAATAGGTTCCAATCGTAAAAGAATATACGTAATTTTGTATATTGATTTTAAATTTTTATTTAATTTCATACATAACTACACATATATTAAAATATTTTAAGCAATCTCCTCTAACAATCACATATATATTTTTAAAAGTATTTAAACAATGTTATCTAAAAATGATGTTCCGTGCTCTGGACAAGTAAATCCAAAGTAGTCTGCTACAGTAGCTCCTACATCTGACAATGTGTTTCTTATTCCTAAAGATACTTTTTTAACTTTCTCTCCAGAAATTAAAAGAGGTACCATTTCTCTAGTATGCTTACTATGACCTATAGTTGGATCATTTCCATGATCCGCCATAACTAACAGTATATCATCTTCTTTAAGTTTTTCTATTATTTGACCTATATATTTATCTGCTATAGAAAGCTTTTTAAAGTATTCTTCAACATTTTCTCTATGTCCACAAAGATCTGTTTCTTGAACATTAGTACAAATAAATCCTTTGTCCATAGAATTCATTTCTTTAATAGTTAGTTTAAGCACCTCTTCAGTATCTACACAAGAAATACTTTTTCCATATTCATTAGAAACTATATCAGCAACTTTACCTAAAAGAGTTACATTTATTCCACTTTTCCCTAGTATAGTAGGAATTTGAACTTCTGGATCTATACCATATCCTAAATGAATGCATTGATATCCTTTGTTATAAACTCCAGATTTAGGAGCATTTATACCAATAAATCCATTACCTTTTTCCTCTACAGCATTTAAGATATTTTCAAGGGTTACATTTTCCCCTCCAAAAGTAATAACTCTTGATACTCTAGAATATTCTCTAACTATTTTCCCTACAGCAAGTACATCTTTAAAAGGCATTATATCTAAAGCTGCTGTAACATTATAAGCCTGTCCTAAGTCCGCCTCAATGTTATCTGCAATTGTAAGGGCATCATTAACTATAAGGAATTTTCCTTCTTTACCTTCTTTTACTTGAACTTTATATCCCTTATTTTCTAACCCTTCATAAACTTTATTAATTACAGCCATGAAAGATTCTTTTATAGGAGGTTTAGGCAGTGTTCCCATAATTTCTTGATGTCCCATAAAAGTATCTGCACCTAAATGAGCTAATTCAGCTTTTCCAAAAGTAGCTTTTTTCTGAAGTTTTAAGCTTCCAACTTCTTCACCTAAAGCATCCATTAGTCCTAATTTTTCTAGATTAGGCAACTTAAGCTGTGGATTTTTTTCTAATATATGTTTGCAAGTATTTGCACCTACATCTGATGGTCTTACTACTTTTGCATCATTCATATATCCAACACCAAACCCATCTAAAACTATCACTATAAATCTATTCAAATTTCTACCTCCTTTTAAGATAGTATGCTATTTATTTTTTTCATTTTGGAATCCTATATCACTAATAGATCTGCTATTTTATTAAGTAATGCATATATTAATGCTTTCTATATAGTGATACTACTTGATTTTTCTGCCTTGAGAATCATATATTCCTAATACCTCTGGTTTACCTTCTTTAATTCCTTTAACTACAGCTACACTGCTACGTGTTACAAATATTTGTGTTCTATAGGACATAACCACAGTATCTCCTACATTAGCATTGCTTTTTAAAGTAATATAATAATCTATACTTTCTAAAGAAGGACTTTTAGTTTTAACATTAGTAGCGTCTTCAAAACTTTTACCAACTAATGCATTGCTCATATGAGATCTTCTATAGTTTCCTCCACCATAGCAAAAACTTTCTTCTTTTAAATTGTGAGATATTTCACTAACATAAACTAAGCAAGGAATTTCTTCTCCTTGATTTTCTGCATGATAAGGTGTAGTACCTGTTAACCCATGTCCTGGTTCCCCATGTGTTCCACCTTGTTTTGCTATATTCTTTATGCTTGAAACACAAGTAGCTGATGGCATATTTAATTGCTGTATTTTTATTTTTAAATTATCTTCTAATAGTTTTTGTGCTTTTTTCAAAGTTTCAACATTAGGAGTTTCTTTTATATATTTTTCTTTTGAATCATATAAGAAACATGGAAAAGAAGTTACACCACAAATATTTATATTAGAAAGTTCTTTTATTTTTTTAGCTTTATCTAAAAGTTCATTTAGATAAAATCCTCCATATTGAGCAGGATATAAATTATCACCCTCATCTAACACTCTAAGCATTATATTTTGAACAAATCCAAGTTTTTCTGCTGCTTTTGATATTTCTAAAGCCTTCTCCACTGAATATACTGTAATTACTTCTGGTTTAGCTGAAACTATATCTTCTACTAAGTTAGTAGGTATTTGAACAAGGTGTCCTACATGACCAAGCTTTATACCATTTTCTTTTAGCCCCATAGCTTCTTTAAAATCTACTGCAACAGCACCGCTATAACCTAATTTCATTAATTCCTTACATACAATTGGATTTCTTCCAACTTGTTTTGTCATAAAATATAAATTAATACCATATTCATCTGCTTCTTTTTTTATTTTTCTTGCATTATCTACTATATTATCTAAATCTATAATATAAGTATCTGGCTGAATCAATCCATTTTGATGAAGCTCAAATGCGGTTTTTATTAAATTTGGGTTTCTCTTTTTAGTTATATCTAAAAACATTATTTTAACTCCTTTTCTGTAGTAGTATTATCTATTCCTAACATTCTAGTTAACGGCTCTATCTTTACTAACTTTTTCAATGCTTTCTTTTAAAATTCTTATAACTGTATCTGCTCCACTTCTCATTGGGTTAATTCTTATCATTCTTTTTTCTAAACTACTATCAGCAGCTCTAAATGTTCCAGAAACTCTATAAACCATAGGAACAAATTCATATTTTGATTCTGCACCTACAGGATTTGGTGCTGCCCCAAGTTTTTCTGCTTCTAAAAGAACATCCTTTGCAATTTCTTCTTCTAGTTCAACTAATAAAACCTTTGATTGTGCATTAGCAAGAAAAGCACTCTTTACTCCTTCTATTTCACCAGAATTTAATCTACTTACAAGTTCTTCATTAACTTCTGCTTGAAGTGCCAAAGATACTGGAGCATATACTAATCCTCGTAAAGCTTCCATAGCTTCAAACCCTTGTACTTGGCTTCCTCCTGAATAATTCAAACTTATTACTTTATCTATAAGATCTTTTTTTCCAACTAATATACCAACACCTTCAGGACCTAGTAGCTTAAAAGATGAAAATGCAGATAAATCAGCTCCACATTGAGTTCCTATTTTGTTAACCTTCATAACAGCATAGTTATCATCAGTAATTATTTTTATATCATTATTAAATTCTTTTATAGTTTTTATTACATCTTCCATGCTATAGCTATCATCAATTTTCTGTCTTGTATATTGTACTAAAGCTCCTTTTATATCTTTATTTTTGGAAAGCACTCTTTTTATTTCATCTTTATCATTAAAATTAGCTTTAACTACTTTAATACCCATAGTTTTAATAGTAACTTCAGTAGTTGGATAAATTGGAGCGTCATGTACTAGAATTGTATCTTTACTTTCCATAAAACTAATAATTCCCCATCTTAATGCTCCTGTACCAGCTCCCCTAACAAAAGCTGCACTTTCTCCATTAAAAAATTCTGCTAAAACCCTCTCTGCTTTTTTTGTGTACCTAGGTTTATTTAATCCTTTTACCACACCTAAGTCACCTAAAGATAAAATTTCCTTACCTCTAAAATGTTTACTTATTATATCTACCATTTTAAATTGAAAAGTTTTTGCATCCTGTAGTGATATAGATTCTAAGGGATATGTCTTCATTTTTATCCATTCCTTTCTGTAATCCACCTTGAAAAATCCTTGTGTATTCTCAGATTATTGGTTTTATGTTATAGATTATATGATTCTCCTAATATTATTTTTTGTCATATTGTCTATTTCTTTAGAAGTTAATCCTGCTTCTTTTAATTTTGGAATAAAGTTATCTATTAAATAAGAATATCCTATTCCACCTCTTGTTTTTAAATTAGATTTTCTAGTTATATCCATAGACATTAAAACTCTTTCGCTAAGCCCTCTTCTACATATTTCTTTAAGTAAATCTACTCTAAGTTTATCTGGCTTATAATTTTCTTTTCCAATAGTATCAAAAGCCACATTAACGCCTTTATCTATTAATCTTAAAATATATTCTAAATCACCAGTTAAATCTACATGGCTAATTATTACCTTATCTAAATTAACTCCATAACTATTAAAAATTTCTATTTGTTCTAACCCAAAAGTTCCTAAAGTTGTATGAGTTACTATTGGATTCCCTGTTTCAACATGTGCCATTGAACTTGCTTTAAATACTTTTTTTTCTGATTCTGTAATTTTATCTTTACTAGTACCTATTTCACCAATAACATCTGCTTTTATTTCTGTATTTTCAATACCGCAAGTTATCTCTTTTATCATTGTTTTAGATAACTCTTTTTCCGATAAATCGTAAACTTCCTTAGGGAAAAAAGGTTCTTTATAATATCCAGTTGAACATAAAATATTCATTCCTGTTTCTTTTTCCATCTTTAAAATATATTCTATATTTCTTCCAATCCCTCTATTAGTAACATCAATAATGTTATTTACATTTTTACTTTTTAATTCTTTAAATTCAGTAGCTGTTTCATCAAAACAATTTACATTACAATCATCATTTTTCTTTACACCAGACAAATCTATAGTTACATGCTCATGATGAAAAGTTATACCATCCTTTAGTTTCATAGCACTCTCTCCTAATTTCATAATATTAGGAGGTGAATCCACCCCCTAATATATTATTTTTACTCTCTATTAAACTGGTAAGTATAATCCTAATATATAAAGTACGTTTATTAATATACCTACAAATATTGCTCCAACTGGACCTACTGCCATATCAACAATTGGTTTCTTAGAAGTTTTGTTTATAACGTATATACCTACAACTACGAATAATCCTAATCCTGGAGCCATAGCATTTGCTGCCATCATACCACCGAAGAGTAATGCTGCTTCTAAAACTCTACTCATAGCAGTTCTTATATTGTCACCACATTTTTTAACTCCTGGGAATTTATCTAACATTTTTGCTAAAACATCAAGTAAAAGTATTTCTAGAGCCATTACTGCTGCACCACCAACAAAAGATATTATTGGGTTTTTAACTAAAAGACCTACTACAAATACAAAAGTCATTCCTGCTGGAGCATAAACTCCTGTAGTTATACCTGTAGTTGCAACTAATGGTATAAATCCAATACCTCTTGCAAAAGCTGTCATAGCTGCTTCTATGTTTTTTCCTTCTTTAAGAAGATTTAATGAGATAGGATCTCCTGCTAATAAAGTCAAGCTTGTAGCTGCTGAAATTAATCCGCCCATAACAGCTAATATAGGAAGATTTTTCTTAATTTTTGCAACCCTTTCACTAAATATAGAAACTAAATCTACTTTAGGTGCATTAGGGTCTGGTTTTTCTCTTATTGCAAAAACAAGCATTATTATCATACCTGCAAGTAATGCCATTCCTTCTTGATCAATTTTTATTGTAGCTCCATCAAAATTCAATTTTCCATAATATAAAGTGAATTGTCTTACTAAAAATGATATTACTAAAGTTATAGCACCTTTTTTAGCCCCATATTGGTAAGCTACAACTAATGCTGGGAATACAGCAAAAGCTGCAATTACTGGTGATCCAACTTGTCCAAGTTGAGGTAAAAAGTTAACTGGTAGTTTTGCAAAAGCATCTACTATAAATTCAAGTCCTGATACAAGACCTACTCCATATAAAGCTCCCACTACACCAGCTACAACTATTCCAGTTTTTCCTTTAGGACACCAAGTTCCTATAATATCTGTTCCTAATAATATACTGTGTACTAGTATTATAGAAGCTGCTACTGAAACTGGTATACCAAATCCAATAACCAATCCAAAACTTAATGCAAAGGAAGTAGCTGCTAAAGCTTTTTTGTCCATTCTTCCTTCAAGATATTCTGGAACTATTGGTCTTAATCCATCATTAAATACTGCAACACCCTTATTGGCAAGAATTGATGCCAATGCACCTAATAAAGCTATGATTACATATTTTAATACAAACTCCATAAGAAAATCCTCCTCCTATTTTTTATCTTTAAGTTAAAATTTTATTTATTATTACAGGTATTACTTGTTCTGCATGTTGTGGTGTAAATCCAAAAGCTTTTTTACCAGACTCTATTTCTTTAATGATTTCTTCATCGCTTCTTACATTGCCAGGCATAGAAACTGTAGCACAAAGATTCATACCTAAAAGTGCTATAGCCATTGCTAATGCTCCTCCCCCTCCAGTATTACAAGCACCTAAATAATAATCTGCCTGCCCATTTTTTACTGCCATTGCAGCTTCAATATCTGTTTTCACTTCTACAGTTGCCTTATCACCAGCTATTTGTCTTGTAATATTTGCAACTTTTTCTTTGTCTATCTGTCCCCCAATAACTATTTTCACCATTTATAATTCCTCCTAAATTTATATATTAAATTAAATATTTTATTTACTAAGAAGAGTTACTATATGCATTAAAATAAAAGTTTTTTCTACTTCAGGAATTGAAATATTTATGTCTTCTTCCATTTTAGTTAAGATTTCCTTAGCTTTTTCAAAATTACTATCGTTTCTAATTTCTTCAAATATAAGTTCTTCTATAGGTTCTACTAATTCCTTATTTTTTATTCTAGCTAATGCTACTGCAAGATGAGTTATAAACATACCACCATTTTCTTCTAAAAGCTTGATTTGAAAATTGTTATTAAAACTCTCAATTACTTTTAATAAATTATTATAAATCTCTTCATCAATTTGTCCTGAATCCTTTAATATTTGTAATCTTACCGTTAAATCCATTCTCTCTCCTCCTTTTGTACAATATACTGAATTTTGTATATTAATTTTAAAAAAATTAACTAAATTGAATTAATAACTTCTTTTTCTTTTTTTTTTTAATAATCGGATAATTTAACACTTTAATAATTAGGAATCATTTCTTCATTTACAACTTTCTTTTGTATATCTAGTATTTGACTTTTATCTATAAATTTATTCAATATTTTTATTAAATATTCTTTACTTTTATTTGCCACTATAACTGCTTCTGTATCAGCATACTTAAATTTTTCATTACTAATTGAATGAAAATTAAACTTCTTACCACTATCTTTTACATCATCTTTATTCCATATAGCTGCATCTATTTCACCGCTTAAAATTTTATTTAAAATTTGACTATAAATCATAGACACATATTTAACTTTTTTATTTCCACATTCATAATGAGATAAAATCTGATGGTCTATGGAAGAATAATCTATTCCTACACTCATTCCATCTTTTATTTGTTCATCCTCTTTACTTTTAAATACAATTACATGCTCATTTACATAACTATGAGGTTCGAATCCTAAAACTATTTCTATATCTTCACCAGCATCTATATAATGCTGAGCAGCTAGTTTAGACATAACTACAAAATCATATCTTTCTTCTTTTAAAGCTTGAAGTCTATTGTTAGCTCCTCTCATATATGCTAAAGATATATCAAAAGATGTACCACTTAAAGTATTATAAAGACCAGTTGCTAATCCTTCATAACCTTTAGAATAAGGTAATGGCATAACACCTACTATAGTTTTTATATCTGCTATTTCTAATAATTTTTCATAAGATATTCTATTTATAAAAGTTCCTAAATGACCTCTTGGTTCTAATACAATTGCATCATTCTCTTGTAAGAATTTCAAAGCTGACTGCACTGTTCCCCTAGCAGTCTTGTATTTTTCAGATATTTGGGCTACTGTAAGGATTCTATCTCCTTCCTCCATAGGCAAAAATTCTTTTGCCAAAGTCATAGCCATTAATCCATTTTTTTGCATTAGCTTTGATTTTATATCCATATACTCACTCTTTCAATGTACGATATTTTGTATTTTGCTTTAAATAAATAATATCACATGTAGAAAACAATTTCAATAAAAAATTTAGAATATTATAAACATATTTTTTATTAATATAGAAATAATTCAAGTAAGATAGAAACATATTTGTAAAATATGCAGTTTCATAATTCCATTATGTAAAGGTAGAACAAATATCGTCCTACCTTTTAAATATTTCTTTATATTTTTCTAGAAAAACTACTCACTTCACTAAAAAATCCTAATTTATTTTTTTAGATATATCCGAAAAATATTAATTCCATAATGCTCAAACAAATATTTTTCTAAACGTATATATCACAAAAACAAATAAGGGTTTCTAAAATTTGTTCATAGGTAAAAGAATATATATGTTTATTTCTGCTCCCTTTGTAGTTTTTGAATTTAAAAGTTCCATTTTGCCATTATGCTTTTTTACTATAGTGTTTGTTATATAAAGTCCCATTCCATAGTGTGATTTTCCCCCTCGGCTTGAATCATCCATATAAAATTGGTCCTTTGCTTTTAGAAGGGATTCTTTTGAAAATCCTTTTCCACTATCTACAATTTTAAATCTAATATATTTTTCAATTTGATCTACAGAAAATATTATTCTTCCATTTTCTTTTGTATAATCAATAGCATTTGAAACTACATTCATAATTGCCCTTTTAAGTAATATAAAATCAGCTTTAAAGCTATTTGGAACTTTCCCAATTTTTGAATCTAAATTTATTCTTTTTATAGATGTTAAAGCCTTTATATGACTTAATATTTCCTCTATATATTTTTTAGTATTTATTTCTTCTATCTTAAGAGTATATCCCATCTGTGCCTTTGAAATTTCAATTAATGTTTTAACATACTGTTGCATATCCTTTGCGCTATGGACAATATAGCTTGTATATTCTTTTTGTTCATCAGTTTGATTTGTTTCCTCTAAAAGTTCTCCATTTCCTCTTATAATGGTTAGTGGAGTTTTTATATCATGGGCAAGAGAAGATATTTGTTCTTTTCTTTTCTCTTCTAAATCCCACTGTTTTTTCTTAGATATTTTTAATTCTTCTTTCATTTCATACATTGAAGAAAGTACGTTATCTATTTCTACTACGCTGCTATATTCTCCCTTAAAATCTAAGTTTTGATTTTGTATTTTATCTGCTGCATCTTGAAGTAAATCCATCTTTTTCGTCAATCTCTTACCAAAAGTATAAGCTAAAAATATAACTTCTAATATAAAAGCAATACAAAATAAAAATATTAAAAACAAATCTGGACTTGGCAAAAACTTACGAAGTTTTGGAGAAGCATATTGGCTAGATAAATGATATTTTACAATGCATACTTGATTTTCTCTAGGTATTTTTAGATAATAATTAAAAAAATCGCTACCTTTTTCGCTATTTTTAACTGCTCTCCATGCTTTTTTTGCTTCTTTTAAACTAAAATCCCCTGAGATAAACTTTCCTTTATTTGTATAAACTCCATACTCACAAGTATCTGGAATTAAACTTTCAGTAACCTTTTTACTTAGTGCAATTTCACTCTTATTTTTCATAAGTTTATTTTCAGCATAATTAGAAGGAATTATATCTATTTTTGAAAATAATATAGAATAAAATCCTAATAATAAAATAATAATTACAACTGTACTTATACAAAATACACATAAGTATTTAATAAATATAGTTCTAAGTTTTGTTTTATTTTTTACGCCCACTTATATCCAATCCCCCAAACCGTTTCAATAGGAGAAACTTTAAACTTTGAAAACTTTGCTCTTATATTTTTAATGTGTTCTACTACAACTAAATTATCACTTTTTCCATCAAAGCCAAAAATACCTTCATATAATCTCTCTTTCGAAAATACTTGCCCTCTATTTCTAACTAAAAATTCACAAATTTCATATTCACTTCTTGTAAGTGAAATTTTTTCATCATGAACTGTTATCTCCTTGCCAGATAAATTCAATTCAATATTCCCAAGATAAATTACATTTCTCTTTTCACGATTTTCACGTCTTAGGTGAGCACTAATTCTTGCCCTTAATTCTCCTTTACCAAAAGGTTTTAATATATAATCATCTCCACCTATCCCTAATCCATACATAATATCATTTTCCATAGATTTTGCTGTAAGAAATAGTATTGGACAATCTACCTTACTACGGATATTTTTGCATAAAGTAAAACCATCAATTTTGTTCATCATAATATCTAGTAAAATCAATTGAAATTTGCCAAGATCCTCTTCTAAAACTGTAGTTGGATCAGATACTATAGTAACTAAATGTCCATCTTTTTTAAGTATATTCTTTATAAGAATTAGAAGTGCCTTATCATCATCAACAGCTAATATTTTTGCCATACTTTATCACCTTCTATTAAGTCTAATAATTTTAGGTATTCTATTAATACAATATACTTTATTTATATATTGATATTAATAGTAAATCTTTTTAAATCCTCTATTTTGTGATTAAAATACATAAATACAATATAGTGTTTCATTACTATTTCAGTATAAGTTAAACGTAAAATTCATGCAAATATTGTAAAACAACCAATTTATTACTAGGTACAATATAATCAATCTGTTTTTGCTTAAATTATATAAAGAAATTATTTATTTTCTCTCCCTTCCCACTTTGAAAACCATTTACATGAAATTCCAATAACTATAGTTAGTAGAACAATAGATGGCAAGGGTAACCATTTCCCGTTAAACAGTGTTGAAGTAAATATAGGAGACATAAGTGTTTCTATTACACCAATAACTATAGATTGTATAGCTCCAAATTTTAAACTAATAATAAAATTAAAAACGTAAAAAAATATATTACTAATAAATAAAATACCTGCAAGATATAAATAATATCCAAACCCAAAAATAGATTGATGTAATAAATACTTAAATATAATTCCAGATCCACATGCAAGCAATATACTAGAAAAAAGACCTAATATACTAACTACTATAATTTTACTTAAAAATGACATATATCTTACATGGGATGTTAACATTTGTTGAAATCCACCTGCAGAATATTCTTGTCTTGATACCATAGCGCAAACAATTCCAGTTAATGCTGGGAAAACACAAGCTGCTAACTCAAAGAGTCCTATTATTTTAGAAGTTGGACTAGATATTCTATAGCTAAAACACTGAAAAAACATTATCATACCTATAATTGGAATTATAAAATGTATAAATATTATAGGACGTCTCTTAACTTTTATAAAATCTGATTTTATAAATCTAAAAAACATAATCATAAATTTTTTCTTCCTTCCCATTTTGAAAACCATAAAGATGAAAATATAAAAATAACAATTGTAGCTAATATACAAATAAAAATACCTAAGTGAATCTCTTGACTTTCCTCTAAAAAACTTTGATTTTTCACCATAAACTTATGAAAACCCATGATAAATCTCATTGGCCATGTACAAGGTATAAACTCCCACTTACCTAGGCCTAAATCTGTAGCTAAAATAGCAGTTAATAGACTTTCAATAATTCCAATACCTATAGACAATGTATTACCAAATTTCATACTAATGATACTGTGTAAAATATAAATAAAGATGCTACTAAAAAATAAAATACATGCAGCATATATATAATACTTAAATGCAAAGGGACTTTGCTTTAAAATATATGAAAATCCTGCCCCAAAACCACCTATAAGAACTAACATAGAAGTAAATCCAAGTAAAAAAGTAACTAATAATTTACTGAAAAAGGGCATTAATTTTATATCTGAAGTAAGCATTTCATGAAAATTACCTGCTAAAGCTTCTTGTTCTAAGGCCATAGAACAAACAAGTGCAATTATTATTGGTAATATAAAAGCTACCATTTGTAAAAACACAAATACTTTAGAAGAATTCTTCCATGGAGTATAAGAAAAATACAAAAGAAATATTATTATTCCTAAAATAGGTAATAAAGTATGCATAATTAATACAGGCTGTCTTTTTATTTTAGTAAAATCTGATCTAATAGATCGAAATAAATATGTCATTTATCTTTCCTCCCTTTTTCTAAACCATAATGCAGTTAATAATGAAAGGAGTATAAAAAGTATAATAGACACTATAACTCCAGGTATAATTACACTACTATTTTTTAGTGGGCTATTTGCTGGAACCTTTAATGCACTTGGAAGTACGCCTATTGTAGGACACATTAATCTACTTGTAATTCCATAAGGAAAAACAATCCATTTAAAAGGTTCTACAGCTAAAATTACTCCTACTACATTGCATGGAAAATTAATTAATAATGCTCCAATTGTACCAATTTTATAGGTTAAAAAAAGACACAATGGTATTTGCCATAAAAATGTAATGAAAATAAGACTACTTCCATATATACTACTAGTAAATGAAATAGATCTTCCCCATACACCACTACAAATATTTATTAAAATTGAAAAAATTATAGAAGATATAAAATAATATAATATACACACACAAATCTTACTAATCCACAATTTAGCTGGGTCAACAGGAAGTTCTAAAATAGCACGCCCTCTTAATTTTTTTATGTCTTTATTGATCATTCCTGCTGAAATGAGCGTAAGGGTTCCTGGTAATATTGCAGCATACCAATAATTATAACTACCTAGTTGAAATGATTCTCCAGGTGTTAGTACAAAACTAATTAATATTGTAATTACAGGCATAAATAAAGCAATTTTTTTTATAAATGTATTTTTAAATTTCATGTATTCTGATACTATACAATTAAACATAACTTTAGCCAACCTTTCTGTTTTTACTTACTACTTTCATAAACAATTTTTCAAGGTCCTCTTTAGGATCAATTTTTTGTTCGTATCCTAAAATTCCATTTGAAATAATACCAATATGATCTGCTATTTGTTCAACTTCTGATAAATAATGGCTGGATAGTATAACTGTTATTCCTTTACCTTTAAAAGATCGAATTAGTTTACGCAAATCCTGAATTCCCATTGGATCTAACCCATTAGTCGGTTCGTCTAATATTAATAATTTAGGATGATTTAAAAGAGCAATTGCTATACCAAGACGCTGTTTCATTCCCATAGAAAACTGACCAGAACGTTTTCTGCCTGTATTAGTTAGCTCTACAATTTCAAGTACTTCATCTATTCGAGAATCAGGGAGTCCAAACAAGGTAGTACGAACTTTTAAATTTTCCCTGGCTGTAAGATTTTCATATAATGGAGGTGATTCAATTAAAGATCCAATATTTAAAAGATCCTTCCTATTCCATGGATGACCGTTAAAAGCAATTCCACCAGAGGTAGGCTTAAGTATTCCTGTAATCATCTTTAATGTAGTAGATTTACCTGCTCCATTTGGTCCTAAAAGACCATATATTGAGTTTTCTTCAACTGAAAGTGAAATATTATTTACTGCCATATCACCTTTAAATTTTTTACATAAATTTTCTGTTTTTAAAATATACTTTCCCATAAACTTATCCTTTCTTTTCCTATAATAATTAATGCTTTTAGAATATGTCTAAAAACAAGCTGAATTTTTTTAGTAAGATAAATAATTTTTCTAAAACTATTTACCTTTGCCTTACAAAATATAAATTACTAGGAATTTATAAGGAATTCATAAGGATTTTAAATTAAATTTGAAAATCATAAATTTAATTTAGAACTTTAATATATTAATTCTTTTGTGGACTCATGAAAGGATGGTTCTTCGGAAACAATAAAAGAGAAACTTTAAAGATAACTTTAATGAAACAATTTTAAAAATGAATTATAAAAACACCGTACTATTCAAATGAATTTTACGGTGTTTTCATATTTTAATATGAAAATTTTATAATAAATAAGTTAATTTGAACTAATTAATATTTTTTTAAAATATCAGTTAAAGTCTCTCCATCTATATTACCACCTGACAAAACAAGGGCAATGTTTTTCCCACCAATTCTTTCTTTATGCTCCATGACTGCAGCTACTGTTGTACAACTACCTGCTTCCACAATGTATTTTTCATTCTTAGCCATAAAACTTACTGCTTTAGCAATAGATTCTTCTGTCACAACAATGAAGTCATCTACATAATCCTTTGCCATTTCATAGCTCAATTTTCCTATACCACCAAGAAGAGCATCACATAATGATTCTTCTGAAGGATATTGTTCATAAAACACATTATCTTCATAGGCCTTTACCATAGCAGGACAAGCTTCTGTCTGCACACCAATAATACGAATTTCTGGCTTTATTACTTTTGCAGCAACAGCAATACCTGTAATTAATCCCCCTCCACCGATTGGCACTACTATAGTATCAATATCTTTATTTTGCTCAAGTATTTCAATACCAATGGTTCCCTGACCACCATATATTTTAGGATCACTATAGTATGCATCAATATAAGTCATGCCATTTTCTTTTATATATGTCATTCCAAGTGAATGTGCTTTATCATAGTTCTTACCCATAAGCATTACATCTGCACCAAAATATTCAATTTTATCAATTTTGCTCTGTGGTGTATTTTCTGGTACAATAACTTTTGAATTTTTTATTCCAAGAATTGAAGCTGCATAACTAACAGAACTACCATGATTTCCTGATGATATTGTTGCAATTCCACATTCTTTTTCTTCATTTGTCAAAGTCATCATTTTATTTAATGCTCCACGAACTTTGAAGCTTTTAGCCTTTTGAAAGGATTCTAGTTTGAAAAAATACTTTTTATTTTCATTTCCTAAATAATAAGATTCATCTAATGGTGTTTTTCTAATATAGTTTTTGATGCGTTCATATGCATTCTTTACTTCCTTATAATTAAAACTCATAATTTTATCACTCTCCATCTTTTAAAAATTCACTTTAGTTCCTAGTCCTTTTTTTTCTGCAAGCTGAAGTACAATTTTAGCTATAGCTATGTCTAAAAGTGCCATTCCTGTAGCATCAAATATTGTAATTTGATCTTCACTTGTTCTTCCTTCAACTTTTCCTAATATTAAATCCCCTATCTCACCAGCGATATCTTTGTCACTAATCATCCCTTTCTTAAGAGGAATTTCTATCTCTCCCACTTGTTTGCAATGTTCCTTATCATCTACAAATATAAGAGAGGAAGACATTAGTTTTGAATCTATTTCTTGTTTTCCTTCCATATCTGCACCTATACAAGAAATATGCGTTCCTTTTTGAACCCACTCTTTTTTTATAATTGGTTTTCTTGAAGGCGTTACAGTTATAATAATTTGACTATCTTTTACTGCACTTTCTAAATTTTCTACAGCTTTAAATGTTACACTTTCAGTATTTATTCCAAATTTACTTTCAAGTTTTTCATTAATATTATCTATAAAGCTTTTTGCTTTTTCTATGTGCATAGCAGCTACTTGTACTTTTCTTAAATTTGGAAATGCCTTTAAAGTAGCTGCAATTTGAAATAGTGCTTGATTTCCTACTCCTAAAATCAACAAGTTTTCTGAATTCTTTTTAGCCAAATATTTTGCCCCTAATGCACCTGCAGCTCCTGTTCTTATTCCAGTGATATAAGAAGCATCCATAATTCCTATAGGTTGTCCTGTTTCTGCATCAAATACAGAAATCATCCCCATTAAAGTAGGAAGTCCTTTCTTAGCGTTATCTTCAAACCACGTTACTGTTTTATGACCGAAAAGTTTCTCTTTTTTTAAATATCCAGATTTAATATCCATATCTGCTTTACCTGAAATAAAGTCATAAAATACTGTAGGCCATATCTCTGTCATCCCCTCACTTCTTGCTTTATATACAGCTTCAACTACATCAATTACTTGTTGCATTTCTATTACAGAAGAAATGTCCTCTTTGCTTAAAACTCGAATTTCAAACATAACTTTTACCTCCTTTAATTTCATTAAAATGCTTATAATTTTTTCTTCTTTTATTTTAAATTAACAAATTTATCTTCCTCCACTTTTTGATATTTCCCCTAAAAAAACAATAGAGCATTGAATCCCACTCCTCCTAAATAGGCCCTAACGGAGTGAAATCCAATGCTCTTAATTGTTTTTACCCGGGGATAAAAACAAGCATATTATTATTTAATTATGTGAATTGTATCATAATATCATTTCAAAAACAATAATAAATATTAGTTTATTAAAAATTCAATTTACTTATATAATAAAAAGTTTCTATTATATAAATAAATTAAGATAAACTGATAAATAGAAAATTTATCAGTAGGGATATTAAATCTAACTGGATTAGAAGCTAAAACAGTCGTTAAATTGATTATAGCTATCTCTAACTCCAAATGTATCATAAATTATTGTCAATTTCTCAATTTTATTATTTTTAGAAATTTTAAAAACATCAACGCATTCAAAAGTCACTAATGAACCATCCTTCATTGTCCAATCATATTGAAAGTGACCTGAACATGTATCTTCATTCTCATTGCTTTGAAATGTATTAAGTAATGTTATTTTTGATTGAGTTGTATCATTAAATAAATCAGAATAAAATTGTTTAGCAGATAATTTCCCATAAAGTGGTGAAAAAACTATAGCATTTCCTTCAAAAATGGACAATAGCTTTTCAAGGTCTCCAATTTGCAAGCAATTAAGATATTGTTTTATTAACACTTGAAATTTCATTTTATCAACCTTCCTTCACATTTAAATTCTGTATAACTTAATTATAATTAAATACAATCTTATTCGTAAAAATTTTTACTATCTTTTTTATATTTTATCCAAATTTTTTTATTACTTCAATATAAATTTCACTGTAATATAAAAAAGATTGCAAAATTGATCTTAAGTAATGTGAAAATAAATAATATACTATCTAGCTAGTTATTTATTTCAATGTGTCTAAACCTCGTACTTTAATTTTTATAAAAAGTATTAATATTAAAAACCATTATTAATATATTATTGTATATTGACAAAAGAGTATAGCAGCTATATACTTTTTTATATGATGAATATTAATGAAACCAATAAAAATAAAATAAGCTATTCTCTATTAAGAGTAATAAATAAATTTTCTAATATTGATAAAAAAACACGTTACTATGGAACAGACAAACAATTGTTTAGCTCAGAAATTCATATGATTAAAGCTATTAAAGAAAATGAAGGAATACACGTAACAGGTCTAGCAGACAAAATAGGAGTTACTAAAGGTGCCGTATCTCAAATTATAATTAAGCTTGAAAAGAAAGGGATGATAAAAAAAGAAAAAAGCTTATATAATCAATCAAAGCTTACATTAAAATTGACAGATAAAGGGCACATAGCATATGAAAATCATGAGAAATTACACAATAAATTTGATTCTTTAATAAATAAGATATTACAGGATGCATCCACTGAAAATATACTATTTATAAAAGAATTCTTAATAAATACAGAAGATATATTAGAAAATTTTGAAGAAGAAATAAAATAAATATTAAAACATTAGGCTATTTAATACATATTGTACAAATAACAATATATAAATAGCTAATTTTTTAAAGAATGTGTATAGCACCTATACTCTTTTATTAGTTTCGTTAATTATAAAAAATTTTTAATTATCCAATTTGGTAAGATATAAATTAATTAAAAACTAAGATTATATACTCTTTTAAATTATACTTTCTATAAGTATTTTTTATCCATAGTGTATAGTACATATACCCTTCTCTTACTTATAGTAAAACTATATAAACATAATAATAAAATTTGAAAGGAATGACATAAATGAGTACAACAAATAAAAATATAAAGATAATGAGTGAAGAAAAAATTTCTAAAGCACTATTAAAACTTGGTCTCCCAGTAATTATAGGAATGCTTGTAACAGCTTTTAATAATGTTATAGATGCAATGTTTGTAGGAGGACTAGGAACAAGTCAAATTGCAGCAGTTTCTGTAACCTTTCCTATATCTCAATTAATCATTGGAATAGGCTTAATTTTTGGTTGTGGTGCTGCTCCTTATGTTTCAAGATTTTTAGGAGAAAAAAACATAAAAAAAGCTAATGAGATATCTTCTACAGCATTTTTTAATAGTCTATTATGTGGAATAATACTTGTAATATTAACTTTAATTTTTATTGATAAAATATTAATACTCTTCGGAGCAACTAGTACAATACTCCCTTATGCAAAAAAATACGCTATAATTTTTGTTTCTGGTTCAATCTTAAATATAATAAATGTAACTCTTAATAATATCACAACTGCAGAAGGTGCTTCAAAAATAAGTATGTCGGCCATGCTCATAAGTGGAGTTTTAAATATAATTTTAGATCCCATTTTTATATATTCCCTTAATTTAGGAATAAAAGGAGCCGCTACTGCTACTGTAATCGCTCAAAGTATTACAACAATTCTTTATATAATATATCTTTTAAAAGGTAAAAACAGTTTAAAAATATCCTATCAAAACTTTTCCTTTAATAAAAAAATACATTTTCCTATTTTAAAAGTAGGATTTGTAAGCTTTTTCTTTCAATTATTAGTTAGCATATCTATAGGATTATTAAATTCAAAAGCTAGTATTTATGGTGATTATGCAGTAGCTTCAATGGGAATTGTAACTAGAATAACTACTTTTGTATCTTATGTTGTATTTGGATACTCTAAGGGTTTTCAAGCTATAGTTGGATATAATTATGGTGCAAAAAATTGGAGTAGATTTAAAGAAACTATTAACATATCTTTAAAATGGACCACAATTTTCTGCATAATAATAACAATTCTATTAATAACATTCTCCAGCCCTGTTATTTCAATATTTAGTAAGGATTATAAAGTTATTAATTTAAGTATTAAGGCTTTAAAGGCAAATATAATAATGTTTATTTTCTTTGGATTTCAATGCATTTATACAACATTGTTTGTTGCTATAGGTAAAATTAAAGAAGGTGGAATTCTAGGTATTGCAAGGCAAGGAATCTTCTTTATACCAACTATATTTATTCTCCCCCATATAGTAGGCATAAATGGAATAGTATTTACACAAGCAGTGGCTGATTTATTAGCTACTATATTGACAGCAATATTAGCAATAAAACTCAATAAAAGTTTTAATTTTAGTTTCTAAAAAACAAAAGCCTTAGACTTTTCTAAGACTTTTGTTTTTATATAATTTTAGTTTTTTATTTATCTCTCTTAAAAAACTTAGAAGTTTTCTCCTGTGACTAAAGATAGTGAATACTGTTTTTATATAGCTTAAATATAGTTTTATTAAATTCGTCTCCTCCATCAACATTTGCACTGTGAAATACTGGTGGTTTGTTTCCTTTTTCCAAAATTATTTCGCATACTCTTATAATAATTGAGTTTACTATAGTTGCTCCTACTGCTGTAGATGTTGGACCTACCTTTTGTCCCATTTCATCAAATTTTATTGAAGCATCTTCAAAATCACCACAATTATCTATAACAATATCGCATATTTCATATAAATTTTTTCCGCTGTTGTGTCTTGAAGAAACGTTTTTAGAATAATTTAAATTGGTTAACCCTATTACTTTAGCTCCTTTTTCTTTAGCTCTTAATGCAGCATCTATAGTTGCAGAATTTCTTCCAGACACTGAATGAATCAATATTACATCTCCTTTTTTAAGAGGGCTCTCATCTATTATTATTTTTCCAAACTCATGTAACCTCTCCATTTTACTAGTTAATGTAACTGGTCTAGTATTTAACATCATTGTTGGATTAAATATGGGATTCATAAGAGCAAGGCCCCCTGCTCTATAGAAAAGTTCTTCTGCTAAAATTCCTGCGTGAGAGCATCCAAAGACAAATAAGGCATTTCCTTTTTCTATTGAGTCAACCATTGCTTTAGCTGCCATATCTATATTTTCTTTTTCATTTTTTAATATATTATCTAAAATGTTTTTTATGGTATCAAAATATCTATCTATATAATCCATAATTATCCACCTTTTAAATATATTTATTAAGCACTTTAGTTATATTGTTTATTACATTTTCGATTACAATTTCACCTTTTTTCTCAGTAGCTAATGTAGCATCTCCCATTACTGCTGTTTCAGTAAACAAATCCCATCTCATAGGAGTAAATTCCATATTTTCTGATACTTTTGGATTCCCATTAACAGCCTTATCCATATCTACATACTCTTTAGCTAAATAAAGCATATATGAAGTTTCTATTTCATCTGCATGGAAAAATCCTTTATGAAATTTACTACTATCCATAACTTCACTTATAACTTTATCTGCACCAGGATAAGTGAAATAAAATATTTTGAAATCTTCTGGTAATTCTTTCATAGCTTCCCTTGCTGCCTCTTTTATAGCTGTAAGATTACCTAGATGTGTATTTATTATTGCTACTATCTTAAATTCATTTCTATGAACTTCTTTTATTATTTCTTTAATTAATACCTTTAAAGTAGTTGTGGATATTCCTATGGTTCCTTTAAAATTACCTAGACTCCAAACTTGTGAATAATATAATGTTGGAAGTACTAAACCATTAATCTTTTTACAAACTTTATATGATAAATTTTCTGCAAGAATTGAATCTGTTCCCAATGGTAAGTGGGGACCATGTGCTTCTACTGCCCCTATGGGAAGTAGGGCAACTTTTTTTTCCTTTATAACTTTACTAATGTCTTGTGAATTTATATGATCAAATTTCATCTTATTCACACCTCTTTATTTTTTAAATGTAAAACATTTCATTGGATTTTCTATAAAAAATTTATTTAAAAGCTTTTGTCCATCTAAGCCAGCATTTTCTGCTTCATCTATAAATCTTTCACTCCAGTCCTTTATTATAAAACTAAGTCCAAGTCCATAACTGTAATTTTTATAATAGGATTTTCTTGCCATATCTCCGCTTATAAGAATTTTATCTTTATACCCTTGTTTACATAGCTTTATAATCTCTTCTATTCTGTGACTTTCTGGAGCATATTTTATTTTTCCTATTCCGTCAAAACAAAGGTAAGCTCCTGTTTCTAAAATTTTATTGTAATAATAATTATCTAGATTTCTATCCATATGTCCAAAGGATACATTTTCTAAATTCACTCCTTCTTCTTTAAGAATATTTATTTGCTGAAGAGCCATAGTTCCAGCTTCTGTATGTGCATGAACAGGAGCTTTTGTTTTATGATGAGCTCTAGAAACAACTCTTATTGTTTTTATTTCAAGAGGTGTAATTGAATTATATCCTGTACCAAATTTAACTTGTCCAGCCTTATAATTTGTGTTTTCAAGACCAACTTCAACTTCCCTAACTACATGATTTACCAAATTATCAATTGAACTTTTCTCTATCCAATCCTCATAAGTTTCAAAATCACCTACTATCTTTTTAAGTCTTGAAGTTAACCTGCTTTTCCATAGAAAGGCTTTATTAAATCCAGCAGTTCCTACAATATTTAGTCCTGTTTCTTTTGCAAGTTTTGCTACTGCATCTACATCTCTTCCATAGTCAATTGCTGTAGCATCTACTATAGAATTACCTCCTAGGTTTTTAAATTCAATTAAATCTTTCTTAGATTTTTCAGGAGAATCTAAAAGGAGATCGTCAGCATTTTTTTCTATCCAGTACAGTGGTCTACAAACTATATGCTCATGAGAATAGGTATATCCTAATTCATTAGGTTCTATATCTTTTAGTAGGGTTCTTATAAATGACATGTTTATTCTCCTTCCTTGTTTTACTATAGTAATTTAAAATCTATATATTTTATAAATCTAACATTAAAATTCTTCTTATTTAGTTACTGTTATATAATTTAAGACCTTCCCTTCCAAACTAAATTTAAAAATATATTATATATCTTTTTAACTATATAAATTTTAAAATCAAATGTTTTTTGATTTTAGTCAAATTCAAATATAAATTAATAATAAAGTTTAATACTTTTTTACAAAAACTATTAGATTGAATAGAACAATTACTACTGAAATACCTACATTTTAAGTAAAATAAATATTAATAAGTAAAAGATTAAATCTTCAGTTTTATAATATAAACAAAGTATTTATATCTACATGAACAATGATGTTATAAATCTTACTATTGGAGCTAGTATAAACATATCTGAATCTGCTGCCCACATTGCTGTATCTGGTATAGTTGATGTTAAGAAGAATGTAATCATTAAATATTGTCCTACTGCAACAACTGTTGATGTTAAAAATCCTGCAATTAAGGCTCCTCTTACCCCTCCTGTTTTATTACCAAATACCCCTGCTGTAGCTGAGTGGAAGAATAAAACTATCATAGTTGGTACAAATACATATCCTACGAATTTCCCTAAGATTAAAAGCCAGAATATTGCTCCTATGAAAGAACCTAAAAAACCTAATATTACTGAATTTGGTGCATATGTGAATACTATAGGACAATCTAATGCCGGTTTAGCATTTGGTACTAATTTAGTTGCAATTCCTTTAAATGCTGGTACTAATTCTCCAATAAACATTCTTACTCCAAATAAAACTATAGCTATACCACCGGCAAATTTTAATGACATTATTATTGAGTGAACATAAAAATTAGTATCTCCTGACTTTGCTAATATTTCATTTGCAGCACCAGTATTTTTTAGGGATAAAAGTATTGCTCCTACAATAAATAATGTTGCCATAGTAAGACCTGTAACAATGTTTGAATCTCTTATAAATGCCCACTTAGGAGAAACTTTTAATTCTTCAGCATTCTTTTTCTCATTTCCTAATAGTTTTCCAGCAAAAGAACCAATTATTGCAACAGAAGCTGATGTATGTCCTAATGCTATAGAATCCATATTAGTTATTTTCCTAAGCAGTGGCTGAACCAGAGCTGGCTGAACTGTCCAATAAATTCCCATGAATATAGAGAGAAATGTTAATAAAAAGGTATTACTTACATTTGGATTAGTATGAATTATTACTCCTGCAAGTATTAATGTTGTCCAAAACATCATATGACCTGTTAAATAAATGTATTTCATCTTTGTAAATCTAGCTAATAATAAATTAATTAAGAATCCTATTGTCATAGCCATAGTTACTACTGAACCATACTTAGCTATAAATCCTTCTTGTCCCATAAAGTTTGCGAAGGTTTGAGTTTTAAGACCAAATACTTCTGCCCACATTGGTTCAAATAATACTAATGATTCAACAATTACTCCTGAACCTATACCTATAATTAGAAATCCCATTATAGATTTAAATGAACCTTGGATTATGTTACTTAAGTTTTTCTTTTGTAATGCTAATCCAACAAAAACTACTAATCCTATTAAAATAGATGGTTGGCCAAACATATTTGTAGCAATCCAATTTAAAACAGTCATAACTATTACCTCCTTATAAAATAATTTTTATTTTAAATAATACCTGCCTCCCCTAGTTGTTTTTCTATTTCTTTTTTATCAAAATAATTATTAATTATAATTATTTTCTTACCAGTTTCTTTTAATACTTCTGCAAGTTCGCTAGTAGTTGCTATATAATCACAAGGCATTGTTGTAGCTGCTGATACATCACTGTGTTCTACTTCATAATTTTTCCCTGCTTCCTTTATAACTTCTTCAACATTCATCCTTAAAATTAAGCTTGTCCCCATTCCTAATCCACATACAGTTAAAATTTTCATTTCTTACATCCTCCTTTTAAATAAAGTTTTTATTATCTTTAAAACAGCGGTACATACTATTATTTTTAGCCTTTTTACCTAATATAATTTTTAGAAATATAAGTTAAAATAAGGATATTTATTTTTCAAAAACTATTCACTTACTAAGAACATTTAAATTTATTTTTATAAATTTATAATGAAAGTTTATAGTTTTCAATTTATTCAAATATTTGAATAATTTCTTTTTTTAATTTTGCATTCAGTATTATGCTAATATTTTCTTCTTCTCCAAATATTCTTGCTAGCCTACTTATATACTTAACATGTTCATCATTTCCCTTAGTAGCCAAAAATATTATAATTTTTACTGGATCGTTTATTTTGTTTCCAAATTCCAATGGATTTTTTAATACTACTAATGAAATTCCTGTTTTATTTACTCCATCTTCAGGTCTTGAATGAGGAATAGCAATGCCTGGCGCTATTACAAAATAAGCTCCATTTTTTCTAAAGTTTTCAATAGCTCCTTTTATATAACTTTCCTTAATAAAATCATCATATAGTAGAAGCTTACCAGCCATTTTAATAGCCTCTTCAGGATTTTTACAATCAACACTCAATTCAATTCTTTTTAAATCTATCATGCTCATAGTGTATCTCCTTTCAGATTGTTAAAATTTCTTATATATTCATAAAGCTCTTCAGCTTCTTTAAACATATTAATATGCTTAATAAATTTCTTCTTTTCAACTAAATCTAATAAATCAATTAATGCAGCTATATGCTCTATTCCATCTATACTACAAAATGAAATTATGGTATTAACTTTTTTACCATTATTAAATATCACAGGACTATCTAATCTTAATAAACTCATTGCTGTTTTATATACATCATCTTTGTTTTCAGCATGGGGGATTGCTATGCCTTCACCAATTGTTACATATCCATGGTATTTCTTTACAATTTTAATCATTCTATCAATATAACTTTCATCTATACAGTTATCTTTTAAAAGTAATTCTCCTGATTTTCTTATAGCCTCTTCCCAATCTAAAATATCTTTTTCAAATGAAATTCTATCTTTAGATAACAGATTATAAATTCTTTTTTTATCTTCTTTTTCATCATAACTATAAGAACATGAAAATTTGTCTGAAAGTTCTTTCTTTAATTTTTCCTCATCATTTATATCACTGTATTTATTAATTGTTTCTATTACTGAATTTATATTTATAGGATTTTTTTCTTTAACACCAGCATTTTTAAGATTTTTAATATCTTTTGCTGTAAGCAAAGGATTTACATATATTGTTTTAACAAATCCATCATTTTTTAAAGGTACTGTAGATATTATTAGGTCAATATCTTCTTTATCTTTTAATGAATTTAACATACGATGGGAAAGTACATGTTTTATATTTACTTCAAAATTTTTATAAATTTTTTCTTCTATTATTCTTGATGTACCATTGCCCATACCACAGACTATAACAACATTTCTAACCTTATTATTTAACTGTTCTATTTTTTCAATAATGTTTGTTATAAGTATTGTAAAATATGCAATTTCATCCTCACTAAATTTTTCACCTATATACTTTTCTATCTCTTTTGATCCTTCTTTTATATCTTCAAAAAGTTTTAAATTAATTTTTTTTATTTCATTTAACACTGGATTTTTTATTAATATTCTGTTTTCTGTTCTTTCAACAGCTAAATAAAAATGTCTATAAAAAACATCCATACTTCTTTTTACCTCTTCGTTAGCCCAGATAACGTTTTTAGCTGTAATATTGTTCTTTACAATATTCATTATCATCCTATGACTTAAAATACTTAAACCTATAAATTCACATTTAGTTTTATAGCCATATTTCCTTTCTTCTTTAGATATTAAACAGCTTCCAAGGTCACTAAATTCAATTAAGTCAACATCCATATTTAATTTTTCTTTAAATTTATCTTTAAAAAACTTCTTAACGTCTATATTTATAATCTTTCCAAACTCTAAGTGTCTACCTATTTTAAATCCATTTAGATTTCTGTTATAAAGTATTATCAAATATATTAATACTATTTTATAAACTTCATCACTTACAATTTGAGAAAACTCTTTTTCATAACTTCTTACTATACAATTTAATTTTTTTATAGGACTTTTACTCACTATTTTATCAATTATGTTTTTCATAAAAGGATTGAAAGATAAAGCTCCTATATTTTCTTGGTTATCTATAAAATTTAAATTTACATTTGCATATATAATTTCTAGTAATACTTTTCTTATATCTTCTTCCTTTCCATATACTTTTAATCCTAACTTTGCTACTGAAACTAAAGTTAAATCGTATTCATCAAGTATACTTCTAAATATATGAATATCTTGTTTTATGGTACTTCTACTAACTTTTAAAAATTTAGCTATTTCATCTAAAGTTAAATCTTTATCTAAAAGGTATTTAAAATGTAATATTTCAATCCTTTCATCCCTAGACAAATAATACTGGTTTCTAGTTAAGTTTTTTAAAAGTTTAATGACTTTCCCTTGTTGATCCTTTAATGTAATATTTTCATTATTATATCTAATACATTTTCCTAATTTGTTTTCTTTTAAAAAATTAATCAAATTCATTAGAGAATATTTTATAGCTCTTTGTGAAAGATTTAAATTTTTAGCTATTTCTTCAAGAATTAATGTATCCTTTTTTTCTAATAGAATTTCAACTATTTGAAGTTCTTTATATCCTATCTGTATCAACTTAAATCCTCCTTTATAATAATTTTAGAATTTTCTGAATAATAAATAAAGGGCTATCTTTGTATTCAAAAATACTAAAAAGTAACCTTTAAAATCATAATAGATTTACTAAATACAGTGATTAATCCTTACAATAACTTACTATCATTTTTTATATTATTTATTAAAATACTATGGTTGAATATAGATTATGAAAAGAGTTTCTATGTTTTTATCTATAACTTAGTGATTACAAGTAAAGAAATGTATTGTATCTTTATATTATAAATAATAACATTATTTTTGTATTTTTTTTACTTGAAAATTAAACCATGCTATCTTTTCAGAATATTTTAAATTTTCTATTGATTAAATTATTTATTGTTTTTATAATTAATATAAGTTTAAAATAATTTTTTAAATTTACAGTGTAAACTAATTTATCATGGGAGGATTCTAATGAAAAAATATGAAGTTTTAAAGCAAATTGAAAATACCGGTATAGTAGCTGTAATTAGAGCTGAAAACTCAAAGAAAGCTATAGAAATTACTAGTGCCTGTATAAATGGTGGAATATCTTCTATAGAAATAACTTTTACAATCCCAAAAGCTCACAAAATAATAGAAGATTTAGATAATGAATTCAATGATACTATATTAATTGGTGCTGGTACTATACTTGATAGTGAAACTGCTAGAATTGCAATACTTTCTGGAGCTAAATATATAGTAAGCCCTAGTTTTGATTTAGAAACAGCTAAGTTATGTAATAGATATCAAATACCTTATATGGCTGGTTGTATGACAATAAATGAAATAATAAAAGCAATGGAAGCTGGAACTGATGTTATAAAGCTTTTCCCTGGTGGCATATTTGGCCCCTCATTTATTAAATCTATAAAAGGCCCTCTTCCTCAAACTATTATAATGCCCACTGGAGGTGTTAATTTAGATAATGTTACTGAGTGGATAGAAAACGGTTGTATAGCTGTTGGTGTAGGTAGCTTTTTAACTAATGGATCTAAAAAAGATATAACAGAAAAAGCTAAACTATTCATAGAAAAAATAAAAAAAACTAAATCTAAATTATAATTATGAGATTTTCAAAAAACTATGTAAGGCCTTATATTCAAGTGCTTTACATAGGTTTTTAATTTTATAATATATAACTTACAAACATTACTCATAAAAAATCCTTTTACAATACTAATAATTAAGTACAACTTATTGTATAAAATTTATAAGTTTTTTAATTATACAATTTAATTACATAACCATTTTATTTACAGACCATAAAATTTATCATAAAAAAATTAATTAGAATGATATACTATAATTATTAATGTTTATATTATAATTATATAATATAACAACATAACCTTTTACTAAAGGAGTGGTAAAGATGGGATTTTGGGTTTTTATGATGATTTGTAGCTTATTAATTCCCTTTACAATGATTATATTCGGCAAACTATTTATAAAAAATCCGCCGAAAGAAATCAATGGAGTTTTTGGATATAGAACAAAAATGTCTATGAAAAACAAAGACACTTGGGAATTTGCTCACAAATACTCTGGAAAGCTATGGGTAACTATAGGATGGATTATGCTTCCTCTTTCTCTTATACCAATGTTATTTATAATTGGAAAAGATAAAAATTCTGTAGGAATTTTGGGAGGAATAGTTTGTTGTATTCAAACTGTTTTCTTAGTTATATCTATAATTCCAACGGAAAAGGCCTTAAAAAGAAATTTTGACGAAGACGGTAACAGGAAAAAGTAATATAACTAAATTTAAAATTTAAATTAATTATTGACAATAAATCCATATGATGCTATTATGATAAACATAAATTATTTCAAGGAGATTTTATTATGAATTTAAAAGCAAGCCTTTCTAACTTAAAATTAAATACTAGCTTTTTCTTTAGCTTTTTTAGATAGGTTTGTGTCTATTGTATAGATATTTATCATAGATACAAACCAAACACCAAGTTTGTGTTTTGTATCTATGATGGCTAAAGTTTTTATCAACGAAATAATAAGCCTCATAGATAATACTATGAGGCTTTCTTCTATGTTTAGAGGTCTTATAGTAAGAACTATGAGGCTTCTTTTATTTATATAATTATATATTTATACATTTAAGATTTAAAAATCATATATTTCCTAGCTAACTTAATGGTTTTTCTAGAAATATAGGACTTTTAATAATTCACTTACATAGGAGGTAAATCAAATGACAAAATCAAAAAAAAGAGAATTATTTTCTAGCAAGGTAGGCTTCATCCTTTCTTGCGTTGGTGCCGCTATCGGCTTAGGAAACATATGGATGTTTCCTTACAAACTTGGTGAAAATGGAGGTGCAGCATTTTTAATTCCTTATTTTCTATTTGTAATATTACTTGGAATAGTAGGTTTAATAACTGAATTTACTTTTGGTAGACAATTTAAAATCGGATCTATGGTATCTATAAAAAAAGTTTTAAAAGAAAAAAATCTAAAAGGTGGCTCTATTATATCTATCCTTCCAACACTAGCTCTTACAGGTATATTTATGTTTTATACAGTTGTTATTGGTTGGGTATTAAAATATTTTTATATAAGTGTGACTGGTAAAATTACTAGTATTGATACAGCAAACTATTTTGCTCAATTTACTAGTAGCAAAAGCACTGTATTTTGGCAATTTCTTGCTGTATTAATAACTCTACTTATAGTTAGCTTTGGTGTGTCTAAAGGTATAGAAAAAATAAATAAGATTATTATTCCTTTATTGTTTATTATTTTTATAGCTTTAATAATTAAATCTTTAAGCCTTCCTAATTCTATAGAAGGTGTAAAATATCTTCTTATTCCTGATTGGTCTTATTTATTAAAACCTAAAACATGGGTTATGGCTTTAGGACAGGCTTTTTTTACAGTTTCTTTAACTGGATGTTGTATGGTTTTATATGGTAGCTATACTGATAAAAGCTTTGATATACCTAATAGCGCAATGAACACAGCTTTATTTGACACTTTAAGTGCACTTTTAGCAGCATTTATGATTATACCTGCTGTATTTGCATTAGGATTTAAACCTTCAGCTGGCCCTGCACTTTTATTTGTTACTGTACCTAGCATATTTCAAACAATGAAATTTGGACAACTTTTAAGTGTATTGTTTTTCTTAGGAATAATATTTGCTTCAATCTCCTCTTCTATTGCAATGCTTGAAGGACCTGTTGAAGCTCTTATGAACATTACTAATTGGAATAGAAAAAAAACTGCCTTTATAACTGCTATTGCAGCATTTGTTTTAGCTATTCCACTTGCAATTAATAGTTCTTTTTTTAATAGTTTTACTAACTTTATTACTATAATATTGTCTCCAATAGGTGCTTTAATAGTAGCATTTATATTCTTTTATATACTAGATCCATTTAAAACATTAGATCAAGTAAATTTAGGAGCAAACCATAAACTTGGTATTTGGTTTATGAAATTTGGTAAATATATTTTTGTACCTACAACTTTTGTTATAATCATTTTAGGATCAATTTATGGAGGAATCGGCTAAGTATTATTTATGTAATAAGTTCAAATCTTGTTATATGCTATTTTTCATTAATAAGACAATTTTAACTTAAATAAATTTATTATGTTAAAAATAAGTAGGTTAATAAATAAGAATACTATGTGAAATTACACAATAATAATTTATAAATTCTAGATTTAGACTTTTAAAAATCATATATTAAGTAAAACAAAACCTCTACAATCTTAAGTATTGTTAGGGGTTTTTCATATAAAATAATGACATTTTCTTAAATACAATATGAAACTTATATATATTCGCTTTATATGACAATTAAGGTTTTTATACACTTTTTAAGACATTATATAAAAACATCTAACTATATGATTACTAGTATCTTTTCTACTTTTAATTAACAAAATTGATTTATTTAGTCAGATGAAGAATGAATCTGAGTTTCCTATTATTTTATATATTTTAAAATTTAAATAAAACTTATGTTTAGTTTACATTTGATTATGTTTACATAATTATATTTATGTAAATAAGACTACCTATTATAATATCTATATTTGATAAATACTTAATTTTATAATAGTTTATTATAAAATTACTACTTAAACGTTTAATATTTAAAAAAAAGGAGAGTTTCTAAGCTCTCCCCAAAAATTAAAATTTACTTTTCTAATTTTTCATTTAATAACTTATTGTACTTGTTTAATATAGCATCAAGTTGTTGACTTGCTACTATAACTTCTGGATCTAATAAGTCTTTACCTTCTTTTATAAGGCTGTCCATATGTTTCCTAAGATGCTCAATGTTTTTGATTATTTCTTTTATTTCTGACATTTTTATCCCTCCCCTTTGAGTATAAAAAAGAGGGTTTTTATATTAAATATTAAAACACTGGGAATTAGTCTTACATATGGTTTTTTATGAAAACTATGTTAATTAGTATTTTATATATTTAATATACTTAACCTTAACTTTGGTATTTATTTACATTAACTATTTAACTTTAATTTTAAACAAAAATATATTATCATATTTTATAAAATAGATTATGAACTAAATTTATATATTTTTTTAATTTAAAAACTGCAGTTATTAGAATTATATCTCCTTCTAACAACTGCAGTTTTTTATTATCCTATATTATTTATTTTTATTTAAATGTTAATCCCTTAGCTATAGCCTTTCCAATTATCATAGGCCCATAATTATTATATCTTGACATATCTTCTTTACTGTCTAAAAAAGCAACTTCTATAATCATAGATTTACTTTTTATATTTTTAAGTAAATACAAATCACTACCATCTTTTATCCCTTTATTTCTAAACCCTAAAGAAACTAATCTATTTAAAACATTATTAGCCTCTGGAAATTTTGAGCCATTAAGAGTATATATTTGTGATCCATTTTCTGATCCCACATTAAAATGAATAGATACAAATATATCTATATCATTAGAATTAGCCTTATCTACCCTATCTGATAAGGATTTTTCTATAGAATTAGATTGATTTACAGTACAATTTATTACAGTATTTCCTAGCCTTTTTAATTCATTAATAACTACATTACCTAAATCTCTAGTTAATGTAAACTCATTCTTATAACCTACTTCACCATAATCCGGTCCAACTAAAGTATGCCCCATATCTATACCTATCTTCATTTAAACATCCCCCAATAAATTCATATATAATGGATATCTTTATATTATTTTATGTTGTTAAATCTAACATTATTTCTTTTAAATAAAAAAACAAATTAAATAATAGAAAGAGTCTTAACTTTTAGGTAAACTCTGATCTCTTTTAAATCAGTAACTTCCTATAGGAAAGACTCTCTCTTTATTATACTATTCTGTTTCTCTAAAAAATTACCTATTATTTAATATTTACATAAATCTACCTGGAATTATAGCATCTAATATTCCTATAACTACTGCTGCTATAATAGCTCCCATTACAGAAACATGCATAGTTGGAACTATAAATTGAGTTAAATATAATATAATAGCAGCTATTACAAATCCTTTAAAACCTCTTCCAAAAGGAGATGCATCTACTTTCATAACTGACTCTACAAAATAATCAATAACTATTATAACAACACCAGCTAACAATATCATCCATAAACCTGTTATACTAAATCCTGGTGTTAAATATGATGTTATAGTTAATATTACAGATACTAAAACAAGTCTTAATATAAATGATCCTATTCCTTTTTCTTTTCTATCTGATTTTGACATATATCATTTCTCCTTTAAAATAAAATTATTTTAAATATTATAAGTTACTACTAAAGTTTTTATTTATTTTTGTTTTCTTTTTTATTTCTATCAGCTTTAGTTTTATCTTTTTTTCTCTTTTTTATTAGTTCATCTTCAAATACTAATTTTCCATCTCTATATGGCATAAAATCATCCTCTATATATTTTTATATACATATATTGCACATATATGATAAATTTTATTCTTTTTAGCTGAAATTTTAGACTAAAAACAATAATTTAATTTATTTTACAACGATAATATACAAAATATTATATATTTTCTAAATATATAAATAATTGATAATATACTGAAAATAATCTATAATCTATATATAAATATTTAACATTTTATGAATATTTAGTATTTTATCAAAATTTAGGGAGGTAATGTATTGAAAAAAGGTAAAAGTTATTTTGCGACAAAAAAACTTAAAAAAATTGTTTCCACTACTACTTTAATAGCTATGTTAACTACTAGCACTAACTTAGTTTTTGCAAAGGAGTTAGTTAAAGGGCCTGCAAAAAACATAACATCTATTTCACAAAAACAAACAAAAGAAAACTCTAAAAAATATACATTTAGATATTTAAACTCATTAAGTTATAATAACCTAGTATCTTTAATAAAAGATTGTAGTTGGAGAGACATAGAGGGACTATTTGAATATTCTCAAGATTCCTATGCTTTTTTTAATAACAAAGATCGTGTACAAGCTATAATAGATGAACTTTATAAGAGTTCATACAAATTCACAGATACTAATGATGAAGGAATTCCTACTTTAGTTGAAGTACTTAGAGCTGGTTTTTACTTAGGATATAACAATTCTCAATTAAAATATCTAAATGAAAGAAGTTTTCATTCAAAATGTATGCCTGCTATAAAAGCTGCTCAAAACAATTTATATTTCAAATTAGGAACTGAAAAGCAAGATAATGTAGTTACTTCCATAGGCATGCTTATTGGTAATGCTTCCTGTGATAGTACAATTGTTAACGGTTTTAATAAAATTTTTGATCAATATATATCTAATTATGATAAATACAAAAATTCTAAAAGTAAAAACAATGCCCTTTTTAAAATTATGGATGGTGTAGGATATGATATTCAAAGCTACTTATGTGATAATTACACTGAAAATCCTAAAAATTCTCCTTGGTATGGAAAAATAAACTCATATTTCGACAGATTAGAAAAACTTTCTTTAGTAAAAGGTTATAGTAATGATAACGTTTGGCTTATAAATAGAGCTATCTATGAAGTTTCTAGATTAAAGAAAGTTTGTACTCCAAAAGACCGCCCTTTAAAGATTTTAACTAAAGTTTTAAAAAATCATTCTAAAGAATCAAAACCCTATTTTGAAGCTGCCAAAAGAATTAATGATTCTTTTAAAGGAATAGATGCAGAAGGAAATTCTGTTAATTTTGATCAATTAAAGAAAGATACCATAAATAGATATTTACCAAACACTTATAAATTTGATAACGGAAAAATGGTAATTAGAGCTGGCAATAAAGTAACAAAAGAAAAGATTCAAAGATTGTATTTTGCTTCTCGTGAAGTTCGTTCACAGTTCTTTAGAGTCTTTGGAAATGACAAAGCTATAGAAAAAGGGAATCCTGATGATACACTAACAATGTATCTTTATAATTGCCCTGATGATTATCAAAAAATAAACTCATTAGTATTTAATTATGATACTAATAATGGTGGTATGTATATAGAAGAAACAGGTTCTTTCTTTACTTATGAAAGAACTAAGGCTCAAAGTAGATATACATTAGAAGAACTTTTCAGACACGAATATACTCATTATCTTCAAGGACGCTATGTAGTCCCTGGAAGCTTCACTCAAAACCCATTATACAATAATGATAGATTAACTTGGTATGATGAAGGTGGTGCAGAATTTTTCGCAGGATCTACTAGGACTCAAAACGTTTTATCAAGAAAATCTATGGTAGATGGATTAAGAAGTACTCCTAGATTCACTTTAAATAAAACTTTACATTCAAAATATGCTCCTGGTAATTTTGAATTTTACAAATATAGTTTTGCTCTTTATGACTATTTATATAATAATGATTTAGATACTTTATTAAACATAACTAAATATGTAAGAAATAACGACGCTGCTGGATATGACAAATATATGAATGAATTAGGAAGTAATTTGAACTTATCTAGAAATTACAGTAATCATATGGAGAAATTAGCTAGTAATTATGATAACTTAACAACACCTTTAGTATCAGATAACTATCTAAAAGAATATTCATATAAAAATATATCAGATATAAATAAAGATATTTCTTCTATATCTAAATTTAAAACTACCTCTACATCTACAGGTAAATCTGACTTTTTTGATACATTTACTGTAAAACAATCCTTTGAAGGAGCTACTTCTAAAGGAGAAAATATTGATTGGAAAGAAATGAATAAAAAATGTAATGATATACTAAATGATTTATCTAAATTAGATTGGAAAGGTTATAAAACAATTAATTGCTATTTTACAGACTATAAAGTTGACCCTGTAACTAAAAAAGTTAAATTTAATGTAGTATTCCATGGTAAACAAGGTATAAAAAATTTCGTACCAAATAAATTGCCAACAGCTAATTTAACTGCTCCTTCTAATATCTATGAGGATAAAGAAGTTAGTTTTTCAAGTAATGGTTCAAAAGATCCTGATGGTAAAATAACATCATACCTATGGGATTTTGGAGATGGCACAAAAAGTAGTGAAGCTAATCCTAATCACACATATAAAATTCCTGGTAAATATAAAGTAACTTTAAAAGTAATAGACAATAGAAAAGGATTTAATGAAAAAACTTGTAATATTGAAGTTAAAGAAAATATATCTAAAAAAATAACTGAACAAGAACCTAATAATGACTTTAAAGATGCTAATGAAATATCCCTTTCAAATACTGTAGTTAATGCTACTGTAAATAACAAAACTGACTCTAAAGATGTATATTGTTTTAAAGTTAAAGACCCTTCAAAAATAAATATATCAATAAATAATTTATCTAATGATAAGATTAACTGGGTAATATATAATTCAAAAGACTTAAATAAACACTTTAATTATGATTCTATAAAGTCTTCACAGTACAATAAAAAAACTGTAGATATTAAAGAAGCTGGTGATTATTATTTAACAGTTTATAATAATTCTCCAAACCTTAGTAAATATACTTTAAAAGTATCTGGGAACATAGAAAGACCTGACAAAGATCTTCCTGTTATAAAATATGAAAAAGAACCAAATGACTCTTTTGAAAAAGCTAATAATGTTTTATTAGATAAGAATATTATAGATGGTAATTTAACTAAAGGAGATAATAAAGATATTTATTCATTTGATGTAAAATCAAATAAAAATGTAAAAATAAGTTTAGATAACTTAGACAACTTAAAAGTTAATTGGATTTTATATGGAGCTGATAAAACAACAAGAGTAACCTATGCAAATAAAAAAGGTGATAAATTAGAAAATACATGTACTTTAAAACCAGGTAAATATTATTTATTAGTTTATAGAACTGGCAGTCCAAACGGAAACTACAGTATTAACTTAAATACTATAAAATAATTATAATAAAAGGTGGTAAACCTTATGAACTGAACCCAATTAAGTAGACATTATAAAAAAAGCTGTCTTTTACTAAGCCGTACACCTAAATTCAATTGGTGTGCGGTTATTTAATTTATGTTGAAATCTTTCATTGTTACACCAATAAATGTATACTTCTATTGCATTGATTAAATCTTCTTTTGTATGAAAATAAGTTTGATAAACTAATTCACATTTTAAATGACCGAAAAAATTTTCAATACAAGCATTATCATAACAATTTCCTTTTCTAGACATACTTTGTATAATATCATTTTCTTGTAGAATTTTTTTGTATATGTGTAATTTATAATGACAGCCTTGGTAACTGTGAATGATTAAATTGCTTAAGTTATACTTTTTTATTTCTCTTAAAAGCTTCATAAAGAGTTTCTTCAACAAAAACCATATCTAATTTATAAGAAATAATTTCGTTATTATAGAGGTCCATAAGTGCTGATAAATACATCATCTTACGAGTAGGACCATAATATAAATATGTTATATCTGTAACCCATTTTTCGTTGACTGTGGCTGCTTTAAAGTCTCTATTGATCAAGTTTTGTTCAATTTTTCCTTGATCTAATAAATTTAGGGGATTAATATATTTAAATTTCTTTCTTCTAATAACTGATTTTATATTAAGTTTTTTCATTAATCTTATAACTTTCTTATGATTCACATTAAGTCCAAAAGTCCGTTTAAGGGCGATTTTAATACATCTATATCCATAAACTTTTTTAGATTTAGTATAGACATTTAGTATTTTTGCTTCAATTTAATAATCTTTATTAGGCAAAGCCTTTCGGCTAATCCACTTATAGTATCCACTTCTTGATACCTGAGAAATTTCACAAAGTAATTTAACTGAATAAGTCTGTGTCAACTGTAGTATGATTTTATACTTATCTTTGGTTTTTATCACAACCTTCCTATTTGCAGCAATTTTTTTAGATATTCAACCTCAGCTCTAAGTTTTTCATTCTCTTGCTCAAGGGTTAACTCTTGTTTTCTTGGGCTTCCCTTATTAGCCCCTTTATACTTTCCACGTTGTTCTTTGAGTCCCTCTTCTCCAAATTCCCGAAATCTTTTAACCCATAGTAACACACGGTTTTCATCAGATAACTGTAGCTCTTTGACAATTGTAGTACTTCCAATACCATCCTCTAAATACATTTTCACAGCTTTTAATTTAGTTTCTAAAGAGTATGTTTTAGTTTTTTTAGACATAAAATCACCCCACTAAGTAGATTTTACAACAGTCTTTTTAACTCTGTCTACTTAATGGGGTGCTCTTCATTAAGATTACCACCTTTTATTATAATTATTTATACTACATATATAATCAATATATTTACTCTTGTTTACTAAACTATACGATTAAACTATATTTAAATACTAAATAAGCATTAAACAATTATTATATGTCATTTTTAGTATTCTACAGGACCAAAATTAACATCATAATTTACTGTATTTAAAACTAATCGATTTATGCATTTTACTGAAACATCTCCATTTTTTATTGGTCTTCCAAACAATGCAATATTTTGTATTGTTTGTGATTTTGCATAGTTTTTTACATCTGGAAGTTTTCGTATTGAAATACCATATACAGTTTCTATAAGTCTTGACCCTGTTCTCACTAAACTAAAATATGAAGGATAAATTATTCCATCATATCCAGCGCTAAAAACATGTAAAGCAATGTCTCGTGATATTTCATATGAGTGCTTACCTGCCAAAAATAACATATGAATTGCCATATCTAAACTTTCAAACTCAGTACTTTCTTCATTTAATAATTCTGTTAAATCTAATAACTTAAGATTTCTTGTCGGAGAAAGAGTTGCTATATATAATTCATCTTCAATTGTTACTCTACATTCATGAATACATACTTGTAAATCCTTAGACCCATATAATATTGGTAATACCTTTGAATCTAATCTACCATTTCCACAAGACTTATCTGGAGGACTATCATATTCATGAAATTTTGAAGGCTGGTTAGGTTTCTTTCTCAAACGATAAAATATCTCTCCAGCTTTTATTAATTTATCAGGATATTCCTTAATAATTCTTTTAATAATACCTTCTCTTTCTAAATTGTTCTGTAACAATTTTAATGGCTCTATTTCTCCAGTCATCCATAATCGTGGTCCATAATAAAAAAATCCTATTTTTAATATTTTTTCAATTAATTCTATATCCTTCTTCAACCCATTAGAAACTTTAATTGATGTATTTTGATATTCATTAAATTGAATAATAGGATAAGCACCATATTCAGGTTTAATAATAGTCCCCCTTACAAAAAAACGATCAACAAGCTGTAACAATGTCTTTTTATCTAATTTTTTCCCTTTTCTTGACCTGCAATTTGGACAAATATTATTATCATCTACTCCTAAGTAGAAAGAATCAAGTTTTAACCCTTGATCAAAAAAACAATCAGAACACAAAATAAATTCTTTCATTATAAAATTGTCCTCCCCAATATTTCAATTCTTATGTTACTGTATTCAAAAATCACCTTTTTCAAACAAAATAAATTGTATATCATATAAAACTTTTATTTCAATATGCTATATCCAATATTCAAAAATTTTCTTTTAAATACTTCAATAGTAATTTTGTAATTCTTTTACTATCATAATTTTCAAAGTTAAAATGTATATCAGATAAATGTAAGAATCTTAATGACATAAATATTTCTCTTCAATACTAAAGCTAATATTATTCTAATACAATTAAATAATATGCATATTATACCATTTAAGTATATAACATTCAATTAATTAACATCTAACTATTTCCCATAAAGTAAAAACAAGTTATCACTAAAATTAAGTGATAACTTGTTTTTATTTTATTAATTTAAAACAAATTTAAAAGTATTCCTGCAACTACAGCAGATCCTATTACTCCTGCTACATTAGGACCCATAGCATGCATTAATAAGAAGTTTGAAGGATTAGCTCTTTGCCCTTCCTTTTGTACTACTCTAGCTGCCATAGGGACTGCTGACACTCCAGCTGCTCCTATTATAGGATTAATTTTACCTTTTGTAACTTTACACATTATTCTACCAAATAAAACTCCAAAGGTTGTTCCAAAAGAGAAAGCCAATAAGCCTAATATAACTATCTTTATAGTACTTAATGTTAAAAATGTTTCTGCATTTGCTTTAGCTCCTACTGTAATTCCAAGTAAAATAGTTATTATATACATTAATGAATTAGTAGCAGTATCAGTAAGTCTTGGAACTACACCGGATTCCTTTATTAAATTTCCAAGCATAAGCATTCCAATTAAAGCTGCACAAGATGGTAATAATAATATAACAAGTATTGTAACTACAATTGGAAATATTATTTTTTCTTTCTTAGAAACATCTCTTAATTGTGTCATTTTTATTTTTCTTTCTTTTTCTGTAGTTAAAAGTCTTATTATTGGTGGTTGAATTATTGGAACCAGTGCCATATATGAATAAGCCGCTAGAGCTATTGGTCCTAATAATTTTGGTGCTAGTTTTGAAGTTAAATATATAGCTGTTGGTCCGTCTGCTCCCCCTATTATTCCAATAGATGCTGCTGCTGGTCCCTTAAATCCTAATAAAATTGCACCTATAAACGCGAAAAATATACCAAATTGTGCTGCCGCTCCTAAAAGCAAACTTTTAGGATTAGCAATAAGTGGACCAAAATCAGTACTTGCACCTACGCATAAAAATATAAGTGGTGGATAAATTCCTAAATCTACTCCATAATATAGATAATGAAGTAATCCGTTTTTTTCCATAAGTCCATTTAAAGGTAAATTAACAAGAAGCATTCCAAAAGCTATTGGTAATAGTAAATAAGGTTCGTACTTTTTCTTTATAGCTAAATATAAAAATATACAAGATATTACTATCATTATTACTTGTTTATAGGTTAAAGCTGAAAAACCTGAATTTTTAAAAAAAGTATTTAGTATTTCAAGCATGCTACTTCCTCCTGAATCTATTCTATTGTATTAAAACAAGTCTATCTCCTAAATTTACAGAATCACCTTTGTTAACATTAATTCTAGATACATTTCCATCTGTAGGAGATACTATTTCATTTTCCATTTTCATAGCTTCTAAAATCATAAGAACTTCGCCTTTTTTTATCTTTTCTCCTTCTCTTACTTTTACATCTACTATATCTCCAGGCATAGGAGCACTTATAGTTTCCTCATTTTCTATTTTATCTTTTGGTTTCTTTTCAACATTATTTTTTACTTTTGAACTACTTACTTTTTCTTCTTCAAAGTCACTTGTTGTACTACATTCTTCATTCTCATCTAAAACCTCTTCTACTTCAACTTCATATATTCTTTCATTTAATTTAATCTTATATTTTTCCATATAATCCTCTCCTATATAATCTTTTTAATCAGATACATAAAGATTAACCTATTTTATTCTTTTTAAGCTTTTAACTCTAATCTTAGAATTCTCTTTATCTTTACTCGCCTTTACAACTGCAGAAATTACTGCAACAATATCTTCTTCATCTTTTAAATTTTTAATATCTATAGTTTTATCATTTGTACTTTGTTTTTCATTAATATTATTTTCACTTATAAAACTATTATTATTAAATTCATTATTAGTGCTCTCTTTTTTGAATACAAACTTAAAGCAATTTAATACAAGTGCAATAAATATTAATATAGAAAAAACTATTATAATGCATATTCCACTAATATTTAGAGCTTGTAGAATAGTTATATTGTCATTAAACATATATTTCTTCTCCTTTTTAACTAGCATAACAAAATATTTCATATGCTATAATTAAGTTATTACATCTATGCACCTATAATCTACATTTTTCTTTTCTAAAAACGCTTTAGCTACAACTGGAAATAATACATAAGACAGTACATCTTCTTCACTATTACAAAAACTTTCGCACTCTTTTTTGGCTTTATCAAAACCTGGTTCAATTAAATCTGCTGGCCTAACTGTTATAACTTTATCTTTTCCTATTATTTTTTCTCTTATATTTTCATCTATAGGAGCTGGTGACTTTCCATAAAGACCTCTAACATAATCTTTTATTTCCTTAGGAATCACTTTATATCTCACTCCAGTTAAAACATTAAATACTGACTGAGTACCTACCATTTGACTAAGTGGTGTTACAAGTGGCGGATATCCTAAGTCTTCTCGTACACTTGGAATCTCTTTTAAAACTTCTTCAAATTTATCTTCTGCATTTTGAGTTTTAAGCTGTGACAAAAGATTAGAAAGCATTCCACCTGGTACTTGATAAGTTAAGGTTTTAGGCTGAACTTCCATAATTTTTGAATTTAAAAGCCCCCTACTTATATATTTTTTCTTTATATCTTTAAAATATTCTGCTATTTCACTTAAATAACTGATGTTTAACCCTGTAGGTCTATTAGTATTTTCCATTGCTAATGCTAAGGATTCTGTTGGCGGTTGTGATGTTCCTCCGGAGAATGGAGATATAGCTGTGTCTACAACATCTACTCCTGCTTCTATTGCTTTCATATAGGTCATAGCTGCTATTCCACTAGTACAATGAGTATGAAGTTGTATTGGTATATTTATCTTTTCTTTTACTTTAGATATTAAATTATAAGCTATGTCTGGAAGTAATATTCCTGCCATATCTTTTATGCATATAGAATCTGCTCCCATTTTTTCTAGCTCTTTTATTAAATTTGTATAGTATTCAATATTATGAATTTTACTTGTGGTATAAGAAATAGCACATTGACAATGGGCTCCTGATTTTTTTATTGCATCAATTGACGTCTTTAAATTTCTAGGGTCATTTAAAGCATCAAATGTACGGATTATATCTATACCGTTTTCAACTGATTTTTTAATAAATTTCTCTACTATATCATCTGGATAATGCTTATAGCCTAATATGTTTTGACCTCTTAAAAGCATTTGGAGCTTAGTATTTTTCACCTTTTTTCTGATCTTTCTAAGCCTCTCCCATGGATCTTCATTTAAATATCTAAGACAAGTATCAAAAGTAGCTCCACCCCATACTTCCATAGAATTATACCCAACTTTATCCATTACATCTAATATAGGCATCATATCTTCAATTTTTAGTCTGGTAGCAATAAGAGACTGATTTCCATCCCTTAATACTGTCTCTGTTATATTAAGTTTATTCATAATCATACCTCTTTTTATATTAATTTTTGTTTAAAACAGTATAAATGAAATTAACTTTGAATTACACTATCCTCCCAATTACAAGGCCATGGTAACACTTATTACCATTATTATCAACCGACTATAATTACTACATATAACCTTATCTATAGTAAAATTTAATAATTTGATAATTTACTTTCTCTTTTATTACTACTTATAATAGATTTTCTTCAAATGTCTATATATTCATTATATTTATTCATGTTTTTATATTTTTGAATGAAAAATTTCATTTATTCCCTATAATCTCAATCAAAACATACTGTTTACGTTATTTTTTCACTATACTATAAAAATAATTCACATATTATTTTTATAGAATGAGCTGACTTAAACTGTACTAATATTTAATTATAAATAGATTTGAACAAAAGAATAATTTAAAAAAGCTACTATTATAACTAATTATTTATTTCAATATACATTAGATAATATATAATTTTGCTATATATAATAAATAATTTTTAAAATATGATATAATTTTTATTAATAGTTAAACTTAACAATATTTGCAGAAAGGAATTATAACAATATGAATTTAATTTGTCTTGAAAATATATGTAAAACTTATGGAGAAAAAATTTTATTAAAAGATGCTAATCTTAATATAGATAGTTCTGAAAAAATAGGTATAATTGGTGTAAATGGTACTGGAAAATCTACCCTACTAAAAATAGTAGCTGGAATTGAAAGCTTTGATAAAGGTAATATTATAACTTCTAATGATTTATCTTTAAGTTATTTATCTCAAAACACAAAATTTGACAACAATGCTACAGTTATAGAACAAGTTTTTAAAGGCAATTCAGAAACTATGAAAACTTTAAGAGATTATGAATCAACTTTAAAATCTATAGAAGAAAATCCTACAAATACTAAGCTCCAAGAAAAATTATTAAAACTTACTACAAAAATGGATACTTTTGATATATGGAACTTAGAACATGAAGCTAAAATAATATTAACTAAACTTGGAATTAATAATTTTAATGAAAAAGTAGGAAACTTATCTGGTGGACAGAAAAAAAGAATAGCTTTAGGTTCTGCTCTTATAAAGCCTTGTAATCTATTAATTTTAGATGAACCTACAAACCATATAGATAATGAAACTGTTTCCTGGCTTGAAGAATATTTAAACAATAGAAAAGGAGCTCTATTAATGATTACTCATGATAGATACTTCTTAGACAGAGTAACTAATAAAACCATAGAACTGCATAAAGGTAACTTATACACTTATACAGGTAACTATAGTATTTTTTTAGAAAAAAAAGCAGAAAGAGAAGAAAGAGAAAAATCTGAAGAAAGTAAACGTAAAAATCTTTTTAGACGTGAACTTGCATGGATAAAAAGAGGATGTAAGGCTAGAAGTACAAAACAAAAAGCTAGGATTAAAAGATTTGAAGATATAAAAAATTCTAAAAAAGATCTTTCAACTGATAAAGTGGAGATTTCAACAGGTTCCACTAGACTTGGTAAAAAAGTAATAGAAATAGACTCCCTAGTTAAAACTTATAAAAATAAAATTATATTAAATAATTTTGATTTTATAATATCACCCTATGATCGAATTGGTATAATAGGATCTAATGGTATTGGTAAGTCTACCTTATTAAATATTATAATTGGAAAGATAAAAGCTGATTCTGGTGAAGTAAATATTGGTGATACAGTTAAAATAGGCTATTTTTCTCAGGAAAATGAAGAATTAGATGAATCAATGAGAGTAATTGAATACATAAAAGAAACAGCAGAATTCATAAAAAGTGCAGATGATAAACTTATAAGTGCTAGTTCTATGTTAGAACAATTTCTATTTACCAAAGAAATGCAATGGACATTTATATCCAAACTATCCGGCGGTGAAAGAAAAAGACTTCAATTACTAAAAATTCTTATGGAAAGTCCAAATGTACTTATATTAGACGAACCTACTAATGATCTTGATATAGAAACATTAACTATACTTGAAGATTATATAGAAAACTTTTCTGGAACTGTAATTTCAGTATCTCATGATAGATATTTTCTTGATAAAACTTGTGAAAAATTATTAGTTTTCAAAGGAAATGGAGTTATAAAAACTCATGTTGGAAATTATACTGAATATATTGATAAATATAATGAATCTACGAAATTAAAAAGTTCAAATAATAAATCAGACTTAAATAAAACTGTACAAAAAAAGAAAAACACTGGAAAAAACACTTCTTCTTTAAAATTTTCTTATAAAGAAAAGCTAGAATATGAAAAAATAGATGAAGTAATTTCACAAACTGAAAGTGAAGTAGAAAAAATAGAAGAACAAATCGCAGAATCTGGAAGCGACTACCTAAAACTTGAAGAACTATTAGAAAAGAAAAAAGAATTAGAAGAAAATTTAGAAACTCTCTATGAAAGATGGGAATATTTAAATGAATTAGCTGAAAAAATTAATAATCAAAAAAATTCAAAATAATAATATTATATATAAAATAAATTTAGTATTATATTTACTCTCTACACTTATATAAATAAAATATCCCTTAACACTAGGATTTATTTATTATTTAAAATTATTTAGAATATAGAAATATAGAAAAGGATGGCAAAGTTTGCTATCCTTTTATTTTAATAAAAAGAGATTCTATATTACATATATAATACTTTATTTAATTCTTTCAATTAAATATTGGATATAACTTTTTAATTAAATTATATTTTAATTTACATTTAATATTAATTACATAATTATATTTATGTAACTTTAATAACTCCTTAATAAATATCTTTGCAAAAATCAATATTTAGTAGTAAAATTACTAATAAATTTAATAATAATTATTTATACTATTTATAATTAAAGATCCTTTTACATAAAAAGATATTTATATAATGTTACAAAGATTCTTTACATATATATAAAGGGTTTATATAATTAATATATAGCTATATTTGTAAATTAGGAGGAATTTAAATGAACCATTCTAAAAAGAAATTTAGTATTTTACTTATGATAGTTACTCTTATTCTATCTTTATCATTATCAGCATGTAAATCCACACCTAAAAAAATAGAAAACAAAGAATCTACTAAAGAACAATCTTATCCTAAAGCAGAAGAAACTGTTAAGTCTTTTTTTACTGCAATGCAAAATAAAGATTTTGAAAAATCACTAACATATGTAAAAAACGGAGATGATTTTAAAAAGTATACTAAAGATAAATATTTAATAGATGCCTCTAATGATTTTTTATCTAAACTAAGCTATAAAATTTTATCCTCCACTACTGAAGGAGATAAAGCTAAAGTTAAAGTTAAAATAACTACTCCTGACTCTATGGATATTGTAACTAAAGCTATGTACGATTTAATGCCTACTCTTGTAAAAAAATCCTTTGATAGTAAAGCATTAATAGATGAAAATTATGAAGACATAATTAATTCTATAAAAAAACATATTAACGATCCTAAAGTAAAACTTGCTTCTAATGAAACTGAAATATCTTTAATTAAAAATAAAAAAAATAACGACTGGTTAATCATAAAAGATGAAAATTTAGAAAATGCCCTTACTGGAAACTTAAGAAAGGCTATTGACAAATTTAATAAAACAAATGAAAATAAAAACTAATATAAATTATTAAAGGAAAAAAGCTACTTTAAAAAGTAGCTTTTTTCCTTTAAATTTAAAATACATGAAATAAATTATAACTTTATATTTTATTATTAAGAAAATGTTTTTAAACATAGTATAATTTATACACTTACTCTTCCTAAAAATCATACAATTAAAAAACAAATTAATTTTTTTAATCTTAATGGTATTAATATTTATGAAATTTACCATCTTTATTTTCTTCTATCTTATATAATATTAAACATTTAATTACAAAAAATTTCATATAATTCTATATATCAATGTTATTTTGCATAAAACATCATATTATGTCTTTTTACTTTACTTTAAAAGCATATCAGTATATAATATATTTGTTTACAAATACATTATATGGGGGATGAAACATAAAAATGAAACACTTAAAAAATATTACAATTATATCATTATTATTTTTATTAACATTATCTTTTGTAGGATGTGGCTCTTCATATCCTAAACCAGATGAAAGTATAAAATCGTTCTTTACTGCAATGGAGAAAAAAGATCTTAAAACTGCTTCAATTTATTTAAAAGATGCCGGTTCTATAGATGAATTTACTAAGAAAAATAATGTAAATAATACAACTTTAGAACTTTTATCAAAAGCTAAGTGTGAAATCTTATCTTCAAAAGTAGAAGGTGATACCGCTACAGCTAAAGTTAAAGTAACTGCTCCAGATTCAGTAGCTTTAACAAAAATATCAATTAAAGAAGCTATACCAACTATAATGAATAGCTCCAATGATAAAAAAAATGATGCTGAAACTATTTTTGCAAATGCTTTAATAAAACATATTAAAGATCCTAAAGTAAAAACTATTTCAAAAGAAATAGAAATAAAGCTATCTAAAAATGAAAAAGATAACAATTGGTTAATTAATATGAGTGACAGCTTTAGAGATGCTATGACAGGAGATTTAATAAAAGCTTCTGACTTACTTAATAAAATGTAAAAAAAGATTAAATAAATAACGAAAAATAACACCTATAAAATTATAGGTGTTATTTTTAATGTGAACTAATGTTAATATTAACTATACAGTAGCTACACTATATTTAAATTAATGAGTAAAGAAATAATTATCCTTTTTATTTTTAGCTCTATAAGTCATATCCTTTACTATATCTAAATATTTTTGTGATACATCTGGAAATACTGTTAATATAGTATCTACAATGTAATCTATATTGCTATCATCTACTTTTTTTGCACAGCATTCAAAAGGTTCTTCTAGAGAAATCATATCATCACCACTTAAATTATTATATATAGTTTCTACTATTGGTGATTCTTTTACTTGTTTGTCTTCTAAACATTTTTCTGAAAAATATAAGACTTCATCTTCTACTATGAATTGTCCATAGGAATATTCTTTCTCTGAAGATGATCCACTGTCAGTAGTTTCATCATATTTAATATGCTCTACATGTTTTAAATCAAATTGATTTTTAACATCTTTTCTTGTTAAAACAGAACGTACTTCTAAATCTGATAGTCTATCTTTCATATGTTCAGAGAAACTCTTACCAAACTGTGAAATAAAACTCTTTATTGAAAGAGTTCTTTTCATTTTATAAACTTTTTTCATTATGAATAGCCTCCCTTTTATTATAAATTTCAAAACTGAAATTACTTACATAAAAAACCACCTTTTGGAAGGTGGTAAAATTTCTTAATATATTTAAATTTTACATAATACAAAGTTTATTACATTTTTACAACATTAACTGCTTGAAGTCCTTTAGGTCCTTTTTCTACTTCAAACTGTACTTTTTCACCCTCTTCAAGGTTCTTTCTTGCAGCATCACTTTGAATTGCTGTATAATGTACGAATACATCATTTTCTCCTTCAACTTGGATAAATCCGTATCCTTTTTCAGAATTAAACCACTTAACTGTTCCTGTTTTCATTAATAGGCCTCCTAATATATTAACTTACATTATTAATGTTAATATTTATATTATATCACATTAATATAATATTTACAAAAAATTTCATCAAATTCTATAGATTTCACTATTTTAAATCTACAATAGACATATTATTGAAAAATATAATATAATGATAGAATAAATATGTATATTTATATGATGTACTATTTTAAATAAAATATAACTTATATAACATATAATACAAAATAAGGAGGACTAAATTATGAAGAAAGTTTTCATAGATACAGAAACTACTGGATTAAATCCAGGAGAAATTATACAACTTACATACTGTATATGTGATATAGATACTTCTGGAAGAGAAAGAGTGTGCTCTAGTAAAAATTTCTTTTTACATACAGATTACGTAGAACCTTCTGCAGAAGCTGTTCATGGTTTTAGTGTAGATAGATTAAAGCTATTATCTAAAGGACAAACTTTTAAAGATATATATTTAGAAGTAAAAGAAGATTTAAAAGATAGCATGTTTGTAGCTCATAATGTAAAATTTGATAAAAAATTTGTTAAAGCAGAATTTGATAGGTTATCTAACTGTAATTGGAACCCACAAAAGTTCTTTTGTACTATGGAATATTTTAAACCTATAGTACAAGCTAAAGGAAGAGGTGGAAGAATAAAAAAGCCAAGATTAGAAGAAACAATGGATTTTTTAAAGATAGATAAAAATACTGTTTTAAAAGGTGCTAAAAGATTATTTGGATGCGATGATGTAGATTTTCATGATGCCAGATACGATGTAGCTGCCTTAGTCTCCTGTTATTATAGAGCTAAAAAACTAGGCTATGATTTATAAATCCTATATTTAAAATTTAAAAAGCATATGTTACATAAAAACATATGCTTTTGTCCTTAAACTATAGTATTTATAAAATTTAATCGTTCATTATAAATATAGTAGTACTAATCTTCATCAAAGTAATCTAAAAAAGAATGTTTTTTTCCATCTTCTTCCCAACCTAATATAGCTTCCATATTAACATTTTCAGCAGCCTTAAAAATAGATTTATCTACATCTTTAAAATTTTTCTTTAATTCTTCAATTAAATCTTTAATCTCATATCTCTTATTTCCAATTTTTTTAGCAGCTACCATACAAGCACAATTTAATGGCCATATTCCAGCATTTTGTATAAATTTTTTAATAGATTTTTCTTCTATGTAATACATCGGTCTTATAAGTTCAAGCCCCTTAAAATTTTTAGATTTTAGTTTAGGCATCATAGTTTTAAAATTACCAGAGTATAAAACATTAAGCATTGTAGTTTCAATGACATCATTAAAATGATGACCTAGTGCAAGTTTATTGCACCCTAATTCTTGGGCTTTTGAATAAAGAGCACCCCTTCTCATCTTTGCACACATATAACAAGGATAATCTTTTGCTATTTTGTCTACTACCTCAAATATCTTAGAATCGAAAATTTTAATTGAAATGTTTAAATACTCACAATTATCAATAAGAAGTTTTTTAATATCTTCATGATACCCTGGGTCTGCTACTAAAAATTCTAATTCAAAACTTATTTGTCTAGTTCTTTTTAATTGTTGAAATAATTTAGCCATAAGTAAACTATCTTTTCCGCCTGAAACCGCTACTGCAATCTTATCTCCATCTTTTACTAATTCATAATTTTTTATAGCCTTAACAAATTTTGTCCATATATATTTTCTATATTTTTTAGTAATACTTCGTTCTATTTCTTCAAGCGGCTTTCTTTCATTAAAAGGAACTAGGATGTCACATCCTTTCCCTGCAATTTTAGACATATTTATCACCTCATTTTTTATATACCTCTTTATCATTAGTTGTTTTTAATATAAAACTATATAAAATATTTCATATATTAATTTAGTACACTGAAACAATAATAAAGTATATATATAGAAAAATCAAGAATACTTTTAATTTAATAATATAAAAATAAATAAAAAGTCAAAGATAAGAAGTTTATTCTTTAAAAAACAACTACTTAAATATACTAATAGGGTTTCTATTAATAGGCACTAAAAAATAATTCACAAAATAAACTGTCATACCAATTGACTAATTATTTATTATAATATACTTTATATATAAACTAAATTTCCATTATTATAGGTAATACTACAGGCCTTCTTTTAATCTTATTATATAAAAATCTTTCTATAGTCTTTTTTATATTAGATTTTAATACATTCCATTCTATAATTTCTTTCTCTAAACACTTATTTAATTCTTCTTCTACTAATTTTTTCACTTCACCTATTAACTCTTCTGACTGTTTAGCATAAACAAACCCTCTAGTTATAACATCTGGTCCTGCTATAATACTATAAGATTGTTTTTCTAAGGTAACTACTATTGTTACCATTCCATCTTGAGCTAAATGCCTTCTATCTCTTAGCACAATATTTCCTACATCTCCTACACCTAATCCATCTACAAATATATCCCCAGTTCTAACTTTTCCATTTATTCTAGCACTATTTTTAGAAATTTCTAAAACGTTACCTGTTTCCAAAATAAATACGTTTTTTCTATCCATTCCAAGCCTGCAGGCTAAATCTGCATGGTGTTTTAAATGTCTGTATTCTCCATGGACTGGCATAAAAAACTTAGGGTGAGCTAAAGTATGAATAAGCTCTAACTCTTCTTCATAGGCATGCCCAGATACATGAACTTCTTCTAAATCTTCGTATATAACTTCTGCACCTTTTTTAAACAATTCATTTATTACTTTAGCAATAAGTTTACCATTGCCTGGTATAGGAGATGCAGATATTATAAATAAATCCTTAGGTTCAATTTTAATTTTTCTGTGATTAGAAAAAGCTATCCTAGAAAGTCCTGCCATTGATTCTCCTTGACTTCCTGTAGTTATAATTGTTACGTTTTCATTATTGTAATTATTTATTTCATCAAGTGTTATAACATGTTCTTCTGGTATATTAAGATATCCTAACTCCATAGCTACTTTAGACATGTTTTCCATGCTTCTTCCACTAAAAGTTATCTTTCTTCCATATTTAATAGAAGAATCTGCTATTTGCTGCATTCTGTGAATATTAGATGCAAATGTAGCTACAATTACTCTTCCTACCGCTTTAGAAAATATTCTATCAAAGGTCTTTCCTATATTTTTTTCTGGCATAGTATGCCCTGGACGATTTACATTTGTACTATCTGCCATAAGTAATAATATACCTTCACTACCTAATTCAGAAATACGTTCTAAATCCATAACCAATCCATCTATAGGAGTATAATCTATCTTAAAATCTCCTGTATGAAGTATTATACCTTCCTCTGTATGAATAGCAATTGAACAAGAATCCGCTATACTATGGGTATTTCTTATAAATTCAACCTGAAAATTTTCTAAATCTATTTTATCCCCTGCTTCTACTGTATTTAACTCACATTTTATTTTGTGTTCTTCTAATTTATTTTCTACCAATCCTAAAGTTAACCTAGTTCCATAAACTGGAACGTTAATTTGCTTCAATATGTATGGTAGTGCTCCTATGTGATCTTCATGTCCATGAGTTAAAAAAAATCCTTTTACCTTCTCTTTATTTTTAACTAAATAACTTACATCTGGTATAACTAAATCTACTCCATACATTTCTTCATCTGGAAATGATATGCCGCAATCTATAACTATAATTTCATCTTTATATTGAAATGCTGTAATATTTTTACCTATTTGTCCTAATCCTCCTAAAGGAATAACTTTTATATTATCATCTTTCACATATTACACCCCTTTATAAATACAAATAATATTATTATTTTGCCACCTATTTATAAATTTATTTCTTTAATTCATATATCCTCTATTTTTTCTATTAAAATTTTTATTTTTCACTTTATATTAATATTTTTGTAAGCAAATTTTAATATAATTATAATGTTTTGTTACATCTTATCCACTTTAAATAGTTTATAATTATAAGTATAATTATATTATGTATTAAAATGTAGTATAATATATAAAATATTACTAATTAAGGTAGGACAAAGGAGATTTGAATATGAACTTTAAAAAAATAGCAAGTAAACTTATGATTTCACTACTTACAGCAGGTATGTTAATATCACCACTTGGAAATATTGCTCATGCTGATGCATTTAAAACTGTTACACTAGGTGGGAATTTAAATGAAAAACAAAAAGAAGACATGCTTAAATATTTTAATGTAAATAAAAATGAAGCAAATATTGAAAAAGTAACCATAGAAGAAGAATTTAAATATTTAGGTAAAGTGGCATCTAAAAGTCAACTAGGATCAAAATCTATATCCTGTTCTTATGTAGAACCTACTGATAAAGGTGGTCTTAATGTAACTCTTCATAATATATATTGGGTTAATGAGAATATGATAAAAAATGCTCTTATTACTGCTGGTATAAAAAATGCTAATGTAAAAGCAGCTGCACCTTTTAGAGTATCTGGAACAGCTGCATTAACTGGAATACTTAAAGCTTTTGAAAATACTAAAAGTGGTGAAAAAATAGATGAAGATAAAAAGAAAGCCGCAAATGAAGAAATTGTAGTAACAGGAAACTTAGGTGATAAAATAGGTAAAGATAAAGCAGCAGGTCTTGTAAATGAAGTAAAAAAAGAAGTGGTAGAGAAAAAACCAGAAACTAAAAAAGAAACTGAGAAAATAGTAAAAAAAGTAACTAACAATTATAATTACAACCTTGATGACCAAGATATTAATAAACTTACTGATTTAATGAATAATATAAGTAAATTAGATTTAAATATTGATCAATTAAAGGACCAACTAAATTCAATGGGACAAAAATTAGATAAATTTATTAAATCTGATGAAACTCAAGGATTTTTGAAAAAATTATGGAATGGAATTGGAAATTTCTTTTCAAATTTATTCTAATAACTATTATTTAAAGGAGTTTAAATAATGAAATTGCTTTTATTACCTTTTAAGCTAATTTTTATGTTGATAAGTTTTATACTAAGTATAACTGGAAGCTTAATTGGAATAGGCTTAGGATTAGTTCTGATGATATTAGGATTATGTATTACTCTTACAATTATCGGCTCAATTATTGGAATTCCTATAGTCTTGTTAGGATTTCTTATACTGATAAAATCAATATTTTAAAATTTTATAGTAAAGTCACTAACTTATTTTAAAGTTAGTGACTTTTTTTATATCTTAATACTAAAAAACATTTAAACAAACTTTATAAATCCCTGTATATTTTATTCATTTAATTCCTAAAATAAGTGTATAAATAAACTTTTAGGTTTATTATAAATCAACAAATATTTAAGGAGTAATGGTTATGAGTAAAATATATTTAACTGAAAAATCACCTAAGCCTTTAGCAGATTATTCTCAAGCTTTAGAAGTTGATAGACATTTATATATATCCGGTCAATTACCTTTTTATTTAAATACAACAGAGCCTATAAATGATGATATAAAAACTCAAGCAAAGTACGTATTTAAAAACATAACTCATATACTTAATGACGCTGGATATGCTGTAGAAAACCTTATTAAAGTTGAATTATACTTAACTGAACTAGAAAACTTAGATGAAGTTAACAAAGCCTTTAATGAAGAATTTCAAAACTGTAAAGCAGTAAGAACTTGTATCGGTGTAAGCTCTTTACCAAAAGATTGTAAAATAGAAGTAGCTGCAACTGCCTATAAATAGGATGCTTTTTCATTGTTAAACTGCACCCCTTAAAGTACATATATAATACTTTATGGGATGCTTTTTATTTCCTTATTGTCTTTCTTCTAGCTTGTTATTCAATTTTTTTATTTTTGATTTCCAGGTAAAATATATACTTATCCAAACTAATAAATAAATAAATATAAATACTCCTATATAAATCAATATTGACATTGGATTTACATCTATCCACCCTACTTTTATAGAACATGGAAAGAATACTAAAGTTGTAATAAAAAAATGTACCACTGTTTGCTTTAAAAGGCTCCATTCATCTATTTCAAATATAACTGAAGAAGCAGAAAAAACAAAACCTATAATTATACTTACAAAATACTGAGCTATATATACTGTTAGAGAATTAGAACTTTCCATTCCATAAGGAATAGCCATAATTTCTCCAAAAGCTAAAGAATATATAATAGATATTGTTGTACTTATAAAAACTCCTATTGGAATTCCTAGAAAACCTCTTAAAATTGATTTTTTAAATAACATAAAATCACCTCTTAAATTCCTAAATATTTTTTTATTTTAGATATAAAACGTCTTGAAACAAACTCTTTATATCCATTTTTAAATATTATTTCTATAGTTCCTGCATATGATATATCTAAGCTTTTTACTTTATCAATGTTTACTATACATGATTTAGATATTCTAATAAAAGAAGTACCTTCATATATTTTTTCTATCTCATAAAGCCTTAATTTCACTTCTAAATTGTCCTTATCGGTTTTAGCATATATCTTTTGATTTTCACTATAAAAACAATATATATCCTCATTTTTAATTAAAAACACTTTTTTGTTTTTAGTTCCTGTAAGTACTTTATTTTGAAAACTAGAAATTCTATGAGCTATATTTTGTATTTCATCGGTAACCTCATTTGTATATATAACTACCTGGGGCTCTTTAAGTTCTGATTTTATTATAATTTCAACATTCATTTAATCTCACCTTCTCTGCTTATTTATTTTGTATATGTATATATTAGTATCTATATAAAAATTAAACAATACTTTATAAATAAACGGTACTCATTAGTATATAAGTGGTTTTACATTAGTTAATAAAATATAAAATAAAAATATTTTACTTAGCTAAAAATTTATAAATTTATTTAAATTATATAAACTTATAAAGTAAAACATAAATAAATATAAAACTTTAAATCCAAACAAAAATATAGCCTTAAAAGTTAAAAACTTTTAAGGCTATATACTTAGACATAATTTTATTTTTCTATCTATGATGCATCTGCAGTTTCAAATTGACTGTTATATAAAGAATGGTAAAATCCTTTTGCTTCAAGCAATTCTCTGTGGGTTCCTTGTTCTACAATATCTCCATCTTTCATAACTAGTATTAAATCTGCATTTTTTATTGTTGACAGTCTATGAGCAATAATAAAACTTGTTCTTCCTTCCATTAAGTTTTCCATTGCCTTTTGAATAAGAATTTCTGTACGAGTATCAACAGAACTTGTTGCCTCATCAAGTATTAATATCTTAGGATCAGATAAAATTGCACGAGCAATTGTCAATAGTTGCTTTTGTCCCTGTGATATATTACTTGATTCTTCGTTTAACTCCATATTATATCCATTTGGTAAAGCTTTTACAAAATGATGAGCATGAGCTGCTTTAGCAGCTTTAATTACTTCTTCATCTGTAGCGTCTAATTTACCATAACGAATATTTTCTATTACTGGACCATTAAATAACCATGTATCTTGAAGTACCATTCCAAACATACTTCTAAGATTTTCTCTTGTAAAATCTTTTATGCTATGGTGATCTATAGTTATATCTCCACTATTAACATCGTAAAAACGCATTAAAAGCTTAATCATAGTTGTTTTACCAGCCCCTGTTGGTCCTACAATAGCTATCTTTTGTCCTGGTTTAACATGAGCTGAAAAATCATTTATTATAATTTTATCTTCATCATAACCAAAATGAACATTTTCAAAGTTAACTTCTCCATTTACTTTTTCAAGTTTCACTGGATTTTCTGGGTCAGCTATTTCTTCTTCTTCTTCTAAAAATTCAAAAACTCTTTCTGCGGCAGCTGCTGTTGATTGAAGTACATTAGTTATTTGAGCAACTTGAGCTATAGGTTGAGTAAAATTTCTAACATATTGTATAAAAGACAATATATCTCCAACTTCAATAGTTTTCTTTATTGCAAGCCAACCACCAAGTATTGAAACTCCTACATATCCAATATTTCCTATAAAAGTCATAATAGGCATCATCATACCAGATAAAAACTGTGATTTCCAAGCTGAAGAATATAAAGTATCGTTATATTCTTCGAATTTCTCTATAACTTCATCTTCTCTATTAAAAGCTTTTACTATATTATGTCCACCATATACTTCTTCTACATGACCATTTATACTTCCTAAATATTTTTGTTGAGATTTAAAATATTTTTGTGATTTCTTAATTACAGCCATTATAAGAGCCATTGACACTGGAAGTATAAGCACTGCAACTAAAGTCATAGTTACACTTATAGATAACATCATTATAAGAACACCTATAATGGTAACAACTGAAGTTATCATCTGTGACATACTTTGATTTAAAGTTTGACTTACAGTATCTACATCATTTGTAACTCTTGATAATACATCTCCATAGCTCTGCTTATCAAAATATTTAAGAGGCATTCTATTTATTTTTTCATCAATTTCTTTTCTGAATTTATAAGATACATCTTGTGCTACTCCTGAAATTATATATCCTTGTATAAAAGATAGTAATGCACTTACTGCATATAAGACTAAAAGCCAAATTGCTATATTACCTATATATTCAAAGTCAATTCCAGCACCTTTTACTCTCATTACTTTACTTACTAATCCTTCAAATATCTTTGTAGTAGCTTTACCTAAAATTTTAGGACCTACTATAGAAAAAGCGGCACTTCCTATTGCAAATATAATTACACTTACTATAGCTATTTTATAACCTTTTAGGTAAGAGCCTAATTTTTTCATAGTACCTTTAAAGTCTTTAGCTTTTTCAACGTTTTTCATTCCACCCATAGGGCCTCCGCCAAATCCACCATGTCTTTTCTGCTCTACTTTTTTATGGCTCATGCTAAAATTTCCTCCTTTGAAAATTGTGATAAAGCAATTTGTTTATAAACTTCACAATTTTTAATAAGTTCTTTGTGTGTACCTACACCTACCATTTTACCTTCTTCAAGTACGATTATTTTATCCGCATTCATTATTGTACTTATTCTTTGTGCAACTATTAAAACTGTACTCTCTAATGTTTCACTTTTTAACGCCTTTCTAAGAGCTGCATCTGTTTTAAAATCAAGTGCTGAAAAACTATCGTCAAATATATATATTTCAGGTTTTTTAGCAATAGCACGAGCAATAGATAGTCTTTGTTTTTGTCCTCCTGAAACATTATTACCACCTTGAGATATTTCTGTCTTAAATTTCTCCTCTTTAGAATTTATAAATTCCATAGCTTGAGAAATTTCTGCTATATTTTCTATTTCCTCTTCATTTAAATTTTCATTTCCATATTTTATATTACTTTCTACAGTTCCTGAAAATAAGATTCCCTTTTGAGGAGCATACCCTATTTTAGATCTTAAATCTTTTTGAGAAACTTCTTTAATATCAACATCATCTATTAAAATTTGTCCATCAGTTGCATCATAAAATCTAGGTATTAAATTAATTAAAGTAGATTTACCACTGCCAGTACTTCCTATAAATGCTGTAGTTTCTCCTGGTTTAGCTGTAAAAGATATATTTGAAAGTATATCTTCTTCTGCTCCTGGATATTTAAATGATACATCTTTAAATTCAATATATCCCTTTTTATTTGTAGGGAACACTTTAGGATCATCTGCATCTTTAACAGTTATTTCTGTATTTAAAACTTCTGCTATACGTTGTGCTGATACAGAAGCTCTAGGAAGAATAATTGATACTATAGATATCATTAAAAATGCCATTATTATCTGCATTGTATATTGCATAAAGGCCATCATATTTCCAACTTGTATATTTCCTGCATCAACTTGATGTGCTCCTACCCAAACAATTAAAATAGTTATTAAATTCATAATAAGTATCATCATTGGCATCATTGTTACCATTAAACGACTTATAAATAAATTTGTTTTAGTTAAATCTTGATTAGCTTTTTCAAATCTTTTCTCTTCATGCTTTTGAGTATTAAATGCACGAATGACTAACATTCCTATTAAAGATTCTCTTGTTATAAGATTTACTTTATCAACAAGCTTTTGAATCTTTTTAAATTTAGGTATAGCAACACTAAATAATCCAATAACTAAAGTTAGTATAGATATAACAGCAACACCTATAATCCATGTCATTGATGTATCTGTATTAAGAACTTTTATAATTCCACCTATTCCTAATATAGGTGCATAAAATACTATTCTAAGTAGCATTACCATAAACATTTGAACTTGTTGTATATCATTTGTACTTCTTGTAATTAAAGAAGCTGTTGAAAATTTATCAAATTCTGAATTAGAAAATCTCGTTACTTTCTTAAATAACCTATCTCTAAGATCTTGTGAAAATGCTGCTGCAACTTTTGAAGCTATTAAAGTAACTATAACTGTAGCTATCATACTTATAAAAGCTAAACCTAGCATTTTACCGCCTGAAACCAGTATATAATTTGTTTGAAGTTTATCTGTATCTATGCCAATAGTTTTATACTCTTTATTTAAAAAAGCAATAGCTGATTGTGTAACCATACTTTCTGGCATCTCTTTAAACTTATCATTAATACTATTTTTTATAGAATCAAATTGCTTTTTAGGCATTTTAGAAAACATTAAAAATGGATCTGTATTCTTTGTATTAGCCTCTATAGCTTTTTTATTATTAGCTATCATTTGATTTTTTTTAGAGGCGCTATTTTTATCTTGAACAATTTTTCCATTTTCATTAGAAATTTTATTTTTACTTAAACTTACATTTTTAGCACTTAAATTTTTATCTTTATGTGTTTCTTTTCCTTCTTCCATATTTCCCTTTGACAAGGAAGGCATAAATTTAGATGCATCACCTTTTTCAATTGTTTCAACAACTAATATAGGTTTTCCTAAAATACTATTAAGTTCTTCAATTGTATCTTTATCCTTAGTATCTAATTTATAAATCTTTTCTTTTGAAAGATTAGGATAATCTTTTACATAATCATCATATTTCTCTTTAGAAAGCTTTTCTTTATCTAAAAGTATATAATTATCTTCTACTTTCTTTACATCATTATCATTCATAAATAACTTAAGCTTTTCAAATTCACTTTTTCTAATAACAGTGGGAACTGCATTTTCTATTCCACCTTGTTGAATTCCTACATTAACTATATTAGACATATAGTCTGGTAATGATAAGTTACATATGGCTTGAACAAATAAAAGCCCTATAATCACCACTATAGAAAAAACAAAAGGCTTTAAGTATTTCATTAATTTTGACATCTTAAACCATCTCTCCATTCATTAATTATCTAAATAGCATATTAACTTTACACTCCTTATAATATTTGCAATTTAATTATAACTATTTTTTGTTTATAAAAATAAAATAATTATAAATTCATAACCATTATATTTTAATAAAAATTATATGTCAATAACTTTTTCTATTGTATTAAGGATTTAAATATTTTATAATAGAATTGGAAAAAGAAGCCGCATATAATTTTACTTAAATAAGTTATTCTAAGCTTCTATACTAAAATTTAAGATTGTAGGTAATAAATATATTATATATAGTATTAAAATCTAAGGCTTACTATAAAATAAAAAACATCATTATTTCTTTATATGATAGTTATGTATATATTGTAACTTTTTTATAAATAAGATTTAATAGTAATTTATCTTAAGGAGGATAAATATGAAAAAAAGTCAAGTAAATGATACATCTAAAGAACTCTATAATTTGTTATTAAGTTTACATAAAAAGATTTTTAATTTAGATGAAATGATGAAAAATCTTTCTGTACCACCATCACATGCCAAAGTTATGTTTTTTCTCCATAAAAATGGTTCATCTTATATTTCAGAAACAGCAAAGAAACTTATGATATCAAAACCTAACATGACCCCAATAATTGAAAAACTAACTTCCGAATCTTTAATTAGAAGATATGAAGATAGTAATGATAGAAGAATTCTTAGAATAGAACTAACTGATAACGGAAAAAAATTCATAAAAAAACAAGAACTATCTGTTAGAGATTCTTTAAGCCAAAAAATATCTCATCTTGAAGATGAAGATTTAATAAGTTTACGCAATCATATTACAGAAATTGAAAATATCATTACAAAAATTGTATAAATATCTTTCTGTTCAAAATCAAGTTCATAACATGAAATTATAAAATAATGTTATTATAATTAATCTATTTTAAAGGTATATATTTTAAAATAAAAACCATACTACTATTGTAACATTCAATCAAGGAGGTTTTTATTATGGGAAGAGCAAAACAATATGTTGACCAAAGTATGTCAGATGCAAAAAATGCTATTAATTCATTACAACAAGCAATGACTTCAGTAGAAAAACAAGATAATAAAACTAAAATTCAAGAAGCTATGAGTTCATTAAACTCAGCATGCGATCAATTATCTCAATATAGAGATTAATAATTTATCAGTTTAAATAAAACACCTTAGTTCAAATAATTTTGAATTAAGGTGTTTTATTTTTTTGATATAATTATATATATTTTTTATATACAAAAGTTTATTGTCAGAAAATGAAATAACCCTTCGTATTATATTATGAGAAGCTTCTTAAGGAGGACAAAGATGGATAACGGCAAAAATAATTTTATAAAGCAAATAAAAAATAAAAATACAAAGGGGTTAGATTTTATAGTTGATAACTATAGTAATTTAATATTTAAAATTACACATAGTATATTAACTTCAAGCTTTCATTCCCATAACATAGAAGAATGCGTAAATGATGTATTCCTATCTGTATGGAATAATATAGATAGTTTTGATGAAAATAAAGGTAATTTTAAGCATTGGATTTCTGCTATAGCTAAATACAAAGCTATAGACTATAAAAGAAAATTTTTCAAAGAAAGTACTTGTGAATCTATAGATAAATATGAATTAAGTTTATATGATAAAGAAAATCTAGAAAATAATATAATATCAAAAGAAAATAGAAAAGAACTTTTAAATGCAATAAATGAGATGAAAGATAAAGACAGAGAAATATTTATAAGAAGATACTTTTTATATGAAGGCATAGAAAATATAGCAAAAACCTTTGGAGTAAATAGAAGTATGATCGATAAAAGACTTTCAAGAGGACGTAAACTACTAAAAGAAAAGCTTATACTTTTAAAAGAGGAGATGTTATAGTGAAAAATATAAATTTAAATGAAAAAGATATATTTAAATTATTTAACGAAATAAAAATAGATGAAAATGAATTCAATAAAATAGATGAAGATATAACAGACATTCAAAAGAAAAGGATAAAAAAGACTTTAAGAAAAAAAATAAAAAGTCAAAATAGATTTAAAATATTAAAATATGGATCTGCAGCAGCTGCTATTATACTTATACTTTTAATAGGAATTGGCACAGCCTCTCCAGCTTTTGCAGAAAATATTCCAGTTTTAGGATCTATAATACAACGACTTAATGATAAAATGGGCACTAATACAAATTATACTAAATATTCTAAAATAATAAACAAAAAAGTTACCGATAAAGGAATATCTATTACCTTAAACGAAATTATTGCTGATGATTCAAAAATACTTATAGGCTATACAATAAAAAGTGATAAAAATGTAAAAGATTTAGAAGTATTTGGTCTAGGTAGATTTTTAAAGATAAATGGTGCTCAAAACTCATCTTCAGGAACTAGTAGTGGAAGTTATATTGATGACTATACTTATATAGGTAGTGAAGAACTAAATACTTCAATTCCTAAAAATTGTGATAAATTTAATATAGATTTAAATATCACAGAAGTTGGTAAGGTCCATGGTAAATGGAAATTTGCTTTTACTGCATCAAAAAAAGAGGTTTGCAAAGAAAGTACTGTATTTAAGCCAAATACAAAAGTAGATTTAGAGGATAGTATTGTAAATATAGATAAAGTAGTATTTTCACCTATAGATACTTATATTTCACTTAGTGGAATCTTTAAAAACAAATGTAAAAAACCAGCAAACGATATATGGAAATATGATTACTGGATTGCTTATAATGATAAGGGGATAGAACTTATACCTAAAAGTCTTGGAGGAGGAAGTTTTAACAATAAAAACTTTAATACTCATATGAATTATAAAAATTCAAAGTATATTCCAAAATATTTGACTATTGCTCCTGTTAATATTATTCCTTCTAGTGTAGAATATGTTTCAAGCGATGGAAAACCTCTTCTTATAAAAACTAAAAAACCTAAAGAAATAAGCAGACCTATAAATGAAACATTGCCTATAGAACTTCCTCAAGGTAAAATGGGAAAACTTATAATTGAAAAAATAAATACAGATAAAAACAAAACAACAATTAATTTTAAAGCAATTGGAAAAGCATCTTATTTTCAAGCACAAGAACTTTATATAAAAGATAACAATGAAAAAAACATTGAATACAAAAAAAGGTCCTTAAAAAGAAGTGAAAAAAATCCTAATAAATTTACAGTAAGCTTTGAACCATTAAATTCTAATAAAAAATATAATATTTATACAAATGATTTTTCTAATATTGAATTTAGAGAAGATTTAAAATTTAAAATTAAACTTAATCAATAACTTTAAAAAGAACCAGTAGTTAACTGGTTCTTTTTAAAGTTATTGATTTAAATCTAACACCTCAAAATCTTGGTATAATAAATCTATCATTAATACTTTTCTTCTTAAATTTTCACCTCTATTAATTAGAACTTTTAGAGCTTCACTTACCTCTATAGATGCAACTAAAGCTGGTGTAAAAGAAGGATTACCAAGGCTTTGTTCTACCCCCTTAGCACTTTTATTCTTATAGATAATATCTAAAGTCCTATCTCCTGGAAATATTGTTGTTACTTGTCCATACCAACCTGCAATAGCACCATGAATAAGAGGAATTTTAAGTTTTTCACAAGCATCTTGCAATAAAAATCTAGTTTCTATACTATCAACAGCATCAATAACCAAATCATGTTCCTTTAGAATATCTAATACATTATTCTTATTTATAAAAATTTCAATTGGATTTATTTTTATTAAATCATTTACTTTTTCCATTCTTTTTTTAGCTTCCACAGCCTTGTTTTTTGTTAAGTTTAAATTATTACTAAGTATTTGTCTATTTAAATTAGATTCACTAAAATAATCTCCATCTACTGCTGTTATATGGCCTATTCCAAGTCTACCAATCATTTCAATTATATATCCACCAAGACCACCACAACCAACTACACACACCTTATAATCTTTAAGCTTTTCATTTTCCTCTACAGAAAGAGTCTTTATATTTCTATCATATCTAGACATTTATCCCCCTCCTACTGGTGGAAACATAGATAGTATATCTCCATCTTTTAATAGTTGATCTACTTTTCCATCTCTTCCGTTAATAAGAAGTATGGCTACCTCTTCTACTTCTATATTCAAACTTTCAATTATACTTTTAGGAGTAACTATTTTTTCATCTATTTCCATAAAATATTTTTTCTTTCTACCTTCTCTAAAATATGCAAATAATCTTACTTCAATCTTCAAGAAATCACCTCCTCTTATATCTCCTATGATAACTAGATAAAATAAAAACTTATTTGGTTTTTAAATACTAATAGAAAGACCTTCTTTTTTATTTTGAAAGTCTTTCTATTTCTTTATCATTAAAAATATGCTTTTTAATAAATTTGCTAATTTAAAATAAATATATTATATATACTTTCATTTATAATATATTTATTTTTATTTTAGCTTATATATATTCTTCAAGTCCTAATTTCTTTAATGTTTCTTCTGTTGGTACACCATTTTCATCCCAACCTCTTGTTGAATAGTATTCTGGAAGTAACTCATCTAGTTTATGAACATATCCTTTAGAAGGTCCATCTGGAATAGGTTCTTTAAGTAATCTCTTTGGAAGAGTATCATGAGAACTATCTATACCTGCCTTTAGGTTAAATATTTTTTCTAATGTCCAAATTCTATCTCCTGCTTCCATTATAGATTTTGCATCATGTAACTTTCCTCCTACAACTGCATTATACATATCTACATAATCTTCTACACCAAGCCCAAAAGTTGTAAATACACATAGTCCTAAAGAATCTATTACTGCTGTTAAATCGTGGAATATTCTAGCATAAGCTGCTTTTCCTTCTAAAGAGAATCTATCAAGTTTTTCAGGGTAACCTAATATTTCTGGACTTATCATATATCCTTTTATATGACATCCACCTCTATTATTAACTGCATAAGTTATACCATGACCTTGAATTCCTCTTGGGTCATATGCTGGAAGTTCTTGTTTTTTTACTGACATAGAAAGTTCTGGAACACCATAAGATTCACATAATCTATAGGATCCATCTGCCATCTTGTCTCCAAAACCTTCTCTTAATCCCATCTTTTTTGTCCATCCAACAACCGCTTCAGCATCTCCCCACTTTAAGGATAAGCCATCTTCTTTTATGTCCTCATCTTTTATATATCCTTTTTCATACAATTCCATAGCAGCTGCAATAGTAGCTCCAGCAGAAATTGTATCTAATCCATATTCATTACAAAGCATATTAGCTACATTAATAGCATTTAAATCGTATACATCACAATCTGATCCAAAAGACCATAAAGTTTCATATTCTGGTCCACCACATTCTGTACCATCGTCTAATTTTACCCATCTTCCACAAGCTATTGGACATCTATAACATGGATTTTTTCTTACAAGACAATCCTCTGTAAGTGTTTCTCCACTTATTTTATCCGCTTCATCTGTATAAGATTTTTGGAAATTTCTAACAGGATGAACCCCATTTTCGTTAATAATATTTACTAAAACGGCTGAACCATATTTAGGTAATCCACCACCGGCAACAGGATCTGCCATTAATTTTTTAACTTTTTCCAAAGATACTTTTTTTGCTTTTTCTTCATCAGTTACATTAACTTTTCCAGTACCTTTAACAACTATTGCTTTTAAATTTTTGGACCCCATTACAGCTCCAACACCACCTCTACCTGCCGCTCTATCTATATCATTCATAATAGCTGCCATAAGGGATAATTTCTCCCCTGCAGGACCTATACATAAAACTTTTGATTTTTTATCTGTTTCACTTAAAAGAGCTTCAGTGGTATCTAGAGAAGTTTTTCCCCATAAATGATTTGCTTCTTTTATTTCTATTTTTTCATCTTCTATATTTACATAAACAGGTATTTCTGATTTTCCTTCAACTATTATCATATCGTATCCAGCATTTTTAAGTTCTGTTCCCCATCTTCCACCTGAATTTGATATTCCAATAGTACCAGTTAAAGGAGCCTTAGTTACTACCATATATCTACCACTTGTTGGCATAGGCGCTCCAGTAATAGGTCCTGTAACTATTACAAGTTTATTTTCCGTAGATAAAGGATCTATTTTAGGATCTATTTCCTCTAATAAAGTCTTAACTCCAAGTCCTCTAGATCCTATATATTTCTTAGCTTTTTCTTCATCTAAAGGTTCAAAAGTACATTTCTTATTTGTTAAATTAATTCTTAAAATTTTTCCATTATAACCGTACATAAATAAATCCTCCTTAAAAATTTAATATATAATTATATATAGCAAATTACATGCCAAAATATTGAATTTTTAAAAGTGATTATATTTTTTTCTATAAAATTAATAACCTATAGCTATTAAACAGTACTATATCTAAAAAAACAGCACTATATTAAAATATAAAGATAAATTAAATTTTTTATCAGTTAGTTAAATATATAAATTTAGAAAGTCATTTATATTCTTTTGTTCTATAATAGAACATTTCATTGTTCCATTTTGACACTTTGTTCTATATAGTTACAATGAATATTTCTTTATTTTTCTATATAGGGTATTTCTTCCTATTCCAAGAACCTTAGCAGCCGAAGATATATTCCCATCAAATTTATTTAATACTTTTTCAATATGATTTTTCTCTACAATCTCAAGATTAAGTATTTCTATATCTTCTTCAACATTATCTTCTAATTTTTTATTATTACAATACTTAATATCATCAAGTATTTCAAGACTTTCTGCATTTATAATTAATTCTACTATGTTCTCTAATTCTCTTATATTACCAGGCCAATAATAATTTATAAGTTTTTCCATATATATAGGAGATATTTCTACTTTTCTTTTATTTAAATGTTTAGATGTTTTGTTCATAAAATAATCTATAAGAAGTGGTATATCTTCTCTTCTTTCTTTTAATGGAGGTAAATATACAGGTAAAACATTTATTCTATAAAATAAATCTTTTCTAAAATTCCCTTTTTCAACTTCTTCCTTTAAATTTTTATTAGTAGCTGCAATTATTCTACAGTTAACAGGAATTTGATTAGAACTTCCTATTCTATTTATAACCCCTTCTTCTATAACTCTTAATAGCTTTATTTGCATATCTAAAGGCATTTCACCTATTTCATCAAGAAATATAGTTCCACTATTTGAAGCTTCAAATTTTCCTCTATATCCACCTCTTTTAGCTCCAGTAAAAGAGCCTTCCTCATATCCAAAAAGTTCTGATTCAATTAAATTTTTCGGTATAGCACCACAATTAACAGCTATAAATGGTTTCCCTTTTCTATTACTATAATTGTGTATTGATTGTGCAAAAACTTCTTTTCCTGTTCCACTTTCACCAGTAATAAGTATTGTTGACTTACTATCTGCAATCTTTTTAGAGTAATCTATTATATGAGAAAGTTTTTTACTTTTACCTATAATTTTGTCAAAGGTATATATAGCCTGGGATTTAAGTATTTTCCCTGTAAGCTTTCTAGTTTTTTGTTTTATATCTGAAATTATACAAGTTATTTCAAAAACTCTCATAGAAGAATCATATATAGGGTATGCACTTAAATTTAATTGCAATTTATTTTTTCTAGAACATACATATACATCCTCATCAAGTAAACTTCCTTTATCATAAATCTCATCTAATATCATAGACCAATTAGGTATTAAATCCCATATTTTCATTTCTTTCATATATTTCTCATTAAAACCAAAAAGTTCTGTAGCTTTTTTATTTACTATCTTTATAGAACCAGATAAATCTAATCTTAGTATAGCTTTCTGTATAGAATTAAACACATTTTCAATACCCCTTTGAGATGCTCTAAGAGCTCCAGTATAATCATTTAATTCTATCATTTTCTCTATAGAAGTAACTGCTGCAACTACCATTCCTAATGTATGTGAATGAACATTTTCGCTATATCCTGTTAAATCAAGTGTACCAATTATTTCTCCATTTACATTTTTTATAGGAGCTGCAGAGCAAGTCCATTTATGATATGCTTTAACATAATGGTCCTTTCCAGATATTTGAACAGGAATTTTTTCACTTAATGCCAAACTCATAGCATTAGTTCCCATATTTTTTTCATCCATATAGGCTCCAGGAAACATCTTTAAATTGAATCCTTCTTTTAATATTGATTCATCTCCTATAACATTTAATATGCAACCATCTCTATCTGTAAGAATAACAAAGAAATTAGATCCTTTAAGAAACTGATAAAGCTTATTCATAAAAGGTGTAGCTATTACAACTAATTCTGAATTATACTCCATAATTTTTTTAAATTCTTTATTTTTTATTATTTTCTTACTATAGACTAAATCTTTGCTTATTCCTAAATTGCTACACTTTTCATGGGATTTTAACACATAAAATTTTTCTTTTATGAAATTATCCTTCATTTGAATATCTTCCCCTTTTAAACAAAACAGCTTTTTAAGTCACATTCAAATTATAATATTATAAATCAGATAGAACTTCTATTTTATCACCAGGTTTAATAGATCCTTCTTTTAATATCTTTGTAAAAATACCTTCTCTTGGCATTATACAATCTCCTATAACTTTTCTTATTTCACAACCAGCATGACATTCTTTTCCTATTTGAGTTACTTCCATAAGAACTTCCCCTATTTTCATCTTAGTTCCTACAGGCAAATCATATAAAATTACTCCTTCTGTAGTTATATTTTCTGCAAATTTACCAGTACACAAACCTTCAAGTCCTAGTTTTTTCATTTTTTCTATGCTTTCTGTGCCTAAAAGGCTAACTTGTCTATGCCAATTTCCTGCATGAGCATCACCAACTAAACCGTGATCCACCTTAAAAAAACCTTCATCTATAGGATGTTTTATTTGACCTTTCTTTTCACTTATATTAATCGCTATTACTTTTGCCATTTTATAATTCCTCCCTTTTAAATATTCCTGATTTTCCACCTGTTTTTTTCATAAGTTTTACCTCAGATATAACCATTTTTTTATCTATAGCTTTACACATATCGTAAATGGTTAATGCAGCTACAGTAACTGCAGTTAAAGCTTCCATTTCAACTCCTGTTTTCCCTGTAGTTTTTACTGAAGACTCTATGTTAACTCTATTATTTTCAAAATCTAAATCAAAGTTTATATTACAACCATTTATCATTATAGGATGACACATAGGTATAATACTTGATGTGTTTTTTGCTGCCATAATACCAGCTACTTGAGATACAGACAATACATCCCCTTTAAACATAGTACCTTCTTTTATTTTATTTAATGTTTCACTTTTCATTGTTATATGTCCATAGGCAATAGCTTCTCTTTTAGTATCATCTTTACTACCTACATCTACCATTTTTGCTCTTCCTTGTTTATTTATATGGGTTAAATCCATATTTTAGCCTCCAATCTGATACATCATTTTTTTACTATTACTTTTTTTCTCTTCTACCATATGATGTTCTAAGGGTTTATTATAAATATTTTCATTTATCTTAGATAAAAGACTTTCACTATCTTTTAAATACTTTTTAAGATCTACTTCTTTTTCACTATGAAGACAAGGCTTCAATGTACCTTCAGCAGTTAATCTAACTCTATTACAATTACTACAAAATTTACAACTCATAGGACTTATAAATCCAACATTCTCTTTTGATTTACTAAATTTGTATAATTGGGCTGTACTACTTTTATTAGATTTTACAGGTATAAGATCACTATACTTTGATATTACCTCTTCTGAACTTATATAGCTATCTTTATATAATTTACTTCCTTCTCCTATAGGCATTAATTCTATAAATCTTACTGATATAGGGTATTCCTTTGTTAAATTCATAAAGTCTTTTATTTCATCATCATTTATTCCTCTCATCATTACAGTATTAATTTTTATAGGTTTTATTCCAAGAGATAAAGCCTTATCAATTCCCTTAAAAACTTTATCTATATCACCACCTCGTGTAATATTTCTAAACCTATCTTTCTTTAATGAATCAAGACTTATATTTACTCTTTTAAGTCCAGCTTTTTTTAATTCTACTGCCTTATCTTCTAATAAAATAGCATTTGTAGTCATAGCAATATCTTTAATAGAATCTATTTTTGATGTATTATAAATTAATCTATCAATATCTTTAAGTATAAGGGGCTCCCCGCCTGTAAATCTAATTTTATCTATTCCAAGAACGCTCGCTGACTTAATTACAGAAAATATTTCTTCATATCTCATAATACTATCATGCTCTTTTTTTATTACACCATCTTTCGGCATACAATAAACACATCTTAAATTACATCTATCTGTTACTGATACTCTTAAATAATTAATTTTTCTTCCATGCTTGTCTAACATTTAAATCCTCCTTTAAATATGTTCCTCCTTTGTGTTTTAAATATATCTATTGTTTTTATATATAAATAATATCTCCAGATTCACTATAATCATATCCGCCTAATTCATCTAGCTTTTCTTTAAATTTATCACTTTTTATAATATTTATAAACTCTTTTATGGATTCCATATTTAAAAATTCTTTAAAAATAGCTATATCATATTCTTCATTACAAATAGGTATAAAATCTAATCCCATCATAGTAGCTGCAGAATATATTCCAAGTCCACAATCACAATCTCCATTTGATATAGCTGCAGCAACTTGTAAATGAGTATATTCTTCTCTTTCATATCCTTGTATTTCTTTAGGACTTATATTAAGTTTTTTAAGATTATAATCGAATAAAAGTCTAGTACCTGCACCTCTTTGTCTATTTACAAATTTTAGTTTCTTATCCCTTATATCTTTAATAGATTTAATATTATTAGGATTTCCCTTAGGCACTATAATACCTTGAATTCTCTTTACACATTTTATAAGTGCCATAGGTCTATTACCAATGTATTTTTTAATATAACTAACATTATATTTCCCTGTTTCCATATCCAAAAGATGTATAGGAGCTATATGAGTTTCATTATTTTTTAGTGCCATTATCCCTCCCATACTACCTACATGGGCAGAGGATAAATAATACGCACCTCCCTTTACTTGCATTAAATCTGCTATTACATCTATTATTGGATCATGACTTCCTATACAAACTATAGTATTATTTATTTCTTCTTCATCTTTTAAAAGTTTTATTTCTACCTCTGATTGTTTTTCTATACCTTCAATATTTTGAGGAACTTCAAGTATTCCATCTGCTTTAACAAGACTCATAGTAGCCCCGGCTCCTCTACTTAAAGGAGTTGCAACTATCTTATCTCCTACTTTTCCTAATTTTATCCTAACAAATTCAAAATACTTTAAAGATGACATAACTCTTTTAGATAAAATAGCTTTAATTGACTTATGTTTATAAGGTTTTTCTCCTATAAAATTTTCAATAATTGGTCTTACGAAATTTTCCATTATAACATAAGCTGATACTGGATAGCCTGGTATTCCTATAACAGGTTTATTATATACCTCTCCTAAAATAACAGGTTTACCTGGCTTTATAGCTACTCCATGTATGTAAACTTTTCCTAGCTCTTCTATAACTTTAGCTGTATAATCTTCTCTACCAGCAGAGGAACCAGCATTTATAAGAACTATATCACATTCTTCTGCTGCTTTTTTTACAGAATCTTTTATTTTTTCATAATCATCCTTAACTATTTCATATCTTTTACCTATACCACCATATTCATAAACTTGAGCTTTAAAAGTTCTTGAATTAAAATCTATTATATCTCCTATTTTTAAATTGCTGCCTGGTTCTACAAGTTCTGTACCTGTAGGAATTATCCCAACAACTGGCTTTTTATAAACCTCTACTTCATTTACTGCTCCAGCAATCATTGCTGAAATATCTACCGGTCTAATTTTATGATTTGATGGAACTATAAGAGATTTTTCTACTATATCTTCTCCTAAAGGTCTTATATTTTGATAAGGAGCTACACTTTTATATATTTTTACACTTTTATCATCTACTTCAATCAAATCCTCTACCATTATAACAGCATCATATTCTTTAGGTATAGGATCACCAGTATCTACTACTATATAATCTTCATTTTCCACTAAAATTATATGATTCTTTTCATTCGCTCCTAAAGTTTTTTCACTATCAACTGCAATACCATCCATAGCAGAAGAATTATAAAAAGGAGAAGATATTTTAGAATATATAGGCATTGAAGTTATTTTACCTGCACTATTTTCTGTATCTATAATCTCTTTTTCCTTGTCCATTTTTAATTTACTAAAATAAAGATTTAATGCATCTTCAATTTCATAATTTGAAAGATATACCTTTTGCCCCATATTAAACCCTCCTAAAATCTATACACAAAAACTTTTTCACCTTTTTTTATTCCCTCAAGATTTTTGTTTATTTTTATAAAACCATAAGCCTTAGAAAAACCACTTATAAGACCTGATTTAGAAAATATAGGTGATGCAATTACATTACTTTCATCTAAATTTAAAGTTACAGGAAGATATTCTTCTCTGCCCTTAGCACTATGATAGTTTGTATCAAATGTAGAAATTATAGGGAAACTATTCTCTTTATAACCTGTAATCTTATCTATATAGTATTTAACCATAACTTTATATACAATAGCTGAAGATAGTGGATGACCTGGAAGTCCAAAAATTATTTTATCTTTAACTTTTCCTACAATAGTTGGCTTCCCTGGTTTTATTGCTACACCATGAACAAATACTCCAGGACTACCTAAACTATTTATAACATCTATTGTAACATCTTTTTTCCCTACAGAGCTACCTCCAGATATAAGAATAATATCTGCTTCTTCTGAAGCTTTTTTAACAGTTTTATTTAAATCATCAAAACTATCTCTTACTATCCCATAATTTATAGGAATAGCTCCATCTTCAATAATAGCTGCTTCTAAAAGATATGAATTTATATCTCTCACTTCTCCTAATTTTGGCTTTTCACTAGGCTTTACTACCTCATCTCCTGTAGATATTATAGCTATTTTAGGTTTTTTAAATACAGGAACCTTAGTTATACCAAGACTAGACAACACGCCTATTTCATAAGGTCTTAGTTTTTTACCTTTTTTTATTATAGTTTCTCCTTTAGATATATCTTCACCTATTTGAACTACCTTTTCACCATAAGCTGTAGATTTATTTATAAGTACTGTATCTTCATGAATTTTTTCTGTATATTCAATCATAACCACAGAATCAGCTCCTTCTGGAATCATTCCTCCTGTTGGAACATAAACACAATCCCCTGGAAAATCTATAGCAAACATTGGAACCGCTCCCATAAAAACTTCCCCTTTATAGTTCATCATAGAGGGCATACTTTCACTGGCTCCTGCTACATCTTTAGAATTTACAGCATATCCATCTACAGTAGATCTTCTAAAATTTGGTACATTTATATCTGAAGTTATATCTTCAAATATAACTCTATTTGTACTATTTAAAAGTCCAACCTCTTCTTTTAAAGGTTTAAAATCAAAATTTTTTTCTATAAGTTTTTTAGTTTCTTCAATAGATACAACTTTAAATAAATCCATTTTATTCCTCCTTAACTAGTTCCATTTAAATCAGCTTTTTTCTAAAACACTGTATTTATTTAACCCTACTATCTTGCACATTCTGATGCTTGACCTAACAAAATTTCTATTCCATGAGGTATCGCTTCAATTACCGCTTGTAAATTTTCTGTTGCTGCTTTAGGACTTCCTGGAAGGTTTATTATAAGAGAATTTTTTCTAATACCAGAAATTCCTCTAGAAAGTATTGCTTTTGGAGTTATAGAAAGAGAACTAGCCCTCATAGCCTCTCCAAAACCTGGTACATATTTTTCAATAACCATTTTTGTAGCCTCTGGAGTTACATCTCTTTTAGAAAATCCTGTTCCACCATTAGTAATTATAAGATTTGCTTTTTCTTTATCACATAAATTTATAAGTTCCTTACTTATAATATCAATTTCATCTGGTATTATTTTATAATACTCTATTTTATAGTCTCTATTTTCTAAAAGGTTTTTTAATTTCTTTCCTGTTTCGTCTTTTCTTTCTCCTTTAGATCCTTTATCGCTTACTGTAAGAATAGCTGTTTTTATCATAATTTTCCCCCTTACCTATAAATACTTTTTAAAGTCCTGGGTTTAAAATAAATATTATTTTAAATCTAATTTATTACTTTTTCATTATTTATTTAGCATCATCTTAACTCTACTATCTTTAGGATTATTAAATACAATATCTTTTTCACCTTGCTCTATAATCTTTCCTTTATCCATGAATATTATATAATCTGCGATTCTTTGTGCTTGATAAAAATCATGAGTAACCATAATAACAGTTTTTTCATCATCTAAAACATTCTTGATTAAATTCTCCGAAACCAAAGTACTTTCTATATCCATACTAGCAGTAGGTTCATCTAATATTAAAATTTTACTTTCTAATATAATATTCCTAAGAAGTCCTACTTTTTCTGTTTCTCCTCCAGATAGTTTCTTTCCATTTTTATTTAAAATCTCATCTATATTAAAATATTTAATATATTTTTTAAATCTAGATTCTATAGCTTTTTTAGAAAATTTTCTGAATTTAAGTCCCATTACAATATTATCATATACAGAGCAACTAAATAAAAAAGGTTTTTGAGTCATCATAGAAATGCTATCTTTCACTTCAGAAAAATTTTTGCCATCATAAATAATTTGTCCCTCATATAGCTTATTAAAACCTGCTATACACTCTAAAAAAGTACTTTTACCACTTCCATTTAGACCTAGTATTGCATATATAAAGCCTTCTTTAAAAGTCATTTTTTCTACATCTAGTACTCTTCTACCATCATACTCTTTTACCACATTAGTTACTTCTATTTTCAAAAATCTTCACTCCCTTGAAAAAAATGAAGAATTCCATTAATAATAAAAGATATAGCTAATAATATTCCTCCTATTACTAAAGCTTCATTAAAATCTCCCTTACCTGTTTCTAATGCAATGTATGTAGTCATAACTCTTGTAAATCCTTTAATGTTACCACCTACTATCATAACTGCCCCTACTTCTGATATAGCTCTTCCAAAAGCTGCTGTTATAACTGCCAATAGTTGTATTTTATTTTCCTTTATAATAATAAAAAAAGTTTGAGTGTTATTAGCTCCTAATGTCATACAAGTATTTCTTATATCCTTACCATTTTTAATTATAATTGATATGCTAAGACCAAATACTATAGGAAATATAAGTAATGTTTGAGCTATTATCATAGCAGTAGGAGTAAAAAGTAATTGAAATTCACCTAAAGGTCCTTTTCTTGATAGTAAAAGATAGACTAAAAGTCCCATAAGAACTGGAGGAACACTCATTAAAGTATGATTAATTTGAATTATAATTTTTTTAAATTTAAACTCTAATAAAGCACAGGGAATGCCTATAAACATTCCCAGTGTTGAAGCAATTAAAGTTGAACTTAATGAAACATAAAGAGACATTAATACCACAGGAAGAATTTCTTTTAAATCTATAACCTTTAAAAATTCCTGTTCCATAATATCACCTATTTCTTTGCATTAGGTACAAAAAGTGCTTGTCCAAATTTATCTTTTCCATATTCAGCTATAAGTTTTTGTGCTTTATCAGAAAGCATCCAATCTATATATTCTTTTGCTTCTTTTTCTTTAATTTTGTGTTTTTCAGTATTTAACATTATAACTCCATATTGATTATATAATTTATCGTTTTTCTCTGTTAAAATCTCTAAATCTAATTTATCTTTCATAGACAAATAAGTTGCTCTATCTGTTAAAGTATAAGCTTTCTTTTCATTTGCCATCTGTAGCACAGCTCCCATACCTTTACCTGCACTTATATACCAGTCACCTTTAGGATCTATATTAACATCTTTCCAAAACTTTTTCTCTTTAGTGTGAGTTCCTGATTCATCACCTCTAGACACAAAACTAGCTTTACTATCATTAATCAATTTTAAAGCTTTCAATGGATCATTAGGCGCTTTCTCTTTTAATTTTGCTGAATCTTCTTTAGATCCAACTATAACAAAATCATTATACATAACATCATGTCTTTCAGTACCATAACCTTTTTTAATAAAATCTTCTTCTTTAGATTTAGCATGAACTAAAAGACAATCTGCATCACCATTTTGTCCAAGCTTAAGTGCTTCACCAGTTCCTTTAGCAACAACTTTAACATCTATACCTGTATCTTCTTTAAACTTAGGCAATAAATAATCTAAAAGCCCAGAGTCTTGTGTACTAGTAGTTGTAGCTAATATCATACTTCTGTTTTTACCTTTTTCCTCATCATTTTTAGTAGTATCACTGTTACCACAAGCTACTAAACTTAATGTTAAAATAGCACTAGTTAAAATAGCCAAAAATTTTTTCACATTAATTCCCCCTTATTATGTATTAATATAAATATACTGCTGTGTATTCTTTGCTACATTTAAATAACAAAAAAATACAAAACGTTATATATTTTATATTATATAATATTTTGTACCATTTTAATACATATTTTTTGTAAAGCTATTCATTTTCATAAAAAACGTTCCATTATAGAACATTCCATTCTCCAATAAGCATTTTATCTTATTAAAACAAATAATAAATAAAAGATAAAAACTACATCACTATTTTTAAAATGAAAACTTTATAATAACCCTCAAATTATCATAGAATAGAAAATATTAATAGAGCTAATTTTATAATAAAAAATTAGCTCTACATATAATTAAAATATATAATTTGTTATAATATCTATATTTCTTCTGATATTAAAGTTCCCATTTTCTCTGTTCCAACTAATTTTTTACCTTCTTTATATATATCAGAAGTTCTATAACCTTTATTTAAAACTGTTTCAACTGCCTTTTCTATATCTCTTGCCTCTTTTTCCATACCAAAGCTATACTTAAGCATCATAGCTACACTCATTATAGTACCAATAGGATTAGCTTTATCTTCTCCAGCTATATCCGGAGCTGAACCATGAATAGGTTCATATATCCCTGCATTATCTTTTCCAAGACTAGCAGAAGGTAACATTCCTAAAGATCCTGTAAGCATTGAAGCTTCATCACTTAAAATATCCCCAAACATATTTTCTGTAAGTATAACATCAAATTGATTAGGATCTTTAATAAGCTGCATCGCTGCATTATCAACATACATGTAATCAAGTTTTACATCTTTATAATCTAAAGATATTTTAGAAACTATTTTTCTCCAAAGTTTTGACGTTTCAAGAACATTTGCTTTATCTATAAGGGTTAATTTTTTATTTCTTTTTCTTGCAATTTCAAAAGCTCTTTTAGTAATTCTCTCTATTTCATAAGAAGAATATTCAATAGTATCTAAAGCTTTTTCCCCATCTTTAGTATCTATTCTTTTTTTCTCTCCAAAATAAGCTCCTGAAATTAGTTCTCTAACTATCATAATATCTAATCCATCTTTTATAACTTCTTCTTTTAAGTTTGAAGCTTCTTTAAGATCAGAAAACAAAATAGCTGGTCTCAAGTTTGAAAATACTCCTAGTGACTTTCTAAGTTCTAAAAGACCTTTTTCCGGTCTCATATTTGAAGGATTCTTATCCCATTTAGGACCGCCTACTGCTCCTAAAAGAACTGCATCACTGTTTTTACAAATCTCTAGTGTTTCCTTTGGAAAAGGTCTACCTTTTTCATCTACAGCACATCCCCCAATTAGTCCTTCATTAAATTCAAATTTTAATTTATATTTTAAAGCTACTTTATCTAAAACCTTTATAGCTTCATTAATAATTTCTCTTCCTATTCCATCCCCTGGCAATACTGCTATCTTCATTATATACACCTCTATCTTAGTTTTTCATAATTTAACTTATACCTTATTTAGTTACTTTTTATATCTAAACCTATTATTTTAAAATTTATATATTAAATAACTTAAAAGGCTATTTTATGAATTCTGATTTTTTATATAATTTATAAGTCCTTCTGATTCAATAATTTTTTGCATAAAAGGTGGAAATGGGTTTATAGCATAGTTTTTATCCTTTGTAATATTTTTTATATATCCCTTTTTAAAATCTATAATTATTTCATCATTTTTATCAATATCTTTTGAAGCCTCTTTGCATTCTATTATTGGTAACCCTATATTTATTGAATTTCTATAAAATATTCTTGAAAATGTTTCTGCAACTATGCACTTAATTCCTGAAGCTTTTATAGCTATAGGAGCATGTTCTCTTGATGATCCACATCCAAAATTCTTACCTGCTACCATTATATTTGAACTCTTAACTTTTTCTCCAAAGTCTTTATCTAAATCTTCCATACAATGAAGCGAAAGTTCTTTAGGATCACTTGTATTTAAATATCTTGCTGGAATAATAACATCTGTATCTATATTATCTTTATATTTAATAACTTTACCTTGTATCATTATCTTGCTACCTCCTCTGGTGATGTGATTTTACCAGTAACTGCAGATGCCGCTGCTACAGCTGGACTAGATAAATATACTTCGCTTTCAGGATGACCCATTCTTCCTACAAAATTTCTATTAGTTGTAGCTATAGCTCTTTCCCCTTTTGCAAGTATTCCCATATGACCACCAAGACAAGGTCCACAAGTTGGAGTACTAACTACCGCTCCTGCTTTTATAAATATTTCTAAAAGCCCTTCTTTCATAGCCTGAAGATAAATCTTTTGAGTAGCTGGAAATATTATAGTTCTAACCTTTCTGTTTACTTTATTTCCTTTTAAGACTTTAGCTGCTGCTCTTAAATCTTCTATTCTACCATTTGTACAAGACCCTATCACAACTTGATCTATAGTTATATCATGAATTTCATCAATTGTTCTTGTATTTTCAGGAAGATGAGGGAAGGCTACTGTTGGACGTATCTTTGATAAATCTATCTCTATAATTTTTTCATATTCTGCATCTTCATCTGCTTTAAAAATATTATATTCTCTATTTGAATGTTCTTTTACATATTCTATTGTCTTTTCATCAACTTCAAAAATACCATTTTTAGCACCAGCTTCAATTGCCATATTAGCCATAGTAAAACGATCATCCATAGATAAACTATAAAGCCCTTCTCCAGTGTATTCCATGGATTTATATAAAGCTCCATCTACTCCTATCATCCCTATTATATGAAGTATTACATCTTTTCCACTTACCCAAGGCTTAAGTTTACCTTTAAGAACAAATTTTATAGCTTCTGGCACTTTAAACCAAGCCTCTCCTGTTGCCATTCCAGCTCCCATATCAGTACTTCCTATTCCTGTAGAAAAAGCACCTAATGCCCCATAAGTACATGTATGAGAATCTGCTCCAATTATTACATCACCACAAACTGCTAACCCCTTTTCAGGAATCAAAGCATGTTCTATTCCCATTTCACCTATTTCAAAATAATTTTCAATATCCATTTCATCTGCAAATTCTCTACAAAGTTTACATTGTTCTGCTGATTTAATATCTTTATTTGGAGTAAAGTGATCTGGAACTATAGCAATTTTTTTCTTATCAAAAACTTCATTAATCCCTATCTTATTAAACTCTTTAATTGCAACTGGTGTAGTAATATCATTTCCTAATACTAAGTCTAATTTCACCTTAATTAATTCACCTATTTTTACTTTATCTAATCCTGCATGTTTGGCTAATATCTTTTGCGTCATAGTCATTCCCATTTTTTTGTTTCCTCCTATCTGTATAAGTAAATAGTGGTTGTATTTATTATATTTAATAGTATAAATAAACCTATTTATAATTATAAAATCCCCTTAAAATTTATAAATACTTGATATTTTATAATACTAAATATTATTAAAACCCCTTTATATAAATTTAATCCTTGTTTATCAAAATTTAATTTTCAAACTATATCTAAAGTTAAAATTCCTTATATAATTAAATATAACAATACATTTTATTAACAGAATTTATAAAAGCCTTAGCACTGGCCTCAACTATATCTGTACTTATTCCTTTAGCTGAAAATATCTTTTGATCTTTTTCAATTTTTACAGTAACTTCACCTAAAGCATCTTTTCCACTACCTACAGATTTCAAAAGGTAATCTTTTAAGTTAAAATTAATTCCTATTGCTTTTTCTATTGCTTTAAAAGTTGCATCTACAGGACCATCACCACAAGCGGCCTCATTAATTTCTTCATCTTTAAAACGTATTTTAACAGTAGATGTTGAAACAACACTTCCACTTGAAACTTGATAATATTCAAGTTTAAAAGTTTCCTCTACTTTAAATACTTCTTCTCTAACTAAGGCTTCTATATCTTCATCTGATACGATTTTTTTTCTATCTGCTAAATCTTTGAATTTATAAAAAGCTTCTGTTATTTTTTCTTCTTTCAAATCATTATACCCAATTTCTTCTAATCGCTTTTCAAAAGCATGTCTTCCTGAATGCTTACCTAAAACTATTGAATTCTTATTTAATCCTACAGACTCTGGAGTCATAATTTCATAAGTTTCTCGACAATTTAAAACTCCATGTTGATGAATTCCAGATTCATGAGCAAAGGCATTTTCTCCTACAATAGCTTTATTATTTTGTATATGAATTCCTGTTAAATCACTAACCAACCTACTAGTTCTCATTATCTCCTTTGTGACGACATCTGTATAGGAATTATATATATCTTCTCTAGTTTTAATTGCCATAACTATTTCTTCTGTTGCAGCATTTCCAGCTCTTTCTCCAAGTCCATTCATAGAACATTCAATTTGCTCAGCACCATTTTTTATTGCTGCCAATGAATTTGATACTGCCATACCTAAATCATTATGACAATGAACACTTATAATAGCTTTATCAATATTTTTAACATTTTCTTTTATCCCTTTTATAAATTCACCATATTCATCAGGAGTCGTATATCCAACAGTATCTGGTATGTTTAATACATCTGCTCCTGCATCAATTACTTTTTCTAAAACCTCATACAAAAAATCTTTTCTAGTTCTTGATGCATCTTCTGGAGAAAACTCAACATTTTTGCAAAGTGATTTAGCATACTTAACCATTTCACAGGCTCTTTTTAAAACCTCTTTTGGTTTCATTTTTAACTTATTTTCCATATGAATATCAGAAGTAGCAATGAAAGTGTGTATTCTAGGCTTTCTAGCATACTTTAAAGCTTCCCATGCAGTATCTATATCTTTTTTTGTTGCTCTTGCAAGCCCTGTAACTACAGTATTTTTGATATTTTTTGAAATGGCTTTAACTGCTTCAAAATCACCTTTAGATGCAACGGGAAAACCTGCTTCAATAACATCTACTCCTAGTTTTTCTAATTGTTTTGCAATTTCTACTTTTTCATTTATGTTAAGACTTACTCCTGGAGTTTGCTCCCCATCTCTTAATGTAGTATCAAAAATATATATTTTTTTATTCACTAAAACCACCCTTTCATTACTAAAAAATTATGTTTTGTTAGTAGTTATTCTTTTAAATTTGTGTAAAATTAAAAAGTCATAAATGCTACTGAATAGTCACAATCATCGCTGTCTTCTTTTTTCATAGTTCTTAAATATTCATAGTATGAACTATCTACCTCATGAATTTTAGAATCTCTTTCCTTTTTTAAATCAGAATTTTCCAAATTTTTAGAATTTACAAATTGTACGTATGACATAATAAATTTCCTCCTTTGATTTATATTTAAACATATTTATATATAATAAAGTTCCACTGGCCAAATGAAAAAATATTAAACTTAACTTAATTTTAGGTATAAAAAAAAGACAGTCTTCCCCTATGGGGCGAGAAATCTGTCGCGGTACCACCCATTTTTTTCACTTAATTTTGATAACGGCTATGCCGACTTAGCTTACTATAATTTCAGCTTAGTAGCTCTAGGGTGAGTTTCGATAGGTGTATTTATGGGTTCTCAGCTATCCCCACTCTCTTTAAAATACTTAAATATCTACTTAATCCTGTCATTGCTTTTATATAATTCATTTTTTAATAATATCTATTTTTGTTAATTTGAGGGTATTTTTTTATAATAAAAAAGACAGAGCTTCTCCCTCTATGGGGCGAGAAGTCTGTCGCGGTACCACCCAAATTTATACTTAATCTAAATAACGGCTATGCCGGCTTAGCTTACTACAATTTCAGCCTACAGCTCCAGGGTGAGTTTCGATAGGTGCATTTATGGGTTCTCAGCTACTCCCACTCTCTTTAAAATACTTAAATATCTACTTAATCCTGTCATTGCTTTTATATAATTTATTTTATTGTTTATTACTTTACTATGAAAATTAATTTATGTCAATAGTTTTTTTCTTTTTCAAATGAACCTCAATAATTAATTTTTATCATTTTAACATCAAAATAATTCAATTGTCAATACATTTTGAATACTTTTTTAAAGAATATTTTTTTAAACGTTTTAATATAACAAATTTTAAATATTATGATTTTATTTTTAATAATATAGTTACTTATTAATATTTTTCTTTTATAGATTTTAAAATTTTTTTTGCAATTAATTTAGAATCAATTTTGTAATTTCCATTTTTAATTTGTTTTTGTATAGAAAATATTTTTTCATCATTAATATTTGTATCTTCATTTAACATGCAGAAACTAAGTTGCTTTCCTACAGATGATATTTCAACTTTATCTTTAAATTTTATTTCATTAATCCTTCTAGATTTTTTTAAAGCTTTATTTTTGAAGTAAGAATTTTTTTTAAATTCTAGTGAATCTATTTTTCTTATGTTCATATAATATATCCTCCTAAGTTTAATATATTAAGTTCATTCCAATTGAATTCTATATTAATAATCTAAAACTCCAAGGAATAATAATTTTCATAATAAATCAAATAACTCACCTACCTTCTATAATTTTTAGCTTCCACTTTTCAAATTACCATCTCCTTTTTATTAAAAATTAATATTTAAATGTCCCATATATAAAACAAACCCAACGTTCAAAATATGAACATTGGGTAGGTTGCATCACTAACTCCATACATACAAGATGCCCGAAATAAGTATGTATTTCAAAGTTCCCCTAAAAGGATATTTATTTTTATTAATGATTTAATATTTATAAAAATAAGTTATAACTACAAGTGTCAAGATAAAATTATTATTTATTATTTATCCCTATAAATAGGATAAAACACAAAACCCTTTAAAGCATATGAAATAATAACCAAATTTATATATATTATAATATCATGGTATTATTTTCTTTTCAATATTTTTAACAAAGTTTTAATATTATAAAATATTTTATTTAAAAATACTGTGAATAAAAATATTTTATACAACTTATAATTTCTACATTTCACAATCTAATTCTTCAGTTTGTACATTTTTATCTTTCATAAAAAAGTATAAAGGTATTCCAAGAAGTAAACCACCAAGACCCCAAAGTATTTTTTCCATTGATGATTGAGTTATAAGCCATCCACTGACTATTACTGCAAGAATTGGTATTACAGGTCCAAGAGGCACTCTAAATGAAGTTTTTAAGTCTGGTCTCTTTTTTCTTAAAATTATAACTGCTAAACAAGTAGGAACATATTGAACGAATCTTGAAACAACACTTATTGCAGCAAGCTTTGTAAAACTTCCTGATAAAGCTATTGGTATTGCAAGAGCTACTGTTATTATTATAGCAATATAAGGAGTGTCAAATTTGCTTTTCTTAGCCACAACTTTAGGGATTAATCCATCTTCTGCAAGAGCTACACCACTTCTTGGAGTTATAAATGACGCTGCTATATTTATTCCACCTATAGATATAAGTGTACCTGCTGTAACTACAGCCCCTCCTATAGGGCCTAAAAACACTCCTGCTGCATCTGCAACTGGTGTAGATGTACTCCCTAAACTTTGTCCTAAAATCCCTATAGACACTGATTGAATTAACAAATAAAAGACAGATACTATAATCATTACTGTTATAATTGCTTTAGGGATATTCTTTTGAGGATTTTCCATATCTTCAGCAGCAACAGCTATAGATTCAAAACCAGTAAATGCATAAAAAATCAAAAGAGCTGCTGAACCAAAAGAACCAGCTTTATACGATCCTCCTGGAAATAAAGGAGTAAAACTACCTCCCTTTATAAAAAATATACCTACAGCTACAAATAAAATTAGTGGCAATAATTTGCCTAAAGTTATTATATTATTTAATGTTTTTGATATATTTACACCTAATATGTTTAATACTCCAAGACCAACTAAAATACCTACAACTATAAAATTTTTTATTGTACCTTCCGCTGCAGCTGGCCATACCTTTCCAAGTGCTGTTGTAAATCCAACAGCCATAGTTGCCCAAGCTATTATACTTATAGCCCATTTCATAAATCCTACTTCAAAGCCTACAAAATCCCCAAAGGCTTCTTTAGCATAAACATATGGACCACCATTTTTCTTAAACATGCCTCCAACTTCTGCAAAACATACTGCTATACTTACAACTAAAAGCATGTCAAATAATATTACACCTATACTTGCAGTTCCTATTAGTTTCATTGCTTGATTAGGCAATAAAAATATTCCAGAACCTATTATAGCGTTAATTCCTAAAAGAACTATACTCCAAAATCCAAACTTTTGTTTATTAGCCATATTATCTCTCCTTAGTTTTTCTTAGCTTCTTTTATAAATCTCTCAAATATTTTTGCCATATAATCGTTATCTTTTGACATCATCTCTGGATGCCATTGTATACCTAATATAAATTGAGTTTCACTTTCTATAGCTTCTATAACTCCATCTTTAGCAGTTGCTGCTATTTTAAATCCTTTTGGTACATCTTTAACTGCTAAATGATGAAAAGAATTTGTTATTATTTGTTTTCCTAAAATCTCTTCTAAAATGGTTCCTTTTTTTATATTAACAGTATGAGTTGGTATATTTGATAAATGTTCTTGATTATGCTTTATGTAACATCCATCTATTTCTGATAAATCTTGATATAAACTACCACCGCTATGTACAGTTATAACTTGATGGCCTCTACATATTCCTAATATTGGCTTTTCTTGTTCTTTAGTCAATTCTAATAATTTACAATCAAATTTGTCTCTTTTAGGCATTATTGCTCCTAATTTTTGAGATGGTTCTTGCCCAAATAATAATGGATTAACATCATGTCCCCCGGATAAAATTAAGCCATCAATATTTTCAACTTGATCTTTAATTATTTTTTCATCGTAAACTATTGGAATAATGTATGGAATCCCTCCAGCTCTAACCACAGATTGAATATAATCATTATTTACATAAGCTCTTTCATATCCGGGAAACATACCTCCTTCATCAATTATTAAACTTCCAGATATTCCTATAATTGGTCTTCTAGCCATTTTTATGCCCTCCTGATTAATATGTATTCGTTTTTATCTAAAGCAATTCTCATGCCAAAAGATTGATATTGTATAATATTTAACATTCAGATTTAATTAGAGCAAAAAATATTTTTATCATAATCAAAAATCTACTAATTTAAATTCAATCTATAATTCTTTATATAAACTAATAAAAAAAGCTTCTATTCCCTTGAAATAGAAGCTTTTATCCTTTTTTATTATATATAAATATAGAACCAAATATTTATAACCTATAAGTTAAACTATAATAATTTATGTAATTTCTCACTTTAATAAATTTTTAGAATTTTTTAAAACATCTGAATTAATAAAATAAATTAATACACCTAAATAGGTTTATTAACTAAAAACCTATTTTTCAACCTGTTTTTTTACCTAATTAAAACCTATTTATTTAAATTTCGCTAGATATATCTTTAATTAAATCTTCCCCTTTTTCTGTTATACTACTGCCCCCTCTCCCTACTTTTGATGAAACAAAGCCTTTATCTGATAACTTTTTCAAAAGCATTCTTATTTCTCCTTCTGTAATTTCTATATTATAATCTATCATGTTTTTTAATAATCCCTTTCTACCTAAACTTTTATTTTCTTTTTTATAACTTCTTAATATCTTTAATATTGTTATAGATTTATCATTCCCACTAACACTATGCCCATTATTTTTAATTAAATTATTCTTATTAATTTTAAATTTAAAAGGCAAACTACTAAAATCTACTTTTTTCTCACACATAAGAGATACATAAGCAGCTACATTCTGAAGTTCTCTTATATTTCCTTTCCATTTATATTCCTTAATATATTCTTTTATTTCATCTGATAATATTAACTCCTTGGTTATAAAATGCTGAAATAAGGGCAATATATCTTCTTTTCTTTCCCTTAATGGAGGTATTTCTATAGGTAATACATTAATTCTATAATAAAGATCTTCTCTAAAGGTTCCCTTTTCAATCATATTAAATAATTTTTTATTTGTAGCTGCAATAACTCTTACGTTTATATCTATCACTTTATAAGATCCTATTCTCATAACTTGTCTTTCTTGAAGAACTCTTAAAAGCTTTGTTTGTAAAATAAGGGGCATATCTCCTATTTCATCTAGAAATATAGTTCCATTATTAGCTTGCTCAAATAATCCTTTTTTACCTTCTTTTAGTGCTCCAGTAAAAGCTCCTGGTTCATATCCAAATAGTTCACTCTCTAATAAATTTTCTGGCATAGAAGCACAATTAACCGCTATAAATGGATATTTAGATCTATCAGAATTATTATGTATTGATTGAGCTATAACCTCTTTCCCAGTACCACTTTCTCCTAAAATTAAAACTGTTAATTCAGATTTAGAAATTTTCTTAGCTAATTTTAAACAGAATTTCATCTTAGAAGATTTAGTTTTTAAATCATCAAATCTATATTTTGCAAATTGGCCCGTTGATTTAATTTTTCTATTTAAATTCTGTTCAAGTTGTTTTATATAGGTAACTTCTTGTATGTTATAATAAGTACCAATTTTATTTCCCAAATCATATATAGATTCCTTGTTAACGTTAAAATATTTATTGTTTAACTTTATTACTTCGTTTTCTATTTTATCTTTTTTATTTAAATATTTTATATTCTTTGGTAATATATCATTAATATTCTTACCTTCTAAGTTAGTTTTTAAATTAAACATAGAATTAAAACTTCTATTACATACTACTATCTCATCATCTTTTGAAGTAAATATTATACCATCTTTTGATAAATTAATTATGATATCTAATTCTTCATTTTTCATAAATAATTCTTTATATTTTTCTTTTATTCCAACATCTAAACTAACAATTCGTTGAGAATATTTGATTATATTTTTATCAATAATTTTATTTTTTATATTTAATATTTCAGATATCTTCATAAAAATAGATAAATCTATCCACCTATCTCCTACATCTATTATTTTTTCTATATAATTAGGCACTTTTTGTATTTCTCCAGGTGTTACTGCAATTTTAATATTACTATAATCCAACTTAGGATTATAAGGAATAAAATTCAAATGATTTATTCCTAATTGATAAAACAAAGAAATTGTTTCTAAAATAGTTTCTTTATTATCATTAACTACCAAAACATCCATTCCTTTTGATATGGAAAAAAGTTTAAATGTCTCTTCTTCTTTTATAGTTCTTTGAACAACAATAACTCTTTGATTATGAGAAAGATACTTTTGTATTTCAATGGCTCTTTCTTTTATCATAACTAATATAACCTTTTCATGAATTACTTTACCATTATTCAATTCTTCAAAAGAATATATAGTTATATTAATAATATCTTCAAAAACTAATTTTAAGTTTTCTTTTAAAAATCCAGATAATTTTGAGTCAACATTATCTGTAACTATTGCTATAGAATTCATTTTGCCCTCCTTAACATATAATCCCTTTTGTTAAATTATATAATCTTACCTTTGTAAAATCTAGCAAATCAAGAAAACTTAGAAAAAAAGGAAAAATAGTTACATAAAAATTAAGCATACATGTATTACACAAATGTATGCTTAATTAAATCTATACCAATTAAAAACTTATTAAACCCCTATGCTTACAGTCTCTGGAAGAGTGCTTCCTCCATCTATAACAACCTGTGTACCTGTTATATAAGATGATTCATCTGATCCTAAAAATGCTGCTAATTCTCCTATTTCTTTAGGCTCAGCTAATCTTTTAAGTGGTACTCCATCTACTATTCCTTTAATAACTAAATTTGGATTTTTTTCATTTGACTGTTTTGCTATACTGTCTGCCATTGGAGTTTTAACATATCCTGGACAAATAGCATTAACAGTTATATTATACTCTGCAAATTCTCTTGCTAAAGACTTAGTTAATCCAACTAATGCTGCTTTTGTAGTTGCATAAGCAGTTTCTCCTTTATCTGATACCATATCTCCTGTAACTGAAGACATTATAACTACTTTCCCATATTTTTCTTCAACCATTAAAGGCAAAACAGCTCTACAAACATTCCAAGTTCCTTTTATGTTTATATCAATATGAAAATCTCTATCTTTTCCTGTCATTTCTAAAAAATTATCTAGTTTGCATACTCCTGCATTACTTACTAATATATCTATCTTACCAAATTTAAAAGCAGCTTCTTCTACAGCCCTTTTAACATCCTCTATGTTTGATACATCTGCTTTTACAGCTAAAGCTTCAAAACCGTTATCATTTAGTTCTTTAGCTAAATCATCTACCTTTGAAGATCTTGCAAGTAAAACAACCTTTGCACCATGTTTTGCATAAACTTTTGCTATACCTTGTCCAATTCCTTTAGAAGCACCCGTTATAAATGCTACCTTTCCATCTAATTTTCCCATGAACTTACCCCCTAATATACAATTCCTTATGATTTTAAGTTACTGTTTATTTTCCAGTTTATAGAAAACAAGGGGGAATGTCAATAAATTTACTATTAAATATTTAGATAGTTATTATAAGCAAATAAAGAACTCCCTAGTATCTATATATTAGTTTTTAATTTTATAAGCCCTTTTAAATATCTTACAGATACAAAACACTCTTCATTATTTTTCATAACTACCACTCTGTCTTTCTTGTTTATTGTTTTTATATTATCAACATTTACAACATAAGATCTATGACATTTATAAAATCTATCATCTAACTTCTTTTCAATTTCTTTTAAAGTTCCATAGAACTCTAATTGTCTATTAAATTCATGAACTCTAACTTTATGTGCTTTTTGTGATGTTTCAAAAAACAATATGTCCTTATATTTTATACTAATTATTTTATCATCAAGATTAATATCAAAAATTTTATCACTTTTATTTTTACTAGTCTTTTGATGGTATCTTTCATAAGCTGTTTGAATACATGAAACTATTCTTTTCTTTATTTTGTCAAAATCGTCCTTTATTATATAATCCATAGCTTCAACTTTATATTCAAAAGTTAAAAAACTCATTTCAGCATGAGTAGTTACAAAAACAACAAATGCATTAGGATCATACTTCCTTATTCTCTCTGCTAAAGCTATCCCATTAATTTTAGATTTTAAATCTACATCTAAGAAATATATACCTGTTGAATTATTCTTATATAGATATACTAATACATCGTTAACATTACCTGTTGATAATTGAATTTTCATATCCATTTCATATCTAACTATAGTATTTTTTATTATCTGGGTTATCTTAGACCTTTCAACATTATTATCTTCGCATACAATCACATTTAACATATGTAGTCCTCCTATCACGTAGGCATTATAGTTTAGTAAAAACAACTATATTATAACTTTTTTTATTATTTTACTATGTATTATTTATTCTTTTCAACAAATTTTATTATAAGTTCTTGTTTAAATTCATTTTTTTCAATATATGTATTTAACACTGCATTATCATATTTTTTATTAATTATAGATTTTATATTACTAAGACCTAGGCCTCTATCTTCTCCTTTAGTAGAAAAACCTTCTTTAAACATTTTATATATAGGAGGTGTATCCTCTCTACAAGAATTTATTATAACGATTATAACAGAATGTTCTTTTCTTATAATTCCAAACTTTATTTTAGGACTTGTACACTTGCCCGCTTCTTCAATAGCATTATCAAACAAGTTACCTATAATTATAGATAAATCTATATATTCCATAGAAATACGATTTATTTCTTCAGATATATCTAAATATAAATCAACATTCATTTCATATGCTTTCATTATTTTTGAAAATAAGACTCCTTTTAAAGCATCTATCTTTATATTTTTCAAAAGCCCTAATCTTTGATTTTTTTCAGTTACATTAACCTTAAAAGGAAGAACTTCATTATAAAAAAAAGATTTTATCCCATCTGAATCCTCATTTTCTATATATACATTTAGAGTAGATAATATATTTATATAATCATGTTTAAATTTTCTCATATCATTATTTATATTTTCTATAGTATTTACGTATCCCTTTAATGTTTTTAAATTATCTTTATTATATTCATATTCAATTTCTTTTTTTATATTTTTAAAGAAAAAATAAGTTATAATTACATTTAATACTAAATAAGATAAAAAAATCAAAGATGTCATGATTAATATTAAATTCTTTGACTTTATTTCTATAAGTATATTTGTATGTGCATATACTAGTATAATAGTTATTAAACTATTTATTAATACTAATGTTTTTATCTCTTTATGATTCCTTGCTTTACCCTGTATTATTTTATATTTTTTGTACATTTCACCTATAAATTTACTTAGTAAAATCCCAATAAAATAAGTGAATAACCACATTATGATGCATATATGTATATTTTTTAATATTATATTATTAATTATATCTAAATCAACCCTATAAGTAAGTGCTAATACAACCCCTATAAATACGTTTAAAACGGAAATAACTGTAATAGATATTGTTACAGTTACTATACTTCTTATAAAGTTCTTATTATTAATAATTAAAGCAATTAATAAAAAAATAATTATTGTAGGTAAAATCAGTTTTTCATTTAAATTTATACTAGCAAATACTAGCCCAGACCCTATAATAGAATATATTACTGTTTTCTTTAAACTTATTTTTACTAAATTTAACATATATGCATTAAAACACATACAAAAGGATGTTGAAATAGCTGTTATAATACTAGCTAAATACATATTTTCCCACCTTCTTTCTTGTTTAAACTTCATTATAAATTATATCAAATTTTTTATGTATATTAGGCTATACAATTAATATTTTTTATATTTTATGAAATCACAAAATAATACCTCATATTTATATACATGTTAAAAAATATATACTAAAATAAAGATTTCTTAATTTCAAATTGAAAAAATAAGATGATTTCCATGTTTTTAGAAATCATCTTATTTTTGATTATAATCTTTTTTCAAAAGACTAGTCCTATTTTTTAATCAAATGTTCTGGTTTTTTAGGTTCATACACTGCCCATCCAAATTTTCCACCTTTACGTACTTCTCCTGTAACAACATCACCTAATTTTAGAAGAATTGCTTTTTTAATATTATTTTCTAATTTTTTCATAGTTTCCATACTCCTTTCCAAATTTTATATATATATAAGGTGTTATCATAACACTCGCCACAAAAGTAGATAAACTTATTATATTTACATATGTATTTTCTTTAATAAAAAAAACTATACATACTAGAACCAAAGTTTTTATTATACTTCTTTTTTTAAGAAGCTTTCTACATTTTTCATCAGTAATAGGATTTTTCTTTGTATCTGCTGGAGCATACAAATATATAAGAATCAAACTAATTAAAAATAATATTCCAACAATCCATTTATTTAAATATATGTTAATGCTTACATATGCTCCTCCAACAATTATTATAGATGTTGCAATGGTACAATTATTACTTTTTTGTGCATGAATTCCACCAACACTTTTTCTCATAAATACAAAACATATAAGAAATAAAATTGTTTCTTTAAATAATCCTAAAAAATATGCAAGAATAAATAACACTATTGCTTTTGTAATACTTATAAATGTCATAGCTAGTCCATATTCCAATGTCTGAACATACTCATCATCTTTTTGGGCATATTCGTTTATTAAAAGAGCTAGCTTATGTGCCCAAATTTCACTTAAACTCATGTTATACATCCTATCTACTTTTATTATTATAAAACTATAATTTTTATATCCAATTATTAGTTTAAAATATTTTCACATATTAGATATATATTATTATTATAGTTTTTTTAGGTATCTATGTCAATTTTAATACAAAAATATTACTTTTAATCAAAATTAGTCATGATATAATATTTTTTAACATCTAATAAAAATACTAAAAATAAATTTAAATGCCTTTTTACTTTTTCACTATTTTATGTTTTTGAGGTCTTAAAGTTATATCTGTAACAACCATACCTTCTCTTTGATTTAAAATGGTTTCAAGTACTTTGGCTATTTCTTTTGGATTAATATAACTTTCCTTTATATCTCCTTCTTTAAAATCAGCATTTCTATAAAAATTAGATTTAGTCATATCTGGATGTATAGAAATTACTTTAACTCCATATTTTCTATTTTCATCAAATAGACTATTAGAAAAATGAGTAAGAGCTGCCTTAGTTGATCCATAAGCACATCCATGAGGACTAGATTCTTTAGCTGTTATAGATGATATATTTATTATAAATCCTAAATTTTTTTTTAAATCCCTAAGCAATATTTGACTTATTATAAGTGGTGCTTCAAGATTAACCCTAACCATCTCTTGTATTTTGTTAGTATTAAGCTCTTCGTGAAGTCCAAAATATCCTACCCCTGCACTATTAACTAATATATATACATTCTCTTTTTTTTTATATCTCTCACTGTTTTACAAAGAATATTTGTATTTAAAATATCACATACCACTTTTATAAAGTTTTCATCACAAAAATCAACTTTTGAAAAATCTCTTCCTATACCATAAACTTTATACCCTAAATTTATTAAACTTTTACTAATTTCAAAACCTATTCCAGAAGAAGCTCCTGTTACTATTGCTGATTTCAATACTATCTTCCCTTCCTTAAATATATATTTTTTCTTCTTCCACATACTCTTTTACAGTATTATAAGCATAATTTATCATCTCTTTTGATAATGTATCTTTATAACTGCATACTCCCTTAACTGTTTCAAAGGGATAATTTACTATAACAGAATCAAATCTTTGTCTTCTCATTGTTTTTAAATAATCTTTTGATATTCTAAATACTCCTATGCTAACATCATATATTTTATCTACATCTACCCTGTTAAATGTATACTCAAATAAATCTTTATAAATTTTCTTCCAATCTTTTATATAAAGCATTGGATCAAAGCAAATTCTGACTTTCCACCCTTTGTCTATAGCTCTCTTTATAGTTTCTAATCTTTCTTTTAAAGAAGGAGTTCTATTTTCATAGTTTTTTATAACCCTATCTGGAGACACAGTCCATGCTAATATAACATTTTCTATAGCTCTAATATCTTCTATTGAATTGAAATTAGTACTTTTAGTTCTTAATTCAATTTTTAAATTAGGATGAGCTTTTGCAAATTCAATCCATTTTCTCCCATAACCAACTATGTTTTCAAATGCTAATATATCTGTGTCATAAGAAATACAAAGATATACTGAATGACTCTTTAAAAGCTTTTCTACCTCTCTAAATATATCTTCTATATTCACAAATACAACTATATTAGACGAGCTATACATCCCCTGCAAATAACAATATTCACAATCATATATGCAGTTCATCATAGTTGAAGTATAATAAAAATATTCATTTCCAAAGTCTTCACAAACCTTAGCACCTTTATATAATAAATTATCTTTTTTTACTGCAATTATTAGTTTTGAACTTTTCTTTTGAAGATTATAGTTTTGATGAGTCCTACAAAACACATCTTTATAATGATCTATATAAACAATTTTAGATTCTTTAAAATTTGATAATATCTTTTTTGTATTAGGACTATTTACCGCTTCCTTTTCAACGTATATATGTGAAAAATAAGGATTAAATAATTCTTTTTTTAAATTCTGCAAAGCATCTCTTCCCCTCATTTTTAGAACTACATTCTATATCTAAATAATAATCGAATAATTTATTTAAGCTTCCATTTTGAAGTTTAAAATATATAAGTATCTGTTTAAGCTGACTTTTCATAGTAGAAGAAAATTTAAGCTTTTCTGATATAATTTTTACTTTTTCTTTTTCCAATTTAGAAAGAACACTTTTATCATATGTAAAAACTTCTTTTAAACTGCTTATCCACTCTAATACCTGTAAAGATTTATCATAAATAAGCTTTGATATTAAATCTTTAGTTAATTTTTCATTATTTAAATGATCTGAAACTATTTTTATAAAGAAAATTTGATGACACTCCATAAACATTAAAGCAGCTTCATATACTGCTGAAGCTTCCATATCTACTAATTTACCTTTATATTTTTTATCAGAATTTTTTTCACTTAAGGAACAAGTTTCAATACTTGTTTCTTTAAAAGGATTTTTAAAAATCATATCAGGATAAAATGTTTTTTTAGTATCCTCTTCTATTATCTTATTTACCAAAAACAAAGTACCTATTTCTATGTTTTTATCATTAGTTCCACATACTCCAATATTAATTAAAACATCTGATACTTTAAAATTATATTTTGAAAACAAGTAAGTAACCCCTATAGCCGCCTTTATTTTCCCTATTCCTGTTATTATTAATACTACCTCTTTATTTTTAAATATTTGAAATTTATGACATAAAAAATCCTTTTTTAAATTTAACTTTTGTATAAATGGATAAGCTTCTGAATACATAGCTGTACACATAAATACCATATTTAATACATCTCCTAAGAGTTTAACCTTAATCTTTTTATTATTCTTCACTTTATTTATATAAAATAAATTACAGAGAAGAATTTTAAAATATTAAGTACCTTAAAATAATACTTCTCTGTAATTAATTATACTAAATTTTTACATAAATTACTATATTAACATATAATTATATTATTTTTATTCTTATATTTTCTAATATAGCTATAAATCTACTTCTTTATTTACCTCTAATTATATTTTTATATAATATATAGGTACAATATAAATATAATATATACACTATTAATATACCTGTCATTACTATAGCTACTGTTAAATTAAATCCTAACACTATATTAATTTGTCCACTGTTTGTAGCCTTATTTAAAATTTTCATTGCAGCTATTGTATGAATTATTGCCAAACTAAAAGGGACTATAAAATGTATCAATATTTGACTTTTTATAGTGTTATTTATCATTTCATCTGATATACCCATCCTTTTAAGAGATTTATATCTATTAACACTATCACTTGCTTCTGTTAGTTGCTGTATTGAAAGCATTGCAGAACTTGCTATTAAAAATACAAACCCTAAATAAAGCCCCATATATAATATGGTTCCTACTGAATTTTGCTGTTTATTATAATTTTGTTTTCTGCTTTCAGCACTTATATAACATCCTTGTTTATTTTGTATATTAGATCCTGGCTCTTCTAAAACTTTATCTAACTTCATAAAATCTTTTTCTAATAACCACTTTTCTTTTTTAGAAGCTGTTATATATATAGTAGTTTCATCTTTATTTAAATTTAGCTTAGAATCATTTAAATCAGGAATTATAGCTATATAATTATAATAAAACTCCTTTGTATTTAAAGTAGTTTCATCTTTAAAATCACTTTTCTCTTTTATACTATAAAGAATATTTCCTATTTTTATGCTATTTTTATCTTCTTTTAGTCTTTTTAAAGTATTATTTTTATCTTTATCATTTGCCAATAACAAAACTTCATTTTCTTTTAATTTTATATCTTTATTATTCCCATATATTTTATTTAATTTATTATATTGTGATAATTTAATAACTCTTAAATTCCCTATATATTCTTTAAGATCCTTTTTTAAGTCTTTATCTGCATATTTATTTAATAGATTGTATATTTTAATATTTGAATCATACATATCCAGTTTATCTTTTGTATAAGAATCTTTTAATTTAAAATTTAATTTATTTAGTGTTTTATAAGCATTTGGAAGTTTATTATTTTTCATTTTGCTTATTGTTATTTTAACATCAGAAGGTATTGATATGTCTAAATGTTTTTGAAGCTGATATTTAGCATTTACACTGACTCCTAATATTACTATAGATAAAAATATCATTAAAGATATTAATGCCATTGATATAAAATTAGTATTTATCTTATTAGTAAGTTGTTTTATGACAAATATATTTAAATCTTTTAAATATATATTCTTATTTTTCTTTAATATAAAAAGCATTACCCCAGAAAGTCCAAAGAAAAATAAAAAAGTTCCTACCCCTCCAAGTAACACTGAATAAGGAAGTTTTATATTTTTAGGTGTAACAATATATTTCCATGCCATATAATAGGCTGTACCTAAAATACATAAAGATATGATAAATATACTAACTGAAATCATAGAATTTCTAACAACTATATTTTCGTTTTTCTTTGAAGCATATATTAAATCAATCAATTTATTTTTTGATACAACAATTACATTAAAAACCATTATAAGTAAAAACATTATTCCAAAATATAATATAGTCTTTATTATAGTATCACTAGATACAATAAATTTATATTTACTGATATCAAAATTAAAAACTTTAGATACAAAAACAGAAACACCTTGTGAAGTTATTATTCCTATGATTAACCCTAAAACTAAAGATATTATTCCAATCACTAAAGTTTCATATATTAAAATTTTAGATATTATAAATTTAGACATACCTAAGGTTCCATAAATCCCAAATTCTTTTTTACGTTTTTTTATCAAGGCATTATTTGCATATACAATTAAACTACAAAATACTAGAGCTATAAATATTGATAAATAATATATAATTTTAGATAAACTATCTATGCTTTGTTTTTGATATATATTCATTTTAAAAATCAAGCTCTGAGAAGTTATAGCATTAAAGTTGTAAAATACACATACCGCTAATATTAATGTTATAAAATATATTATGTAATCTTTATAACTATTTTTAACATTCTCCATAGCTAATTTAAAATACATCATTTATATCACCACCTAGAAGTGTTGTTACTTCTATTATCCTGTTAAAAAATTCTTTTCTAGAATCTTTTCCTTTAATTAATTCATTAAATATTTTTCCGTCTTTTATAAATAAAATTCTATTTGCATAACTTGCAGTAAAAGCATCATGAGTTACTAATAAAATAGTAGCTTTTAATTCTTGGTTTAGCTTCTCAAAATACTGAAGTAATACTCTTGAAGCTTTAGAATCTAATGACCCTGTAGGTTCATCTGCTAATATTAAAGATGGATTAGTAATTATTGCTCTAGCTGATGCAACCCTTTGTTTTTGTCCTCCAGACATTTCATAAGGGTATTTCTTTAAAACTGATGTAATATCAAGAGTTTCTGAAATTTTTCTTATAAGAACATCTATTTCTTTAGGAGATCTTTTTTGTATAGTTAATGCTAAAGCTATATTTTCATATCCTATTAATGTATCTAATAAATTAAAATCTTGAAAAACAAAACCTAAGTCATTTCTTCTAAACTGATCCATTTTTTTAGATTTTAAATTTGTAATATCTTTTTCATTTATAATTATATGACCTGTTGTTACATTATCAATGGTTGAAATACAATTAAGGAGTGTAGTTTTCCCACTGCCAGAAGGACCCATAACTCCAACAAATTCTCCTTCATTTACTTTAAAATTTATATTATCTAATACTTTAACTACATTTCCTCGCTTTCCATAATACTTTTCAACATTTTTAACTATCAATGTATTTTTCATATATACCTCCTTGTATAATTAATTTTCAAATTATTATCTTTCATGTAACTTATAAATTAATTATATTAAAGTATCTTTTTATATCATATTGATTTATCTATCATTTAAATTACGTTTTTGTAAGATAAATATCTTTTAACACATATAAACCAAATAATAAATTTATATGTTAGAATTTTAGATATCATATTATTTCTTAAACTTTTCTATTTTTAGAAAATAAAAAGTATAAGCTTTTCACTTATACTCCTATACAATATCAATTCTTTAATAACATTTAAATATTTACTCTATTTAAGTAAATTATGTTTACTTAAAGGAAAAATTATATTAACCTTAGTTCCAACATCTCTTTTAGATGTTATAGATATATGTAATCCTAGTTTATAACAAAGCTTTCTACATATATATAACCCCATTCCTGTAGATTTTGCATATTTCCTACCGTTTTTTCCTGTAAATCCCTTTTCAAAAACCCTATCAATATCCTTTTCATATATTCCTATACCATTATCTTCAATTGTAAGAATTACATTATTATTATTGGACTTAGAATATATACTAATTACTCCTTTTTTAGGATTAATGTATTTTATAGAATTGTTTATAATCTGATTTATTACAAACTGTATCCATTTTGAATCACTGTATACATATTCTTCTATATTATCTAATTGTAATTTTATCCCTTTATATATAAAGTCTTTTGAATTTTTTTTAAGAACATTTTTTATTATAGAATCTAGTTTAATTTTTTTTATTAAATAATCTTTGTTAACGTCACTACTTCTTGAGTAATATAAGACTTGTTCTACAAGTCCTTCTATGTTTTTCATTTCATCTTCTATATCTTTACTAATAGAATGGCTATCATTATTTTCTAATATAAGCATAGCTGATGAAATAGGTGTTTTTATTTCATGAACCCACGTTTCTATGTATTCTCTATATTCAATTTGTTCATTTTTATAATAATTTACATGTTCATGCATTTGTTTATTACATTTTTTAAGTACCTCATGAAAGATTTTTCCTTGTATAAATCTAGGAATTTCAATTATTTCTGGTAATAAATACTTTTTATCTAAACTATCTAATACTTTTTCTATATTATTAAAATATCTTTTATATTTTATATACTCTATTATTATATAAGTGATTAAAGGTAAAAAAGATAAAATAAAAATCAATAATATCATTATAGCTTTTACATTTAATATTAATAATACACACATAACTCCAAAGAAAATACTTAAGCTTATAAACAAAAATAAAAATCTTTCCTTTAAATATTGTTTTATATTCATGGCATTATATACCCAAGTCCTCTTCTTGTTTTTATTATATCTTTAACTCCAATATCTTCAAGTTTTCTTCTAACTCTTGTTACATTAACAGATAAGGTATTATCATCTATAAATACTTCTGAATCCCATAAATATTTCATAAGCTTTTCTCTAGAAACTATACTACCTTTATTTTTTATAAGATAGGAAAGTATTTTTAATTCATTTTTAGTAAGTTGCTCTAAATTTTCTTTAAACTTAATAGATCCATCTGACAAATTCAGCTCTAAGCCATTATATTCTAATATTTCTTTATATGATTTTTCAGAAGTTCTTTTTAAAACTGCTGATATATGAGCTAACAATATTTGAAGATTATAAGGTTTAGTTATAAAATCATCTGCCCCTAAATTCATACTCATAAGTTCATCTGTTTCTGTATCTCTGCTTGTAACTACTATTATAGGAGTATCCTCCTTTTTTCTAATCTCTCTACATACATAATAGCCATCAAATAGTGGTAATTTTATATCAAGTAATATTAAATCTGCTTTTGATTCTCTTATATATTGAACTATATTTTCAAAATTTTCTGGAGCATCAATTTCATACCCATACTTAGATAAAAATTTTGCTAGTTCATATCTTATAGTCTTTGTATCTTCAACTATTATGATTTTTTTCATATTCTATCCTCCAAAGTAAATATAATTATTTATAATTATATCATTAAATAGTATTTCACTGATTAAATAATATAAACTAGATTGATGTATTAATTCATCAATCTAGTTTATATTATAGCCACTTTAACCTATAATCAAAATCTTATTTTACTTTATTTAATTTACCCTTTACCTTTTGAGGTAATTTTTCGTAAGCTACTTCTTCATAACTTTGTATAGTATTTATTTTATTTTTTCTAGGAAATTTTACATAAACACAAATATAAGCATTCATCTTTAAATTTTTACTACTGATATAATTTATTTCTATTTTTTGTCCATCTTTATTATATGCAGCTACTTTTTCATAATTATAATAATAGGAAGGATTACCTTTTTTATCTTTAGTATTTACTTTTGTTCCATTCTCTTTTACTTGAATATAGTACTTTCTTTCTCCCCATCTTTTCATTTCTAAAAAGTTATTCTTCTCTGCAATTCCAAATCCTAATACAATAACAAATAATATAATAAATACTTTTATTAATCTCTTTTTCAAATTAATCACCTCTTCTTTTAATCTGTTTCTAAATTTATCATATCAACTAGACACATTAACTCAAAGGGAATTAGCTTACACTTTTCTTACAAATTTGTCATGTAACATCATAATATATTTACATAAAAAAAATACAACAACAATAAATTTTAAAAAATGCAAAAATAAAAAAGAGAACTTAAAAGTTCTCTTTAAAATTACAAATTTAATTATATATTTTTATAGCTAAACTAACTTATATTCATTAACATCCTTATATCTAGACATGTTACTTGATAATTTAACAAGTACAGATTTATTAGACAAGCCACGATTAAAATATGGATATAATAATATAAAACTAATTTATTATAGATATAAAATTTAGTTTTATACTTTTAGAAGTTCTTTTTTATTTTGAAAATATTTTATTAACTAAATCTACTAATTCGTTATTTATATTTTCTTTTTTTATAAAGTAAGTTGCACCTATTGATTCACACTCACCAGATTCATTGGAAAAATTATATTTTCCACCATCAGAAAAAGCTATTATTTTTATGTTATTATTTTCTTTTTTTAATTCCATTATTAAATCTCCGCCAGTTTTCCTTGGCATATATATATCTGTAACAACTAAATCTATGCATTTATACTTTCTATATATATCAATAGCTTCTTGGCCGTCCTTAGCCACAAATACTCTGTATTTCGCTCTTTCTAAGATCATTTTCATATAATTTCTTACACTTTGTGAATCATCAACTACTAATATATTCTTTTTATTTATGTCCATAATAAATTGCACTTCCTTTTCTTATTTAGTACAAGACACACTCAAATAAATAACTAGTCAATATTCTAGTCTAATCCATAAATCACTTTTTCCTTACAACCTAATAACAAACTATTAATAGAAACTAAGTGATTATATTTAAAAAATCAGCTGGAATCTTTAACTTACTATCTATTTTCATATGCCTAAATCTTATACTTTAAAACTAATTAAAACCTAAATTACCTATATAATAATTATATCGTACTTTCTATTCAAATTATAACAATATTTAGCATAAAATTTTTAGGTAATGATTTCCATATAATTATTTGAAATAATATTTCAAATTTATTAAATATTATTGAAACACTATTTCATAAGTGCTATCATATAACTATCTTTTATAAATAATTTAACTTTGAGGAGAGTATAATTATGAAAAATATTGATTTAAAATCATTAACTACAGAAAGTAGGAATTCTAATACTTTAGATATTGATACTATTTCTACACTAGAAATGGTAAAAAAAATAAATAAAGAAGACAAAGAAGTTCCTAAAGCTATTGAAAAAGAATTACCTAAAATAGCAAAAGCTATTGATAAAATTCACGAAAGATTATTAGATGGAGGAAGACTTATATACGTTGGAGCTGGTACTTCTGGAAGACTTGGAATCTTAGATGCTTCAGAATGTCCACCAACTTATGGCGTATCTGAAGAATTAGTACAAGGTATAATAGCTGGTGGATATGAAGCTATATTTAGAGCAAAAGAAGGAGCTGAGGATTCTAAAGAGCTGGCTGTTAAAGATTTAAAAATAAAAATGCTTAATCCTACTGATATAGTAGTAGGTCTTGCAGCTTCTGGAAGAACACCTTATGTAGTAGGAGCACTAGAATATGCTAATGAAATAGATGCTTTAACTATATCAATTTCATGTAATTCAAAATCTGAAGTATCTAAAGTATCTAAAATATCTATATGTCCTATAGTAGGTGCAGAAGTTGTAACTGGTTCAACTAGACTTAAAGCTGGAACTGCTCAAAAATTAGTTTTAAACATGTTATCAACTGGAGCGATGATAAAACTTGGAAAAGTATACAGTAACTTAATGGTTGATGTCAAACCAACAAATGCTAAATTAATAGAAAGAGCTAAAAATATAGTTACAGAAGCTACAGGAATTTCAAAAAATGATGCTATAAAAATCTTAAAAGAAACAAAATATGATGTTAAATTATCAATCTTTATGATTTTATCTAAATTATCAAAAGAAGAAGCCAAGTTAAAACTTGAAAAAAATCAAGGTTACATTTCAAAAGCTCTAGAAAATATTTAAAAATTTTAAGGAGGATATTTTATATGAGTGAAAACTTTGAATTACTGGCACAAAAAATTTATAACATCGTAGGACCTGAGGAGAACATTGTATCTATAGAACATTGTATGACAAGATTAAGGCTTAACTTAAAAAACTTAGATACAATCAATATTGAAAAACTAAAAGAAGTTGATGGAGTTTTGGGGGCTATAAAATCTAACTCTGAACTCCATATAATTATAGGTCCAGGAAAAGTTAACAAAGTTTATGAAAAGTTTTCTAAAATTGTTAATTCAGATTCTAAAGATAAAGTAAAAATAGGTATTGATAATGGTAAAAAATTAAAACAAGAACTAAAGAAAAAAAATGCAACACCTTTTAAATTAGGGTTAAAAAAGCTTTCTAATATATTTATACCTTTAATACCAGCTTTTATAGCCTGTGGACTGGTAACTGCTATATTAAATATAGTTTTAAAAGTTAATCCTTCCCTATCAACTGGCCCATTTATAGGGTTATTAAAAGTTGCAGGTAATGCTGTATTTTTTGGATTAAATCTTTTTGTAGGTGTTAATGCAGCAAAAGAATTTGGTGGTTCTCCTATGCTTGGTGGTGTAATGGCTGCAGTTATTTCTCATCCTGATTTAGCTAAAATTTCTTTGTTTGGTAAACCACTTGTACCTGCTAGAGGTGGTATTATAGCAGTATTATTAGTAGTTTTCTTTGCATCTTTTATTGAAAAGAAAACAAGAAAAATAGTTCCTAGTACATTGGACTTATTTTTAACACCATTAATAGTTATATTAGTTTCTACATTTGTAGCAATTTTAATATTACAACCTCTAGGTGGAGTAATTTCTGAATCTATAGGTTTAGCAACAAAAACAGCCATTGAAAAAGGTGGGGCATTTACAGGATTCTTACTAGGTGGTACATTCCTTCCACTAGTTATGACAGGATTACATCAAGGATTAACACCAATACATGCTGATTTATTAAGTAGTACTGGATTAAATCCATTACTTCCAATATTAGCTATGGCTGGAGCTGGACAAGTTGGTGCCTCTATTGCAGTATATTTCAAAAGTAAAAATGATAGATTAAAAAAGACTGTAGCATCTAGTTTACTTGTTGGTATAATGGGTGTAGGTGAACCTTTAATATATGGTGTAACATTACCTTTAGGAAAACCTTTTATAGGAGCATGTATAGGTGGAGCCTTCGGTGGTTCAGCTCAAGCATTATTAAGTGTATCCGCAACATCAATGGGTTTATCTGGATTACCTTTAGCTGCAACAACTAATAAAATACTTATGTATATTATTGGTTTATTAGTTTCTTACATAGCTGGTTTTATAGCAACTACATTACTAGGCTTTGAAGATCCTGAAAATTAATTAAATGATAAAATATATAATTATTATAAAAAACATATATTGCTTACACATTAGGCAATATGTGTTTTTTGCCCTAATAAAATATAAATTAGGCATATAAACCTTAAATATGCCTTTTTAATTGGAGGTTAAATTTATGAGTTTTGGAATATCTATTTATTTTGGACTTGATAACTCAAAAGAAGAAAATTTACAATTGTTAAAACAAGCTAAAACACTAGGATTTAATAGAATATTTACTTCATTACATATACCAGAAACAAATTATGATATACTAAAAAAAGAAGTAACAAATTTTTTAAAAGTAGCTAAAGAATATAATATGGATATAATAAGCGACATATCGCCTAATACTTTTAAATTCTTAGGATTAAATAACTTAGATTTAAAATCACTTAAAAATTTTGGGATTCAAACTATTAGAATCGATTTTGGTTATTCTGAAAAAGAAATTGCAAACATAAGTAGGAATCCTTATAATATAAAAGTTCAATTAAACGCTTCAACAATCACAAAAAACTTTTTTAATAAATTAGATAACTTTAATCCAAACTATAATAATATAGATTCCTTACATAATTTTTATCCTAGAAGAAATACAGGTATATCAGAAAAATGCCTCCTTGAAAAAAATCATTTACTAAAAGAAAAGGGTATAAAAGTAAGTGCCTTTGTTCAATCAAATAATAAAAAGAGAAGTCCTTTAAAAGATGGTCTACCAACTATGGAAGATCACAGAGATATGTCTGTTTATTTAGCATCAAAACACCTATATGCTTTAGGTATTGATGATATATTTATTGGTGATTCTATGCCAAGTATAAAAGAATTAAAAGATTTATCTTCTCTTAATAAAGATATAATAGAACTTTCTATGAAACCTATAACTTCTGATAAAACCAGCTTAAAGCTTTTAAACTATACTTATACATCTAGAAAAGATACTTCAAGAGATGTTATAAGAACTAATGAAAGTAGACTGCTTTTAGAAAATAATATAATAGAAAAAGAAAAAACTTCTAATAGACCTTATGGAAGCATTACTATAGATAATAAAGATTACCTAAGATATATGGGAGAAATTCAAATATTAACTACAGACCTTCCAAGAGATGAACGTGTAAATGTTGTTGGAAATATTTTAAAAGAAGAAAGATTTTTATTAAAATACATAACAAACAATAAAAAATTCAAATTTAGAATGGTTTAGGTGATAAGATGACTATTTTAAGCTATGTTAAAAAAAATTATAATAACTTTACTTCAACAGAAAAAAAAATTGCCAATTATATACTTAATACAGAGGATGATCTTTTAAATCTTTCTTCAAAAGATTTAGGTAAATTAACTAATACATCTGCCGCTACAGTCATTAGGTTTTCTAAAAAATTAGGGCTAGATAGTTTTAATGAGTTAAAACTAAAGGTTTCAATATGTAATGCTAAAAATACTGTTCATAAACCTTTTGACTATATAGGTAAAGATTTATCTACTAAAAATATAATATCTGGAATAAAACATTCTATAACTTCTACTATAGATGAAACTATAGATCTTATAAAAGAAAAAGATTTAGATAAAGCTATTAACATTCTTAGAGATGCTAATAATATATGTATATACGGAATTGGGGTTTCTTCTTTAGTTGGTATGGATCTATATTACAAGCTAATAAGGATAAACAAAAAATCTACTTGTAATATAGATTCCCATCTTCAAATGACTTCTTCCATACTTATGAATAAAGATGATGTAGCTTTAATTATATCCTATTCTGGAAATACCCATGAAATAATATCAATTGCTGAAAATTGTAAAAAACTTAATGTACCAATAATATCAATTACTCGAAATAGCCTAAATAATAAGCTAGCAAAAATATCTGATATAAATTTGTATATTCCTTATATAGAAAAAGACATTAGAGAAGGAGCCATGTCTTCTAGACTTTCTCAACTTACTATTATTGATATGCTTTTCATTGGAATTTCTAAAGATAATATTAATGATATAGAAAATAATTTAATAAAAACTAGAAAAATAATCGATCAATACAATTTAAGATAATACTAAAGGGGGGAAACAAAAACTTTCCCCTTAGTAATTTATTTATCTTTAAATCTTATTTACTTTTTCAATGCTTTTTCGATTAGATTTTTATATTGAGATTTTTCCCTTCTTCCATTTATAAACTCTATAATTTTACCGTTGCTATCAACGATTACAGAATAAGGATATGATGAAAATAAACTTACAAATTCTCTATAGAACTCTTCATTAGGTATAATATTTCTAAATGTTATATTTTCATTTCTAAGAATATATTTTATACCTTTTTTATTTTTAGGTCCATCTTCTACTATTCCTATTACATTTACCCCTTGATCTTTCATTTCATTATGTATTTCTTCAATATATACTAATTCATCTAAGGAGTCCTTACTCCAGGACCCCCACAAATTTACTAATGTAATTTTATTATCTTTAAAAATTCCACTATTTATTTCTTTGTCTTTTTCATCTTTAAGGTTGAAACTAGGAATAAATTTTAAGGTTTTAAGTGAAATTTCTTCACTATCTTCTTTGTTTTCACTGCTAGTTAATTTTATATCTTTTTTATTTAAAGTTTTCTTCTTATTAAACTGAATTTTTAATATTCCTATACCAATTATTAATATAACTACTAACATAAAATAAATATTAATTTTCTTTAAATTCAAATTCCTATCCCCCTATTTTATAAAATAAATAATATTACAATTATATAATACAAGTCTTATATATTAATTTTTCATTGAAGTTGTAAAAAGAAAGTAAAACTATGTATTTTATAAAAATAAAATAAAGAGAATACCCCTTTAAAATAGAGTACTCTCTTTATTTTTGTATTAAGAATATAAAAATAAATAACAAGTGAAAATAAACTATATTATTCACTAGTTATTTATTTGAATCTGACTTATATATAAGGTAGCATAATTTAATTTTGAAATAGTAATATTACACAAAACTCTTTAATTCTTCGTCTTTTTTCATCTTAATTATTCCTATTATAAAAAACACTAAAGCAAAGCATAAAGTTATTATTATATATTTATATACATCCCCAAAAGTTTTTCCATATTGAAGATCATTTATGGCTTTTAAAACCCAACTTTGTGGGAAAATATATGCTATTTTTTTAAATACAGATGGCATCATTTCTATAGGCCACAAACATCCTGATAACATACATGTAGGAGTTATTATTATATTAGCCATTTGAGAAGATTGATTTACTGTAGTTGAAAATGCAGATATAAGAATACCTATCCCTATAGTAACAAATGAAAAGCTTACTAATATGTAAATTAGTATGTCTGTACTAACATTAAAATTAAGATTTAGTAATTTCATTGATACTAAAAGTATTATAGATATCTGTATAATATTTATTACTAAATTAGCTAATACATTTCCAAGTACATATTGAGTTTTACTTACTGGAGAACAACTTATCCTAAAATATGTTCTCATAGTTTTTTCTCTTATTATAAAATTAGCAGTAACACTACAAGCTATCATCATAAATACTAATAAAAATCCTATACTTTGTTTTGTAACACCTTTTGATTTAGTTTTATCTTGAATTTTTATATTTTCAAGCTTTAGTTTTTGATTTTTAAATCCATTGTAGGTTTTATAAAATTCATCCTTATCTCCCTTTGATGAGATTGCTATATCAGATAACGTATCAATATAATAGTTCATATAATTTTTTATCCATGCTGTAACATCTTCACCTTTTATAGATATAATCTTAATTTCTTTAAAATCATTTTTTATTATTTTTTCTTCAAAATCATTAGGTATAACTATTGCACAATCTACAATTTGATCTGATACTTTAGGATTTATTTCCTTTTCTTTTAATTCTATCAAATTATATCTTTTGTTATCTTTTATTGATTTCACTATATCCTTAGAAATAATACTTTTATCTAAATTTACTACTCCAACTTTAATTGAACTAGAACTTGCACTATTAAGAAATAATGATATGAGTATACCTAAAGTTGGCAATACTAATAAAGATATTATATTAATTTTTTTCCTAAAAGTAACTTTCAATACGTTTTTCATTATTAAAAGTGCATTTTTCATATTAGTATGCCTCCTTTTTCTTTAGTATAACTGGTAATATAAATACTGCTGCTATTATTAAATTTATTGTTATAGCAGTACTCATATAAGTAAAATCATTACTGTATATTATCTTAAATATAGCATCATTAGTCCATTTTATAGGAGATATATGTGATACATTAGAAAATATTTTTCCAAACATATTTAAAGGAAGATATCCACCACCTAAGAAAACCATTATTGGTATAGCCATATTTATAATTATGGATACAACATTTTGATTTTTACTCATAGTAGCAGCACCAATTCCTATGCTAACTGACATAATAACAAGTGTTAGAGCTATAAGTATTACTTCCTTTATGTGGTTCCCCCAATATGCATGAAACATATACTTACTAAACAAGAAAACTAGCATAACTTGGAAAAATACAATTATTAAACTACCTATTATTTTACCTAAAGCAAGTTTTCCTTTTCCTGCATAACTTGTATATACTCTTTTTAAAGTATTCCTTCTATTTTCTGACATTACTGTTCCAGCTCCAACTGCTGATCCATATAAAATTATCATAGTAAACATTGTAACTGAATAATAGTCTATAGAACTTGGCTTTTTATTTCCTACAACGGATTGAATTTTAACAAAATTAGGCTCTTTCTTTAAATTAATTTTCTCAATACTTCTAGGATTATCTTCACCTATTTGTTCTAATCCATTGTTTTTTTGTATAAATGTATTAATTAAACTTTCAACTAATTTAGAGTTAAAATCTCTTAAATTATTGTTATATAACTGTATCTTATCGTTACTAGAAATCTTTATATAACAATCATATTTACTATCTTCAATATATTTATAAATATCTTTATCTTTTTTAACTTCTTTAAATTCTATATTCATATCTTTTTCAATAGACTTTGTAAAATCTTTAAAGTCTTTTCCTAATTTATATTTATCATTTATTGAATATAAAACTTTAGATTTTGATATAACTTTGGAAGATGTAAATACTGATGACAAAGACATTCCTAATATGCCTATCATTATAAGAGGGAAGATAACCATCATAAACATAGACTTTTTATCTCTTAAGTTTTGAATAAGCTCTTTCTTTATTATACTTAAAAGTATCACTACTCTCCCTCCTAATCTCTTAAATTTTTGCCAGTAAGTTTTAAAAATATAGTTTCTAAATCTACACTTACATTTTCTATATTATTTATTGTAATATCATTTTCTATAAAATATATGATAATTTTATCTAAATTCTTCATAGATGTTAAGGTATTAATATTTATTACTTTACCTTTAATTGCTACATTTACCACTCCATCTATTTCCTTTAACTTATTAACATCTAAATTTTTAGTAGTATCAACAGAAACTTTCACCATATTTGTATCAGTACATATTTTCTTTAACTGATCTTTTGTTCCTTCGGCAATTATTTTGCCTTGGTCAATTATTCCAATTTTGTTACAAATAGCTTCTACTTCTTCCATATAATGACTTGTATAAACTATGGTACATCCTTTTTCATTAAGTTTTTTAATTGATTCTAATATATGATTTCTAGATTGAGGATCTATTCCTACTGTAGGTTCGTCCATTATTATTAGTTTAGGATCATGAACTAAAGCACAAGCTATGTTAAGTCTTCTTTTCATTCCACCTGAAAATTTTGATGGAAATTCTTTTGCTTTATCCCTTAATCCTACAAATTCTAAAGCTTCAAGAGCTTTAGCTTTAAGTTTACTACCACCTATACTATATAAACTTCCAAAGAAAGTTACATTTTCATAAGCTGTTAAATCTTCATATATAGCTATATCTTGTGGTACAATTCCTAAGTTCTTTTTTATAAATTTCGGATACTTCTTTATATCCTTATCTAATACTTTTATGTGCCCCTCATTAGGAGATAAAAGTCCACAAATCATATTTATAGTAGTACTTTTTCCTGCTCCATTAGGACCAAGTAGTCCATAGATCTCTTTTTCTTTAATATTAAAACTAATATCATCTACTGCGGATAATTTCCCAAATTTTTTAGTTAAATTTGTTACTTCTAATATATTCACAATAATGTGCCTCCCTTTACCTTTTAAAAACCCAAAAGCTAATATTTAACCAATACATAATCATAACTATGATAATGTTATCTGTATATCCAAATAACCCCCCTAAAATAAAGAACATACTAAAACTCCAGGCTCCAAATAGAATCTTCTGATCCATATCTTTTAAAGTTAAAATTTTACTTAAAGCAAATATTAAACTTAATATAAAAAGTGATAATAAATAACTAATGTTATATTTTGTAGTTAATATGTTAAGAATAATCCCATAATAAAATATACTTTCTATAATCACTATTCCTAAAGGTCTTATAATACCTGTATATATGGGATGTTTTTTATCATACACAATCCAATTTATACTATTCATAACACTATTCATATCTTTCTTTAATACAAAATATATAAAACTAGAACTTATAAAAAACCAAACTTCAATTATTGCAATTATAGATATAATAAATAATAATATTTCTATTCCTATATTAGATAAGTTAAAAGGTATATTAAATAAATTTTTTAAATTTACGTTAAAATACATCTTATAAGAAATAATTGAAATTAAACTAAACATAACATAATAAGTAAATTTTATCATATACAAAAATGTTTTTTTTTGTATATTAAATAAGTCTCCAATATAAAGATAACTTTTTTTTAAAAATTTACTCTTATTAATATTAAATTTATAAACCAAGGCCCATAAAATGGCCAAAATACTTGTTATAAGTATAGTACAAATACATGAATAAAAATCTTTCATTATTGCCTACCTTTCATTAGTATAATTACATTTTGAATACAGTGGGTAATTATAGGTATAATTATACTTCCACTACTAAAATAAAATAAGCATCCATAAATTAATCCTGAAGAAAATTTTTGAAATACTACTATTTTACCTAGATACATATGATTTAAAGAATATACAAATGAAGTTATTATTAAAACCAATATAATATTTAATCTAAAATCTTTTAAAAGTATATTAAACCATACTTGTCTATATATAAATTCTTCAAATATAGCAATTGCTATTGTAATACTTATGGCTTTAAAACTTGATTTTTGAAAGCAAAATGAAACTTTTAACCCTTTTATGGTTTTACCTTTTATCCACAAAGTTATATATGATATTATAACTTCAATAAAAAAAGAAACAAAAACCGCTCCACCAGATATCCAATACCAATAACCTTCCCTTGGTAAATTAAACTTAAAATTATATGGCATAATAATCCATATACAAATGCATATAAATATGTATATTATTGATAGTATTTTCAAAAAATCTATAAATGTATACTTATCTTTAGGTTTCCTATATAATGCTGTTTGTGCTAAAATTATAGGATTTAAACTGAAAAATAATATTATAGCATTAAGGCATTGGATGTGGATATCCATTAGTTACTCCTCCATGTTTAACTATTCTTGGATGATTTTTAAATGGAAAATCTGGTATACACATTTCTAATATTTCTGGAATTAAAACTCTCATTACATACCATCCTTTTTCTCTAGATTCCGGTGGTGTTATATCCAAATATACTGCATATTCACTTACTTTTTTTAAGTATTTTATTAGATTTTCAATTTGAGAATCTACACTTAAATTCTCTATAGTAGGAACTTCTGATAGATTTATTTCTCCATCAATAAAACTATTAACTAAATCATCTTTTTTTTCTATTTTATTATTAGCAGCATAGAACATAACATTAGAATCTAAATCTAAAAATTTAACATCCTCTTTTACAGCTTTTTTTATAGCATCTGTATTATAAACAGCATTAAAATATGAACTATAAGAAATAGATGCACCTTCCATAATTCCTCTAAGTACTCCATTATATACGTCAAAATCTCCTTGCACTCCATATAATAAATAAGGCATTTTTTTATCCTTACGCCTTAAAAATATAGAAAAAATAGGTAGTGGTAAATCTTTTAAAGATATATACAATGGAATAATTTCATATACAGAATCTTCTCCAAGACCAACACTTTGGAGTATATTTTTAACTCTAGGATCATCTATAATAACTTTTGGTGCTTTTCTGTTTGTATACCAATTAATCATCATAGCATCTATTTGTACATATTCTACTAAAGCATTAAGCAATGCTTTTTTTAATGATTTATGAGATGCTGTTCCTGTACTAAAAGAATGTATATATGCTTTTTCTCCCTTTTTTTCATTAGCAGTATAGCCAACAAACATCATTTTAGCAGGAACATAAATATCTTCTTTAGGATTAAAAAGTGATGGGCATTTTATCCATCCTATAACGTCATCTTCAGTAACCTTCTTATCAGAAAACTCTTTATTATATTTACTATTTTCTTCAAGTTGTTCTTTTGTAAAGACATCCATAAATTTAAGAGGCATTGTTTTGCCAAGCTTACTAATTTCTCTATAAGTTGCATATACTATTTTATCTTCTACCATTTTAGGAGTAACTACAGTTGAATATCTTTCAATACTTTCTCCTGTATATTTTATAAGGGCTTCCTCATAGTAAGAACCATATCCTATAATATGGTATTGAACATTAACATCTTCTTTAAAAAGCTGTTTATGATAATTTGGCATAGTTCCTGTCATACTTTTTAAATTAACATCACTTTCTATATTAACTAAAGGCATTATTACGGATTTCATAATTCCTGTTTGATTTCCTGCTAAGGAATGAAAATTATCTAGTACATTATTGAAACTAGGATAAAACTGAATCATTTTTCTCTCTCCTCTTATGATTAATCAACAATTTTGCTTACTATATCATCTACTATTCTTCTAGATGATAAATTCATTTCATTTAATTGTGCTTTAGATACATTTCCACAGGCAGGACAATAAGGTACTCTTAAAAGATCTTCTACTTGAATTTCTAAACAAGGAACATATATATTAAGTACTCTTCCTTCAAATTTAGACGCCTTTAGTTTACTTAAAAGATATCCTTCTGATAGGGCAAGATTTGTAATCATATTTAAAATAGGTACTACACCTTTATTTTCTTCATCACCTTTAGCTATATTACTGCTAATAAATTTCTGATAAGATACATGGTCTTCCATTCTAGATAAAGCTCTTTGTTCAAAACATTCTATACACCCAGTCTTTGGTGGATTTATAGAAAAAGCTGTTATAAATGGTCCATCTATAAATGTAGAAACTACTGGTGTTTCTGTTTTTAAAGCTATTCTATTTATATTTCTAAGTAAGGAAATTTTAGGTTTATGCATGCATATTACTATGCCACAATATTTTTCAAATTCCAAGCTTAACTTTTCTATTTGAGATATAGTTGTAAATGCATCTATATTAGTAGTCAAATCTGAAATGCTAATTTCTTTATATAATTCGTGAGATATAAAATCCATATTAAGTTCCATATCTTTTGCCATGTCTTTTGCTGTTTTAATACAATACTTACTATCTGATATAAATAAAATTCTATCTATATTATTGTATTTCTCCTTAGTTACATCCTCCATAACACAAGCTTTATAATCTCCTAAAAGACAAGATGTTATTTTATTAGATAACTCCCTTTGCTCTTTTGAGCATAACATTTTAGCAGCTACTAACCCATCAAATAATCCTACTATATTGTTTTGTTCTTCTTCTAAAATATTGTATTCTTTTAATGAAGTTGTTTCAAAACTTTTTCCTTCAAGCATTTTATTTAAAATATCTCTAATGCATTTCTTAAAGTCCTCTGATTGTCCTGTTAAATTAATAACAGCTTCATTATAATTCCAAATACCTATTCTAAGCCTTATTTCATCAGAACCATTGTCAAAAATTCTTAAATTTTCATCTAAAGTATAATTTTTAAGGTTTGAATTCATCATTAATCATCCTCATTTCCTACTACTGTAACGTGTATAACATGTTTAGTTATTCCATCTATATTTAAAGTTTTTTCAATAAACTGTTTTTCATATCCTCCAAGATCACAAGCTCCAAGTCCTAATGCTGTTGATAGTAGTTGCACATTTTGAGCTATTTCTCCTGCTTCAATAAAAGCATATGCCATACCACCATCACCATATTTCCTTGTATTAATGTAAACATCATAAACATAGAAAAATATCAAATTTAAATTTTCAGATTGTATCATTGCAAATTCAGCTAACTTATTACTATCTTTCTTGTTAAATTCCAAATTTATAGGTTTAAGAGAATGTGAATAAGGATAATACATATATATACCATTTCTTAACCCTTTTACATTACTTATGTATACGTATAACTTAATAGGATACAGCCCTCCTCCAGAAGGTGCATTTCTCAATTTAATTGTATCTTTCCCAGCAGGTATATTTTCAATTTTAGCTTCTGTTGAAACACCTTGAGAATAATATAGTATAGTGGATAATTCTTTTTCTGAAATATTGTCATTTGAATAATTTCTAATACTTCTTCTTTCTGTAATAGCCATTCCAAGAGATGTTTTCACTTTTTTAGGATTAGATAAATATACAACATTACTCAGTTCTTCTTCTAATTCTTTATTAGCAGAAGTTAAAGCTGCTCCTGTTTGAAAAAAATTACCTACTCCTGCCTTAAAACCTATATAATAATTATTAGTTCTATAATTTAAAAGATATTCTTCTGACCTAAATCTATTATTTTTTGAAAATAAACTGCCTTTCATCACCATATCAGGAGTTCTAACTACCGTTGTATCTGTATAAGGAGATACTGAACAATATTGAGTATTAAAAGACAACAAATTACTTCTATAAGAATTATTTATTATATCATTTAAAGCTTCCTGCTTTTTATGTTTTTTCTTCATGTAAATTGCTCCTTTATCTTAATAATGCATATTAAAATAAATTACCATACTGACTAGTTATTTATTTGAATGTGCCTAAAACAAAATATTAACTAACATGTTTAAAATTGCTTTAGGATACGCTAATATAGTAACTAGCGTATCCTTTAATTTTAAAAGTACTATTACTTAAATGATATTAAACTATTTTGATCCTCCACCTGCTGTAGATGAAGATCCTCCTCCTACATTTACAGATACACAGCAACAACAACAACATGTACAACAACAACCACCTGGTGCAACTGTAACTTGTTCGTTTGAACTGCAAGTATTTGATAAGTGTGAATTTACATTTAATAATTCCATATTTTTATTTAACATATTAAGCCCCTCCTTGAGTTGATGATGAACCTGAACCTACATTTACAGATACGCAGCAACAACAACAACATGTACAACAACAACCACCTGGTGCAACTGTAACTTGTTCATTTGAACTGCAAGTATTTGATAAGTGTGAATTTACATTTAATAATTCCATATTTTTATTTAACATATTAAGCCCCTCCTTGAGTTGATGATGAACCTGAACCTACATTTACAGATACACAGCAACAACAACAGCATGTACAACAACAACCACCTGGTGCAACTGTAACTTGTTCATTTGAACTACAAGTATTTGATAAATGTGCATTGACGTTTAATAATTGTGAATTTTTATTTGTCATAATATCCCCCCTCATCGTAAGTAAATAATTTATTGTGGTGATAGCTATTAACTATCATTACAATCAAAATATTCAAAATATTATGAATTTTACTTGCTTGAATAAATTTCCTAATACTTTAAAACAATATTTTTTACGATTATACTTACAATTAATCTTAAATGATTCCATATATTTATAGGATGTATAAATATTTAATCTATATTTATAATTGTTATTATTTTAACTCTCATCCTTTTGCCATATTATATATGATAAAAAATCAAAAAGCAACATTTTATAGCATATTTTATATATATTTACCATAAAAAAATCACAAAAACTATATTTTTATATGTATTTTTACATTTTTCGGATATTTTAGACTTTTTTTCTGTATTCTTAAGATAATATTCATTGTATATTTATAAAAAAACTTTAATTGAAATTTTTATTAAATTAAAATTTATTTATATAATTTTGTATAAATAGAACTATCCTAAATATTTAGGATAGTTCTATCTTATTATTACATATCTTAAAAATAATATATTTATTTATTTATTTTTGGTACATCAAAATTTTCATTGTAATCATCCAAAGATTTTTTAACTAATTTAACTAGTCCTATAAGAGCTATTACATTAGGAATAACCATAAGACCATTAAAGGTATCTGCAAGTTGCCAAACTAAATCTACTTTTAAAGTTGTTCCTAATACTATGAAAATAGCTACTAATATTCTATATACATTTAAACCTTTTCCTTTAAATAAATATTTTACATTTGCTTCTCCGAAAAAATACCACCCTATTATTGTAGAAAATGCAAAGAAAAATAATGAAACTGCTATAAAATAACTTCCAAAAGATCCAAGTCCAGCTACGAACCCATTTTGTGTTAAAGCTATCCCTGTTGTTTTTCCATCTAAAACTCCAGTAGTTAAAATTACTAAGGCTGTTAAAGTAAGTATTACAAAGGTATCCATAAATACTCCCATTATAGCAACCAAACCTTGTTCTGCTGGATGTTTTACCTTAGCAACTGCATGAGCATGAGGTGTTGAACCCATACCAGCTTCATTAGAAAATAGCCCTCTTGCAACACCATATCTTATAGATTCTTTTACAGCAACACCGGCCACTCCACCTACTACAGCCTTAGAACTAAATGCTGCTACAAATATCATTTTAAAAGCTGGTAATATGTTAGAACCATTTTTAATCAAAATAACTATGCTTCCTATTATATATAATAGTGCCATTATAGGAACTATCTTTTCAGTAAAAGATGCTATTCTTTTTATTCCTCCTATAAAAACAAAACATGCAAGTACAGCAAGAATTACTCCTATAAGTAAAGTTGGAACATTCCAAGCATTTTTAAATGCTTCACCAATTGAATTAGCTTGAACCATATTACCTATAAATCCTAAAGCTATTATTATTGTTACTGAAAAAAAGCTTGCTAAAAATTTGCTTTTAAAACCTTTACTTATATAATAAGCAGGACCACCTGTTATTTGTCCATTAATCTTTTCTTTAAAAATTTGTGCTAAAACTGCTTCTCCAAATATAGTTGCCATTCCAAAAAAAGCACTTATCCACATCCAAAATATAGCACCTGGTCCTCCTGATGCTATAGCTGTAGCTGCACCGGCTAAGTTACCTGTACCAACTTGAGCAGCTATTGCTGTTGCTAAAGCTTGAAAGGAAGACATTCCTTCACTTCCTGCTTTATTCCCTTTTAATCTTATTCCACCAAAAGCTTTTTTAAATGCTTTTTTAAATTTAGTTACTTGAACAAATCTTAAAGAAATAGTAAAAATTACCCCTGCCCCACAAAGTAAAAATATTAATACATAATTCCACAACACATTATTTATACTTTTAACAATATCAATTAACTCCATGTAGACCCCTCCTTCAAAACACATTTAAATAACCTATTTTCCTAGTGATAAATTATTATATTTTAGGAAAATTAGTAATTTCTTACTATATATATTCAATTTAAGAATGGAAATCCCTCTTTAAAGTTATTTTTTTAACATATATGACGTTAAACGCCATATTATTATTTATTTATCATAATACTATGAATTAATTATCAAATTAACAAAAAACAGAGCAAAATTATAGCTCTGTTTTTATTTAATACCATATTTTAAATATTGCTCTATTCTTTCACTCCAAAAATTATATTCCTTAGGAGCTTCATCTTTAACTGTTTCTAAAAAATCTTCTAGTGCTCCAAGGTTATTTAGTCCTTTCATCAAATGTCTTGGATACTCCATCTTTTTAGAATAATTATTCTTAGGATCAATTACTCTTAAACTAAATTTCTCATTAACATATAAATCTTTACATCTTATATCTAATTTATTAAAGCCTATCCTTTTAAATTCTCTTATTAATTTAATTATATTATGAGTTATTTTTTTATTTATTCCATTTCTTTTTATATATTTGTCTAATCTCTTACCGCCAACATATTCTCTAACAATATAATATGAACCTCTATCATATACCTTAGGGAAATATTTACTTTTATTTTTTCCAGCCCTTTTTAGTATAGTATATTCTTGCTCACATACTTTCATATCTTTAAAAATTTTAATCACTCTATTTTTAGGAAGCATATATACTATCCCATTATGACCCGATCCTAAGAATTCACCTTTTCTTATAAGATTTTCTGCTTTATTGTTTAGATCAATATAATAGCTATTATCTTTATACATAATCTCCTCTTCCTTATTATTACATTACTATTTGTATGAATAATATATTGAAATTATATCTAATTTATAGTTATAAGTTATATTTTAGTAACATTAGATGTAATATTAATTTATAACAATGCATATTAAATATATTGGTAGGTGAGATAAAATGAATAGAAAAACAAAAAAGAAATCAATACTAACTTCAGCAGTATTGATATTACTATTTTTAGCATCTTTCTTTTTAACTAAATATCTTTTATTTAAATGGAATGAGTCAAAGGAAACTATGGCTATTCAATCTAATAAACAAAAGTACAACCCTTATTCTAATTTAAAAGATTATGAATATGCCGCTCCAGAGGTTATGAAGTTACTTTCTAATAAAAACTATTGTATGAAAAAAAATGGACTAACTATACCTAAAGAAAAAAAAATAGCATTTTTAACCTTTGATGACGGTCCATCAGTAACAGTAACACCTAAAGTATTAAAAACTTTAAAAGAAAAAAAAGTAAGAGGAACTTTTTTTCTTGTAGGCAAAAGCATAAATAGCGATAGTTATTCAAAAAAATTAGTTAAACAAATTTATAATGATGGGAATTCTATTGGTAATCATTCTTATACTCATAACTTAAGTATAATATATCCTCATAATAAAATAAGTATGGAAAATTTAATGAAAGAAATAAATCTTACCAATAATTCTCTAAAAAAAATTTTAGGGAAAAATTTTACTACAAGAATAATAAGGCTTCCTGGAGGATATATGTCAAGAAGTTATTATAATGATCCTAATATACCTGCTTTAAACCAAACCTTTAATAAAAATAAATTTTATTCAATTGATTGGAATTCTATGAGCGGAGATGCAGAAGGGGGACATAAAAGTAGTGATGAACTATTAAATTATTTAAAAAATTCTATAAAAGGTAAAAATAAAGTAGTTATATTAACTCATGATACTTACGGAAAAGAAAGTTCCGCTAAAGCTCTCCCTCTTATTATAGATTATTTAAAATCACAAGGATATGAATTTGGCACCATAAAATAAACTAAGCCACCTTATTTAATTATAAGGTGGCTTTTATATAAACTAACAATTACTTAATAAGTATTATTTTAAAACTATTTAAATGTAGAGTTTGTTCCTATCCATGCTCTCTTTTTCTTTCCTTTTTTATCTATCCAGTTTACTTCTATTACATGAAATTTTTTTCTCACTTTACCATCTCCTAACGTATAATTATATTTATATATACTAGATAACTTTTTAATATATTACTAAAAATCTCTCTATATATAAGGTTAAAATCTATTAACGAATATTTAAATATTATATATTATAATTATTATTGAAGAATTATTATTTAGTTAGTATAATATAAATGCTTATATAAAGACTTTTATTTTTAATTAAATATTATTGGAGGTATTATATGAAAGGTGCTTTAATATATTTTTCTGGAACTGGTAATACAAAATACGTTATAAAGAAGTTTAATGAAGAATTTAAAAACAAAAATATAAATTGTGATTTAATAGATATTGATACAAATACTAATCTAGACTGCAAATATGATTTTTACGTTTTTGGAGCTCCTATCCATGCAGAAATGTTTCCTAAAAACTTTATTACTTGGGTAAGAAAGAATGTAAAAAACGTAACTAGTAAAAAATGTATAATATTTTCTACTCAAGCTTCTAATAAAGGAACTGGAGCTGAAGAACTAAATCTAATTTTAAAGGAAAAAGGAATGGATGTAGTAATAGAAGATTTTATAAAAATGCCCAATAATTACTATATAGTTCCTATGTTTAAAGAAACACCAGAAGAAGAAAAAAAATCTATAAAAATTAATACAAATAAAAAGATCTCTAAATTAGTTAACACTTTCTTAAAAGGTAATAAAAATGTTAAACACATATCCAAATTTAGAGTTAATCTTGGAAAGGTTTCTTATAAATTTTTCTATATGTATTCTAAAAATTGGGCTAAAAAAAAGTTATCTGTAGATGAAAGCATATGTACTCACTGTGGTAAATGTGTTAAAGAATGTCCTACAAATAACATAAAGCTAAGTAATGGTAAAATAACATTTAATTCTAATTGTATTTCTTGTCAAAGATGTTTAAACAAATGTCCTGTTAATGCCTTTAGATATAAAAAAGAAAAATTTAAACAATATAAATTTTAAACAATCCATATAATTTAAAAAAATAAATAGAATTTAAAATATATAGGAATAAATTCTATTTATTTTTTTAATGATTCTTTAATATCTCTTGTGATACTAATTTGCTTGAAAGTAATACTATAGATACTCCTGGTCCAGGATGTACAGACTGTCCAACAAAATATAAATTTCTAATCTTTTCTGATTTTATATGAGGTCTAAAATAATTTGTTTGATTTAAATTGCTACTAAAAGAATAGGCCGCTCCTCCATAGGAATTAAAAAACTTTTTTATTTCTACAGGTGTTAGATAATTTTCATATATTATGTGCTGCTTTATATCTTCTAATCCTTTTATATTTGTTAAAGCATTAAATACTTTTTTTCTCAAAGATTTTATAGTTGTTTCATTCCATTTTATATTCTTGTAAAAAAGATTAGGAACTCTTACCATAACATTTAAACACTCTTTTCCTCTAGGAGCAACTGTATCATCTATCCTACTTGGACAGTATATATAAAGAGATGGACTTTTAGGAATTTTACCTTTAAAAGGATCTTCTATATTTCTTTTAAAATTTACACCAATATATTGATTGTGTACCGATAGTTCATCATATTTTTTATCTAATCCTAAATAAATTATAAAATTAGAACAAGAATAATCCATAGATGATATTTTTCTGATATCATTTTTTATTAAACTCTTATCTTTAATCAAATATTTCACAGCATAAGGATAATCAACATTACAAACTACTAAATCCCCTTTATCTATTCCATTATGAGTTTTAACAGCTATAGCTTTATTTTTAAAAGTTATAATCTCTTTTACATCACAATTCTTTTTAATAACTCCACCTAATTCATTTATTAATTTCTCCAAAGCTTCAATATAAGAATACATTCCTCCTTTTAAATGCCAAAGCCCATATATTTGAGATACAGTAGGTATTAATGTATATATGTTAGGACCCTCAAAAGGTGAAACTCCTATATACATAGCCTGAAAGCATATAAATTGTCTTATTTTTTCATTTTGTATGTATTTTGATACATAACTATATGTATTTGAAAAAGTTTTTAAACTTAAGGCTTTTTTTAAAGTTATAGGATTAAAAAACTGAAAAGCATTATTAAAAGATCTATTTAAAAAATATTTATCTGCTATAATATATTTTCTATAAGATTCTGATAAAAAATCTATATACTCATGAAAATCTTTTGGAGATACTGATTGTAGAGAAGAACTTAAATTAACCATATCTGTTGAAAGATTATATATAGTCTTATCATAATAATTAACTGTATAAAATGGGTCTAATTTAATAAATTCTAAATAATCCTTATAATTTCTATTGGCATAAGCAAATACTTCTTTATAAGTTTCTGGATTCATTAAAATAGATGCTGTTAAATCAAATTTAAACCCTTTACTTTCTAATACATTTACCTTTCCCCCTAAGTTTCTTTCTTTCTCATAAATAGTAACATCATATCCTCTACTTAAAAGTCTTACCGCTGTAGCTAATCCCCCAATTCCAGCTCCTACAATAATCACTTTTTTACTCATTTCAATTCTCCTTTTAATGTATCTATAATTATTTAAACAATAAATATCAAATTTAAAAAGTTTGCCATTGTATAAATAAAAAAATCTTCATATATTTGTAGTTTCTATATTTTATAACTATAATATACCTTTAGATTATTATATTTTGTTAATATTTATAATTTGGTTCGAAATCTATGAAACTCTTTCTCTTTTCTTTAAAATTATCTAGGTAACTCAGATTCATTCTTCATCTGAGTAAGTGACTCACACCAAATTATAAATTTGGGTTCGCTACTTAAAAGGCTAGATTATATTTTAATATTAATAATTAAAATATAATCTAGCCTAAAAACATACTATGTAATTATAATTACAGATATTTTTATATGAATATGTCACAGTATTATTATAAATTTAAAATATACTTTCTTTAAATTGTTTTAATTTACATTCCTTTAATTGAATTATAAATTGATAATATTTGATCTCCATATCCAACTCCTGGCACTGCCCATTTTCCATCTAAGTCTTGCCAATTCGGTGCTATTCCTCTTGTTACTAAATTAAATCTAGGATCTACGCATGTACTATTTAAATGCTCTCTACATGCATAAGCTTTTAAATGCTGTATCTGAGCTCTGACTCCTTCTCTTGGATCTTTAAACCAAGCACCTTTTCCAGTAGGACTGTTATTAATTGCTCCTATACCTGCATAATTATTTTGCTCCGGTAATACTTGTCCACCATATCTAAAAAAGCCTGTTTCTTTTATACTTTGAGCAAATGCTATATCTCCTCTTATACCTTCTTTTGCTCCTTCTTGTAAAAATATTTTAGCTAATTCATTTATACTTATAGGTAAATTAGGATTACTATTATATCTTAAAACATATGAAGCCATTTGATTAGCTGTAACATCAGCAACTCCTTGAATAGGAGTTTTTATTTTAGGAATTTCAGTCTTATTTATAGAAAATAGCTTTACCTTTTGTTCTTTTAAATTACCAGCACATAAGGATTTTAAATTACAAGTAACAGTTAACCTATAACTTTGTCCTTCTTTATAACCTTCTTTAGGTGGAATAACTTTTACAGCTAGTCCATTATTTATAGTAGTAAAGGTTATTCCAGATACAGTAGTATTATTAGAATCTGTAACTAGTATATTTCTACTATTTATACTAGATTCATCAACTCTTTTATTAAAATGAATTGTCCAAGTTTTGTGAGCGTCTACTTTAGAAAAACTATCATCTGCATAACATGAATAATTATTAAATAGAATTAAAAATGAAAAGATCATAGTAATTATAAAAGCACTCTTTTTAATGTAGTTTTTAATTTTATTCATCCCCCTTTTAAGATTAAATACTAATAATATTCAAAATTCAAATACACATTTAAGAATATTTTGCATAATCTATTATTTTAAATTATAGTATATCATAAATAAAATATTTCCATTTTAAAAATTTACAAAATACTACATTATTATTTACGTACACTAAAAGATAATATTTAATTTTAAACTTACTTATTTTTTATTTTTTTATGGGAATAATACTAATAAGGTAGGTGATATTATGCATAGCAAGTCTTTCTTTAAATTAGATTTATGTATGATAGTTATGTTTATTTTATTTCTATTCTTATTAGAAAAATAAAAGGTCTTATAATATAAATTTATAAGACCTTTTATTTATACCTACTATTATTAATCATCCAAAAATGAAATATTTTTAAATCTCCAAATAAAAAAATATATTAAATTTATAAATAAAAATATACATACTATTTGTAAAACTGATTCTAAAATTGGTATTTCATAAATTAAATACAAAATCCTATAAGCAAATATAGCATCTATAGTAGCTAGTATATATGGGACAAAAAATATAACTATCATTTCTTTAGAAATTATTAGTTTTAATTCTTTAAAAGTTAATCCTAAAGTAATCATATTAGCATATTTATTTTTTTCTCGTTTTAATTCCATATAAAACTTATAATTCATAAAACTAATAGCAGCTATATATATTATGGAGCCTATTAAAAATAAAAAATATAAAAACATATTACTAGTTTGTTTATCCATATTATACATATACATTCTAGAAATAAAATAATTTTCAGTATTTCTACTTTTATTTAGCTGATTAGATTTATACTGTATTTCTTTTGTTATTTTTTTCATTTTATCCCATTTTTCAAATTCATACCCTACAAATAATTTCTTTTTATATTTATAATAAATACTATTAAACTGTTTATCTGATATTATAAAAGTATTTAGTAATAATCCCTTAGAAGCTATACATCCTTTTAAATTGTCTTTAATAACAAAATTTTTATTCTCATAAAGTTTTATTGTTTTACCAACTGACTCTTTTTCAAATGGAAGTATATTTTCATAATTAGGTACTAATATAGTTTCCTTTTCTTTTAAAGCTACTGTTTTTCTTTTTATTATATTAGCTATTTTATTATATTCACTTTCCTTAATTAAATTAAAATAATTATTTTCTTTTCCATTTTTACTTATTTCTATAATATATAACTTAACTTTTCTATATCTTATATTATTAGATTTAAGCATATTATCTATAAAGACTTCATCATTATTATATTTAGAATAGTCTTTAATAATATAATTTAAGCTAAAAGGTACATTTTTAAAGGCATCTTTTCTCAATATAGATTTCTGTATATAAGCAGCTCCTATTGAAGTAAATGATACTGCTAAAAGTATAGTTACTATAAAAAGCATTGAAATATTATTATATAAAGTATATTTTAAATTAGATATAAATAAAAAATTCTTTTTATTTATATATATCTTTTTATTTTTAGAAATTAAATAAATAACATAATTAAGTATATATTTAAAAAACAAATAATTGCCTAACACAAAAAAGCTTAATATTATTAAAAGCCTTTTAGATAAAATATTATTTATATTTGAACTAATAACTAAAAAACATCCTATTACTATTATAATAATAGCAATTATAGATTTAACTAAAGAAGGTTTTATTTTTGTAGTTTCTTTTTTCTTATAATTAATTAAATCAATAACATTTCTTATATTTATAATTCTTCTCATAACTATTGGTATAACTAAAAACAATACTAAATATCTAATTATAGTAATAAACATAACTTTTATTGATAAGTAAAAATTTAGTTCTTTAATTTCAAATATACTGGAAATTACAACTAAAAAAAACTTTAAAAATACTATTCCAAATATTATTCCTATAATTATAGACAAAACACCTATAACCATATTTTCTAAAAACAAAATTTTTCTTAACTGTTTTTTATCTATCCCTAAGATAATCAATATTCCAAAATCATTTTTCTTAGATTTAATAAAAAGCTTTAAAAAATATATAATAAAAAATATAGTTATTATATAAATTACTTCTTTAACAAATAATAATGATTCATTCAAATAAATTTCTTTAGCTAAAGGATGATAATAAATAGTAGTTAATATAAAAAATATAGCAACTGAAAATATACTACTTAATAAATATCCTATATATATTCTTAAATTTCTAAGTATATTATTTAGTATAATTTTTTCAAAGGTCATAATTTTTTCCTCCTAGAAAAGCAACCATATCTAAAATTCTACTATAAAAACTACTCTTTTCTTCTCCTTTGTATATTTCGTTATATATTTTTCCATCTTTTAAAAATACAACTCTATCTGAATAACTTGCTGATACTGGATTATGTGTAACTATAATTATAGATATATTAAGATTCTTATTTATTTTTTCAAATAAATCCATTATACTATTTGAGGAATTAGTATCTAATTTTCCTGTTGGCTCATCTGCAAATAGTATTTTAGGATCATGTATTATAGCTCTAGCAATAGCAACTCTTTGCTTTTCTCCACCTGAAAGTTCATAAATACTTTTTTTACTTATTATGTAATCTAATTTTAAAATCTCTTTTATTTTTTTTAATTTCCTATATATTTTATTATGATTTAACCCTTTTAAAACTAATGGTAATATTATATTTTCTTCTATGTTTAAACTATCTATAAGTCTAAAGTCTTGAAAAACGAATCCTACTTTCTCTCTTCTCATCATAGCTAATTCTTCATTATTCAATTTTTCTATATTTAATCCATCTATAATTACTTTACCAGAGGATTTTTTTATAACAGTAGATGCGATATTAATTAAAGTAGTTTTGCCACTACCAGAAGGTCCCATTACAGAAATAAATTCTCCTTTTTCAACAAGTAAGTTAATATTTTCTAAAGCTATGCATCCGTATTCATTTCCAAAAATCTTATAAATCTCTTTTAGCTCTAAAGCACTCATCATAGCACCTCATTATATACCCTAAAATTTTTAAAAGTAACTTTTACTTTTGTTCCAACATTCTCTTCTGATTCAATACTTATATCATGCTCTAATTTTTTACAAACTTCATTTACTAAATAAAGCCCCATACCTGTAGATTCTCCAAAGTTCCTTCCATGCTCACCTGTATAAAAAGGTTCCATAACTCTTTTCAAATCTTTCTTAGGTATTCCTATTCCTTTATCTGAAAATTCTAAAGTAGTATTATCACTATTTTTATAAGCGTTTATTTCAACATATTTGCCTTTATCAAAAGAGTACTTAACAGCGTTTATTAATAATTGTTCTGTTATAAATTTGATCCATTTTTTATCAGATTTTATAATCAAATTATCACTAATATTTAATTTAGGATATATATTATTTTTTATAAAATATCTTTTTAATGAGTTGACCACTTGCTTTATTAATTCTTTTAAGTTAAAATTCTCTACATTAAAATCGTGTTCAAAAGTATCTAATCTAGCATTATATAATGCTAGGTTAAGTCCTCTTTCTAATTTATCAAATTCTTCTTTTATTTCGTTAATATAGATTTTATCTTCATTTTCTTGTATTATAAGCTTTACAACAGACAAAGGAGTTTTCATTTGATGTACCCATTGATTTATAAAATTCAGATGTTCATTTTGCTTTTTTAAATATAAATGAACTTTATATTGATATAAACTATATAGCCTATTTATAAATCTGTTTAAATCTTTTCCTAGTTCTGATGTTCCAAAACTTCCTATAACATCATCAAAATTTTCAGGTTTAGTATTAATTGTACTATATATTTTTTTATTATTTAAATACTTTAATATTAAGTAACTAAAAAGTAAAAATAGACTTAAAAATATAAAGTATAACCTATTATTCAAATCACTAAATCCATTAAATACAGAGTAAATTGCAAATAAAATAATAAAATTAAATATATATAAAACAATTAATCCTATTTGGTCCCTTAAAAATGTTCTCATTAAGAATTCCTCCAACTAACATTCAACTTATATCCTGATCCCCTTACTGTTTCTATAGAATTATTTATTCCAATCTCATTTAACTTTTTTCTAACTCGAGTAATATTAACATTTAACGTATTTTCATCAACAAAATTTTGATCATCCCATAATTTCTCTAAAAGCACTTCTCTTGTTGCAACCTTAGGATATTTTTTAATTATAACTTCTAAAAGTTCCATCTCCTTTTTACTTAAATTGATTTCTTCATTTCCAAAACTAATTTCTAAACGCTCTGGATATAATAAAAGTCCTTCTATTTCTACAACTCTTTCTTTATCACTATCCTTATTAGAATATTCTCCATAAGCTCTCCTTAATTGTCCTTTTATTTTTGCTAAAACTACTTCATAATAAAAAGGTTTTGTTATATAATCATCGGCACCACTTTCTATTGCCATAACTTGATTCATTTCACTATCTCTAGCAGAAATAAATATTATAGGACATAAAGATTTTCCTCTTATTCTAGAACACCAAAAATATCCATCATATTTAGGTAAATTTATATCTAATAAAACCAAATCTGGTTTTTCTATACTAAAAACATCTAAAACATTATTAAAATCCTCTACCACTAATGTTTCATATTCATATCTCTCAATATAATCTGCCAAAAGTTTTGCTATATTTTTATCATCTTCTACTATCATTATTTTATAACCCATGCTAAAACTCCTTTCAAGAACCAATTACATATTATTATAGCTCTTTTTATACTATTTTAGTATAAAAAGAAAACTACAATTACTAGAAATTCATTTAACTTATCTAAGAAATTATAAATTCACATATACAAATTCACATATACAATTTCACATAAATCTTTTATCCCTTTAATCCACCTATTTTCAATCTAATAAATTTACTAAAAGAATTTATAATTTCCTTAATTACAAGAAGACTGAAGAGATTCTGATCTCTTCAGTTTTTATCACAATTTACTATAATGTTGGATATAGTATCTTATATATTTTCATATTATTTTTAATCTTGTTAACATATTGTTTATCATTATAAATCATTTCCGCTCTTTCTTTATTTTCTTTATCGCTTTTTCTAGAACTGTCATTAACATATGCATAATTTATTCCACCAAATTTTGCTAAAGCATATTCTAATCCTTTTTCTTTATAATATTTAGCTAAAAACCATGTTCCAATTTTTATATTTAAATCTTTATTTTCTAAATCTTTTTCATTAAAATCTTTTAGTCCCATTTCTTTTGCTATAGCTTTAGCTGCCTTAGCTTGAAGTTTAAAGTCTCCATATTTTTTGTCTTTACCATTATAAATAGGGCCTAACCTTATAGCTGCTGCAACAAATTCTGGTTTAATTTTATATTCTTTAGAATATTTTTGTATTTCACTTTTATTTTTTATTGGAAATGCAATACTTCTAGCTGCTAGTCCCACTCCTATACATAAAATTAGTATTATTATTAATATTGAACCTATTTTTTTCATACTGCTATTCCTCCTTATTTATAATACATTAGTTTATTATTTTACAATTTAATCCTTTAATTTCTTTAACTACAACTTGTACTAGTAACTGTTTTATAATAAAAGTTTGAAGTTATAAGGTAATATAATAGATATATTATTAAGTAGGGTATTAAAGTTAAAATACTTATGTCTATTAAATTTACTTTAAAAGCTTCTGTAAAAAGTGAAATTGCAACTAAACTATGGGTAGCTCCTACTATAAATGGAATAAAAAATACAACTATCATTTGTTTAAAAATATTTAGTTTAATCTCTCTATTGTCTGCTCCTACTTTTCTTAAAATATCATATCGATGTATCTCCTCTTGAGCTTCTGAAATCTGCTTAAAAAATATTATACTTCCTGTACATATCAAGAAAACTAATCCTAAGAAGCTACCTATAAAAAGCATAACTCCTGAAGACACAGCTGCTTCTTTATAAGTTGAATAATATGATGAAACTGTACCTAAATACTTTGAATTTTCCCTATCTAAAACTTTACTTTCTATCTTTTCTTTTAGACTTAGTACTTCTTTATTTAAATCTTCACTTTTATTTTGATTATCTATAATATATCCGCTAACTTTTTTGGATTTATTCTTTAAATTATATTTATTAAAAGCACTATCTTTTACTACAATCATTTTGTTTATAAGATGTTCATTAAATACTGGGTACCCCTTAAAATCTACTATATTAAATTTCTTTTTTAAATTGCCTAAATTTATAGTAACCTTCTTATTTTTATAACTACTCATAAATTTTGAATTATACATCTCATCAAAAATTAATACTTCTTTCTCTTCTTTTAGTCTAGGAAGATCATACTTTAATTTTCTAATTTTAAAAATTTCCTTTAAATTACTTTCAGAGACTATACTTAATTGTTCTTTATCATTATAATTAGAATTTGAAATTGTACCTTCAACTTCAGCAACATTTATATGAACTTCATTTAATAACTTATGATTATCATATTTAGATACTATTTTCTTAAAATCTTTATCAAATTTATTTTGAGGTAAAGTACTTACATATGAAAATGGCATTGTTTTATTAATAGTATCAGAAAAATTTTTATAAAAACTTATACTAACTCCCATAGCAGTTAAAGTAGATGCACTTAAAATTGCTATAGTTGCTAATGTTTTTGCATTTCCTTTTATTCTATAAAGAAGTTGAGATGTAGCTATCATATTTAATCCTTTAAAATATTTCCTTTCATTTTTCTTAGAAAACTTAACAATAAATATTACAAATGAACTAAATAATAAATATGTTCCTATAACTACTAATATAAGAGTAATCATAATAGTCATCATAAAATCATCTAATGGATAATTATACCTATAATATCCACCTCCTATAAATAATAATGATAATACTGCTAATATTAAAGAAGCCTTTGGTTCTTTTTCTCTTTTATTTTCAGCTTTAAACAATTCAATTAATTCATATCTATAAATTATTGAATATCCATGTATTGAAATTGCTATAAACAATATTAAAAATACAATTAAAGTATCTTTTATAGCTTTAAAAGATATAGAAAATTTTATAACAGCAGGTATTCCTACTAATTTTATAAGAATACCTATAAAAATCTTTGAAAAAAGTATTCCTACAAATATCCCTATAGCTGTTGATAGAATTCCTATAGCTAAAGTCTCATAAAATAACATTCTTCCAATCTGCTTTTTCTCTATTCCTAAAAGTGAGTATAATCCTATTTCTTTTTTTCGTTTTTTTATAAAAAAAGTATTAGAATACCAAACAAAGATTGCTGAGAATAGTGCAATAACTATAGCTGAAGCTTTAAATGCATCACTTAACTTTCCAACTGATTGCAATGCCCCATTTATTTCATCATTATATTGAATTGATTTAAATATAAAATATATAGTAACACTAAAAATCATTGAGAAAATATATATAAAATAATTTTTAAAGTTTTTCTTTATATTGTTTAACGCTATACTAAACAAGCTCAATATTGTCACCACCTATTTTGCCCATCATTTCAACTATTTGCTGAAAAAAAGCTTTTCTATTTGAATCTCTATATATTTCTTCATAGATTTCTCCATCTTTTATTAATAAAACTCTCCTACAATAACTTGCTGCAAAAGCATCATGAGTTACCATCATAATAGTTGCTTTACTTTTTTCATTTAAATCTTTTAAAGCTCCTAGTAACTCTTTTGCAGATTTTGAATCTAATGCTCCAGTAGGTTCATCTGCCAAAATTAAAGAAGGTGTTGTTATAATTGCTCTTGCTGCTGCTGTTCTTTGTTTTTGTCCTCCTGAAATTTCATAAGGATATTTGTTTAATAAATCATCAATACCAAGTGCCGTTGATACTTCCCCTACTTTTTTATTTATTTGTTTTACATTAACTTTTGTTAAAGCTAAAGGTAATGCTATATTTTCTTTAACAGTTAAAGTATCTAACAAATTAAAGTCTTGAAATATAAATCCTAAGCTTTCTCTTCTAAACCTAGCTAAATCTTTGTCTTTCATTTTTGTTATATCCTTGTTATCAATAACAACTGTCCCGCTACTAGCTTTATCTATAGTAGATACTATATTTAATAAAGTAGTTTTACCAGCTCCTGATGGTCCCATAATTCCTATAAATTCTCCTTCTTTAATGTTTAAATCTATTCCTTTAAGTGCAGTATATACGTTTCCCTTACTGCCATAAATCTTTTTTAAATTATTTGATACCAATACATTTTTCATATCTATCATCCTTTCATTTTCATTAAATTCAATTTTATTTTTAATGCTTTCCTCTTCACAACTATATTTTAAATTTTTTATATTTTTTCTTCTATCGATTTATCTTTCAGTTTTATTACAAGATTGTAATAAGCTTTAATTATATAAAGCAAAAACACCACTTAAACTTAACAAAATTAAGTTTAAGTGGTGTTTATAAAACCATATTCATTGTAATTTTAAAATATATTTTCACCATTTTTTTTAAGAAATAAATGAATTTTATCTTTATGAAATGAAACTTCAATACTTTCATTATATTTCCCAGTAAAATCTGGTGAAACTCTAGCTACAATTTTATCATTACCAGCTTTTATGTATATATACATTTCAGATCCTAAAAGTTCTTTAACTTCTAAAACACCTTTAATGCTACATTTTTTATCAAATCTTACTTCATTCTTTTCAAACATATTCTCTGGCCTAATTCCTAAAACTATTTCTTCATTTATTTTATCTTCTACTAATTTAATTTTATTTTTTGGAATTTCTATTGTTATATTTTGTGATTTGAAATAAACTCTATTATCTTTTTGAATCAAAATCCCATCAATTGTATTTATTTGAGGACTTCCTATGAAACTAGCTACAAATAAATTAGCTGGATTATTATATATTGTTTTCGGATTATCTACCTGTTGAATTACTCCATCTTTCATTACTATTATTCTATCTCCCATAGTCATAGCTTCAGTTTGATCATGAGTTACATATACAAAAGTTGTTTGAAGTTCTTTATGTAGTTTTATAAGTTCTCCTCTCATTTGAACTCTAAGCTTTGCATCTAAATTTGACAAAGGTTCATCCATTAAAAATACTTTAGGTTTTCTAACTATAGCTCTCCCTAAAGCTACTCTTTGTCTTTGCCCTCCAGATAACTCTTTAGGTTTTCTATCTAAAAGATGTAAAATATCTAAAGTTTTCGCTGCACTTTCAACTTTTTTTCTTATATCTTCTTTATCTTGTTTTCTAAGTTTAAGTCCAAAAGACATATTTTCAAAAACCGTCATATGAGGATATAGAGCATAATTTTGAAAAACCATTGCTATATCTCTATCTTTTGGCTTTATATCATTCATAATTTCATTATCTATATAAAGCTCACCAGAAAATATATCTTCTAATCCTGCAATCATTCTCAATGTTGTAGATTTACCACAGCCTGAAGGTCCTACAAGCACTATAAATTCTTTATCTTTTATATGTAAATCAAAATCTTTTACTACATGAACTTTATTAGAATATATTTTATTAATATTTTTCAAATCTAGATTTGCCAAATTATTCACTCCTAACTTTTATACAATTATACTTTTTGTTATATCTAATACTCATAATAAAAGCAATTACACACAATCCACAAAACACAAATAGAGTATTAGAAGTTCCAATAAAATCAGACATTATTCCTGAAATAAGGGAAGATATACTATCTCCAAGGCTTAAATATATAGCCATTGCTACCATTTGAGATGTTGTTTTTAAATTTTCAGGACTTACTTCATCTATTAAATACTTAGATGAAAGAGCTATAAAAGAAAATGTAGTCATATGAAATATACCTGAAGCTATAATTGTATATACATTTCTAGATGTAGCAACCATTATAATTCTTATTATGAAGAACAAAGAAGCAAATATTAAAAGATAGTACGAATTAACCTTCTTCATAATTTTAGGACTATATATAAATATAGGTATTTCGCTAAAAGCAGTTATAAAAGTATATACTCCAAAATACCAATTTTCCTCACTTATACTTTTTATATTTAGCACAGAAAACATAGTAATAACTTTAAGTGACATATATAGAATTAAAAATATAAATATAAGATATACATATCTTGTATTTGAAAATAAAAGCTTTATATCCTCCATTGTTATTTTGTTTTGTGCACACTTTTTTTCTTCTGCATTTTTTAGATTCTTATTAACATCTTTCATTTTAAAAGTTATCATTATAAGAATTAACATAATTATGGGATATGCTATAAAAATACTATTCCACCCATATTTATCAGTTAAATATCCAAACAATATAGAAGCTATTCCTGCCCCTATAGAACCATATGCCCTTATAGGTCCAAACTTGTTTTTTATTTCTTCACTTTTTTCTATAATCCAGCTATCTATTAATGAACATAAAGCTGATTGTACAAATCCTATTAAAAATAATAAAACTACTAAATAATATAGATTTCTATTTACAATAGAAAATATTATAACTAGTATAGTTAATATAATTTCCCAAAGAATAAATATCTTTTTTATTGTCCTATTAACATCACATAAGTATCCAGTTATAACTTGTCCTAATATGCCTGATACTGTCATTATAGCTGTAATTATTCCTATGTATGAATTACTAAGATTCATGTGTTTCATATAAGGTAATAAAAAACCTGCAAAAACAGTTATTACAAAATTAAACACAAAGTAAGTTGTCTTAAACTCTCGTATAGTTTTCTTCATATTTTATTTTCTCCGAATTTTTATTTATTGTATATAGGATTACTTATAGATGCTATTACATAGTCATCTACTTCTATGCACCATCTCCATACTTCTACTCTTATAAATTTTTTATCTTCCATCTTTACTTTTCTATGTAATGTTGTATATTCTTTAATTTTGTATTGTTCTATAGTCCCCTTATTTGATATTATCCTTACCAAATCATTATCTTGAAGACTTTTGCATTTTATATCTATTTCTTCTTTTTTATTTAATCCAATTATATCTCCCATTAGATATTTACTGCATCTAATATCTATAGTAGGACCGTTTTCTTTATAAGAAATGAAAGAATGTCCCTTGCATATAGCATCTAATATATGACTTTTAGATTTTTCTAAAGACCAAACCCAAGTAGTAGGTCTTCCATGCTCAATAAAATCATTATCTCTATGTATGTCGCTTCCACCTACTATGTTTATTTTCTTACCTTTTTCAAGTTCCTTTTGCCACCAATTTAAAGCTTTCATATTATGAATTCCTAAAGGATGTCCGTTCCAAATTTCTATAGCATCATAATAAACATCAAGTCCAAATTTCCATCCACAATTTTCATCTAAAGGATGATTTAATACAATTTTAGCTTTATTATTTTTTGCTTCATCTATAAGTTTCTCTATTTGTTTTCTATTTAAGCATCTAAAATCTCTTATAGGGTTATCTACTCCTAAAAAATTACAATGTCCAAAATTAGTTGTAAGTTCCATTCCGGGAATAAATAACACATCTTTTGTTTCATCATAACTATAGTTTTGAGAGACTGTATTATGATCTGTTAATGCTATAAAATCTAGACCTTTCTCTTCTGCTATTTGAGCTACATTTTCTAAGGTATATTTACCATCACTATGATAAGAATGGGTATGAAAATCTCCTTTTAACCATCTATAATGCTTCTTATATAAAGTGATTTTTATATTAACTTCACAGCCATCTTTTGGAATTTTATAGGTTCCAAGTATTACTGCCCACTGACCTTTTTTTATTTCATTTTTCACATATCCAAAAGTAGCACTATACTGAGAAACAAATATTTTATTTCTAGCACCACCGCTCCATCCTCTTATATTTTCTGAATCTCTAAGTCCTAAATCTATAACACAGCTTCCATCTTTTTTATCAAACCATACTGATACTTCTATTTTTTCTATATCCTCATCTACATTAAAAGGAACTTCTATATATTTTTTCTCATCTTTATAACAAATGTGTGTATTCTTATTTTTCTCTATTTTATTATTTATTTCTTCTAAAGATAAAGTACTTTTACTCATATATTTCTCCTCATCTAATGTTTATTTTATAGTACTACTATTCTTTTATAGCACCTAAATTTACTCCTTTAATAAAATATTTTTGAACAAATGGATATATTAAAAGTAGTGGTATTAAAGATATAACAATACCGGCCATTTTAGCATTATTAGTAAGCAAATTAGCAGTAGAAGTAGCATCATCTGATGTAAGTACAGATCTTAAAGCCAACTGCAAAGTATATAACTTAGGATTATTTATATATAAAAGGGCTGACGTAAAATCATTCCATCTACTTACAAATTCAAATAAAGTTACCGTCATAAGTCCAGGCTTTGCAATAGGAAAATAAATATTCTTTAATATAGTAAAATGACCTGCTCCATCTATAACAGCTGACTCATATAAAGCATATGGAACAGTTTTAAAATAATTACTTAAAAGAAGTATACTAAATCCTGATACAAGTCCTGATATTATTAAGGCATTTAAACTATTCATTAATCCAAGCTGTTTAAAAACTATATATTGAGGAACCATTATAGCTTGAGATGGTACCATCATACTAACTATTATTATCATAGTTAATATTTTTTTATATAATAAATCTTTTTGAATTAATGAATAAGCTGCAAAAGCTGAAAGCATAACATGAAAAAAGGTACCTAGGATTGTTACAAATACAGAAACTAGAAAAGGTCTCCATATGTTTAATTTTCTAATTATTGTTTTATATCCTTCAACACTAAATTTTTTAGGCCATAAAGTTATACCTGGTCTCATTGAATCCATATTAGTTGAAAAAGATACTGCTATAGAATTTAGTATTGGTAAAATCATTACACTAACTAAAACTAATATAAAAATTATATTTAAGATTTTAAGTAAATCAAGTTTATTTTTAAACTTTATCATTTAATCACATCCGTTAATCATTATATTTAATAATTTTTTTAGTTAATACTGTAAAAAACATAGTTCCTAAGAATATTAATATAGCTCCTGCCGTAGCTAATCCTAAATCAAATTTTAGTATCCCCTTCTCATATGTATATACAATAGCTGTTCTTATTTTATCAGCAATCATTCCATTGCTCATTATAAATACAGAATCAAAAGTACGCAGAACTCCCATTAAAGTAATCAGAAAAACTACTTTCATAGTTGGAACAAGGTGTGGTAAAATTATATATCTTACCTTATGAATCATTGTTGCTCCATCTATATCTGCAGCTTCATATAAATTTGGATTTATTGTTACAAGTGAAGCTAAATATATAATGCTTGTATACCCCATATCTTTCCATATAGTCATAAGAACAATTAATGGTCTAGCAAAACTTTCTTTTGAAAAAAATGTTATAGATTTGTCTATAACTCCAAAATTTTTCAAAAAAGAATTTATTATTCCATCTGTAGACAATATGTTCATCCACAAACCTAATATAACCACCCATGATAAAAGATGGGGAATATACACTATACTCTGTGAAAATTTCTTAAAATACTTATTAGTAATTTGATTTAATCCTAAAGCTACTAATATAGGAAAGGAAAACCCAATAATTAATATCCCAAAGCTAATCATCAAAGTATTTACTACAGAAGTTATAAAAGTTTTATCTTTTATAACATTTATATAATTTTCAAAACCAACAAATCCATTTGATCCACCTATACCATATTTTTGAAAGCTTATTATCATTCCTCTAAATAGAGGATAAAATATAAATATCATCAAATACAAAATTGCTGGTAATACAAATAAATATATAGTACTATTTTTTTTAATATTTCTCATCTATACACCTCTAATTAATAACTTGAATTTCCCCATCAAATAATTTAATAGGGAAATTCAAATCTATCTATTAATTAATTAATCTAACTAAACTTTATAATGTAATTTTAATGTTATTAATCTATTAAGTTTTTAGATTTTAATTCCTTTTGCATATTATTAACAGCTTCTTCTCCTTTAACTTCACCTTTCATTGCTTTAAATGCCCATTTTTCAACTATAGGTTTAGCATCATCCCACTTAGCTGGTAAGTTTTCAATTGTACCATATTTAACTGCTATTTCTTGGGCTTTTTTAACTCCTGGAAGTTCTCCTATAGGATTTTTCCAGTTTGGATTACTAACTCTTGGAGCACCATGATCCATGCCTGCTTTTTCACCTATTTCCGTTAAAGTATATTTACCATTGTTAACTTTATAATCGTAATCTTTAACTCCTAAAGTTCCCATGATATACCCTGGGTCACTATGCCAAAATTCTAAAAATTTCATAGCTAAATCTTGATTCTTAGCATTAACTGGCATTAACCATACACTTGAATCTCCACGTCTCATAGTTATTTTTCCATCTTTATCTGGAACTGCTGGAACACCTTCTGCTTCAAACTTTGTGTTAGGATCTTCACTTTTTTTCATATTATTAAAAAGTCCTACCCACATATCCCAATAAGTTACTGATGCAGCTTTATCACTTAAAAACAGTTTTCTAAAATCATCAGACCCATTTGAAGCAAAGTTAGGATCTAATAACCCTTCTTTATTTAACTTAGCAAACCAATCATATATTGGTGCGGCTTCTTTAGTAGCATAAGGTATAGTTTTTTTACCATCTTTTTCAACGTATCCTGCTTTTACTCCAGCAGCACTCATAAATCCTTGTATATCATATAATCCTGATGTGGAAATACCATAAGCTCCATATTTTTTCTTAGCAGCTTTAAAATATTCATGCCAGTCATCTAAAGTAACAGGCGTTTTCATTCCTAATTCTTTAAGCCAATCTTTTCTTACTATTGGCATAGTTCCACCTTCAAATTTATTAGGAACTCCATATAGTTTTCCATCTTTTGTTTTTATAAGATCCCATTCACTTTCTGGAATTTTATTAGTATCAGATAGAATCTTTGAGTTTTTTATATCTTCACTTAAATCTTTTATAGCTCCTTTATCTATTAATATATTCATATTAGGAGCTGTAGAATATACTAAATCATAATTTTCACCTGATGACAGTGCTGTAAACATTTTTTTATCATAATCTGCACTTGGCTTTACCATTTCAACTTTACACCCTAAGTGTTTTTCTAACTCTTTAACAAATAACTCATGCCCTTTAGCATCTTTTCCTCCTACTACCCCTGTTAAAATTCTAAGTGTTCTGTCACTATCTTTTTCACTAGATTTCTTACCTAAACTTCCACAACCGGATAAAACAAAACTTCCTATCAATACTGTAGTTAATAATAGCTTTAATTTTTTCAACTTCATTTTAATCCTCCTTAAGGATATATTGTTATTTATAAAAATAGTCTTTATCTTTTGAAACCTCTCAAATCAAAATTAGAATCAATTATAATTTTTTTATGTACATTGTCTTTTATTTTTATTTCATCAATCAATGTTTTTGCAGCTTCTCTACCTAAAGCTTCTGGATTTAGATAAACATTCATGATAAAGGGCATAAAATCATTACTATACATATCATTGCTAAATACTACTATCAAAATATCTTTTAATTCATAAGTACTACTTTCCTTTATTGCCATACATATGCCTTTTGAAACTTTATCATTATCTGCAATTATTACTTTTATTGTTCTATTTTCTTCTATTAATTGTTTTGTTGTATTGTATCCATATTCAAAAGAAGATACATAACTAACATTATGAAATATATTATAGTTTTTAGATTCTTTACCGAATTTATTTTTAAATGCTAATTTATATCCTTCTAATCTATCTTTACTAACAGTCCTATTTTTCAAAGAATTAAAAAATAATATATTATCGTATCCTAAATTTAACAAGCTATCTGTTATATCTTTACTTAAATTTATATTATCATTATCTACATAAGATACTAATTTTTCATATTTTTCACATGGTTTACCAACAATTACTATAGGTATCCTTTTTTTCAGTCTTTTATCTATTCTTTTATCATTAATAGAGGGGTTTAATATAATTTCACCATCTACAGGATCTAAACTTTTAAATTGATCATCTTCAGATAACGTATTAACTAATAGTCTATAACCATTTTCATAGCATACTTTCAAAACACCATTTAATAAAGATAAATGAAATTGATTAAATTTCACATTTTCTCCTTTTAACATATTAATACCAATTATTTTCGTTTCTTTTGTAGCCAAACTTCTAGCAATATAATTCGGTTCATAACCTAATTCTTTTGCAGCTTTTAATACTTTCTCTCTCACCTCCTTACTAATAGGTCTTTTACCACTAAAGGCATTAGAAACTGTACCTTTTGAAACTTTAGCTTTTTTTGCAACATCATTTATTGTAGGCATATTTATTCACCTCATAGTTACATATTAAACCGGTTTTGTTTAGATTAAATTAAGCATATGTTAATTCACATTAAAATACTGTTAACTATAAATCCTTTAAAATCAATATATATTTAAAATACATTATTTAGTAATACCATTCTTATATTGTATTTACTAATAAAACTCGTCTTACATTTATGGTAATTATATAAAACGGTTTAATATTTTGTATCCCCTATTCTTATTTTTAAAAATGCAAATACATTTTAATATTAATACTCTTTAACATAAAAAATCGCACACCAATAAGTGTACGATTTTCCATTTGTATTTATATTTCTCTATCATATTTTTAAAATCATTATTTTATAAGTATGGTAAGATTCATTATTTAATTTAAAAATTACGCATTTAAGTTTGGAGAGTTCTTTAATTCAACATCTTCATCTGTCATCATATGATGAAGTTTATTTCTCATAAGGAATAAAATAGCTGCCATTATAAACATAGATATAGATATCAATCTAAAAATAGACATAAATCCCATATTCTCTGTAAACGCAGCAAGTTTTCCAGAAATTAGACTTGAGAAAAAGGTTGACATATACCAAATACCCATAAAAAAGTTTTTATATTTTTCAGGAGATAACTTATTAAACATGGCAAGGCCTATAGGAGATAAGCATATTTCAGCTACAGTATTAAATATATATGTGAAAATTATCCATATAAGACTAGCCTTTGCAGCTCCTGATCCAGTACCTCCTGTAGATAAAACAGAAAATACCATAATTAAAAATCCTATTCCCATTAAGAAAATTCCTAGAGCCATTTTAGTAGGTATTTTTAAATCACCTTTTTTTGTTTTAGATAACTTAACCCAAAGGGAACCCATTAAAGGAGCTAAAAATATACATAAAATAGCGTTAAAAGAAGTAAACCATGCCACTGGTATTTCGAACCCACCAATAGTTCTATTTACATGATCTCTACCATATATTAAAAATGAATTTTGACTTTGGAAATACCCAGTCCAAAATACTATAACAAAGACAGTTATTATAAACATTGCAACACATCTTCTTTTTTCTTGTTTAGTAAGTGGTCTACTTTCTACTTTTTTACCTTCTTTATTTTTAGTTGCAGGATATTTACCTATATCCCCTAAATATTTAGGAGCTGAAAGGGTAAATCCTATTGCGCCTATAAGAATACCTATACCACAAACTAAAAATACTTGTCTGTAACCATAAGATATTATTTCACTACCCTGTCTTACTGCAAACCAATTATTTGCAACTAAACCTGTTATTATTGGTGCTATAAAGGCGCCTACATTTACAGCACTATAAAATAAATTATATGCAGCATCTTTTCTTGATGAAGCATTTTTAGGATATAAATCTCCTACTAAATTTGCAAGATTACCTTTAAAAAATCCATTTGAAGCAATTATTATAGCCAAAGCAATATACACTGCTGATTTAGTACCACTTCCCAAAAACAGATATAAATCTCCTATTACAGCTAAAAAAGAACCTATTATTATACATTTTTGCTGTCCAAGTACTCTATCTCCTAATAATCCACCAATAACTGGTGCTAAATAAACAAGTCCAGCAAACCAAGCAAAAAGCATAGTTGCCTCACCTGTTGACAATCCAACACCACCTTGAGTAACTGTTGCTGTAAAATATAATATTACTAAAGAAGTTAAACCATAATAACTAAATCTTTCCCATAAAACTGTAAAACAAATTAGCCAAAAAGCCTTCGGGTGTGATTCTTTCTTTACATTCGATGACATCATGTATCCCTCCTTATAATTTTTATAATATTTTACACAAAAAAAACACTATAACATATGACTTCACCTTAAATTTACTGAAAAGTATATTAAAACATACTTATGATATGAAAGGTAGTTAGTCATATATATAAAATATATGAATTAAAAATATTAGATAGATATTAAAATTTATGTTAAAATATTAAATTTATTACTTTAAATATTTTAAAAATGCAATATAAAATTCAAATTTTATTATATAAATTATAATAAAATAACTTCTTTTTTAATAACTTAAGTGAATGAAATTTTGTAAGTTTATTCTTTATAATTAAAATAGGGAAATTGCATACAACAAAGTACACAATTTCCCTATTTTAAATTCTTTTATATTTTTATTAATTAAAATTTCAATATCTAAAATTGAAGCACTTAATTCTATTAATTTTTCAGTTAAAACCTAATCTCTAATCATATAACAAAATTTATATATTATAAAAAGCAAGATTACCCTTTACTTAGATTTTACTAATATTACTTGTTCAATAGGAAAATAACTCTTTTCAATCATTTTAGATAAAATATACTTCTCTCCATTTATCATCAAAAATTCATTGTCAATTATTTCACAATTGTGACCATCTTCAATAAGCTTCTGCTTAGTAGCCTTTTTTAGTTCATATAAATTAAAACATTTTTTATTTAAATCAAGAATTATTCTATTTTTTAAACACATATAAATAAATAAAATAATACACATCATAAAGAATAATGATATAAATATATTCATTTTTTGCCTCCTTTTTATAAGTAAATTATTCTATATATAACCTTATAATTATTAAAGGTAGAATTTTAATTTTTATCAACAGATATAAGTTATTATCCATTTCCAAATATTGTATGATTATATATTCTAGCATATCTAATAATAAATGCAAGTATCTATCCATTGATATTTCTATTAATCATTTTACTTAATAGTATAAATAATTTAATACTTCCTTACCATATTATTTTTTTCTCATTAATACAATAATTTTTTCTGAAATTATTTAAAACAATTTGTAGTTATATGAAATACGATTTTTATAAATCATCCTTTTAAAAAATACTTCTAATATAAAAGACTACTAGATTTTAATCTAGAAGCCTTTACTTTTACTATTAAATTTTATGAATCATAATTATTACTATTATTTCTATAAGTAATAACTATTATTTATAAAGATATTCAATTTCAGCAATATGTTTTTTATTACTTTTTTTCTCCCACAGTTCCCAATATTTTTTCCACTCTTCTCTATCAAACAAACCTGTTTTTTTTACTTCTTTATCTTCACATTTTAAGTCTTTCAAAAAAATATTTATTTTACATATAGCTTTTTTTATAATTAAGGAAATAAAGGAATTTATCATTTTATTGTTTGGATTTTTATTTTCGTATATACTAGATTCAATAAATTTAAATTTTTTAAAATTATCTTCTAAATCTGCTATACTCACTAATATGCCAATCAGCCCCTTCTTACCTGTAAATATTTTACATGTATATAGTATATATTAACATATCACCAGTTATTAGTAAACACATATAACTTAGTACCTATTTTGTATAGGGCTTAATATCTTATGTTTACTCAAATAAATGCACTATTCCTATATATTTAATAATGTCAACTGAAAACTTTATGTACTATAGATTTATTCATAATATTAGAAATACCACTTATATTCTCATTAGATTTTCCATTATATACTTTATTTTGTTTTTTTACAAATGACAAAGCTAAAAAACATACTAAAAGGACTATTATAAAATAAAATAATATTCTTCTTTTTAAAAATCTCTGTTCCTTATTAAATACTTTTCTTCTTTTTTTATATTTTTTAATTTCAGACTTTTTTATTTTATTTTTAAAAGCTTTTTTATAATCTTTACTACTTAATTTATAGTTACAATTTACATTTCTCAATCTCTTATTTTTATAAGCTTTATATACTTTTCTACTTTTTCTATAGTTTATATTATTTTTTTGCCTTCTTGCTACATTATTCATACTACCACTTCCAATCATGTTTCAAATGCAAAGTTATAAATTAAAATTTACATGATTTAAAATAATTTTATCTCAATATACATATTAAACTTATTATATTTTCATATAACAAAATAACTGTACCTTACACAGCTAACCTAAAATATTATTTTTTATTTTATCTAGGCTATAAAATAATTGTAATATATAATTATTAAGAAAAAGTTTAATTAATATTACAATATAATTAAACTTTTCCATTTTTCAATTTATATATTAATTTTATAAATTATATTTGTTTATTATCCTTAATCATTTTTAAAGCCATAGATTTAAGTTCTTCTGAAACATTCAAATCTGGATTTTCAATAACTATGTCTAAAAGTTTTTTCAAAACATATCCCATTTCTTTTCCTTGTTCAAATCCCAGTTCTATTAAATCTTTACCACTTATATTTAAATTCTTCAGTGAAAAACATTCTTTATTTTCTAATATATGCTCTAATCTTTTTTCTATTTCTAATAATATATTGTGGTTTTTATTATAATATTTAGGGTTTTGAGCTTTTATATCTGCTTCTTTAACCTTTAACAAATCTCTAAAATTCTCTTCTCCCATTTTATTCAAAAGTCTTTTTATAGATCTATTACTATAAACTTCATAATCATGATATTTAACTAAGTTATAAACTTTAATTATAGTTTGATTATCATACTTCATTCTTTTTAAAATATTTTTGCAAGCTTCTGCTGATTTTTCTGCATGACCATAAAAATGATCAATACCTTTTTCATCAGTAATTTTACAATTAGGTTTACATATATCATGCAAAAGCATAGTTAATCTTAAATGCAACTCAGTAGAAATTTCACTAACAGCGTGAAGTATATGGCTCCCTACATTAAAAATATGATATGGATGATTTTGTTTAGTATTTTCACATATATCAAATTCAGGTAAAAAATACTTCATTAATCCATATTTATTTAACTTATGTATTTTAAAAACATCATCTGATAACAATATCTTATTAAATTCCTCTTTAATTCTTTCCATTGATACATTTTTAATATTATAACTTAAATCTTTTATTGCTTCTTTTGTATGTATTTCAATTTCAAAATTAAGTTGAGCTGAAAATCTTATTGCTCTTATCATTCTTAAAGCATCTTCCCTAAACCTCTTTGAAGGATCACCTACACATTTTATAATATTATTTTTCAAATCACAGAGCCCACTATAACAATCAACTAATCCATTTTTATAATTATAAGCCATAGCATTTATAGTAAAATCTCTACGATTTAAATCTTTTTTTATGTTTTTGGTAAATTCAACCATATCTGGGTGTCTCTTATCAGAATACTTTCCTTCTATTCTATAGGTTGTAATCTCATACGGTATTTTCTCAAATATTAAAGTTACAGTTCCATGTTTAATTCCTGTTTCTATAACTTTTATATCCAACTTCGAAAATATATCCTTTATTTCAGTAGGTTTTGCATTTGTAGTTATATCCCAATCATTAGGAATTCTTCCAATTAAACTATCTCTTACACAACCACCAACTATATAAGCTTCATAGCCCTCTGTTTCTATATTATTTATAATAAATTCCACAGACTTAGGTATTTCTATTTTCATACTCTTTTAATTCTCCTATTTAAATAAATTATTTACTCATCAATATAATAATAACATAAAAATTATAGGTAAAACATTTCTAAGCTGTTATAAATAAACAAAATATAATGTTAAAATTATAATAAAAAAAATTCTTATATTCTAATATATTTTAAACTAATATTTAAAATATATTTTCAACTTGTTATTAAGTGATACTGTAAAAGCTACATTGAAAATGTAGCTTTTACAAAACAATTTTATATTTTTTAAACTTTAAAAACATATATTAATTAAAATTATTTAAATAAACTTTAAAATTCTTATTTTAAGGCTCCTTTATTGTCTATATACCATTCAACATAACCACATTCTCTGCAAACATAAGGACTTATAATAGGTTCATCTGAACTATTAAATGTTTCCACATCATAATTAAATTTCACAAAAGGAACTGCTGTCATAGGTATTTTACAAAGCATACCTTTCTTTAATTCACCGTTGCATTTAGGACAATAATGTTTCATAAAACTCCCCCCTATTTTATTAAATATATAACTATTTTTATTGTTTTATAGACTGAATTAACTATTAATGTAATAATTAATACCCTTTCGGTAAACGTATACACATTAAAATATACTATTTTATTGTACCACACAATTCCATATTATTACAAACTAAATAAACAACAAAATTCTTCAAAAAATTTTGTTGTTTATCTAGTATATTTTTAGTTAATTATTTAACTATTTATTACATATCTTTATAGATGTAAATCCTGTTAAAACACCACTTATTATTAATAATAGTCCTGAGGTAAAGAAAAAAACATTACTTGGGCTATCATAACAACTAACACTATACATTGATGTAAGAATGGTTCCTCCTAAAGTAAAAATTAATGAATAAATGATTGTTGTTATCTCTTTCATTTCTCTCACCTCTAAATTAAATATAATATTTTAAGTAAATTTTATAAATTTGCTCAACTTTTTTCTTCACCTAAATTATAACATATATAAATTTTTTTGCTATACAAAACAGTAAAATAGTTAAAATTTTATCTATGTTTTTTTGAGTTTTTTTATCATTTAACTTATAAATCTAAAAAGCACTTTATATTATGTAATTTTATGGTATAATAATTACATAATATTACAATATAGTTTAAGTTAACTATACTATTACATTAAATAAAAGGAGTTTTAAAATGTACGTTATTGAAAAAATGTCTAATAAAATAGGTTCTAAAATTTCTAAGGATTTAAAATTAGATAATGATAATAAAGAAATACTTTCTTACGGTGCTTTTATTTTATTACAGATGCTTTGGTGTATACTATGGGTTGTTGTTTTTGGAATAATATTTGATGTACTTCCTCAAACATTAGTAATTACCTTCTGTATAGCTACATTAAGAAAATTTTCAGGAGGGGTACATGCAAACTCTCCTAATAAGTGTGCAATTATAGGAATGATTATCTCAACACTCCTTGCTTTATTTGTAAAAAAAGTTTTATGCTGTATGTTTTTTTATATGGTTGTATTTTGGGGAATACTAGTTTTAATTTATTCTTATTATATACTAAATACATTAGCTCCAGTAGATAGCCCTGCTAAACCAATAAATGATCCAAAAGAAAGAGATGATTTAAAAAAGAATTCAATATTAACTGTAGGTTTTTTTCTTGTAGCCGTAATTGTTTTATTAAGTATTTATCAAAAAACAAATAATCCATTTTATCTTAATATGATTAATTGTATATATGTAGGAATAATATGGCAATGTTTCACACTTACTCCTTTAGCACATTTTTTACTAAAAAAAATCTAATACATTTATTCTTCTAGTATAAAAATAGATAAAAACAAAAGAATATTTTACTATTCTTTTGTTTTTATCTATTTTTATTAATATTTTTAAAGTTAAATGGGAATAAATATACTGAGGTGATTTTTGTGCAGTATAAAACTACATATAAAACACATTTAATAGGAATCATAAGTTCTATGTTATTTTTAGCTATATTCCATAAATCTGTTTACAATATAATTACTACTTTTTACATTAATATAAACGCTTTTCAACCTTATAATTATACTCCAACATATTATAAATGTAGTTATTTATTTTTCATTACATTTATAACCTTTTTTACAGTTACAAATCTACATAGTTTAATTCACAGTTTAATATATAACTGTTTTGGAGGAAAAATAAAATATCAATTTAGTTTTATATTAACTGCTTTCGAAAAAAGATCAAAAAAGAGACTTTCTTTAAACAAATTTTTAATTATTATGTTATCTCCTGCTACAATAATATCATTACTATGTTTATTATTACCTAGTTGGATTGGTAATTTCATATTTATACTTAATATTATTTTATCTTTTAATGATATATATCATGGAATAAGTCTTATAAGATATCCTTATAATAGTAAAATAGTTAATAGAAACAATAGATTTATAGTAATTTTAAAAAATTAAAAAAACTAGCTATATAGTGATTATAGCTAGTTTTTCTTAAATTAATTTTTACCTTCTTCTAATTCTTCTAATAATCCTTATTATAAATATAATAATAAGAAGGATTATTATTATACCAATAATATTAGAAACAATTCCACCGCTTCCAAAAAAACTTCCTCTATAGGAATTATTGTATCTTCTATTTCCAAAAATCTTACCTAAAAATAATCCTTTTAAAAATGATGAACTACTTCCACTTTTATTATTTTCATAAGAATGGTTTTTATTTGAAGATGTATTATTATTTTTTTCACTAGTTGATTTTTTACTATTGGAAAAATTACTACTTTTAAACCCAGCGCCTGAAGCTTTTGAACTACTGTTTGATTTATAAGATTTTGAACTAGATGAAGTTTTAGAGCTAAATCCACTAGATTTGAATCCCCCAAAGCTACTTCTACTTGATTTAAAACTTCTAGAACGAAATTTAGCAGATACAGAATTAAAATTAGTAAATATACTTGAAAAGGAAAAAACAAATAATATTATAAAAGATAATAGTAACTTATGTTTTCTATTTATTTTCATTTTAATATAAACACCTCTTTAAATAAATTTACTTATATTTAGCAAGTTCTGCATCTAAATCAACTTTTTCAAGGTCTTTAAATTCTTTTTCCAAAGTATCTTCTACTCTTAATTCTTCTAATCCTTCAGCCATAGATTCTTTCTTAGATATTTTTCTCTCAATATCATCTAATTTTATTTTATTACTTCCAGAACTTACATCTGAAAGTATTTCATTAACCTTTTCAGAAGCTTCTGCATTATTAAATCTCGCTTCTGCTTCATCTCTATATTTTCTTGTATTATCTATTTCCTTTTGAAGATCAGATAACTTTTTCTTTAAAGCTTCCCCTTTAACTTTTGATGATTCATAAGTTTTTCCTAAACTTTCGTATTCTTTTTGAGCTGATATTTTTCTTTCTAAAGCTTTTTTAGCTAATTCTTCATTTCCTTTACTTAGTGCAAGTTTGATTTTAGCTTCATAATCTTCCATTTCTAATTTAGCCTTGTCCATTTTTCCTTTAGTTTCGCGAATATTCCCTAAAACTTGTGCAGAAGATAACTTAGCTTTATTTAAACTTTCTTCCATATCTCTAATTTTTTGATCTAATAATTCTATTGGATTCTCAATTTTATCTAATGCATTATTAGTTTTAGCTTTGAAAATATTTGATATTCTACTAAACACACCCATTTGTTTCCCTCCTATAGATAAAACTTATTTTTCCATTACTTAATTATACACTTGTGATATTATACCATAATATCTATATATACTACATAATATTAACCTTAAGATTTTATTAATAGTATATTAATTATCTCCTATATAGTAAAATTCTTTATATAATTTATTAAAACTTAATATATAAAAATCATAAATAATATACCTAACTATATATAATTATAGTTAGGTATATTTAAATAAAGTAAAGTTAGCTTATCTTTTAATATTATATTTATATTTTATTTCTTTTTAAATGCTCTTATAATTTTTCTAATTATTTTAACTATAAAAAATAGAATTAAAATAATTACTATCCAAGACAATATATCTGTAAAAAGCCCACCTTCTTCTCCAGAGCTTGTAGCATAAGACTTATTTGAAGAATTTTTAGATCCAGCCATTTTCCCAAGAAATAATCCTTTTAAAAATGAACTACCACTACTATTTTTACTGTTTTTATAGGATTCTTTATTACTTGAAGATCCACTAGTACTTTTACTAGAAGTTTCGCTTGAAGTTTTAGTACTAGTAGCTTTAGGTTTAGTTTTAGTTTTTGAAAGACTTTTACTCTTAAATCCTGAACTTGAAGCCTTTGAGCTAGTCTTTTTTGCTTTTGTACTACTCCCTTTTGAAACTGGCTTTGTACTAGTTTTCTTAGGTGTTATCTTAGGAGTACTTTTTTTACTTCTACTTTTAAATCCTGAGCTTGAAGTTTTTGAAGTACTTTTCTTTGAAGTAGAAGGTTTAGATACAGATGAACTCTTCGATTTTGACGTAGATGCCTTTGATCTAGAAGAGACCCTGGAACTAGAGGAACTTTTGGATTTAAATCCACTTGATTTGAATCCCCCTGATTTACTACTAGTGGATCTAACACTTTTTGAACTAAATTTTGCAGATACAGGATTAACTGCACTAAAAATACCTGATATAGTAAAAATAAATATAAGCAAAAAAGATAAAATCAATCTATTTCTTTTTTTAGTTTTAAACATATTATGTACTGCCCCTCATTTTAAATTCAAAATCAATATATTCCCATACTAATATTATAAAATATATTAATTTATATTTTAGTGTGTATGATAATTTTAAAATTAACAGTGAGATTGATACATTGATGCAATATAATCAAATTCCTCTTCATCTGTTATTTCACCATAACTATCTTCTTTTATTCCTGGATAATAATATAATATAAATTTGTCTTCTTCATCTTCCACATTTTCTATTATTATATATTTTTGTTCTCTCTCTAAATCTTGAATCACAGCTAAAACTTTATAAGTATTATCTTCCCCGGTTTCATCATCTGTAAGATCTAAAGTAAAACTTGTAAAAGTTGTTATATTAATTTTCTTATGATCACAGTATTTTATCTTAGAACTTTCTCTACATCCTAAACATGCATCAAAATCACATTCATTAGGACAATTTAAACAGGCACACTTAGAACAATTATCAAGTTGTGATAATTCTTTTATGTTTTCCATTTTGAAATCTTCAAGCATTTTTTTGTATTTTTCATCGCTTTTTAAAGCTTCAAATAGCCCTTTACCATCTGCTAATTTATCCGCTTTATCTATAAGATTAATGTACTCTTTAAGTAAACCGTATTTTTTTACGTATTTTCTATTATTTAGATTTTCCTTTGAAATATAATCTTCTATTTCAGTTATTGCTTTCATAATATCTGTATAGGTTTTCCCAAAAATTTTTCTTTCGTTATCTGTATATTCCTTAATCTTATTCATATATACCCCTTTCGTAAAATATAAATAAACTTATTTCTTTTTTAATTAAACTATACTACTTATACTTAGCAAGTTCTGCATCTAAATCAAGAGTTTCAAGTTCTTCAAATTCTTTTTCTAATGTATCTTCTACTCTTAATTCACCTAATCCTTCAGCCATAGACTCTTTTTTAGATATCTTTCTTTCAATATCATCTAATTTTATTTTGTTACTTCCAGAACTTACATCTGAAAGTATTTCATTAACTTTTTCAGAAGCTTCTGCATTATTTAATCTCGCTTCTGCTTCGTCTCTATACTTTCTTGTATTATCTATTTCCTTTTGAAGATCAGATAACTTTTTCTTTAAAACTTCCCCTTTAACTTTTGATGATTCATAAGTTTTTCCTAAACTTTCATATTCTTTTTGAGCTGATATTTTTCTTTCTAAAGCTTTTTTAGCTAATTCTTCATTTCCTTTACTTAGTGCAAGTTTGATTTTAGCTTCATAATCTTCCATTTCTAATTTAGCCTTGTCCATCTTTCCTTTAGTTTCACGAATATTTCCTAAAACTTGTGCAGAAGACAACTTAGCTTTATTTAAACTTTCTTCCATATCTCTAATTTTTTGATCTAATAATTCTATTGGATTTTCCATTTTATCTAGAGCATTATTAGTTTTAGCTTTAATCATATTTGACATTCTACTGAATATTCCCATTTAGTCCCCTCCTACAGGTAAAATTTCAATTTTTTGTAGTATTGATTATATGTTTGTAATATTATGATATATTATACCATATTTTATTGTTATATGTAATATTTATCAAAGTCAAATCCCCTTTACAATTGCAATTACCCTTACAATAATAAATTATAAAATAGTTTTATTATATGTTAATTAAATTTATATAAATTTAAAATTAATATTACATTATAATTATTTAATTAATCAACTGTAAAAACCTAGTACTATAAATCAATACTAGGTTTTCACATAAATATTTTACTATTTATTTAAAAAATCTAATGCTATTTGTGCATAACTTGCAACACCTATTTTTAAAACATCTTCATCTACATTAAAGTAATTAGAATGATGTGGATAGAAACATTTTTTATCCTTATTATATGCTCCTAAATGTATTATAGCTCCTGGTACATATTTTATATATTCTGAAAAGTCTTCTGATCCCATAACTTTTTCCATTCCTGTTATATTTTCTATTCCTATAACTTTAGCTACTGCATCTTTTGCTATTTTAGTAGAATTACTATCATTAATCATTGGACTACAAATAAACTCATATTTAAATTCATATTCACAATTATACACTTCACAAATATTTTTTATTATTTTTTCCATAGTTTTAGGAAGATTTTCTCGTTCATAATTAGTAAATGTTCTATTCATCCCTGTAATTTCTGCTTCTCCTGCTACTATATTAAATCTTTCTCCTGCTTTAATTGTACCTATATTAATAACTATAGGATGTCTTACATCGTTCATCTTCCCTGCTATAGTATTTAATTTTTCAATTATTGAAGCTCCACAGGAAAGTGCATCTGATCCTTTCCAAGGTTCAGAGCCATGACATGATTTACCTTTAATATTAATTGTCCATATATCTCCAGACCCCATTATTGATCCTTCTTCTATTACCATCTTACCATGTTCTTCATATGTCCATATGTGCATACCATAAATACAATCTACTTTTGGATTTTCTAATGCTCCATTTTCAATCATAAACTTAGCACCTTGTGCTATTTCTTCTGCTGGCTGAAATATAAACTTTACAGTTCCTTTTATATAATCTTTCATATTAAAAAGTACCTTAGCTGCTCCTAAAAGCATTGCTATATGACAATCATGACCACAAGCATGCATAACCCCTTTTATTTTAGAACTATAAGTAACTCCTGTTTTTTCTTCTACTGATAAAGCATCTATATCTGCTCTAAGAGCCACTACTTTCCCTTCTTTACCTCCTTTTAAAATACCAATTACACCAGTCTTTGATGTTCCAATTATTTTAATTCCTATTTTTTTAAGTTCTTCTTTTATCATTTTAGTTGTTTTAAATTCTTTAAAGGATTCTTCTGGATATTGATGAAAATACCTTCTTTTGTCTATTACCCAATTGTTATACTTTTTAGCTAATTCAAAAGTTTTCACTTAATATCATCTCCCAGAACTAATAAATTTAGTTATACCATAAATGATATTTATATCTACAGTAATATCATTTTTAAAATTATTACGAATATTAAATCAACTATATATTATTATATTTTATTTTTATAACCTAGCTATTATACTTAATCTTATAAAAATATATTTTAAATTTAGTATAATAATAAAAAAGCTTACAATTGTAACTTAATTGCAAGCTTTTTTTATATTCAAATCATTTAACTCTTTATATATCTAAAAAACAAATTAAATAGTTCTTCTAAAAAATATAATACTCTATAAAACACTATATTTTTTGTTTTAAAATATTAAAATGAGAATTAGATGTAGCAAAATGGAACAATATATATATAACTATAAATAACACTACAGTTAAAATTACACTTATTGGTGAAAACGCCATAAATAAAGATAATGCTACTAATGAATGTGATATGCCTAATACTAAAGGGCCACCTAAAATAAACCAGCTATTTCTAAATACACATTTTTTAATTCTTTTATTATCAAAACCTATTTGTTTTAATATAGAATACATATTGCTTTCCTTATCTTGATCCATCATAGTTTTAAAGAAAATTATACTTAATGTAGATAATATAAACACAAAGGAAGTAAAAAATGCTGGGAATTGTATAGACCCTATTATTCCTTTTGAGGATTTATAAAATGAATAAAAACTAGAAATTTGTTTTTTGCTTTTTTTAAATTCATTCATCAATTCTTCATCTAATAATCTACTATCTTTTTCATTTGTAATTTTTAAAAATCTAAACTCTAAACTTTCACCAACTTTTTTCAATTCTTCAAATAACTGATTTTTTACAACTAATGTACCTCCTATAATATCTGGATTTATAATTTGCTCTCTATATTCTAATACTTTTAATTTTTCTTTCTTAGAAAAATTATCTATTTCTATAGGTTTAATCCTATTATTATGCTCAAAAAAAGTTAACTTTTTTTCTGAAATCTTGTTAGAATTTAATTCTATAACATCATTTTTATTTTTTAATGAAATCTTTTCTTGTACATTTAAAGATTTACAAATATTATTATATGTTTTTTCTGATATTACATAGGGTGAACTAATTTTATCTTTTAATTTTATTATATTAATCTTTGAATCTAAATTCACTTTTTTATCTTTATGTTTTTTTAAAATAGAATCAACTTTTTTATTTATACTTTTATCATTTAAATATATATAAGAAAATTTATATTGATTTAAATTACTATTTCCCATTTGCGAAAATGTTAGAGCTGTACCAGTTCCAACTATTATAGAAGTATTTAAAAGAGTTATAACAGTTAACATCTTTGCATTACTTCTTATAGTATGACTTATATTAGATAAAACTACTAAAAATTCTACCTTTTTATATCCTAACCTGCTTTTCCTTAATAATTTAACGAAAAACATAAAGAAACTATTATAAAATAAATAAGTTCCTACTATAACAAATATTACAGCTAAGAACAATCCGTTTGCTCCAAATATTTTAATACCTAATAGTGATCCTAAAAAATATCCTCCAATTAAAAATATTATAGATAACATTCCTTTTAGGCCTGTAAAATTACCTTTTTCTTCTTCCTTTTGATCTGCTTTAAATAAATCTATTAATTTAAATTTGAAAATTAACCTGTAAGCTCTTATAGAAATAATAATAAATAGAATACCAAAGGTTTTTATTGTACTTAATACAGCTTTTATACTAAAAATAAAACCTATAGATTTTTTAATTCCTATAGAAAGCATGAATATTTTCATACATATTTGGCTAAATATAGTTCCTATGAATATGCCTAAAGTTAAAGCAATTACTCCCATTATAATTATTTCATTAGACATCATATTACCTATTTTCTTATTATTAAGTCCTAAAAGAGAATAAAGTCCTATCTCTTTTTTTCTTTTTTTTATAAAGAATTCTGTAGAATTCCATAAAAATATTATACAAAACACAACTATTATATAAGAAGAAAATTTAAATAAGAATCTAGATAATCCTGCATTGTTTTTACCCATTAAATCTGTTAATTTATTATTTGTAATTATAGTATAGTATACATAGTAAATAATTATATTTATTATTATAGAGAAAAAATACAAACTATAATTTTTATAATTGGTTTTTAAATTTTTAATACTAATTTCTGACACTTTCATTCTTATCCTCCTAATTTTACATAGAGTATATTTACTGCTTTAAATCAATTCTAATATTACTGTAAAATTTTAGCCATTCATTTAACTTACATATAAAACTTTTACCTTACATTATTGTAACAATCATAAATATTAAAAAGATTCACTTTTAAAAGGATAAATAAAGAAATTAATACAAATAAAAAAAGCATATATTATATAAAATATTCCACTATAGATCTTTTAAAATTGAACTATATAAAAATATTTCAATATAAATATGCTTTTCACATTAACTTGATAAAATTAAAATAGCTTTATTTAACTATTATTTCTTCTACTTTAGTTACTTGATTCCATTTAATATTCCATAAAGTAGCTTGTATTAATCTGTATTTATTACTAGGATTTATATATTCATTATTATATTTCAAATCAAATATTAGATTCCAACTCTCTTCTATTTTATGTCTTATTTTATCTAACTCTTTAGAATGCTGATCAAATTTCATAAGATATGATAAATCTGCCCCACTGTTTTTTATTTCTTTTCTAAATTCAATATCATCATTTTCATTTTTAGGTAAATACCAATAATTCAAAACAAAATTAAAAAGACAAAAATCAGATAATAATATTTTTTCTTCACTTTCTTCAAATTCTATTTTATAAAGTTTAGCTCCTTTTTGTCCGTAGCCTCTATATCGTAAATCTTCTGTATTTTTTTTATCTACTCCCCATTTATACCACGCCCATACTGGATACTGAAAAACATCTAAACTAGGATACTGAAGCCTCTTCTTCATTTGAGCTATTATCCAGTCATAAGGATTTTTGAAATAGTTATGAACATATTTTGTTTTTCCGTAAAGAATTTTATTATTTTTTAATTCCTCATAAGCTTTTTCATCTTTTATAGTCCAAAGCTTTATAAAAAACACCCTTTCTTAAAATGCTAAAAAGCTACAAACAATACACCTCTTCTTTATGTACTATATGCATATTTTTATACAAATATCATATATTTTATGTAAATTACTTTTGTTTAAAGGAGATTTCTATGATTAAAGTAATTCAAGTTTGGGATCGTTGGAACAAAACGTTTGAACAAGTAATTGAAGAAGAACTTGAAAAAAATAATATCTCAAAAACCAATTTAATAGATATTAAATATTCTATAAGAGAAGGTGACTCCTCTGCTTTAATAATTTATGACAAAAAGTAATTTAGTGCAAGGAAAGAAGATATTCTCAATTATTGAGAATATCTTCTTTTATCTTAGGTTAAGATCAATTTTTGTATAATAAAACCTAAAAACATATATGTTAATTTCATCATTTGTTAATTTTATCCTTTGTAACTATATATTTATCTTTTGTGTTTAATTATATTGTTTCCTTTTTAACATGAATTATTTATAAGTATTACATGTAATACATACCATTTAATCCAATATAATATAAAAAATTTTATTTAAAATATCTATCTATCATTCCTTTTAACATCTTCGCATGTCTTCCTTCATCCTTTGCAGATTCATCTACAAAATCATGAACTTCATCTAAATTTTCTTCTTTAGCTTTAGTTGCTATTTGTTTTTTCATTTTGTTAGCTCCTATTTCTCCTCTCATCATCTGTTCTAAATTATCCTTAGTATTACAAGATATTTTTCCTGTAAGTTCTGCAAATCTTGCAGCATGTTCTGCTTCTTCCTTTGATATTCTTTTTAAAACTTCTGCAATTTCTCCATATCCTTCTCTTTGAGCAACTCTTGCCATTGCTAAATAAAGACCTACTTCTCCAGTCTCTCCTCTAAATTGACCTTCTAACATTTTTTTTATTTCTTCGCTATCTTTGGCAACTCCTATTTTGTTTTCTGTTACTAATCCTAAATCTTCCATAATAACCTCCATATTTTAAATTATTTATTTACTAAATAGTATTTCCAACAGCTATAGGCTTATTCTAAATACAATATAATCTAATTAATATGTAAAAATGAAAAATAGAAGACACCATTAAATATTTTTAAAATACTTTATTTTAAAATACTTTAATGGTAAATAATTAAATAAATCAAATTATTAATGGAGTATATAATTTACTTAATAAAAAAACTCATATTAATCCAACTATATTTATATATTAATTAACAAAATTAACTATTTTATTACATAATTTTAACTTTACATGTAAAGTTATCATATATTATGGACGAAAATTAAAAATGGAATTTTATTTTTAATTCCATTTTTAACCATAATATGTGAAAGTTTTATATCAGGAGGACTAATGATGAAAAATTTTTCTATTAAAAACTCAATGAAATTTAAAAATTCCAGTTTAAAAACTAGAATAGTTTTATCATCTTTGATAATATTTTTCTTAACTACATTAGTTTTAAGTTCATCTATTTTGTTAGTTGTAGATAAAAAATTCAAAGAACAAGTACGTGCAGATGGAATAAATTTAGTAACTCAAGAAGCCAATAAATTTATTGGTTTTAATGCTGTATCTAAACAAATTGATAACTTATTAGATCAAAAATTATTTTCTGTAGGATACTCTCTAAACCAAGCTAAAAATATTTCTAATGATTACTTAAAAAAACTAGCCAAAGAAACTAAAATCCAAGAAATCAATTTAACTGATAAAACTGGTAAAATTATTTATTCTAATATGGAAGAAAATATAAATTTTAAGTTTACTTCAGAGTACGCCGTATACTCTTTATTAGGATCAAATAAAAAACCAATATCGGAATCAATTCGCCAAAGTAAGGTAAATCACAACTATTACAAATATTGTGGAGTAGCTGCTTCAAATGGTGGACTTATACAATTAGGTATGGAAGCTAATGAAATTAACAAACTAAAAAATTCTATGTCACCTCAAACTTTAGTAGATACTTTAGCTAAAGATGATGATATAGTATTTGCTTTAGTTATGGATAAGTCTTTAAAAGTTACTTCTCATAGTGATAAAAAACGAATTGGAAAAATATTAGATGATAAAGGAAGCAAATCCGCTATTTCTTCTGGAAAAGAATATACATCTACATATAAATATAAAGGGGAAGAAGATGTATACGATGTTATAATGCCTCTTAAAGATAAATCTGGTAATCTACTTGGAGCAATTGATATTGGTTTATCTTTAAAAACACAAAACTCAGCTCTTAAATCTATAATAACCATATCAATTTTAGTAAGTTTGATAGGATTATTAATAGCTAGTTTATTACTTATTTATATAACAAGAAAATCTTTAAATCCTTTATCTAAATTATCTGATATAGCAACTAAAGTATCTAAAGGAGATTTAACTGAAAAAATTAATATAGAAAGCAATGATGAAATAGGAGTACTTGCTTTTTCTTTTAACTCTATGATAGACAATCTAAGAGAAATAACTAAACATATAAATGAATTCTCATTAGATCTTGTTTCATCATCACAAGAAATATTATCTTCATCAGAACAAACTTCTTCAGCTTCACAAGAAATTGCAACTTCTACTCAAGAAATTTCTAATGGTGCTGAAAATCAAGTTACTGCTACAAATGAAGCATCTACTGCTATGAATGATATAATGACTAATATATATGATATGAAATCAGAAGTAGATGAAATAGTAGTATTTTCACAAACTACTAATGAATTAGCCTCTGATGGAAAAACAAATATGACTAAAATGACCAATCAGATGGAAACAATAAAAGATAGTGTTTCATACTCTGCTGAAGTTATTAATGAACTTGAATCTACGTCTAAAGAAATAGGCAAAATAGTAGAGATTATGAACGGAATAGCAGATCAAACTAATCTTTTAGCTTTAAATGCATCAATTGAAGCTGCGCGTGCAGGTCAAGCTGGAAAAGGCTTTGCAGTAGTTGCAGATGAAGTTAGAAAATTAGCTGAAGAATCAATAAAATCTTCAAGTGATATACAAAGCTTAATTGTAAATACTCAAAATAAAACTAAAATAGCTCTTGAATCTATAAAAAAAGGTGATTCAGAATCAAGCAAAGGTCAAAAAATAGTAATAAATGTTGCTACTTCTTTAGATAAAATATTAAATTCTTTTGCTTCTATAGATAGTAAATTTAAGAATATAGATACTATGGTAAATTCATCTACAGATAACTTTACTAACGTAGCTACTAAATTGTATAATGTAGAAACTATTTCTAAGGATGCTCAAGATAGTACAGAAGCTGTTGCAGCTTCTACAGAAGAACAAAGTGCTACTATAGAAGAAATGACTGCTGCTATTCAAACTTTAGTTGGTATGGCTGAAAATCTACAACAAAGCGTTGCTGTATTCAAAACTGAAAAAAAGGAAAAATAATATAAAAATAAAATTATAATTACTAAATAAAAACTCTTTATGATTCTAATAAAATCTATTAAGAGTTTTTATTTTTTTATATCTATCAAATATATTTATAGATACTAATTGATCTATAAAAAAACAAAATTGCTATAAATTATAAATCATGATATAATTTGCCCAGTATTAACATAACACTATTTATTATAATGAGAAAATCAACTTAAGGATATCGGAGCGATTAACAGATGATTAAAAAAAGTAATATATTTTATTTAATGTTATTAATATTAATAATTTTATTAGATATAGTAGATTTTAAAGATTCCTGGATGCAGTTTATTGTTTTTAAATCCCAATCTCAAATTGGAGAAATTGTATCTCAAGGATCAGAAATATTAGCTTTATTTTTTATATCAATAGCAATCCTTTTTAAAAATAATAAAAAATTATTTTTAATTGGAAGTATATGTGGCCTTTTAGGTAATTCTTTTAACTTAATTATTGATATAAAAAACAAGTTTTTAACTTTCAACAATATATCTTTAAGAATATCTCTTATAATATTTTATATTGGTCTAATAATTCTAATATTAACTTACAAAAAAACATCTAAAGTATTTAAGATTTTAATTATAAATTTGTCTTTTTTAATAGGATTTTTAGGAATATTAATGACATCTTTAAATGAAATTAAATCTAGTATTTTTGATAATAACTTAATAAATATACATTCTATGTATGGTGCTAGTTTAACTATACTATTCATACTATCATGGATATATCTTAATTTCAGATGTAGGCATAAATAAAAAATTATATACTAATAAATCTGTTTATAGCTTTATTAGTATATAAAAGAACCTATAATTTAAATGAAAATAAAAGCAGGTATTAATTAGAAATACCTGCTTTTATTATATAATATATTGGTTTTATCTTAAATAAAACTTTTCCTATTGTAACTTATAATAGAGAGCTAAACTATAAACTTCACTTTTTATTTTATTTAAAATTCTACTGTGAAAATCTTATCTATATGTTATAAAATATATTTAATATTATATTTTATAACATTTCTGTAAAGCCTTGTATGCGAGTACGTGCTTGCTCATTGTTTTCCATTTGCTGATCTATTTCTAAATAAAGCATTGGGATTTCCTCTTTTTCAAGTTCCTTTTTATATATTGGATAATCAAATTCTTCTGGATCACAGAATTTCATCATACATACTATAACACCATCTGCATTGCTTTCCTTAACTGAATCAATAAGCATTTTTCCATGCTTTTTATCAGGGTCAAATACTAATGAGCAACCTTCCATAATTGACCATAATTTAGCCAATCTATTTATAGGATCATTACCTTTAGGCACATCTACTCTATACTGTCTTGATTCTTGTGCTAAATCATCTCCTACAACAGCTAACTTATTGTCTTCAAATATTTTCAATAAATCTTCTGCATCTGCAAGTATTCCGCTTAAAATAACCTTCTTACCTTCCCATTTTTCTTCCTTCTTGTTTTTAAGTTCATCTACTAATTTCTGTACTAATTTAGTATGTTTTTCTTTATCCATAAACCATGCACTCTTCATAACTATTTGTCTTTTAGTTGGAGTAATTGTCATTGGATATCTAGAAGCTACTTTAGTAAACTCTCTCATAACTTGACGATGTTTATTGTATATATCTATACTTTTATTAAGTGCATCATCAGTTATTTTATGTCCTGAAATCTTTTCAAGCTTATCTTTAACTTCATTATATTCAGATTCTAAAAATTTAATTCCTGCTTCAATTTTTCTATTTTGTGGATGAACTAAGGAAATAAGCTCAACATTTGGTATTGCTACTTTCCAATTTTGTCCTACACATTTTAAAGTATCACAAAGGCAGGGAATAATAACTGCAGAAAGGTCATTATAAACACCTTTTAATCCAAATTCTAAGCAAGATTGCATTATAGAACATGCAAATGCTGGGAAATATGTTTTTGCAAGAGATATATCAGTTTGTCCTCCCCACATTCCTACAGGAAGCATTCCTGATGCATGAACTATTTCTTCTGGACAATATACTGGAAAACATCCAACTACTTTATTTCCTGTGTCATCTATATATTTTTTAATTGTTTTTTTAGGGTTATCAACAACTTCTTTCATTTGAAATAAAACATTTTCTATATTATTCATTGTCTAATCCCCCTTCATTTTTTCTTTCATTCATAACTTCTACTAACCCTTGAACTCTAGTTTCATATTGAGCTTTAGTAAAGTTTCTTGGATCTGCCTGATCACCATCAAATCCTACATATGGCTTATCTGTCATTTCTCCCGCTCTTCTTTCTAATTCATACTGCATAAAATCCATTACCTTACAGCTACGATTCATATGATATATTGAACCATCACATTTAAAATTATTGATTACATCTTTTCTCATATCAACTTGTTTTTCTAAATTTACATTATTCATTATGGAACTGTATGCCTTTGCCATACCATCTAAATCATTAGCTTCATATTCTAAAGCCCATGCATCTGTATAAACACTTCCTACCATATTGACTCCATACTTAGTTAAATTCTTTAATAAATATCCTAAATATGGCCAACAAGGTATTCCTTCAAACATGATTCTATGTTTTTGTTCTCCTCTATAGGTACTAGTACCATTTTTTATATTATCTTCTAATTCATCTATTAATTGACTAAATATGTCTACTGTTTCTTGTTTTCCTCTAGCACAGACTATAACTGCCATATAATTAAACATTTCAAATCCATTCATTGGAGCTGGAACTGCTTTTGTAAGACTCATAGATTTTTTCCATAGTCTTCCTGCTTCTGATGAAACTTTCATAACTTCTTTAAATCTTTCTTCATCAAATTTTTTGCCAGTAATCTTTTCTAACTGTTTTATTGCATATTCAAACTGACCTTTTAGGTAATCTATTCTAGACTGTGTAACTTCATATTCATTATTAAAAGCAGTATCTATCATAATCATTGGTATATCTAATTCTTTAGCAAGATTTTCATACCACTTAATAACTGTATTACATATATTATTACAACAAAGGATAAAATCTGGTTGAGGCATATTTAAACTTTCGCATTCTTTTAATTTTGAATAACCTATATTAGTTCTAGCATAAGAACATATATCTATAGAATATCCTTCATTTTCTGCAACTTCACATAATTTTTGTGATTCATGTTTAGCAGCTACTGCAGCTGCATGATTTTCTGGATAAACAACATGCAATCCAAAAGTTTCAGGAATTTCTTGAGGAAATATAGAAGTTGACCATCCTACTAATTCTCCTCTTTCTTTAGCTTTGAAAGCATCTTTATAATGATTTGCTAATAAAGTTTTAACACGATCTTTAGCTCTTGGTTTTTCTTCCATTTATTACAACCCCCTAAAATTTATTAATATGTTATATATAAATTTTCACAATATTTAACAACCTAATATTAACAATTTAGCATTTAATTGAGTATTACATAATTTTAAAATTATGCAATTAACTCAATTAAAACTAATTATAATAATAACTTTTAAAACTACATTTTTTATCTATTATATTCTATTTATTTTTTTCTTCTTTCCATGCAATTAACGCTGCCCCTAAAGCTCCATTCATTTGAGCATATTTTGATACTTTAATATCCATATTAAGCTCTTCTTTCATAGCCTTAACTACTCCAGAATTTTGAGCAACGCCTCCAGTCATTACTATTTCCTCTTTTACCCCTATTCTTTTTACTAAACTTGCTACTCTTTTAGCTATTGACCTATGAATTCCTGCTGCTATATCTTCTTTACTTATTCCTGCAGATAAATGAGATATTACTTCTGACTCTGCAAAAACTGTACAAGTACTACTTATTGTAATATCACTTTTAGATTTAGAAGATAACTTTTCTAAATCAGAAATATCAACTTCTAAAACTCTTGCCATTACGTCCAAAAACCTTCCTGTTCCAGCAGCACATTTATCATTCATAACAAAATTTGAAAGCCTGCCTTTTGAATCTAATTTTAAAGCTTTTGCATCTTGTCCACCTATATCAATTATTGTATGCGCATTAGGAAATATATAATGTGCTCCTTTAGCATGACAAGTTAATTCACTTATTTGTTTTTGAGCCTTATCAAAATGCATTCTCCCATACCCTGTTACTATAACTTTTGATATATCTTTTTCTTTTAAATTACATTTATCAAAAAGTCCATTATATGCTCTTTCTGGTCCGCTAGTACCTGTCCCCACAGAAATATTAGTTTCTGATATAATATCCTTACCATCTTTTAAAATTATTCCTTTAGATGCTGTTGAACCTATATCTATTCCCATAGTATACACTTTTACCACCTCCTGTTTATAAAATAAGCTTTTACATCTTTGTTTGAAAATGTTTTCTTTTTATTCAAATTAAATGTACACTTAATTTATTTTTACCCATAATAGAAATGAAATTTTAATAACAGCCTATTATTTTATTACTTTCTTTTCTTTCATATTTTTTATATTTTCATTTGAAATACCTAAATCTTTAAGTACTTCTTCTGTATTTTCTCCTAATTTAGGAGCTCTATTAAATTCTGGTAATCCCATTTTTTTAAATTTAACTGGTGTATTTACAAGTACTCCTGAATTTCCATTTTCATATTGTATTTTATATAAATAATCATTAGCCCAAGCTTGCTCATCTTCAGCTACATCTTCCCAAACTTGTACTTTTTCAAATGGTATATCTCCTTTTGTAAATATTTCTTTCCATTCGCTAAGAGTTTTCTTTTTAAATTGTTCTTCTAATATAGAAACTAGTTCTGCTATATTATTTTTTACAGCTTTAGATGTATTAAACTTTTCGTTATCAGCTATATCAGGACGTTCAATCATCTTACTCAATTTTGATATATATTTATCATATTCAATTATAGCTATCTGAATCCACTTATCATCTTTACATTTATAACAATTTAAACATGGGCTATTAGGCGCTTTTCTACTTACTGGCCAATTATTCCCGTATTTAGATGACGCTATCATAAGAGACATTCCATATACTCCAGTATGGAAAAGACTTACTGTAACTTTTTCTCCTTTTCCAGTACGTAATTTTTTATATAAGGCTGCACAAACACCTGATGCTAAGTACATTCCTGCTTGATGATCACCAAATCCTGCTGCTGGATTTATTGGAGATGTATCTTTTTCCATAAGAGTTCCCATTATTCCACTTCTAGCATAATAAGCAGTATAATCAAATCCTGGTTTATCCTTGTCTGGTCCTTTTTCACCATAGCCAAGTATTTGAGCAAAAATTATGTTTGGATATTTCTCACAAAGTTGTTCATAACATAACCCTAATTTTTTTAAAGCTTTTGTTCTCATATTTGTAACTAATACATCTGCTTTATCTAAAAGTTTAAAGAAAACTTTTTTACCTTCCTCAGATTTTAAATTTATAGATACACTTCTTTTATTTGAATTTACTGTTTCAAATAAAGGATTTTCTTCTTCTAAAATAGGCATTTTGAAATTTGCACCAGCATACCTTGCTGAGTCACCAAAAGGCGCTTCAACTTTAACTACATCTGCTCCCCAATCTGCTAAAGCTTTTGTACAACTTGGAGCTGCTATAAAAGTGGCAAGCTCTACAACTTTAACTCCTTCTAAAAGCTTTTCATTATCTTTCATGATAAAATTTCCCCCTTTTATAAATATATATTAATAAATTAAATTGTTTTAATATTAACAATAATTTACTAAAGCATTTTTGATGCCAATATTATAAAAAGGTGGTACGACCTGCATACCTACCCATTTTTTAAATTTTCTCATTATTTATTACAAGAATAATTCATTGCAATATGCAACAAACCCTTGTACTTTGCAATAAAATTCTATTTGCCCTTGATACAAGTAGCTTAAAAATCTATTATTAAACTATATTTAGTCTAATAATGCAAATATACTATATAAAAAATAAAAGGTACTTGCATTATGCAAATACCTAAGCTTTGTTTATTGTTATATCACCTTTTTTTATTTTTCTATATATAGTAGAAGGGTTTATTCCCAAAAGTGTTGCAGCTTTGTTAATCGTTTTCGATTGCTTTAAAGCCTTATTAATTAAAATTTGATCTACCCTTTTATAGGCATCATTTAAATTTATCATTTCATTTATAGAAATAGGCTCTTTTATGTTCTTCTTATTATTAGTACTTTGTTCTAGTCTTGTTGCAATATTAAACTCCTCTTCTTTTACTTCATCTTCTTCTGATAAAACAACTAATCTTTCAATTATATTTTTTAACTCTCTTATATTTCCTAGCCATTCATAAGTATATAATTTTTTTATAACAAACTTACTTAACTTTATATTTCTATCATATTTTTTATTATACATACTCAAAAAATAACTTATAAGAGGTACAATGTCTTCCCTTCTCTCTCTTAAAGGAGGAACATTTATTGGAATAACACACAATCTATAATACAAATCTTGTCTAAATTTTGAATTGTTTAATAAAGAATCAAAGGATAAGTTAGTTGCACAAATATATCTTATATCTAAAGAAATATACTTATTTCCTCCAACTCTAAGCATTTTATTTTCTTGTAATACTCTTAAAAGTTTACTTTGCATTTCTATGTTTAATTCTCCTATTTCATCTAAAAATACAGTTCCTTTATTTGCTTCTTCTAAAAGACCTTTCCTTCCACCTTTTTTAGCTCCTGTAAATGCCCCTTCCTCATATCCAAAAAATTCTGATTCTAACAACTGTGGCGGTATAGCAGCACAATTAATAGTAATAAAGGGTTTATCTTTTCTATTACTATTTGTATAAATAAATTTAGCTATCTCTTCTTTTCCAACACCAGATTCTCCAGTTATAAATATAGGAGAATTTGTTTTAGATGCTCTATTTGCAATACTGAATACTTTAGTCATTTTCTCACTAGAATAAACAACATTATTTTGTTTCATATACTTTTGTAATTTTTTCATATATATTTGTTTTTCTTTATTAACCTTTTGCAATTTCTCTTTTAATCTACAAAGATAAGTTATATCCCTTCCTGTAGCAATAACTTTAGTAATTTCTCTCTTTTCATCTAAAACTGGTATAGCTGTATATGTAACAATACTACCATTGTTATAAGTTACATCCATAGATAATACTTTCTTACTTTCAAATACACTTAAAATTATAGATTGTTCCATTATACCTTTTTCTTTTAAAGCCCAAATATTTTCCCCTATAAATTTTTTCCCATCTATATTTGTTAATTTGTAAAAAGCATTGTTTACGTTTTCTACTACTTTATCTTCATTAACAATTAATACTATATCATCTATACAGTCTAATAAGGTTTCCATATTGTATTTATGAATTTCAGAGGATAAATCGTTATCATCCATTTAAATACATCTCCTCTTCCTTAAAATTCATCATAACTTAAATATTATTTAATTATTATAAGACATCTATAAAAATAAATAAAAGTCAAAGATTCTATATATGTATTTTGTGAAATATAATAACTTAAAATCTACTAATAACTGTGTTATTAGTTATTTCTAAAAAAGAAGTAATTCACAAAATAGATTAGTATACTGACTAGTTATTTATCTGAATGTGCCTAAAGTAAATTAAATCAGTAATTATAGGATATGATTATATAGAATTGAAATAACTATAGACAATTTATCATTTTATAAAATAATAACATATAAGGTAATTTTTTTCAATTAAATAAAACTAAAATAACAGCACTTATAAGTTGTTTTCTTCTTATAAATACTGTTATTAATTACATCTATTCTTTATCTCTTTTTTAATCCTAATTTATTTTATATATTGTATTGAATTTTCTTTTCTAGGTAACGCCTTTGTAATTTTTACTTTTTTATACCCTAAAGCTATAGCATAATAAGGTCTATAACCTTCTGGTATACCTAATTTTTCTTTATATATTTCTACTTTGTTACTATCAAATAAAAAGCCTACTATACCATTCCAGCACCCACCAATATCTAATGATTCTGCAGCTATTAACATATTTTCTGTAGCTGCTGCACAATCAATTTGTGGCATCATAGCATTTTCTCTCCCTGATATTACTATTATAGTTGGTGCACCATAGAATATATTAAGTTTTTCATTATGTCCCATCTTTTTTATAGTTTCGTTGGGAAATGTTTTAGCTATTTCTTTAGATTCCTTATTTAATTCATTTAATAAATCTTTATTTTGTATTACTGTAAAATTCCAAGGCTGATCATTATGAGCACTTGGAGCATACATTCCTGCTTTAAGTATTGTGTTTATTTCTTCTTCTTTTATTTGATCTTCTTTAAATTTTCTTGTAGTTCTTCTTTCCATTATCGCTTTTAAAGTATCATTCATAATCATAGTTTCTCTCCCTTTAAATAATTCATCATTTGCTTAAAGCCCATTAAAATCTTTGTAAGTATATTAATACTTATTTATATACTTATTATTAAATATATATTATTGTACTATACATATTATTTTATGTAAAAAGGTATGAACCTTATTTAAATAGGTTCATACCTTTCATTATATTATTTCTTATATAATATAATGGTTTTATACAAGAAACTATATTATACTAATTAAATTTTCTATTAATTCAAACTATTGTTTGTTAAATAACATACAACTAAGTCTTTATATAAAAGTGCTTTAGCCCTTTATATTTTCTTACTTAATCAAATTTATTCAAAGTTATAATCTGTAACTATTTTTTCTCTTCCTGTTATTTGGTCATTGAAATACTCATTAAAGCATATTCCCATAAATCCACCAGAAACATTATATACATTTTCAAATCCTAAATGTTGTAATGCTAATACTGCATTATAACTTCTTTGTCCGCTTCTACAATGTAAATATAGTGGCTTGTCCTTTGGAATTTCATCTAATCTATCTCTTATTTCACTTAAAGGTATGTTTAAAGCGCCTTTTATGTGACTTTCTTCATATTCATCTTTTTCTCTTACATCTATAATACAAGCTCCATTTTCAACTAATTTTCTAACTTCTGTTACATATACTTGTCTAAAAGTATCATTTAAAATGTTTGAAGCTACATATCCTGCAAAATTAACTACATCCTTAGCTGTTCCAAAAGGTGGTGCATAACATAATTCTAAATCTCTTAAATCTTCTACTGTAGCGCCAAATTTTATAGCTGTAGCTATTACATCTATTCTTTTATCTGCATTTCCTTTTCCTATTGCTTGAGCTCCTAAAACTCTTCCAGTTGGAACTTCAAATAATAATTTAAAATGAAGCGGTTCACACCCTGGCATCAATCCAACTTTATCTCCTGGTATTACTCTAACTACATCATATTTTATATTTAAGTTAAGAGCTTTAATTAATCCTTCTGAAAGCCCAGTAGAAGCACCGTTATAATTAAATACTTTAATAACAGATGATCCTATAACCCCATTATTTAATGGTGGAATTCCATTTATATGATCCGCTGCAGCTCTTGCTTGTTTTTGAGCAGGACCTGCTAAAGATAATTTTGTCATAGTTCTAGTTAAAGTATTATAAACTTCAATAGCATCTCCTACTGCATATATATCTTTATCATTAGTTCTAAAATTTTGATCAACTTTAATAGCTCCTGTTTCTCCAAGTTCTAATCCTGAATTTACAGCTAAATCAGTTTCTGGCTTTACACCAATTGCCATAACAACAACTTCTGCTTCTATTTTTTTACCAGATTCTAGAACAACTGTATCTTTTTCAAAAGAATTCACCTTATCTCCTACAACCAAATTTACCCCGTTATCTTGTAGTTCTTTATGAAGAATTTGTACCATATCATAGTCAAATGGTCTCATTATTTGGGGCATAGCTTCAATTAAATTTACATTATATCCTGCTTCTTTTAAATTTTCAGCAGCCTCAACTCCTATAAAACCTCCGCCTATTACTGCTACATTCTTACTTTTCATAGAATCTACAAAACTACTTAATTTTTTTATATCTACAACATTTCTTATAGTAAATGTGTTTACATTATCTATTCCTTTTATAGGTGGTACTACAGGTTTTGCTCCAGGAGATAAAACTAATTTATCATAAAACTCTTCATAATTTTCTCCAGTTAGTAAATTTTTAATAGTAACTTTTTTGTTTTCTCTATCTATAGACATTACTTCATTATTAACTCTTGCTTCTATCTTATATTGTGATAAGAATTTTTCTGGCTGCATTAAAACTAAATCATCAGAATTTTCTACAACCCCACCTAAATGATATGGCAAACAACAATTTGAAAAGGATACATGTGGTCCTCTTTCAAACATTATTATTTCATCTTCTTCACTAATTCTTCTAAGTCTTGCTGCTGTTGAAGCGCCTCCAGCTACTCCACCTACTATTAAAATTTTCTTTTTCATTTGTGTACCTCCATTATTTAATTTTAATATATACATATTTTTTCATAACAAATCTAGACAACACTATAATATTTATAAGCTTTATGTAAGGTATAACTAAATATGCTTTCTCAAAATCATATTTAATTTAAAAATACTTAAAATTTATTCTAAAAATCATATTAATATATTGATTTTTATTAACAAATTCATATACAATAATAATTGATAGACTATTTAAATCAATTTCGTGTTATTTTTTTGTCAATTTTATTATAATATCTATTAACTACTTTTCATAATAAGAAAAAGTTATATACCATAACAATTTCTTATAAATAAAAACTAAAATCATTTTTAAATTACTAAATAAACTAAGTATCTGTATAACTTAAGGTTATTTTTACATAACCTAGTAACATAATAATTTTTAGTTTTTATATTTTATTTATATTATTTTGAGGATGTGACAATATGAATCTTGAATACTTACAAGCGTTTTATACAACAGTGAAATTTAACAGCATATCAAAAGCGGCTAAACACTTGCATGTTACTCAGCCAGGTCTTAGTATGCAACTTAGAAATCTTGAAAAAGACCTTAAAGTAAAACTTTTAACCAGAAGTAATAAAGGAGTTGAACTTACTGAAGAAGGTAGTGTAGTATTTGATTATGCAAGTACTATGTTATCTATACAAGGAAATATACAAAGAGACTTAAAAAACTTAAAAGACAATAGCCCTAAACTTATCATAGGATCTTGTAAAAGTGTAGGAGAATATGCTCTTCCTTGTAGTGTATATACGTTTAAAAAAACTTATACAGAATTAGATATACAACTAGAGGTAAATAATTCTTCTGAAATAATAAAAAAACTTAGAGATCATACTATAAATATTGGAATTATACAATACTTTGATAGACTAGATGATTTAGAACTTAATACAATAGTTACAGATGAACTAGTGCTAGTTGGCAATAGTAAAGTTTTAAAAAATACTATTACCTTAGATGAGTTTAAAAAATTACCTTTAATTTTGAGAGAAAAGAATTCTGGTACTAGGCATCTAATAGAAGATTTTCTTAAAAATAAAGATTTAGACATAAATGATTTAAATATAATTTATGATTTAAATTCTCCACAAGCTATAAAATCCTCTATAATTTCAGGAAAAGGATATTCTCTTCTTCCTAAATTAACTATAGTACAAGAACTTAAAGAAAAAACTCTTAAAACAGTATCAGTCGAAAATTTCAGTACTTTTTTCAACTATTACATAACTTATAGAAAAAACTATGATTTAACAGAATACGAAAAAATGTTTATAGATTTCATAATATCTAGCAAAAGAGGTTTTTGTTAGTTTTAAATCTTTATTATATTACATAAATATATTACTAATCCAATAATTATATATAATAAAAACAATTTCAACTCAGTTTTCTCAGTTGAGATTGTTTTTATCAAATTATAATATATCTATAAAATTCATCAATATTTTAACTCCTACCCATGCTCCTAAAATAGTAAATATTCCAAATATCCAAGCATGCATAGAAAGAGATGGTATACCGCTAAAAAGTGCACCTATATTACAACCTATTCCTAGTCTAGTTCCATACCCCATCATAATGCCACCTAAAAGAGCAAACATAAGTTGTTTTTTATTCTTTATTTTTTTAAATCTAAATTGACAAGCAAGTAATGTTGCAATTAAAGATCCTAATATAACTCCTAAATTCAAAATAGTATACTGATTTAGAAATATATTGTGATTTTGTATTAGCGGTTCATAATAATCTTTATAAGAAGCAAAATAACTCAAATCAAAAATTTTAATTCCACAACAATCTAAAACCCCTGAACCCCACATCAAAAAACCACTGGTAACTTGCCAGCTTATACCACTTAGACCTAATAAAATTACATTTAATAATCCTAATAATATTCCTCCAACCCAATAGGGCCAAGGTTTCTTTAAGAAGGTTATAATAGATTTCATACTATCCTCCTTCAATCTATAATTAAATTTTATATTGCATTTAATATTATTTTTATATTTGTTAAAGTTTCATACTACTCAGTTTTTTCAATATACACTTCCCAACTTCCATCTTCTGTTTCTACTAGTTCTATTGGATATCCTTTCTTTTGTGCCCATTCTTCAATATTAATTCCTACACAACTATGATCTGAGGATATAATTAAAATATCACCTTTTTCCATAGTTTTTAATTCCTTAATTGCTCTTAATAAAGGTATAGGACACCCTTCATATAAACAGTTAATTTCTCTTATTGCCATATTTGCTCCTCCATAATAACTACATATTTATATAAACTTTGACTTTTTCTTTTCATACCATAATGCTAATAAATATAAAGCTACAAGTAAGACTATTTGAATTATTACTACTAGCTTAAAATCTAAATATTTGGGAAAATAGATTACTTTTTTAATTCCCATTATATGCTTGTCCCAAAAGGGATAATCTTTTGCTCCAAGTAAAGTTCCAATTATAAATCCTAAAAGAACAACTAAATGAATAGTGTGTCCTTCCCCTATTCTCATTAAAACTCCTGATGCACATCCACCAGCTATGACCATTCCTATACCAAATATAAAAGCACCAATAGCTATATGAAGTCCTACGGATCCTATGGCTCCTGGAATATTATTATAGTTAATACCATTAATTTCAATATATTTAAATTGTATAATAGCAAAACCTATAGTACTAACTATAAGTGCTAATATTATAGCTCTCAGAATTTTAGTACTTCCAATTAAAAAGGGATCTCTAAAAGCAGAAACAAAACAAAAACGAGAACTTCTTAATACAAAACCAATAACTGTTCCTAAAATTAAACTTATTGAATACATATATTGGTCTCTAAATAACAAAAAAGATATAATTACCATTATAAGTATTAAAATTATAGCTAAAATAAATTGATTATAATTAGGTTTTTTCTTTATATTTTCTTGTTTCCTTTGTTTTTTTCTTTCTTCTATTAATTTAGACATTTCATTAGACAATAGACATCATCCTTTTATATTATAAATTAAAATAAACTGTAAAATTAAATATTACAGTTTTAATGCTTATACTCTTAAAGTAAGTATTCTTTTTTATATAACCCTTTTTTGAATTTCCAATATATTTAAAGCAAATTAAAAAAATGCAGTAATTTAGCTAATATTAATTATATATTATAAATAACATCATATCAATAACTTATTATTGTAAAATTTATATACATAATATTCTACATAACTACATTTAATTACAATAAAAATTTCCATACATAACAAAGCTATTATTACTAATACTAAATTTAAGAACCTTTCTACTATTAGATTTAAAACTAAAAACTATTTTATAATTATAAGGTTCTTTATTATATATTTCCTCCAAATTCAGCTAAAAAACTGAAAGTAAATTATTGCTTTCAGTTTCCTCCCTTTTTTTATTTAATATAGTAATTATTAAATATTTAATGTTTAATTAATTTAAGTTTGTCAATAATTAATAATGTCTCAACATTGTTAATCCTCTAATTATAAATTAAACATATAAAATACATTTTAAGCTCCGTTAGGTTATCCGTTTATTAGTTTATTCTATACCTCCTGTTATATATTTTTTAAAATGGATAGCCTAATTATTTTATATATTCCTCTCCAATAGAAAAATCTTTATTTAAAATTCCTTTGTGTTTTTAGAAGAATCCCTATTAAAACCTTAGTAAAAATTAAAGTTATATATTTCATCCAATACCTTTTAAATTTTTCTTCTATATCTAAAATATCTTCTAAATATAAAAGAAAATGAAGCTACTTGTAAATATACTATAATAAGCTTTTTATTGCCAAACCTTGGTTTATGTTTACCTTTATTTATTTCTATAAGGGGATACAGCCTATCAATAATATAGTACTATTGTGAAAAATAAATATAAAAACAAAAGTAGTACCAAAATATTTGGCACTACTTTAACTATGTATTTAAATAGAACATTGTTTGAAATTACTTATATTTAATCTTCATTACTAATATGCTAAAAGCAAATATGAATGTTATAAAATTAGCAATTATTATTGGCTTGTCCACTACTGCTATACCATATAAAAGCCAAAGAAATACTCCTGCTGTAAACATTCCATACATTGCTAAAGATATACTCTTAGTATCTTTTTCTTTTATAACTTTTATTGATTGTGGTAAAAATGAAGCAGTCGTCAATGTAGCTGCGATAAATCCTATATATTCCAATGTAATTCCCTCACTTTTATTAAAATTTATTTAATCATTTACATTTCACTTTGAAACTATTAACATTAAATAATTTACATTTACCATATTGTGGTTAGATATTTAATCTTAATAATATAAAGTTATACTTTTATATCAATAAAAATACACCTACCTTTCTATGAAAATATTTACATTAAATGCATTAATTTGAAAAACCATAAAAGTATTATATAGTTTTAATAACAATTTGTCAATGTTTTATCAGTTTTTGTATTAAAAATAAAATAGTATTAAATTTTATACTTCTATTATTGTATTAATTATATATGATTTATAATTAATAATATAAAGTAATATCTATACTATTAAAATAAAAATAAGGATAGACATTTTTCTGTCTATCCTAAAATTTCTAATTATTTAACCTGGAATTTCAGATGTTGTTGAAGTAGTTTTATTTTTACTCCATTTTTCTTGAAGTCTATCAACTATCATAGCTATCGCCTGATCTCCAGATACATTACAAGCAGTTCCAAAACTATCTTGAGCTATATATAAAGCTATCATAAGTCCAGTCATAGCATCATTAAATCCTAATACTGATTGTAATACTCCTAAAGCTGCCATTACCGCTCCCCCTGGAACTCCTGGAGCTGCAACCATTGTTACTCCTAGCATTGCAATAAAACCTAATATAGTTCCTATATTTAGGGGCATACCATTTAGTAGCATAACAGACATTGCACAAGTTGTTATTGTCATAGTACTTCCTGATAAATGGCAAGTTGCACAAAGTGGAATAACAAAATCTCTTATTCCTTTGCTTGTTCCAATTTCTTCAGCACACTGTAAATTTACAGGGATTGTAGCTGCTGAAGATTGTGTACCTAAAGCAGTTAAATATCCTTTAATTTGAGATTTCAATGATTTAAATACATTTACTTTTTTACATGAACATGCTACTATAAATTGAATTATAAGCATTGAAATATGAAGACATAGTATAATTATAAATACTTTCCAAAATACTGAAAATACAGTTGATGCTTGACCTGTATATGCCATATTAGCAAATATTCCAAGTATGTGTATAGGAAGTAATGGTATTATTACTTTTTCTATAACTAATTTTATAATTTCTTGAAATCCTATAGCCATATCTTTTAAAGTTTTATTTTTTATTTTAGCTATACCAAGCCCTAATACAAATGCAAATATAAGTGCTGTTGTTACCCCCATAATAGGTGGTATTTCCATCTTAAAAAATGGCTCAAGACTCTTTTTAGCCTTTTGAAGATTAGCTGTTGCTGGAATAATGTTTGGTAATAAAAGTTTTCCTACTACAAGAGCATATGTTCCTGATATTAATGTAAATAAATAAGCAAGTCCAACTGTAACTCCCAAAAGTTTTCCTGCTCCTGTACCAAGATCTGCAATACCTGCTACTATAAAACCTAGTATGATTAAAGGTATTGAAAAATTTAAGAATTGCCCAAAAATTGATGTAAATGTTTGAAAAACTCTATTAAGTGCTTGTGGTGCATAGTTTCCAACTATAATACCTAAAATAATAGCAATAACAATTCTAGGTATCAATCCTAGTTTTTTCATAATACTTCCCCCTTTTAATTTTTAACTATAAAGATTAAAAATTATAAATATATATTATTAATTTATACATAATTTAAACTATTTAGAGGTTAGTTATTTATTACACCCCATATGAAATATATGGAAATTATATCATATCTACCTATAAACTTCAATCATATCAATATATTAACTATAAATAACATTTTATGACTTTAAAATTATATTTCTCCTTATAATCAATTTAATAAATATATTTGTTAAATTAATACTTATAAATATAAATTAATAATAAAATTATAAAAATTTTAAAATATTGTAATTTTTAACCTTAATAGAAATTATAATTAATTATGAAGGAATAAATTCAAAACAAAAGGAGGGAGAAATTATGTCGTCTAATTCAAAATCTAAAAAATTAACATTGCTATCATTAATATTAATGATTTTCACTTCAGTATTTGGTTTTGCAAATATGCCTAGATCTTTTTACTTAATGGGATATGGAGCTATACCTTGGTATATTCTATCAGCTATAACATTTTTTATTCCTTATGCATTTATGATGGCAGAATATGGTGCAGCTTTTAAAGATGAAAAAGGTGGTATTTATTCATGGATGGAAAAATCTGTAGGTGCTAAATATGCTTTTATGGGAACTTTTATGTGGTATGCCTCCTATATAATATGGATGGTTAACATTTGTTCTACATTATGGATTCCGCTTTCCAATGCCATTTTTGGTAAAGATACCACTTCTAGTTGGGGATTCTTAGGATTAAATTCAACTCAAGTTTTAGGAGTATTAGGAATAGTATGGATAATATTTGTAACCTTTACTGCTTCTAAAGGATTAGAAAAAATCACAAAAATAACTTCTATAGGTGGAAGTGCTGTTGCCCTTTTAAACATTGTTTTACTAATAAGTGCAATAATAGTTCTTATAGCAAATGGTGGTCATTTAGCAGAACCTATAACTTCTATAAAATCTTTTGTACATTCCCCAAATCCTTCATATCAAACTCCAATATCTGTATTAGCTTTTATAGTTTTTGCTATATTTGGTTATGGAGGTATAGAAGTTGTTGGAGGTCTTGTAGACGAAACAGAGAATGCTGAAGTAACTTTTCCTAAAGGAATCACTATTTCAGCTATTATTATAGCAATTGGTTACTCTATAGGAATATTTTTATGTGGTATTTTTACTAACTGGAATACTGCCTTATCTTCAAAAGATGTAAATATAGGTAATATAGCTTATTCGTTAATGCATAACTTAGGCTATCAATTAGGACATTCTTTTGGAATGAATGAAGCATCATCAATACTAGTTGGTGATTGGATTGCAAGATTTGTAGGACTTTCTATGTTCTTAGCTTTAACTGGTGCTTTCTTTACTCTATGCTATTCCCCATTAAAACAAATTATAGAAGGTACACCAAAGAAACTATGGCCTGGTAACCTAGCAGAAATCAAAGATGGTATGCCAATAAATGCTATGCGTGTTCAATGTATAGTTGTAGTGATATTTATTATATTAGTATCCTTCGGAGGAGATGTAGCTGCTAAATTCTTTAATAAATTGATTCTCATGACAAATGTTGCAATGACTATGCCTTATGTATTTTTATCAACTGCCTTTATTTCTTTTAAAAAAAAGACAGAAATAAAAAAGCCTTTTGAAGTTTATAAAACTAAAAAAAGTACTCTTATTGCTACTATTGTAGTTACATTTACCATAGCATTTGCTAATTTCTTTACAATAATAGAGCCAGCTACAAAAGGTAATATATCTGATACACTTTTCTCAATAATTGGTCCTGTATTTTTTATTATAGTTGCTATTTTAATGTATAACTCTTATGAAAAAAAATATATTATAAAAGGAAAAAACAAAAATAAAACTTTATAATTAAATTAAAAGAATAGTATAGGATTTAAAATAAACCCTTTCTATTCTTTTCTTTATTTATAAAATATTTTATCTCTCTCAATCCTAGAAAATATATTTAAACTGCTTTTATGTTATTCATAGTTTATTATATAAATAAAATTTTATCTACTTTAATTATAAAACCTCTGATTTTTATATTATATAGAAACATAAGTAAACTTATTTCCTGTATGCTTTAAAAAAGCTTCAAAATCATTATATGAAATACCAATTGTTACAGTGTTTACATTAGGGTGAAAATAAATTTCATCTGATCCTATTAAGTCCCTATCTATTAGCACTTGTACAGATTTATCTTCATTATTTATTAAACCAAAAGGAGTAACTGAACCTGGCTTAAGACATAAATATTTATTTAACCTTTCTTCTGATGCAAAAGATAAATTAGTAGATTTAATTTGTTTTTGTAAAGATTTCAAATCTGCTTTTTTACATTCATCTATTATTAAAAGATAATGAATTTTGCCTTTTCTATTTCTTAAAAATAAATTTTTGCAATGCTTACCAGGCATAGATATATTCAACTTTTGAGCTTCATCAACAGTATATACTGCTTCATGCTCATATTTATCATATTTAATACCAAGGTTATTTAAAACTCTATATACCTTTTGTTCATTTTCATTCATTAAATTTTGTCCTCCTTTTATAATATTAAATGTACCTATTAATATATTTTTATTAAACTTTAAAATTTAATAATTAATTTTATATTATACTATAAAAAGACGTGGTAATACATCATCTGATTAATATAATACCATAATTTTTCATAATTAAACTTATATGTATAATAATCACTATATAATTACTGCTTTAATATATTTAAAATAGTTACTTAAAAAGAAAAAAAAACTATAAACTTAGAATATTTTAAAACTAAGCTTATAGCTTTTATGTGAATGTGATTGTGCGCTTTTTTATGCTACTTTTTGTGCTTTTATTTTATTTTTCTTTACACTTACATATCCAATAAAACTTAAAATTATCATTGGAATAACAAATGGAATATACATTAAAAATAATACTCCCCCAACACAATAAAGTATTCCCCCAGTTAAAGCAAATCCAGCTTTATTAAAAAATGCCCCAACTGTATTAAATATTGTAGCTATAACTACACAAATCATATGAGGAGTAACTAGAGCTGTTGCAATAGAACTTCCTACAGCTTCAGCAGTTGATCCTCCTCCTAGTCCTGCAAAATAAGTTATTAAATAAATTGAATATGCAATTCCTAGCACTGCTGATATAATTAACGCTTTACTTTTTTTCATTAAAAAGCCCTCCTATATAATAAAATAATAATATGTATAATGAATTGCTGTGTTTACAATTATTATTTTATTATAATAAGAAGTTTTATTGGTATGCTAGTAGCATACATTTTAAAAGATATAAAAATAAAAGAACATGTCAGTAAAACCTTAAAAATATTAACTTCTTTAATTTTTTAAAATCATTTTCCCATAAATATTCCCCCTACAGCTAACAATATAACTGTATATATAAAATATCCTAAAATTTTCATATAAATTTCATTTTTATTAATTAAGGGCAAATGATTTTTTATATCCAAAAAATTTGTATACAACATAGTAATTAATACTAAAAATATAACCTGTACAAAATCTACAAAAAAAGAACTTTCACTATCTCCTATTAACATTATTAATAAAATAAAATACCAAAAAGAAGCTAGTATACTTTTCCATATACAATGAGTTCTAAATCCAGGAATTATTTGATAAAAATTTCTCAAAGATATTTTTTTATTAACATTTTTATTTTCACCTTTAAAACTGTTAGAAATGTTTTTTTGTTTATTAATATTAAGTTCCTTTATCTCAACAAAATTTTTTTCTAAATCTTTTTCTAACTCTTCTACTGATTGATATCTATTGTCTGGTGATATGTTAGTACATTTTTTTATTATTTCTTTTAAAAACCCTTGGTTTTTTTATATTTGGGGTAACTTCCAGTAGTTAAAACATTCATCAATACACCAAGAGAGTATATATCACTTCTACAATCTGTTTGTGAAAAACCAAAGTGTTCTGGTGATGCATATTCTTGTGTTCCCATTATCATAGTATCACAGTTTCCATCTTTGTTATATTTCCTTGATATATCATAATCTATTAATTTTAAAACTCCATCATTACTAATTATTATATTAGAAGGCTTAATATCTCTATGAATTATTGGAGGATCTAAACTATGTAAATTCTTTAATACATTACAAATATCCAAAGCATACTTTATTGTTTTAATTTCTGATATATTTTTAGCTTCTTTCAATAAATCTTCTAAAGTAGATCCATTTACAAATTCTTCTATTAATATAAGTTTGTCTTCAAATTCAAAAAACTCATGAATATATGGAATATGAATATTTTCTAATTTTTCTATATTTTTGAAAACTTCTATATTATAGTTTTTCAAAACTTTTTTTATATAAATATTATCAGTTTGATTATGTTGCACTAAATAAACTTCACTTTTTTCGTTTTTGTTGATTTCAGTTAAAATATCATAAAGTGATAGTTTATACTCTAGTTTTAAATTATTCATATAAATCCCCTTTAAATATTGCTTTTATACTAAAAAAATTATATCATATTTCTATATATTATAATATTTATAAAATAATATATAATACTCATATATCAACCAATTATAAGTAATTACATTATAAGGAGGACATTTTATGGAAGATAAAAAAACTTCTGAACTTTTAGATTTGTTAAATTCGATAGATGATATCTCTAAACTAAACAATTATGTAGAAAAAACTAAGATTACTTTTAGCACTATTGATTTTTGTACCTATTTTGAAAATATTATAAAAGAAAATAATATAAAAAAAAGCAAGCTAATTGAAGCTTCTAACATAGATAGAACTTACGGATACCAAATATTAAATGGTACTAAAAAACCAAGTAGAGATAAAATACTACAACTATGCTTATCTTGCAAACTAAACATGGATAATACTCAAAGAGCTTTAATACTAGGTAATGTTGGCCAACTTTATGCTAAAAACCCTAGAGATTCTATAATAATATTTTCAATTAATAAAGGTTTAAATGTAATTGATACTAATGATTTATTAGATGAAATGAATTTCTGTCCTTTAGGAGAAATCAACTGATATGTTTTATAACCCTTGAGTACTATAGTACTCAAGGGTTATAAAATTAATACTATTTATAATTAATACTATTTATAATTTATACTATTTTTTATTAAACTTTTAATCATTAGCAAGCAACTTTTTCTTTATCTCCGTCTTTTTCACTTCTATCGTGAACATTCCAAGTAAATGATAGGAATATTATAGCAAAAACACAAGAGGCAATTAGAAGCATAAATCCTCCATCCCATCCAAACTTATCAAATATAGTTCCTAATAATACTTCTGCTAATACAGCTCCACCCATATAACCAAATAATCCTGTAAATCCAGCAGCAGTACCAGCAGCTTTTTTAGGAACTAAATCAAGTGCTGAAACTCCTATAAGCATAACCGGGCCATAAATCAAAGCTCCCACTGATGCCAATGCTATATCTATAGCAAGTAAGCTTGTACTTTTCCAATATATAAATGTTGCAATTGCAACTCCTATCATACAAAATACTCCAACAGGGGCACGACGTCCATGAAATATTTTATCACTTATCCATCCTACTATTATAGTACCAGGGATAGCTGCATATTCAAATAATGCAAAAGCCCATCCTGCTTGACTTTTATCAAAGCCTCTTACTTGCTCTAGATAAACTGGAGCCCAATTTAAAACACCATATCTTACTAAATAAACAAATAAATTAGCTATAGCAATAATCCATAAAAATTTATTATTTAATACATATTTAAACAATATCTCTTTAGCTGTTAATTCTTTTTCTCTATCTTTTACTTCAACTTCAAATTCTGGGTAATCATTTTTATATTCTTCTATTGGTGGTAATCCTACTGATTGTGGAGTATCTTTAGCAAATACCATAAATAATATTCCTGTTGCAATTGCTATTATACCTGGAAAATAAAAAGCACCTTTATAACTTCCTCCAAATATATTTACTCCTAAAACTGCTATTGTAGCTATTAATCCTCCTCCTACATTATGTGCAGTATTCCAAATAGACATTTTAACTCCACGTTCTTTATCTGAAAACCAATGAGTCATAGTTCTACCACATGGTGGCCATCCCATACCTTGTACCCAACCATTTATTGTCATTAATATGAATAATATTGGTATACTTGATGTTACTCCTAAACATAAATTTGCAAGACCAGATAGTATAAGTCCTAAGGCTAAAAAATATTTTGGATTAGATCTGTCTGAAAAACTTCCCATTACAAATTTACTTATTCCATAGGCTATTCCTAACCCAGAAGCTATAATTCCAAGTTCTGTTTTAGAAAATCCAAGTTGTGTCATCATATAACTCTTAGCAATTGAAAAGTTACTTCTAACAAAATAATACATAGCATACCCAATATAAATACTTAAAAAAACTTGAATACGATACCTTTTATAAGTGGAATCAATTTTACTTTGTGGCAAACGCTCTATATGAGGTGCCGGTTTTAAAAATCCTATCATTTTTACTCCTCCATTTAAGACATACTCAAATAAATAATTAGTACTATACTAGTCTGTTTTATAGAATACTTTTTCCTTTAATTCTACTAATAGCACAACTATTATGAGAACTGAAGTTATTGTATTTTTTTAAACACACCTTCATCTTTCACTTATTATTTATTTTAATATATCTAATTCAACTTTATAATTTAAGTAAATTTACATATTATAAATTTACACAATTATTTGCTATTTTGTTTATGTGTTTTTCAAATAATTCTCTAGTTAACGTTTTCACAAAGAACATAAAAAAAGCCTTCGCCTTAAAGATAGAATCATGGCGTCTATCTTTAAAAACGAGGCTCTCTATATCTCACCCTCAACACATAATTAAGTTTTAACATTATATATAGTAAAACATTGAAATTATAACCTTTACAATTTTATTAATAAATTGATTTTATCCCAATATTTATGAATATTTTTTCCTCTTATATAATAGTTTATTATTACTTTTTTGTCAATATATAATTACAATATATTTCTATGCTATTTTAAAACTAATAAAATCTTAAATAAAGATATTAATAAATCTCTATTTTCTAAAGGTATTTCTTTAAAATTTTGTACAACTATAGAATAGTTATTATTTAATTCTATAACCTCATATGGAATATAAGTTTCCTTACCAGAACCACCTATATAAGAAAGTCTTCTTCCTAACTTTTCTGCTAAAGATATTTGAGTATTTGGATAATACTCCGTAATACTATTACATACTTTATCTACTGTGGTTTTAAAATCTTCTTTCTTTAAAATCTCTTTTAATATACTTTCTAAAAGCTTTATAAAATCCTTTTTATTATACATATACATCTCTTTTTCCTTTTTCTATAAGTTCAAGTTTTTCCCTAACCACTTTTTTTCTTTCCTTTGGAAGATTTTCAAAATGTGTTTCTATTGCTTTTTCTCCAGCTTTTTTAGTTTCTTCAGATGCATAATCTAATAAATATTCTTTAAAAGTCAAAATAGAATTTGGCATGCAAAAATTGTGTACAAGTCCTGGCTTTGCAAGTCCCATAAACTTTTTTCCTGTCCTTGCTGATCTATATCCTGCTGTACAAAAAGAAGGTATATACCCTGCCTTACATATGTCTTTTATAATTTCATCTAGAGACCTCATATCCCCTAATTGAAATTGCTCTTTTTCTGGAATATACCCTTTTTCAAATTCTTTATATCCACCAACTCCAATTCTTGAACCTGCATCTATTTGAGATATTCCTAAAGGAAGTACTTCATTTCTAACTTCTGGACTTTCCCTAGCAGTTAAAATCATTCCTGTATATGGCACTGAAAGTCTAATTACAGTTACAAGTTTCTTAAAATCTTCATCTGAAACTTTGTATTTAGGATTTTGTGAAAACGGTGTATCTATTGCTTCTTCTATTCGTGGGAAAGATATTGTATGAGGACCTACCCCTCCAAACTTTTCTTCTAGGTGAATAGTATGATATAAAAGACCCATAACTTCAAATTTCCAATCATATAATCCAAATAATGCTCCTATTCCTACATCATCAATACCTGCTTTCATTGCTCTATCTAATCCATAAAGTCTCCATTTATAATCACCTTTTCTATCCCCTTTAGGGTGTACTTTTGAATAAGTTTCGTGGTGATAAGTTTCTTGGAAAATCTGGTATGTTCCTATTCCAACTTCACAAAGTTTTTTATACCCTTCAATATCTAAAGGAGCTGCATTAATATTTACTCTTCTAATTTCTCCTTTACAAAGTTTAGTATCATATACAACCTTTATTGTTTTAGCAATAAAATCAGCATCATAATCTTTTGATTCTCCATAAACTAGTATAGATCTTTTATGTCCAGCCTTTTCCATAATTCTTACTTCTTCTCTTAGTTCATCCATAGTTAAAGTTTTTCTAACAATAGATTCATTACCTTTTCTAAATCCACAATATAAACAATTATTTTGACACTTATTACCTACATATAAAGGTGCAAAGAAAACTATTCTTTTACCATACACATCCTCTTTTATCTTTTTAGCTAAAGAAAACATTTCTTCTAATAAATCTTTGTCTTCTACTTGAAGAAGCTTTGCTGTTTCACAAGGTTCTAATCTTACTTTATTCTCTGATTTTTTAAGTATATTTCTTATCTCTTTAGGATCAGGATTAATAGCATTATTTAGCTCGTCCCAAATTTTCTCATCGTCGATAAAATCTTTCTTTTCAATTTTGCTTTCCATCATATACCTCCAAATATTTTAAAGTAACAGAACTCTTTTAAGAAGAACTAATTCATATATAGTTTTTATGGATAAAGCATACAAAAAACTTTCCTGAAAAGGAAAGTTATTAGTAGCATAAAACAATAGCTATAATATATTCCTTTACAAATTAGATTACTCTTCTTTGTAAGGTTCTATTTATTTAATGAACAAATTGTTTAAGAATACTCTCAAATAATTTGAACCTCATCAATTAAATATATCATTCAATTATTTATATGTAAATATATTACTTATTATTTATAAATTTCTATACTAATTTATATAAAAATAATTTTATACTTCCTAACTACTATTTTATTTTTAAAACAATCTAAAATAGTTGTTGCTTAATATATTTAATTAATTTAAAATTAATTTAGGAATTTTATGTTTTAATATACTATATAAGTTTATAAAAACACAAAAATATTAGTTTTACTACTTAAATCCTAAATTTATATAATAATTTTTAACAACTTTGTAACCAAAATATGTACAAAAAATTATATTATATTATGTGTATGTTATTTACTAATTGTATATATTTTTTAATATTAAATATTACTATAATTTATTATAAGAGGTACTAAAAATGAAAAAATATAATAAGAAAACAATAAAGAAATTTACAATATTAATTTTAATTCTAGTAATTATAACAACCACTTTTTTTATAACAAAAATATATTTAAACAAGAAAAAAGAAGAAGCTTTAATAAAGAAAAACTATGCTTTGCTTCAAAAACTAGAAAATAGAGATATAAATAATATAGAAAAAAAACTATCAGAGGATGGAAATTCTAATAATAATAATAAAACTGAGTCTTACGAAAAAATACAAAAACAAATTTCTAATAAAAGTAATAAACTATTTTTTGAAAACTCAGTATTTATGGGAGATTCCATTACTGAAGCTTTAGAATTTTATAATATACTAAATTCATCTTCTGTTTTAGCTAAAAAGGGACAAGACGTAATAAAAGCTAGAAAATCCGTTCCTCAACTAAAAAATTTAAATCCCAAAAGGATATTTATACTTTATGGGGAAAATGATTTAGAACTCTTTTCCGATGCTAAGGATTTTGAAGATAACTATACAAAACTGGTTAAAGATATAAAAAGAGCTCTTCCAAATTCTCAAATATATCTTCAGTCAGTAATGCCTGCACAACCTAAAGCTCAACAAAGAAATAAAAAGCTTTCTAATTTTAGGTCTAGTCTATTTTTGGATGTTGTAAAAAGAGTAGCTAAAAAAGAAAAGGTTAATTTTATAGATATTAGACCAGTCATTGCTAATAAAAACTATTTATACGAACCAGATGGTATCCATTTTAATGCAAAATTTTATAGTTTATGGCTAAACTATTTAAGACAAAAATTATAATCACATAATTTTCAGTTTCAAATCATGTAATTAACAAAATTGGGTAGACATATAAAAATAAATAACAACTCAAAGATGATATAAATATTGGTTTAAAGGTAACTAATATAAGACTTTATTATTTAATCTATAAAATTAAAAACTAACACAGACAGGATGATTACAATGAAATATTTTAAAAACAAACAAATAAAAATATTTGCATTACTACTATCACTTACTTTTATCTCAAGTTTATTTAGTAGTTGTTCCATCATACACTTTAAATCTCCTAAAGTTTCTGAAATAATAACTAATATTAAAAAAAACAATGATTTATCTTCACTAAATAAATCTACTAAATCTAAACTTAGAAAGCTTTACGGTATTAGTTATAAAACATTAGAAGATTTTGCTCTCTATATCCCTAAAACAAACATGGAAGCTAATGAACTTCTTATACTAAAAGTGAAAAATCAAGATGATATAGATTCTATAAAAGAACGTATAGAAAAAAGAATTGAAAAACAATCTAATACTTTTAAAGATTATGCACCTAATCAGTATGAATTATTGGAAAATCATATTTTAAAAGTAAAAGGCCCCTATTTAATATTCATTGTATCAAAAAATGCAAATAATATTATGATTAATATAAATGATAGTTTTAAATAAAATAAGATTCGGAGTGACTGTAATTGGTTTTCAGTAGTTTAATTTTTATTTTCGTCTTTTTACCCCTTGCTTTATTATTATATTATTTCTCTCCTAAAAAATTGAAAAATTTCACTATACTCTTTATAAGTTTAATATTTTATGGTTGGGGAGAACCTCTCTATATAAGTCTTATGGTTTTTAGTATAATATTTGATTATTTTGCAAGTTTATTTATAAACAAACATAGATATAACAAAAAAAAATCTAAAAGAATTTTTATAATAACTATAATCATTAATTTAGTATTACTAGCATTTTTCAAATACTTTGCTTTTATTATAGATAATATTAATGCTTTATTTGGACTCAGTATAATTGTTGATAGACTCCCTCTTCCTATTGGGATATCTTTTTATACATTTCAAATTTTATCTTATGTTATTGATGTTTATTTAGGAAAAGTTAAAGTTCAAAAAAACATTATAAATTTTGGAGCCTATGTAACAATGTTTCCACAATTGGTTGCAGGTCCAATAGTTAGATATAGTGATATAGCATACCAGCTTAAACATAGAAAAGAAAATTTTGATAAATTTAGCGATGGTGTAGAAAGATTCATCATAGGGCTTGGAAAAAAGGTTTTAATAGCAAATAATATAGGTTTACTTTGGACAAGTATAAAAGCCATAGAAATTTCTGATTTATCTGTTCTTTCCTCGTGGATTGGAATAATAGCTTTTACTCTTCAAATTTATTTTGATTTCAGTGGTTATTCTGATATGGCTATTGGTCTTGGAAAAATGTTTGGTTTTGAATTCATTGAAAACTTTAACTATCCATACATCTCAAAAAGTGTAAGTGAATTTTGGAGAAGATGGCATATTTCTTTAGGCTCTTGGTTTAGAGAGTATATATATATTCCTTTAGGAGGCAACCGTGTTAATTTCCCAAAACAATGTAGAAACTTATTTATAGTTTGGTTTACTACTGGATTATGGCATGGAGCTAGTTGGAATTTTATATTTTGGGGACTATATTTTGGTTTTTTTATATTCATTGAAAAAATATTTTTAGGAAACTATTTAAGTAAAATTCCTAAGTTTGCTTCAAACTTATATACTATGATAATTGTAATTGTTGGATGGGTTTTTTTTGATATAGATAAACTTAGTAATTCTTTTAAATATTTAAAAGTAATGTTTTGTCTTAACGGAAATAAATTTATAGATAAAGCTTTTATATACTACTTTTATACAAATTTCATTTTAATCATAATTGCTATACTTTGCTCTACCCCTATAGTAAATATAATACATAAGAAGTTTAAACAACGATTTACAATAAAAAGTGCTGTTATTATGTCTTTCACCCTTATTTTTATATTGTTTTTATCTACAACATACTTAGTAAATGAAAGTTTTAACCCATTTTTATACTTTAGATTCTAATTAAAATAAAGGACATATAATATCCCTTTATAATTTTACATGTTTTCTTATTAATTCAGTCTACTTAGTTTTAATCTAATCAATTTATTTAAAAACATATAATTTCTTAAACAATAAATTAAGTTTTACATTCTATATAATAAAAGGTGATAATACATATGAACTTAAATTATAAACGAAATAATCAAAAAAAATTTAATACTTTGTATAAAAGACTCTTAGCTTTAATCTTTATATTTTTTATATTTATAGTTTTAATACTAAATATTTTAACTAAAGACAAATCATTTTCTGAATCAGAAAACCGTAATTTAAAAACTAAACCTAAGTTTTCTATTGAAAAGTTACTCTATAATAATTTTACTAAAAAATATGAGCAATACATATCTGATCAATTTATCTTTAGAAACTTCTTTGTAAATATAAAATCATCTGTAGAAAAATTAATAGGTAAAAAGGAAAATAATAATGTATACATATGCGATGATAAATATTTAATCAGTAAATTCAATAAACCAAATAAAGAAGATATAAATGAAAAATTAAAGGCTATAAATACTTTTATAAAAGTTAATAGTAAATTATCAAACTATATAATGATAGTTCCAACAAAAATAAAAACTTTAGAAGATAAACTTCCTTTTTTCGCTCCATCCTATGATCAGCTTAAATATATAAATAATTTTTATTCTTCTTTAGATAAAAATGTAAAAAAAATAAATGTATTTGATATTTTAAATAATAATAAAAATAAATATATATATTATAAAACAGATCACCACTGGACTACAGAAGGAGCTTACTTAGCTTATTTAGAATTTTGTAAAACAGCAAAATTAACCCCTAAGCTTTCAAAAGACTATAATATTGATACAGTAAGTAATAGTTTTTATGGTACTCTTTATTCAAAATCTGGTATTAAAAGTGTTAGCCCTGATAAAATAAATGTATATATACCTAAAAAAGAGGATAATGTTATAGTAAATTATATTGAAGAAAAGAAAAAATCTGTTAGTTTATATAATTCAAAAAGACTAAATACTAAAGATAAATATTCTTTATTTACAGATGGCAACCATCCATTAATTAAGATTAATACTTCTAGTGAATCTGATAAAAACATACTTATTATTAAAGATTCCTATGCTAATTCAATAGTACCTTTTTTAACTACTAATTATAAGAACATACTAGTAGTTGATTTAAGATACTATGCTAATAAAATACAAGATTTAATAAAAGACAATAATATAACAGATACTCTTATACTATACAATGCAAATACCTTCTTTGAAGATGAATCCATATTAGATATAAGTGAGTATGATACAGATTAAAATAGTAACAGAAGGATTCTTTTCCCTTTATAATATAAAAATTTATATACTAGCATTTAATTTAATATATTAAGTTACCCTAAATAAAACAACAAAAGTGCAAACTAATTATTAATTATATAATAGTTAGTACTGCACTTTTAAACTTTATTCATTATTAATATTAACTAAAAAAGATTTGATAAAAGATACTTATGAAATTATTATACACTACATATCTATTTTACTAATAGTTTGTAATTTTATATCTATGAAATTCTTATTTTAAATTTCTAAATAAGGCTTTCCAAGTTTCTCTACCAACTATTCCATCTGATGAAAGATTACAATCTCTTTGAAATGCTTTTACTGCTGTTTCTGTTCCGCTTCCAAATACTCCATCTGCCCCATAAGATCCTACAGGGTATCCTATATTTATAAGCATTTTTTGTATTACTTTAGTTATTCCTCCACTAGCTCCTTTTCTAACCATTGGAGATGCATTTAGAGTTTCATCTCCTGCTATTCCATCTACAGCTATACTTCCAAAACCTTGTTTATTTATCTCTTGTTGTAGTTCTTTTATCAAACTATGGCTTCCGTATATATTACCAGAACCTCCAGAAGAACCACCTGATCCACCGGATTCTGAACCTCCCCCTGGAATATCAGTTGTTCTTCCTACTAAACCCTTTACTATTTCATCTGCCATTTTTTCTGCATTAAACTTATTCATATCAGAAGTATTATCTATAAAGCAACATTCTATAAGCATAGATTTTGCAGACGTGTTTCTAATTACATATAAACTACTTCCATCTTTTATTCCTCTATTTGTATATCCTAAAGATACTATATTATTTAGAACAGAAACTGCACTACTAAGTCTATTAGCTCCATAAGTGTAAACCTCAGTTCCATAAGCAGCTCCATTAAAAGCATTAAAATGAATTGAAACAAATAAATCTAGATTAGAATTATTAGCTTTTGAAACTCTTTGTGATAGAGAAGAATTTACAGAACTTGCACTATCTACTGTACAATTAACAACTGTATGCCCCAATTTTTGGAGTTTTTGTATTACCCTATTTCCAACTTCTCTAGTAAGATTTGATTCAGCTTTAATACCTACAGCACCATAATCTGCTCCAGATAAAGTATGGCCGCAATCTATTCCTATTTTCATTAAATATTCCTCCTTATAATTTTGAAACTAATCCTATGCTTGTCTACTCAAACTATATTTTATAAACATATTTAAGTTTAGCTATGGTGTAAAACATTCTCCTACTTATAAATATATGTAGTCACATATGAAAAAGTAACAAAATATATAAGGGTTTCATATTATTAATATAGTAATTCACCTAATTCTCTTATTGATTTAATGTACTTATATTGAATCTAATGAATTTATTAAATATAAATATTTGAATTAACATATTAAAACTATTAATTTATTCCATATATGTATCTATTGCTTTATGATTACAAACACTATAACAATCTCCACAAAGATCACATTTATAAGGATCTATTTTAAATTTTTCTCCATCTTTTTCTATTGCTTTAAATGAACATTTACTAAAACATGCTCCACATCCTATACAATTATCATTTATTTTAAGTCCTCTAAATGGGACTTTAATTCCATTAAAATGGAAAGGAATTCTTATTAGTTTATTATCTCTGCTTATCATTTCAAAGTCATAATCAAATACTTCTCCATATCCTCTATAAAGGCAAAAGGATGCAGTGTTTGGATATTTTATTGTATCCTTAACCCCTACTAGAAAATCTTTATTTTTTTTCGCTTTTTCTTCTAATGTATTAAAAGAAACTTCTTTAACATCTCCTGTAACTCTTATTGTATAACCAGCATCAAAGGTTGGCATACCTTTATCATCATGTGAAACTTCTGTATTAGATGACATACCACATACTGATACCTTTTTTGTTTTATTTAATTGATTATAAAAAGGTTTTATTTTCATAGTTCTAAAATACAATCCCTCTTCATCACAAGCATAAAAATGAGCTATTCTAGTCATTGGATATTCTCCATCTATAGTAGAAAAAACCACACAGCCTATTTCATTAAATCTTTCATATATTTCTTTTATATTCATTTTTTTTCTCCTTTTTTATACCTCTTTGAAATTATTTATTATTTTTTCAATTAAAACAACAAATAATTGTTTTTCTTCTTCAGTGAATCCTTTAATAGTTGTATCTATTAAATTTTTTGATATTTCATCAAATTTACTGTGAAATTCTCTTCCCTTTTTAGTTAATACTATATAGGTTTTTCTACTATCCTTAGGGTCTAAATGTTTTTGTACATAATTATAGTCTATTAGTTTTTTTACTAACATAGTAACTGTATTCTTCTTTTTCCCTATAGTTTTAGTTATCTCTGTCATACTCATTTTTTCATTTTTATATAAACCAATTAAAATATATCCATGAGAAGGTGAAAGTTCTTCTGCTCCAGCTTTTTTTAATTCCTCTATTAGCATATTTTTTATACTTTTATTGGCCTTTGATATTAAACTTGGTAACGAATTTATCTTCTCTTTATACATAAACCCTCCTTAGAATTCATATCAATATTTTTGTTCTACATAGAATAATTATAATAGTTCTATATAGAACTGTCAATATATGAATATAATATTATAAGATAAAATTATTTACTTTTTACTTTCTATACATTTTAAATATTTATCACCTTTAATAAACTACTAGATGTAATATCTTAATTTAATTAAATAATAAAGTAAAAGGATAGTACTATTATTAAAGTATTTTATAAAAAAAATTACTGAAAAATAAATTCCAGTAATTTTTAATATTAAAAAATATAAAATCTTTAAATTCCATATATTAAAATATTTATAAATTTATGATTTTTAATTAATATACTATCTAAAGAGCTTTCCGCTTATTATTAATTTTTGTATTTCATTTGTTCCTTCATATATCTGAGTTATCTTAGCATCTCTCATCATTCTCTCAACTTCATATTCTTTCATATATCCATTTCCACCAAACATTTGGACTGCTTCTGTAGTTACATGCATAGCTGCATCTGTGCATGCTATCTTTGCCTTAGCTGCAGATATACCATAAGCTCTTCCTTCTTCTTTATCTATTGCTGCTTTATAAAGAATATATTTAGCTTCTTCTATTTCAAGAGATAAGTCTGCCATTTTAAATGCTAAATACTGCTTTTTAAATAATGGTTTGCCAAATTGTATTCTTTCTTTTAAATACTGTTTTGCACGTTCAAAAGCTCCTTCAGCTATTCCAAGCCCCTGTGCTGCTACTCCTATTCTTCCACCATCTAAAGTAGACAATGCTATTTTTAGTCCTTTACCTTCTTCAGATACTAAATTTTCTGCAGGCACCTTACAATCTTCAAATACAAGTTCTGATACTTGTGCTGCCTTTATGCCACATTTATCCTCTACTTTCCCTATAGAAAATCCAGGATATCCTTTCTCTACTATAAATGCTGATACTCCTTTAGGTCCTTTATTCTTGTCTGTTATTGCAAATACTAAAAATGTTTCTGAAAGTGGTCCATTTGTAATAAAACACTTAGTACCATTTAATATATAATAATCACCTTTTTTATCTGCTGTAGCAGTTGCAGCTGATGCATCAGAACCTGCATTTGGTTCTGTCATGCCAAAAGATCCAAATTTCTTTCCAGATAATATGTCTGGAAGATACTTTTTCTTTTGCTCTTCTGATGCATTATTAAATATTCCACCAGCGCAAAGTGATGTAGTTACAGAATATGATATTCCTACAGAAGCATGTACTTTTGAAATTTCTTCTACTGCTAATACATAAGATAAATAATCTGCACCTGAACCACCATATTCTTTAGGATAAGGTAATCCTATAAGCCCCATTTGTCCCATTTTCTTATACTTATCTATAGGAAACTCACTTTTTTCATCATTTTCAATTGCTATAGGTTTAAGCTCCTTCTCTGCAAAATCCCTTGCTGTTTTTTGTACAAGTTTTTGTTTCTTGGATAATTCAAAATTCATATAATCCCCTCCTAGTTTTTTAAAATCCATATGTTCTAATTTCTAATAAATTATTTTAAGTTTTTATCTATCGATTTTAAGTTTTTATTTATCCTAGGTTTAACATATTAAAATAAATAACTAGTTAATATCTTATTTAAATCTGTAACCCACCTAATCCTTACCCCCTACTAATAACAATGCTATTAATAGAATATAAGTGATTTTATTTAACAAAATATATAACATCTTTAACTTATTATTTTTTTCATATGCCTTAAATTACATCAAATTAATGATGATAGATTATAATCAATTTATATTATTTATTTGTTAATTTTTTCAAGTTCAGTTTAATTTTACTTGCATGCAAATGATTTGTCAACAAACAATTTTACTCATTAAATTAAAGAATGTAAAAGCATTTATAAAAATATATAAACAAAACCAGCTCTAATGGCAGTACATATTAAATTATGATAAAAATAAAAACCCCTATTAGGGGCTGTAAAATAAATATAAAATTATTAATTTTCTAAGTTATCGAAATCTTAAAAAAGCTCAGAAAATAGTATCAATACTTATAATCTAAGAAAATATATAAATCTAACGATTAGCAATTAATCTTAAAAAATTTTTAAACTGCTCTTGTTCTTTTTCTGTAAATATTTCAAGCATATATTCATTAGCTTTATTTACAACTTCTTGTACTGGTTTTTTAAGATTAGACCCTTTTTCAGTAATAACAACTTTAAGAGTTCTTCTATCATTTGGATGTTTAGCTCTCTTTAAAAGTTCTTTTTTTTCCATTCTATCTAAAATCCCAGTAATAGTTGACCCATCAAGACCTAAAGTATCTCCTATCTGTTTAGGTGTTTGACCATCTTTAGTCCAAAGACATTTTAATATTCCATATTGAACTGGTGTAACATTAAGTACTTCAAGATTTGAACTTAGATATTTAAAAACATTATGTTGTGCTTTTGTTAATAAAAAATTTATACATTCATTTAATTCCATACTGTCTACTCCTTATCATACTAATGAGTATAATATATTATAAAATATTACCATTTGTCAATTAATGATAATTTGTATAAATTTTCATATTATTTAAAGCTATATATGTTTTTTAATAATATGAAATTATTTTAAAATAAACTCAATTGTGTTATTTCATATTCTTTTTTATAATCCTTTATTATATCTTCCATCTTATATAATATATTTGATTTATCACATTCTTTTTTAAAAATATACCACAATTTACGTGCATTTTTTGACCCACATCTATAAGAATTCCCATATTCTTTTATGTAATTATTAGACATATTTTTAAAATACCTATCAACTTTAGTAAAAAAATACTCTCTTTGATTTTGCCTAAGTGTTACCCCAAATGCAGGATATATAAATTTAGCACCATTTTCTTTTGCTAAACTTATTATACTAACTATATTGTCCTCAGTATCTTCAATGAATGGAAGTATAGGCATTAATAGTATTCCTGTATAAATCCCATTAGAAGAAAGTTTATTTATTGCTTCAAATCTTTTAGATGATTCACACACATTAGGTTCAAGTATTTTAGATAACTTATCATCTGCTGTTGTAACTGTCATTTTAGTTAAAGCTGGTGAATGTGTTTTTATCTTTTTTAATATATCTATATCTCTTGTTATAAGATTACTTTTTGTAGCTATTGAAACACCAAAATTATATTTATTTATAAGTTTTAACGCTTTTCTTGTAAATTCATACTCTTTTTCAAAAGTATTATAAGGATCTGACATAGCTCCTGTAGCAACTACTCCTTTTTTTCGTTTTGACTTAAGCTCACTATTTAGTATTCCAATAGCATTCTTTTTTGCCCTTACTTTATCAAAGTCTTCTATATTATAACATTCACTTCTACTGTCACAATAAATACATCCATGACAACAACCTTTGTATATGTTCATATTATAATTATATCCGAACCAATTATTATTAATTTTATAAGGAGATAATATTGTTTTTGATTCTATGTATTCCATTTAAAAAATACCTTTCTTTTACAAATTTGAAAATTCACATTAACTGAAAATCATAATAATTATTAATAAATATCTACTATATTACTCATAGCACTATTTTATCAAATTTAATATGACAACATTATGTCTAACTTAAAATTAATATTTAATATACTCAAATTTCTAAAACGCACCAAAACCTACAAAAAAGTATATATAATAAAAAATTTTAGTAAAATCCGGAAAATCCTTTTATTAATATATACTTTTATAATTTTTATTTATATTCTAATACTAATCCTACACCTACTTCTTTTAAATTAGATGATTTAGACAAAGCTATTTTAGATTTTAAATCGGTACAATGACATGGATGAATATCTTTTATATTATTTTGTTTTATATATTTACAAGTAGCTTGAATCACTTTTTCATCTGGATCAAGTAAATGAAACCCACCTATTACGTCTAGTATTCTATCCTCTTTACAAACCTTTTTTGCATATTCTATAATATTACAAATTCCAGCATGAGAACAGCCAGTAATTATAATTAATCCTTTTTCTGTTTTATAAGCTAAAGCTGAGTCATCTAAAACATAGTCATCTCTAGTCTCACCTTTATGTTTAACTACTCCTATAGGTGTTTTATTTTCAAAATCATTTGTTCTTTCTATTTCTCCAAGAAAAACTAATTTATCTGTTAACCATATTGGATCTTTGCTTAAATTTGTATTAAAATGTTGTCTTAACTTATCTTCTTTTATAAGTGAGCCTATTTCTTCTCCCTCTTTTGTCTCTTTATCTAAAAAAGCTAAAGGATGAGCAATAAGCTTTGGTTTATTATAATTTATCTTTTCTATTTTACATTCTGTATAAAACTTAATTAAATCAAATAATCCTCCAGTATGATCATTATGTCCATGAGAAATAACCACTGAATCTATGTTTTTAATATCTAATCCCATTTTAATTGCATTCTTAATATATAATTTACTATATCCTACATCAAATAAAACCTTAATATCTTCATCTTCTATAAAATAAGATACTCCTGGTTCTCCATAAAAATAACGATCTATAATTGTATTATTATCTACAAGTACTGTTAATTTCATATTTTATCATTCCTTTTCAAGCTATATTTTTTCATTAAGTTTCTGCAGTTTAATAATAAAATTATAACTATTATAGCACATTTTACATTTAATCATAATTTTATAAACTATTCAAGACGAAAAAGTTCACTTTAATATCTACTCATATCATAAATACTCAAATAAAAAATAACCCAAGAGAATACTCTTAGGTTATTTTTATACTATTTTAATTTCAATGTAGCATTATTTATCTTTAAATATTGGCCATCTTTAACTGTTATATATTTTTCACCTTTAAAATTATCATTTGAAACTATACTTTCTGTAACTTGTAAACTATTATTTGATACTTCTACATATCCATTTGCTTCAGATGAAACTTTATATTCTCCTGGTTTAATATCTTTTCCTACTTTATACATTCCGGATGGTAATCCATTATCTTTAGTTTCTACCTTAGGTGCTTTATCTATAGGATATATTTCACCATCTTTAACTTCAAAGTATTGTCCATCTTTAATTGTAATTATAGTTCTATTTTGAATATTTTCATTGCAAATTATTCCATTTATATCTCCACTACTATCTTTTGATACTTGCATATATCCTGCTCCAGAATCATCAGATACAACAACATACTCACCAGCCTTTATATCTTTTCCTACTTTGTACATCCCAGATTTTATAGAGTCTTTCTTTGATTCACTTTTAACTGAAGTTTGTTTTTTATCCTTACTATTAGTTCCTGTATCTTTAGAATCACTTCCACCAGCTGAAACTAGACCTATAACTATAATAATAGCAATTACCCATACCCACCATTTTTTATAAAATGGTTTTTTAGTTTTTTGATTTTCTGACATAACAAAACCCCCATATATAATATACAATCATTTATCCTTATGAATAAATTGAATTAATTATTACATAGTGGGGGTATTTTTATAAACTAATCTAGATTTTCATCCAATCTTTAAATACTGGTTGATATCCTAAATTAAGTAAATCCTTTCTTACTTCTTCAACACTTCTTCCATCAATTATGTCAAATTGAGGATCACTTTCATCTTCTAAAGTATGTCCACCTACTTCTGTAGTAACTCCCGCTGATATCTTATTAACTCCAAGTGGTAGTAGATGATTTTTAAATTCCGCTTTTTCTCTTGTTGTCATTGTAATTCCAGCTCGTGGCATAAATAATCTACAAGCTAATACCATTTGAACTACATTTTTATCATTTGCATCATATATCTGTGTGAAACTTCCCGCATGGGCCCTTATTCTAGGAAGAGCAAGTGCTACATCTACATCTGAATATTTGTCCTGAAGATATTTAGCATGGAGTCCTCCATAGAAAAATTCACGTCTCCAATCATCAAGTCCTAATAATGCTCCTATACATACATTTCTTATTCTAGCTTTGCAAGCTCTTTCTGGAGCATTAAGTCTAAACATATAATTTTTTTTAGGTCCTGCAAGATGTACTTTATCATAAATTTCTTCATTATAAACTTCTTGATATATTGAAAGGCCTTCAACTCCAGCTTCAACAACTTGTCTATATTCTTCTTCTTTAAGTGGATATACCTCTATTGATATAGAATCAAAATATTTTTTAAGTATATTAATTGCATCTATCATATAAGAAACTGGTGTTTCTTTTCTTGAAGATCCTGTTAATATTAAAATATGTCTTAATCCTGTCTCATAAATTTTCTTAGCTTCTCTATCTACCTCTTCCATTGTAAGCTTTTTTCTTTTTATATCATTATCAAAATTAAATCCGCAATAGGCACACTTATTAACACAGTAATTGCCTAAATACATAGGTGTAAATAGAACTACTGCTTTCCCAAAATTGTTAAGCGTTAATCTATGAGCTTTTGTAGCTATCTCTTCTAAATAATTTTCTGCTTTTGGAGATAATAATGCTAAAAAATCATATACGTCTAACTTATTTTTATTTATTGCTCTTAATATATCTTGATCATCAACATTTTCAAAAAACTTATGGAAATCGAAATCTTTATATTTTAAATATTCATCATAGAAACCCATCTTTTATGCCTCGCCTTCATTTAAAAATCCTGTAAGTGGTGAAGATGCACTAGCACATTTTTTTCGAGTTCCTACCTTTGAAACATATGCCATTCTTCCTGACTTCACTGCTAAATTAAAAGCTTTTGCCATATCTACTGGATTTCCTGCTGTTGCTATTGCTGTATTAACTAAGACTGCATCTGCTCCCATTTCCATGGCTTCACAAGCTTCTGATGGTCTACCTATTCCTGCATCTACAACTATAGGTACATTAATTTCATCTATAAGTATTTGAACCATTTCTTTAGTTCTTATACCTCTATTAGTTCCTATTGGTGCACCTAAAGGCATAACTGCAGCTGCACCTGCATCTACCAGCCTTTTAGCATCTATCAAATCTGGATTCATGTAAGGAAGTACTGTAAAACCTTCTTTTGCTAATATTTCTGTAGCTTTTATTGTTTCAAAATTATCTGGAAGTAAATATTTATTGTCCTCTATAACTTCAATTTTAATCCAATCTCCACATCCACTAGCTTTAGCTAATTTAGCAATTCTAACCGCCTCTTCAGCATTTCTAGCACCAGAAGTGTTAGGAAGGAGTATTCTATCTTTAGGTATATATTCTAAAACATTTTCTTCTTTAGATGTTATATCTACTCTTCTTAGAGCCATAGTTATAACCTGTGATTCTGATTTTTCTATAACCTCTGTTAACATTTTTTTATCTGGAAATTTTCCTGTACCAATAAATAATCTATTTTTAAGTTCTACTCCACCAATTTTAAAAATATCCATATAATCACCCTGTATAATGAATAATATGTAGTAAGTTCACTATACTTTTCCTTTCTTATTTTTTTATTTATGCCTCAAAAATTTATATATAATTTTAATTTAAATATTATATACATCTGTTAGTTAAATATAACAACTTAATTTTTATTTATGTTTCCTTTTGCCCCATTATTAACCTTAAAACCATATTAGCTTGATGATTAGCTGTAATAGAAACTCTTGGAGCCATAAGGCCTGACCCCTCTTTTGCTTCATTTACTTCATCACCAATTAAATAAAATCTATCATTTATTTTTTTAGTTTTTATAGTATTGCTAGAAAAATAACCTGCCATTCCAGATGCAGCAACTATTACTTTATCCTTTGTTTTTGTTAGAATTTCACTAACTAAAGAAGCCTTACATTTTGGACTATCAAAAGCTTCCACTATAATATCTACATTTTTAAATATATCTAATACATTATCTTCTGTTATATACTTATCTTTTATTTCTACTTTTACAAAAGGATTAATCTCTGAAATCATTTCTTTCATGGCTTCTGTTTTTTTCATTCCTAAATGCTTTATTAAATATTGTTGTCTATTTAGATTACTTGGTTCAACTACATCAAAATCTACTAAAACAAGTTTTCCTATACCGATTCTTGAAAGAGATACTGCAACATTTGATCCTAGCCCTCCAAGTCCTGCAATACCAACAGCCTCTTTTTTCAGCTTGTCATAAACTTTTGGAGTATGCCTAGAAACTAAAAGATGCTCAAGTTCTTCTTTACTTGGAATCTCACCTTTTTTTATTAAAACTACTTTATCATTTTCTTTTAAAACCTCATCTTTTTCTATGGGAAACCCATTTAAAATAACTACATCAGCATCTTTTTTAAATCTATTTTTTATATCAAAAATACTACTATTTTCTTTTACATAAAAACTTTTTTCATTTATAGATACTCTCATAGATTAACCACCACCTACAAAGCTTATTATTTCAATCTTATCTTCTTTATTAAGTAAAATATCACTATAGTTTTCTTTTGATATTATATTAAGATTAACTTCTACAACAACCTTGTCCATATTTAAATCTAATTTATCAAGAAGATTTTCAACAGTAATTCCTTCTTTGTAATCTATATTTTTACCATTAACTATCATATACCCTTCTCCTTTCTCTAAAAATTCAATATATTATGAATATTCAGTCTAGTTTCATTGCTAAGATAGTGTTATTTTTAACTATCTTACTTTTATTAAATTATTCTTTAATTTTTGAGCTGATTTAAAAGGATTTTCATCTGCCATAATATATGACATTACAGCTATTCCATCTGCTCCTTTTAAAATCACATCTTCTAAATTTTCATCATTTATACCACCTAACCCTATTAATGGTATAAATGTATTTTCTCTTATACTTTTTATAAAGTCTAACCCTCTAGGTTTTAATCCCTTTTTACAATCTGTCTTATATATGTGACTTGCAAGAAGATAACTTGCTCCATTTTTCTCTGCTAGTACTGCTTCTTCTAAACTATGAACTGAAACTCCAATCAAACCATTAAACTCAATATTTTTATTTATAAAGTTTTCAAAATTAGTATGAAAACCGTCTGCATTTATTTCTTTAGCCACATCAATATTTGAATTAATTATTATTTTCTTATTACTACCTTCAGTTTTATTTTTATTATCTATAACTTGTCTTAATTTATATGCTATAGGATACAGCTCATCAAATGATAAATCTTTTTCTCTTAATATAACAGTATCTACTCCTCCATCTATAGCTTTTCTTATAACAGTTTGTATATCACCTTCTTTTATAAGTTTTCTATTAGTTATAAGATATAATTCTTTACCTTCAGCATTTTCTACTGTTATTACCCCCTCTAAACATAAATCTTTAATTTTAAGTTTATTGTTTTTATTTACATAATACTAAAATATATTAATGATTTTTGATATATTAAATAATAAAAAGCTAAAACATGTATATCTATAAAATTTTTTACTTTGCTAAAAATTCTTATTTATTTTCAAAAATTTATACTAAAAAATATTAACCCATTAATAATCAAATAAATAATTTTATAGGCATATAAATAAAGAGCTCACCTAAAGGCAAGCTCTATTTATAACCAAATATAAAATTTACTTTAATTATAATAATGCTTTCCTACGCTAATATTAATTATTTCAGGTTCAAAGGATTCCGATAAAATCGATCTCAGCCATAACAAGGCACTCCTAGCAACTTTTTACTATATTTAATTTTATATTTATTTTAACTCTAAAAATTTTATTTGTAAATACTTTATATTAAATAATTACTTATGATTATTATTTTAGATATAATCTATATTAAATTCTAAAATTTATTTAAGTGTCTTTATTGCTTCATCAATCAAATTAAAAGCAAATAACAATTCTTCTTCTTCTACAATAAGAGGAGGGTGAAAAATAAGACAATTACCAGATCCTATTTTAAATGACAATCCTTTATTTAGACAATAATATAATATTTTTTCAGCAATACTATTATCTTTTTCTTTTGAAATTCTATCTTTTACAAATTCAAATGCAATCAAAAGTCCCTGTACTCTAAAATCCCCAATACATTCATGCTTATCATAAAGATTAGATAAACACCTCTTTGCAAACTCTGATTTCTTTTTACATTCAAAAACAAGTTTATTTTCATCAATATAATCTATGGTAGCACATATTGCTGCACAACCTAATGCTGGTTTTTCATGAGTATAATGACCTAATGATATATCCTCTGCTAAATCATATTTAGATTTTGTAAGTACTGCAGCTTGAGGAATAACTCCTCCCCCAAGACCTTTACCAAGTACAAGTATATCTGGTTCTACATTAAAGTTTTGGTGAACATAAAACTCTCCACTTCTTCCAATTGCTGTTGGTATTTCATCAAAAATCAAAAGTATTTTATTTTCATCACAAACTTTTCTTAATTTTTCAAAATAGCTCTTAGGGGGAACATGAATATCCGTTGCTCTGACTGGCTCAAGCAGTATAGCACCTATATCTCCTTCATTTTTAATTATATATTCTATATAGTTTATACAAAAGTCAGAAACTATTTCTTTTGATTCACTCTTTATAAAATTTCTGTATCCGTTATAGGGTATAGCTTTTATGCACCCCGGAATTAACGGTCCCATGTCTTTTTTAAAAACATATTCTCCTCCTACAGATATAGAATCAAGTCCCGCTCCATGGAAAGACTCCCACATAGATATAACTTTATGCCTACCAGTAACTTTTCTTGCTATTTTAAGTGCTATTCCGATTGCCACACTTCCAGATGGAATAAACAATACTTTATAATCTTTAGATATTGTTTTATCAATAAGAGCTTTTGCAGCCTTTACAGCTATATTAGATGTATATCTTCTTGGTATAAATGGTAATTCTTCTATTTGATTTTTTATAGCTTGTACAACTTTTTATTTTTATATCCTATTTGATGAACACTATTACCATGAAAATCAAGATACTCTTTGCCATCTAAATCTTTTATATAGCAATCTTTAGCATCCACAATAACATTCATACATGGAGTTGACATAGACTGCTTTATATAATTTTTTTCATCTTCTAATAATATTTTTTTAGTATTATGATTTAGATTTTTGTTCCAATTAACTCTATTTAAACTTAAATTTATATCCCCTTCTCTATTAAGAGAATTATTAGTTATTTCTTCTATACATTGATCTTTCTCATTACTTCTATTTTCTTTAATATTAAATAATTGTTTTTTATAATTATTCTCCATATAACTCAGCCTTACAACCTGGTTTTATGTTTTCTGATATAAGTTTATTAATATGATCTATCAAATCAGGAAGTTCTTTCATTGATTTTATAGTAAAATCTGCTCCTGCATCTAAAAAAGCTTCTCTAGTTTCATTTATAACTTTACTTTTTTGATTTTCTGAAAGTCTATTAAATTCTTCTAAACTAAAACCCATTTCAGAGCTACCAATTACAACTCCAACAGACCAAGCTCCTGAACTTACCCCTTCTTTTATATCAGATTTTGTATCTCCCACTTTTATTACTTTAGAAGGGGTTGAAAATTTTAAAGCCTCCATGTTTTTATATATCATATATGGATATGGTCTACCATAAGACTCTGTAGAATCTGGTGTCACATAAAAATCAGGCTCATATCCTTTTTCTTTAGCTCCTTTTAAAACTATTTCTATCATATCATCAGTATATCCAGTTGTTGAACCAATTTTCAAATTCCTTTTTCTTAACTCATTAACAGTATCTACAACCTCTGGAATAGGTGTTACATAATCTGAAAGACTTTCTATAAGTTTAGGTTTAAAATTTGAATACAGCTCATCTATATCTTTTTCTTTAAAATCTCTATTAAATTTTTCTTTCCATTGCTTTCTTATTGAATCCATTTCAAGCATTGCTTTTATATGGTCTCTTTTAAGCATTCCCATAGGTTTTCTAGCTTCTCTTATAGTTACACTTATACCCTTTTCTTTAAAAATATCAATAAATACATTTACTGGTGCAAAGCATCCAAAGTCAACAGTAGTTCCTGCCCAATCAAATATTACTCCCTCAATGTTGTTTTTTACAATTTTCTCCTTCATATTGTTCTCCTTTATATACGTTTTTACTATACCACATAAATTTTCTATATCTTCTTTATATATTTCACCAATATTACCCACTCTAAAAGTATCTACCTCAGTAAGTTTACCAGGATATATAACAAAACCTCTTTCTTTTATATATTCATAAAAATCTTTAAAATTAAAATCCTTATTTGGCATAAGAAAAGTAGTTATTACAGGAGATTGAACTTCTTTATCTATATAAGAATCTATTCCCATTTCTTTAAATTTTTTTATAAGAATATCATTATTTTCTTTATATCTTTTATATCTAGCTTCAATTCCACCTTCTTTAATAAGTTCATCAATGGCCTTTGAAAAAGCTGCTACTACATGTGTTGGAGAAGTAAACCTCCACTTTCCAGAATCTTTCTCCATAACTTGCCACTGCTGATACAAATCTAAACATAAACTTTTTGAATTACCATTACATTTTGATAGTTTTTTAATATTTGCTATAACAAAACTAAATCCTGGAACTCCTTGAATACACTTATTTGAGCTACTAACCAAATAGTCTATTTCTAAATCTTGCATTTTTATTGGTATTCCTCCAAAACTGCTCATAGCATCAACTATTAAAGTTTTATCATACTTTTTTGAAAGTTTTGCTACCTTCTCAATTGGATTTAATATTCCCGTTGTAGTTTCTAAATGAACAATTATTATATGTGTTATTTTTTTATCTTCTTCTAATATATTTTTTATTTCACTTAAATCAGGTAATTTATCACACTCTGTACTATAAACTACATAGCTAATTCCTATATATTTAGCCATATTTACAATTCTTTCTCCATAAGCTCCATTAGTAATTATTAAAGCTTTATCATCTCTTCCTACTTCAGTATTTATTACTGATTCAACTCCAAAACTTCCACTGCCTTGCATAAGTACTGAAGTATATAAATCACTGGAAGCTTCAGCTAAATCTAAAAGTTTGCTTCTAATATCTTCTGTTATTTTTTTATAATCATTATCCCAAGTACAACGATCTATTAACATTTGTCTTTTTACAGTATCTGTAGTTGTTAAAGGTCCTGGTGTCAAAAGCTTATATTTATTCATAAAATTTCTCCTATCTTTTATTAGTAAACATAGTCTTAATTTTTAAACTTAATATGAAATAAATCTTACTATTTATCCAGTATATTAATTATTTTGCAGCTTTAAAGAATTCTTGATGTTTTTTTAGAAGATCTAAAGTTAAAGGTTCTTTAAAACTTTTAGAATTTTTAGGTTTATTTTCATCATCTACAGTTTCACCTTCATATAAAGCTACTGGATAATACTTTAAAAGTTCTTTTCTTGCCTTCGTTGTTATAACTTTAGCCATGTCCATAGCAAGTTTTTCACTATCTTTATCCTTCTTTTTAACTACTGCAACTGCTTCTTTTAATGAATAATTACCTTCTACTGGATCTATGTAATCTATTGGTTTACCTTCTTTATTATCTGATACTGCTTGATGACGAAGACCAAATCCTGCTGCAACTTCTCCAGCTCTTACTTTCTTTATTGGACCTGAACCTGAACTTTCTACATGGGGTCCACAATTTTTAACAAGATTAGTTAAAATAGTCTTTCCTTCATCTTCTCCATATTCACTTATTATTGATTGTATAAGAAGCCACGCTGTAGAAGAATCCATTATATTTGGTATTGAAACTAATCCTTTATATTCAAGCTTAGTTAAATCTTTTACTGATTTTGGCATAGAAACACCTTTTTCTTTTATAACTTTAGTATTTACAAATATAGCTCCTGTGTTTCCAAGGATAGGTGAATAATAGTTTTGATATTTATCTAATGCTTTAGTATTAAAACTTAATTTTTCAAACATGTCATTTTTATTTTGAGCACTTTCTATGAAATAAGAACTCATAGTTATTAAACCAGCTTCTATTTTATCCCCTTCTGCCATAAGTTTTCCACCAAGTTCAGAAGTTCCAAAAGTCTTTAATGTATATTTATCTTTAAATCCTTCTAAATCAAGGCTTTTTTTCATAGCCTCTACTGCCTCATCATCTGCATTAGTATAAATAACAACTTTGTCACTAGTTTTTTTACCGCATCCTACTACTGCTACCAACATAAAAACTGATATTAAGCAAAGTATAATAGCTTTAAGTGATCTTTTCATAAAATATCTCTCCTCTTTTATTAAATTATTATATTTTATCCTTCACTTTATTTGTAAATGGATAATTTATCATTAATTACGTTGCCTGAAATTTTTACTAAGATATTAGTTATAAAAATTAGTATAGATAAAACAAATATTTGATTAAAATTACTATAATGTTCAAGTTCTTTTATCTTACTTGTCATAACAGATGTACTAGCATTTACTATAAATATAATTGCACTTATGGTAACCATAGAATTTATAAAATAATAAGTAAACATTTCTATTATTGTTGTTATGGAATTAGGAAGAATTACTCTAACTACTGTTTTAATCCAACTATCTCCTAGAAGTTCTCCTGTGTTTTCAAAGTTAGGATTCATTTTTGAAAAAGAATTTTTAGCCATAAGATATGGAGTAGTAAAAAAATGGACTACATTACAAAGTATTATTATAATAAATGTCCCTTTCAAACTACTTTTATTGAAAAATAAAAGATAAGATAACCCAAGTACCATTCCTGGAACTGTATTTGTGATCATAGATATAATATCTATTGCTGTTTTAGCTTTTTTATTTATACCTGTTCTCACATTTATTATTGCTAATATATAAGACACTAAGCTTCCTAAAACTGCTGAAAATATTGATACTATAATAGAATTCTTGTACACATCTAAAATATCTTCTGAAACTAGTGTCTTTTTAAAGAAATCTAAAGTAAAATTCATATTATAAGGAAAATTTTCTGTAAAAGGTACTATAAACATAACTAAAAATATAGATGTAATACCTAGTAATATAAGCATAGCTACAATGGAAAAAAATATATCTCTAGGATTGTTTTTAATTATTTCTGCTTTATTAAATTTATAATAGTGAAAGTTAAATCTTTCTACATATTTTAAAATTATGACTGCAAACACTGCTGGTATAAGCATGTATATGGCTATAACTGACCCCATATTAAAATCTGGAATTGCACCTAACATAACTTGGTAAAGCTTAGCTGAAATAACTTTATAGTTTCCACCTATGGATGCTGGAATACCAAAGTCTGTAAAACTCAAAACAAAAGATAAAACTAATGCTCCACATAAAGTACCTATTAATGGTTTTACTATTATATTTACAAAACTTCTTAATTTGCCATCTCCCATAAGTTTTGATACTATAATAAATTTTTTATCTATATATGTGAAAGAATTATTTATTATAAGAAAAGTTGGTGGAAGTGTATATATTATGTATCCTATAAGTAATCCTTTAAATCCATATATTTGAACTATTTCTCTTCCAAATAATCTAGTTAGTAAACCTTGTTTACCAAAAGAATATATAATTGCAAACCCATATGTTATAGTAGGAAGTAACATTGGTACTAAAATTCCAATCTTTATTATATTCTTTATAGATTTATATATGTTTGTACAATGTATAGTATAAGATAATATAAAAGCTATAAATGTAGTTACTATTGAAGTTAAAGCTGAAACTTTTATACTATTAATCATAGAAATTAACACATCTTTATCTTTTATAGATAAAATATAATTTGAAACCCCATAGTTTTCTCCGATTTTAAAAGAATTAAGTAAAAGTATTATTAATGGAATAATAAGAAATCCTATGAAAAATATTGTAGATAATAAATATATAATTTTTATTTCTGATTTTTTACTATACATAACATTCTCCAAACAAACTATATATATTATTTCTTTTTATTTGCAATTGACTTAAAATAAATTCCTTTATAAAATTATTTTTAGGCTTGTTTATAACTTCTTTAGGCGTTCCAAATTGTGATATCCTCCCTTTGTTAATAATTAAAACTTTATCTGACATAGTTAATGCTTCTTCTGGATCATGAGTCACTATTATAGTTGTAAGGTTATATTTTTTTGTTATATCCTTTATTTTATTTTTTATAGTTTCTTTTATAACTCCATCTAAAGCACTTAAAGGTTCATCTAAAAGAAGTATTTTAGGTTTTGTAACTAAGGTTCTAGCTAAAGCTACTCTTTGTTTTTGACCTCCTGAAAGTTTATATATACTCTTTTTTAAGTGATCTTCTAATCCTAAAAAATTTATTAATCCATCAAGCTCTTCTTTATTAATCAACTTTGAATTATTTTTTAATCCATAAACTATATTCTGATATGCATTTAAATTAGGAAATAAAGCATAATCTTGAAACACTATGTTAAAACCCCTATCTTTCATGGATGTATTTGTTATATCCTCTCCTTCAAAAATAATAGAACCACTATCCATTTGAGTTAACCCTAATATTATATTTAACAATGTAGTTTTACCACTTCCACTAGGTCCTAACATAGATACTATTTCACCTTTTTGTATTTTAAGATTTATATCATCTAATACTATATTGCCATCAAATTGCTTTTTTATATTTTTAAGCTCTAACAAAATTATTCGCCTCCTATAAACTTAAAATTCTTTTCTTACTACACCTTAAGTATACATCTTCATATGTTAATTTGTATTATAAGAAGGTTAATACTGTGTAAAATATTATAATATGTTTATTATATCTTTATAATATTATGATAAACTTTAAATAAAAATTTTATTATATTAAACATATTTTTTACGTTTTAGCTTGAAGTTTGTCATGTTATATGATAAATTCTTCATATATACAAATAAAACTTATCAATTTTGAAAGGTGATATTATGCTTCCAATTGAAAGACAAAAAAAATTTCTAGATTTGTTATCAAAAAAAGATATGATAACCATACCTACTTTTGCAGAGAAATTTAATATATCAATTGAAACAGTAAGAAGAGACTTAAGCATATTAGAAAAACAAAATAAAATAGAAAAAGTATATGGTGGGGCAAAGCTTAAAAAAAATTCCTTTAATGAACCTGCAATGAAAAATAGGATGAATAGTAATATTGAACAAAAAAATGCTATTGGAAAAACTTGCAGTGAATTTATAAAAAATGGCGAATGTATATTCATAGATAGCGGATCTACTACCTATCATATAGCATCATATTTATCAGACAAGAAAAACTTAACTATAATAACTAACTCTATACCAATCGCAACCAAACTTTTAAATTCAGACTTTGAAATTATACTTATAGGAGGAAGAGTTAGACACAGTGAACATTCTATTGTAAGTTATGACTATTTATTTAATTTTTCTCAGCTTAATATAAGTAAAAGTTTTATATGTGCTGGTGGTATTACATGTAAAAATGGAGTTACTGATTTTAATATGCAAGAAGCAGTTACAAGAAAAACTATAATAGAGAGATCTAAAGAAATCTTTGTAGCTGCAGATAGTAGTAAATTTGGTAAAGATGTTATGGTAAATATAACTCCCATTAATAAAATTGACTATATCGTTACTGACTCTTTGTTAAACAAAAAAATAGCTAGTGAACTTAAAAAGACTAATACCAATCTTATAATAACTAAAATCTAAAATTTATAACAATAAAAGGTAGATTATTTAACTTAATTAACCTACTCTTTATGTTTACATATGTAATTTACTTACTAATTAATTTTTTTATTATAAAAACCCTATGCAAACGCATAGGGTTAATAGCTAATTAAATTTATTAGTCACCACAGTTAATATATATATTTACATTATTACAAGTTATATCTATTTTACCACAGTTACTTCTATGATGATCATAGCAACTGCCCATTGCTAATTCTTCTCTATCTTTTCTAGCTTGTCTATCCATATTTTCCATTAACAAGTCACCTCTTAATCACAATTTAAATACTTATTTACATCATTTGTATTTATTGTAATTTTTGAATAACCTTTAAAATAATTAGGTTTATAATAACTTTTATTACAACTATAATTACATTTCAATTTTTCCTAATATAATAATAAACAATAACAACAAAAATATTATATAAAGTACATAAACTAGCATCAACCTTATTTTAAATTGTTATTCTATACTATATATTATATTATAAGAAAGCTTGTTTTGTGATATTAATCTAAAAGTTATTTTAATATTAAAATAAGAACATTATAAAAACCCTATGCAAAAGCATAGGGTTAATAACTAATTAAGTTTATTAGTCACCACAACTAACATATATATTTACATTATTACAAGTTATATCTATTTTACCACAGTTGCTTCCATGATGATCACAACAACTAGCCATTGCTTCTTCTTCTCTATTCATTATAACTTTTTTATCCATATTTTCCATTAACAAGTCACCTCTTAATCACAATTTAAATACACATTTACATTGTTTGCATTTATAGTAATTGCTGAACAACCTTTAGAACAGTTGGCTTTACAAGGGCTTTTATTGCAACTATACCTATCTTTTAAGGTTTGGCACAAACAACATAAACAGTAGTAATAATAGTAATAACAATAGTATATATAATACTGGTAAATCAAAAGCCAAAATATGAAAGCTGCAATAATACTAAAACAACATATGCAGTACATAATCTAGCACCAACTTTATTTTAAATTGTTGTTCTATACTACATATTATATTAGAACAAACCTAGTTTTGTGCTAGATTTTACAAATAAATTTTTAACAAATAAAAAAGGTGATTTCTTAATAGAAATCACCTTTTATAAACTTAAGTACACAACAATATTTAAATAATATTAAAGTATTGTAATATCTTCAGCTTGAGGACCTTTTTGTCCTTCAACTACTTTGAAAGATACTTTTTGTCCTTCTTCTAAAGTTTTGAATCCTTCTTTGTTGATTTGTGAAAAATGAGCAAATACGTCATTTCCTTCTTCTGTTGTGATGAATCCAAATCCTTTTTCTCCGTTAAACCATTTAACTGTTCCTGTCATAATTTGTTACCTCCGAAATTTTTATTTCTTTAACTTCTCAAAATAAAACATCAATAAAAATCTCGAAATCTATGTATTTAAGATATTCTTAACCACACAAAATTTCAAAATATCAATTTAGTCAATTATTTGTTACTCATTAAAGATACCATGTAAGTATAACATATTTATCTATAATAGTCAAATATATTATAAGCTAAATTTAATAAATAGAACTCCTAATTTAATATGCTAAATTTTACAATAATTTCTCATATTAAATCATATACTAACATAATCATTTGAAATATATAAATAAAAAAAGTGATTTCTTAATAGAAATCACTTTTTATTTACTTTGTAAATATCTTAATATTTTAATAATAAACCTAAGCTTACCATTAAAACCTTAAAACATACTTAGTTTAATAAAATTAAACTAAAGTGATGTTTTCAGCTTGAGGTCCTTTTTGTCCTTCAGCTACGTCAAAAGATACTTTTTGTCCTTCTTCTAAAGTTTTGAATCCTTCTTTGTTGATTTGTGAAAAATGAGCAAATACGTCATTTCCTTCTTCTGTTGTGATGAATCCAAATCCTTTTTCGCTACTAAACCATTTAACTGTTCCTGTCATAATTTCTTACCTCCGAAATTTTTATTTCTTTAATGCTTCATCAATAAAAATTTCAAAATCTATGTATTTAAGTTATTCTTAATCACATACAATTCTAAAATATTGATTCAATTACTTATTTATTTCTCATTAAAGATACCATGTAAGTATAACATAACATTTTAGATAATTCAAGGATTTTCTTGAAATTTTTATGAAAAAGCATTTTAAATTTTTATTACTATTATTATACACTATTATCCATGATTTGTGTTGAAAAAAATAATAAATTTTGTTAAAATTCAGATTTTTATAAAATAGTTTTGTATCCCTAGTATCTTTCATTTTTATTATATTCAAAATATGATATACTTAATTGGTTTAACACATTTATATAAATCAAAATATATTTTAAAGATGAAAGGTAATTTATTATGATAAACTTTAAAGAATTAGGTATAGGAGAATCCTTATTAAAAGAACTTAAGCATCAAAGAATTAATAAAGCTACAAAAGTACAAGAGCAAACCATTCCTCTTATAAATAAAGGACATGACATTATAGCTGAATCTCAAACAGGAACTGGTAAAACTTTAGCCTTTTTACTGCCTATGTTTGAAAAAATGTCTATTACCACAGAAGGTGTTCAAGGTTTAATAATAACACCTACAAGAGAATTAGCCATACAAATTACTGAGGAAGCAACTAAACTTAAATCAGCTAAAAACATAAACATATTAGCAGCTTATGGCGGAAAAGATATAGGGTCCCAACTTAAAAAACTAAAAAATAATATTCACCTAGTTATCGCAACCCCTGGTAGACTTTTAGATCATTTGGAAAGAAAAACTATTAATTTTAAAAATTTAAAAACTTTAGTATTAGATGAAGCTGATCAAATGCTTCTTATGGGATTTAAAAATGAAGTTAGAACTATTATATCTAACATTCCAAAAAAACGTCAGACTCTATGCTTTTCAGCAACAATCAATTCTGATGTAAAAAAATTAGCATACAAAAATATGAAAGATCCTAAAGTCATCACTATAAAAAAAGAAAAAGTAACTCTTAATAATATAAAACAACTTCTTATAAAAACAACAGATAGAAAGAAACAAGATGCACTTTGCAAAGTTTTAGATGAAGAAAATCCATTCATGGCAATAATATTTTGTAGAACCAAAAGAAGAGTTGATAACCTTGAAGAAGCTCTTTATAAAAAAGGCTATAACTGCCAAAAACTTCACGGTGATATAAAACAATCAAAACGCGAAAGAATAATGAAATCTTTTAAAAATTTAGAAATTCAATACCTTATCGCAACAGATGTTGCTGCAAGAGGCCTTGATATAAACGGGGTTACACATGTTTTTAACTACGACATGCCAGAAAATGCAGAAAGTTATATACATCGTATAGGGAGAACTGGTAGAGCTGGTGAAAAAGGTTATGCCTTCTTATTTTCAGCACCTAAAGACGAAAACATATTATCTTCAATAGAAAAAGATATTAAATTAACTATCCCTAGAAAAGTTTTAGAAGATTAAAAATTACTAATAAATAACTTATCTAATCAATAGTTTTAAATTCACTAAATTATTCTTAAATATAAAAACCCAAATCTATAACTTTATTATAAGGATTTGGGTTTTTATATAATAATATCTAAAGTATTAAATACTTCCTAACTGCTCATTAGTATATTTTCCTTTAAGGTTTAACATATATGTCTTTAAATATGGACTTAAAACTAATTCAACACATCCAGTTCCTTCTTTGTATATAGCTCCATTAATCCATTTTGTCTCAGTAATACTATCTCCCTCCTGTATGTCAATAGACTTTTTCATAAGTTGTCTTATTATATCTTGCATCTTAGTATACTTTACTTTTGGCTGATTCTCTAAAAGCTTCATAAATTCACATATATTAACTTTATATATTTTAGAATCTTTATCTGTTTTTTTTAACATATTAGCCAAAAGTAAAATTAATTTTTGCTCCTCTATAGTAAAATCATAGCTAGAAAAAACCTTAAAATATTCTGATTCAATTGATAAGTAATTTTTACACATGTCACATTCACCTCGAAAGTATTTTAGTATATTTCAAACTAACCTAATTTAGAAATATCATAAATCCTTATATAATTATTTTAAGTTTATCCATATACCATTTTCTAACTTTATATAAGTAATTTTAACAATTTTTTCAAAAATAATAAAGAGTATTATAATTTTTTAGTGGGAATACCTTTATATTATTAAAAAACCTTAAAACATTATCCTACTATATAAAAATAAAAGATAGTTTATAACTTCACTTTAATACCGTAAAGTTTAAAACTATCTTTTTCTTAAATGAATAAGAATATAGTTCTCCATTAAATTATTTTTTTAAAACCTTTAATATATAACAAATTTCATCATCTGTTATTTTTATTCTATATGCTTCTTCTAATATTTTAGATGCATTCCTTATTTTCATAAACTGTATTTTATTATTTTTTATAAATTTATCCATATTATCAAATTTTACAATATCTTCATGTATACATCTATCAAGCATGCATCCTAAATGAACTATTAAATCTATCAAATTACTCTCATCGCTTTTATTCTCTAAATTTAATTTGTCTATAAATTTCTTTATATAAGCCACTGCAAATCTTGGGTTCAAACATTTTACATACTGTTCTAACATTTCCCTTGATATATCATATATACTTTTTTGTCCCTCTTTAAGTTGATTTTTACTTTTAGATATATTTATCTGTAAAAATTTAATAAATTTATCTTTAAATTTATCATTTAAAAGTTGATTTATAGGAAAATAGGGTACATCCAGTTTAGGTTTCAAACTTCCAACACATGCAATAATATCATATTTATCTTTTAACTTTTTAAGTTCTTTAGAATCTTTTTCAGCAGATATATAATCTAATGGAATAATGTCTATGTCTTCATTACTTGATGATTCATTTATAACATTAAATAATATATTTTTAGCCATCATACTTGCACCTTTACCAGTAACACATACTGTTATTATTGCTTTCTTTTTATTTTTTAAAGAGCCTATAGTAGGTACTTTCTCTTTTTTGGTAAGTGATTTGTGCATTATTGTTAAATTTTCTTTTTTATACAAAACTCTTCTAAGAGATTCAAGGACTAAAAGGGTAGATACATTATCAATTGTTTTAACCTTTATTCCTGTTTCATTCATTATTCTATCTCCAAAACTTCCTAAAGATCCCATATCTACTAAAAGTAATATTCCTTTTCCCTTATCCAAAGCTATAGCCGTAGCAAGAGTTTTATTATATACTTCTTCTATTTCGGAGTCCAAAGGCATATCTATAGATTTAACAACATTAGAATTCAACAATGAATTAGCAACATTTGCCATACTTGTAGCTGTACTTTCCCCATGACACACTACAACTATTCCTATCTTAGATTGATTTTCTTTTTCATCTTTATTATTTGCAAGCAAAAATGCTAAAAAACCTTTTTCATCTTCTGGTATATCAATATTAAATTTGTTGTTTAACTGTACTATCAACCCTTCTGCAACTTTATATTCTTGTGGATAGGTCTTCTTTATTTTGTATAAATTTGGGTTTTTTATAGGTTTTTCCTCTTTTAATCTTTTGATTAATGATTGAATATGAAAAGCAAATCCTAAAACTAATTTGCTACTAAATTTGGTGTTTAACTTTTGAGAAGAATAATTAATTAAGTTTATTGAAGTGTCTACAATCTCTTTATCTATTACTTTGTATAATTGTCTTATATTTAATCCGTCAAAATTAATTTTATTTATAACTTTATCAAAATGATTCTCTATTAATTCGTTAATTTTTATATCTATTTCTTTTTCATCTAATCCACACTTTTTTAATTCTTCTAATTTTGAAAATAATAAATCATAAATACTTTCATTAAATGAATCAGAATAATTTCTACTTGTATTAGATGGTGAAATAATTATCTCATCATTTAAAATATCTAGAAATTCCTTTACTTTCCCCTCTATTTTATTTTCTTTAAATATATTCTCTCTAATTTCTCTTTTTAGCATTTGAAATTCAACTTTTAATTTTTTCACATTAGGATTATTAGTCTGTATATAAAATAAAAATGCCTTTGCACATAAAAGCTTTATTTCTGAACTAAGTTCTCCTATATTTCCAGCAAAATCATATATAGCTAAAGCTTTTAAAACTTCTGGGGATATACCTATAGGCATTTTTAATTTAACCGCTTCCCTGTAAAATAAATTTTCTATTATTTCTACTCTTTCACCTATATCTTTGTTAGAAAAACAAGGAAGTTTAATTATTACAGGTATCCTTCTTAAAAAAGTTGTAAGCAAAACATCATTAGGATCTTCTGTAGTTGCTGCTATTATAAGAACACTGCTTTTTCTAGTTTTACCTGTCTCCCCTAACCTATGATACTCACCTTTATCCATTAAAAAAAACAGCATTTCCTGACCATCTGGTGGAAGTCTATGAACCTCATCTAAAAATAATATTCCACCATTTGCTTCTTCTACAAGTCCTTTTTTATTTTCATCAGCTCCTGTAAAAGCTCCTTTAACTGATCCAAAAAGCTGTGCTAAAAGCAATTGTGGATTATTAAAATAATCTGAACAATTAAAAGATATAAATGGAAAGTCTTCTTTTACTACTTTTTTACTCTTCTTTGCATATTCATACATAGTATTTGCAAAAGTTGTTTTACCTACACCACTTTTACCTAATATCAAAGTATGCAAACCATTAGGTGGATACATTATTGCAGCTTTAGCCTGACCTATTTGATTTAAAAGACTATTGGTACTTCCTATTAGTAAATCAAAGGGATCCTCCTTTTGATTTTCTTTTGTTACTGCCCATTCTTTTATAATATCTTTCAATTCATTAGGAGTAAGCTCTGTTTTCCAGTTTTGACCTATATCTTCAAAAACGTTTTCATTAATTGCTTTACTTGGAATAAATTTAACAGGTCTTGTTACTATTTTAATTAACTTGCCTTCTCTCCAAAGTTCATTTAATAATGTACTAGCATTATTTCTAACTATATTAAGTTTTTCTTGAATTTCAAAAGCACTTATGCCAATATCCTCATCTTTTCTTACATTTTCTTTTATATTCTCAAGTGATACACTGTCCTTTATATATATATAAATACTTTCTTTTTTTGTCATTGCTCTAATCACCAACCTTTATATTAATTTATCTTATGTCTTTCACTTCCTTTCTCTAGTTTTTATTTTATTTAGATTTATCTTTTTCATCTTTCATATGAACAATTTTTAGTTTTTCAAAAGCTTTTGGTAATGGTATTTTATCTTTAAACTTATCAAGATACATAGCCATTAAAAAACATGCTCCACCTAAATATATATTTCTTGTAAAAAAAGATGCTATCAATAATGTAGTTGTCAAAAAAACTAGTAAATACCAAACCCCTGGTTTCATATTAACACCCCTTTATTTTAATATTTTATTATTTTTATATATTTATTTTATTATAGATTATATTAAAAATATTTCAATTTCAATGTTATATTATGGAATAAAAGATTTCATTCTTTTATGAAATCTTTAATTTCAACACTTATATATGATTTCTAATTTTATTTTAATTCATAATATTCTATTATTTGATTATTTTTTTAATCAATGCATATATTTTTTGAAAATTCAGTATAGCTTCACCTTAAAAACATCATGCACTAATTATCAAATATGTTCTAGTGCATATTGTCATGTAAAAAAGCCTTTAATTTCAACATTGAAAATTCATATGCTCTGTTTGGCACAAAAGTTGCTGTATATGTTTACAAGAAAATAAATTTCAAGGAGGACGTGATGCTATGGAAGCTAATTCTCTAATAAACAAAGAATTAATCTTATTAGATTTTGCTGCAGATGATAAGTTTGATCTTTTAAATAAACTTTCATCACTACTAATTCAAAAAGGATATGCAAAAGCTTCATTTAAAAATGCTGTAATAGAACGAGAAAAAGTATTTCCCACAGGACTTATAACTAAAGGAGCTAATGTTGCAATTCCCCATACTGATCCAGAGCATGTTATAAAACCCGCAATTATATTTGCTAAACTAAAAGATCCAATAACTTTTAAAGAAATGGGAAGTGGAGAAAAAGATATAGATTCAGAATTAATATTTATGCTAGCAATAAATAATCCTAAAAAACAAGTAACAACATTAAGTAAACTTATGTCAATATTTTCAAATGAAGAAACCTTAACTAAATTTAAAAATTCTAATGAAGCCTCTGAAATATTAGAACTTTTAAATAAAGAACTTAGTTAATTAAAAAAATAACAACATTATTAATGAAAACAAAAAATTGAACTTATTAATCTATCATAAACGAGATTTAAAATATAAAATTAAAAATAATAAGGAGGAGTTAAAATGAAAAATATTATTGTAGCATGTGGTTCAGGGGTTGCAACTTCCCAAACAGTGGCATCAAAAATAGCTAGAATGTGTGATGACGCAGGAATACAAGCAAACGTAGAAGCAGTTGATATAAAATCTTTAGAAAGTGTTATAGGACAAGCTGATATATACGTTTCAATTGTTCCAACAGAAGGATTAGATATAAAAATACCTACATTAAGCGGTATACCATTTTTAACTGGTATGGGAATTGACGAAGAATTTGATAAATTAAAAGAACTTATTGAGTAAAATTTTGATTTTTACTAATCAGAATTAGACCTTATAAAATATTTAACTATAGCACACACTTACAACTATTTAATTAAAATTAATTGCTAATAATCTAAGCTTTAAAGTAAAAAACTAAATAATCATTGTAAAACTTAAATAAACAACTTACCTATTACACTTATTAAAACAGATTAAATTGAGACTAGTAAAAACACAAATATATTTCTAATATTTCATACTCAAAACAATTTTAACCTTTAAAAATTAAAATAAAATTTAAGGAGGAATTAGATTATGAGTGCTATTATACACTATATTTTAGACTTAGGTGCAGGAATATTTTTACCAATAATAATGATAATAATGGGATTACTAATTAAAATGAAACCTAAGAAAGCTATTAGTGCTGGTTTAACTTTAGGTGTTGCATTTATAGGAATGAATGTTGTTTTAGATTTTATGTTTGGAGCAATAAGTCCTGCTGCAAACGCTTTTGTTAAAAGTACAGGAATACATCTTAACGCTATAGATGTTGGTTGGTCTCCATGGGCTGCAGTTGCATGGGCTTGGCCTTATGCACTAGCAATGTTCCCACTACAAATAATTATAAACATTGCAATGCTAGCTCTTGGTTGGACAGACTGTTTAAATGTTGATATGTGGAATGTTTGGGGAAAAATCTTAACTGCTGTAATCGTTTCAGCTATAACTGGAAGTTTAGCTCTTGCTTTTGTTGTTGCAGCTATTCAGGTAGTCTTTGAACTTAAAAGTGCTGATATTACCCAGAAACAAACTTATGAAATTACTAAAATCCCGGGAATTGCTTGTTCTCACCCAATGATGCTTACTGCATCTGTACTTTTACCATTCAACAAATTATTAGATTTAATACCTGGGATAAACAATGTAAAAATAGATGCTGCTAAATTAAAACAAAAAATTGGTATATTCGGTGAAAACAGTACTATGGGTTTCATAGTCGGTTCAATAATAGCCGCTTTTGGTGGATATAACGTTAAAGGGATCTTAACTACTGGTATACAAGTAGCTACTGCATTAGTTCTCTTCCCTATGGTAGCAAAATTATTTATGCAAGCTCTATCTCCTATTGCTGATGCAATGAGTGAACTTATGAAAAAAAGATTTAAAGGTAGAAAATTCTACATTGGTTTAGATTGGCCTTTCTTAGCTGGACAATCTGAAATATGGGTAACAGCTATAATATTAGTTCCAGTAGAATTGGCTCTTGCAGTATTATTTTCTAAATTAGGTTTAAGTAGTGTTCTACCTTTAGGATCAATAATAAATATATGTTTTGCAGTTCCACTTCTTATAATTACTGGAGGAAACTTGCTTAGAATGATATTAATCGGAATAATGGCTACACCACTTTACCTTATAGTTTCAAGTCAATTCAGTCCTCTTATGACTGATCTTGCAAAAAAAGTTGGAACAATTGAAATACCTAAAGGTCAATTATTAGCTTACTTTGGTATTGAAACTCCTGACTTTAGATGGGCAATGGCTCATGGTGCCAATATCATAAACGGAGATGTTTTAGGATTAGTAGTACTTATTGCATATCTAGCATTATTTGGTTGGTACTATATGCACATGAAAAAAGTAGATGCACAAATTGATGCTAAAAATAGTGCTAAATAAATTGATATAAATTAAAATATTTAAAATAAAAAATAGCTAAATGGGGAAAGGGAGTAATTTAAATGTTAGAAAACTTAAAAAAAGCTGTAGTAAAAGTAGCTAAAGCTGCAGACAAAAGTGGTTTATGTAGACATAAATCTGGTAACTTCAGTATTCGTGATGAGGAAACTGGCTATATTGTTGTAACACCTTCTGCTGTAGCTAGAGAAGAATTAACTTATCATGATATATGTGTTGTAGATATCGATGCAAATGTTATAGAAATTGAAACTGATGTAAGACCTACCAGTGAATTATTACTTCATCTTGAAGCTTATAAAACAAGAGAGGATATTAGTGCTATAGTTCATACTCATTCACACTTTGCTACTGCTTTCTCTGTACTTTCTAAAGAAATACCTCCTATAGTTTACGAGGCAGTTTCTTATGGTGGAACAGTTCACGTAGCACCTTATGGACGACCTGGAACTACAAAACTTGCTAAAAGCGTAATTGAACCTTTAAAACTTTCAGATGCTTGCTTATTAGAAAAACATGGAGTTGTTTCTGTTGCAAAAGACATCGATACTGCCCTTTTAAACGCACATTATATAGAAGAAGTTGCTGAAGTTTACTATCGTTCTTTACTTCTAAATAACGGTGAAGAACCAGAACAACTTCCAGTTGAAGAGCTAAAAAAATGGGCTTATCCTTCTGAAATAAAATTAAAAAAATAATAGCCCCTTGATAGCTGAAACTTAGTCTTATACAGATACCAAAAATTAAGACTAAGTTTCAGTTTAATAATTTTAATAATCTAGAAGAAAAAATACTACATTATACCTCTCTTTTTAATAAATAAACTTATATATTAAAATCCTATAAAATTAATAACTATTATATTCTAAGTTTTGTTCAACAATTATTATTTTATATAAATTATAGATCATAAATTTTATTAATATTGGAGGAATAAACTATGAAAAAGTTAATTAATAAACCTGAAAACTTTGTAAAAGAAACAGTAGAAGGTATCCTTTTAGCCCATCCAAAAGATCTTAAAATGGTTAATAATAATTTCAGATGTCTTGTAAGAGCTGATGAAAAAAAAGCTGGCAAAGTAGCTATTGCAACTGGAGGAGGCTCTGGGCACCTACCAACTTTCCTTGGTTTTGTAGGATACGGATTAGCTGATGGAGTAAGTGTTGGAAATGTCTTTGCATCTCCTAGTTCAGAATGTATGTATGAAGTTGATAAAGCTATAGATAACGGAGCTGGTGTCCTTCATTTATATGGAAACTATGGTGGAGATATAATGAACTTTAGAATGGCTCAAGATATGTGTGAAATGGATGATATTGAAGTTGAAGAAGTTATGGTAACTGACGATGTAGCTTCTGCACCAAAAGGTAGTGAATCTAAAAGAAGAGGTGTTGCCGGTCTTTTCTTTGCTTACAAGATTGCTGGAGCTGCTTGTGAAAAAATGTATTCACTAAAAGAAGTAAAAAACGTTGCAGAAAAAACTGTTTCCCATACAAGAACTATGGGAGTAGCTTTAACATCTTGTATAGTCCCTCAAGTAGGTAAAGCTACTTTTTCAATAGGTGAAAAGGAAATGGAAATAGGAATGGGTATACACGGAGAACCAGGAATACAAAGAACTGAGTTAAAATCTTCTGATGAAGTTGTAGAAATAATGGTAAATAAAATAGTTGAGGACTTACCATATAAAAATGGTGATGAAGTTGCTATTTTGATAAATGGGTTAGGTGCAACTCCAAAGGAAGAACTTTATATTGCCTATAGAAAAACATATACTATTTTAAAAAATTTAGGAATATCTGTTTATAAAAATTATATAGGCGAATTTGCTACTTCAATGGAGATGGCTGGTATGTCAATAACTTTATTAAAACTAGATAATGAATTAAAAGAATTATTAGATGCTCCTGCTTACTCTCCATTTTTTAATCAATAACCCTTTTTTAATATTTATATAAGTAAAAATATTAAATACTCACTTCAAATTATATAAGTTTATATAATTGAGTTTTTTAATTAAACATTTATAAAACTTGTTTAAAATATTATTATTCAATGTATGATTTTTAAAACTATAAATATAAGGAGATGAATCTATGGAAAACTCATATAAAAAAACTATAAAGGGTATATTAGAAGAAATCACAAATGTTATGAATGAAGAAAAATCCTATTTAACAGAATTAGATGCTGCTATGGGCGATGGCGATTTAGGTATAACAATGTGTACTGGATTTAAAGCATTAACTGATGAAATAGATAAGATTGAAACTTCTGATATTGGCTTTTTACTTATGAAACTTGGAATGCGTATGAATTCTGTTGTTCCTTCTACTATGGGTACATTAATATCAAACTGCTTTATGAAAGCCGGTAAATCTATTAAAGGTAAATCATCTATAGGATTAGAAGATTTTGCTACTATGGGAACAGCTGCAGTTAAAGGTGTTATTGATATTGGTAATACTGAACTTGGTAATAAAACTATGCTTGATGCTTTACATCCTGCAGTTATTTCTCTTCAAAAATCCTCTTCTGAAAAAAATTCAATAGTTGATACCACTGCACTTGCTTATAGAGCTGCATGTAAAGGTGTTGAAGAAACTAAAAACATGAGATCAGTTCATGGTAGAGCTGCTTACTATGGTGATAAATCTTTAGGAAGACCAGATTCTGGAGCTACTGCTGTAATGTTTATATTTAAAGCTATTAGCAAATATACTTCAAAAAATGCTGATTAAAAAAAGAAAGCTAATTTATCATCCTTTTTTCAATCAGATAATCAATTTATAAAATATGCTTATTTTAGTATAGAATTAAAATTATAACAAATACTATCTATGAAAACCAAATAAAAAAGGTTTTCTTAAATCTCCATTATTAGTTTTAGCTGGTATGGTGATCGCTGGGCAATTAATCTCTGTAATTTCCAACAATTATAACACATACTTTTTTCTTCTAGACATGTGTAACATTTTTGTCTCCTTTGCATGAGCTGAAAGTGAAAATAGCATAAGAACGGAAATAAATACTATTATGCAAACTCACTTTCAGCATCCTTATTACATAGTTCAAAATCTTTAGTTAAACAATTTTAAGCTTATAACTTAAACAAATATCCTTATTAATCAACCTTTAAGTTAAATTATAATGTTAATCAAAATAAAACCTTAGTTAATTCTAAGGTTTTAAAATTATTTAATATAGTTTAATAAATATTTGATTAAACATAGTTTTATTTTAATTCAAATTGAGTTTTTGAAGCAAACTTTCCATTTTGAAATGTTACCGTTATATTAGAACCATCTGAATTTATCCACGAATATATACTAGTACTAATACCTTGCATTGAAGATGTAGAAATTAACTGACCCTGTCCTAATATTTGTTTTACACTATTATAATTCATGCCCGTTTTTATTTTGTTATATTTATCCATATTAACATTTGAGGATTTTAGTGAAAGTCCTGCCTGTCCTTTTCCTACAACTTTACCATTTTGAACAGTTACATCTACATTGCTACCATCAGCATTTCTCCAACTATATACAATAGTTTTTATACCACTAATTTCTGATGATGTAGCTTCTTTACCTTTGCCTAATATTTTTTTTATATCATCATAAGTTGTTCCTATTTTTACTTCAGAAAATTTTTCATATGTTATTTTTCTAGTATCTTTTTTAACTTCTATATTTGAATTTTTAGTAGATGTTTTTGATGATTCCTTGTTAGTGTTTCTCATACCACCAACAATTCCACCTATTATCAAAAAAATAATAATCCAAAACCAAAATTTCTTATATAATGGTTTATTAAGTTTTTGTGACATAAAACACCATCCTTTCCATATGAATAACCGTTCTATTATTATATCAAACATTTGTTATTTTTTCCATATTTTAACTATTTATATTGTAAGTAATATATTATTATATATATTTCAATTAATATATAAATAATATTACTTTTATATAAAACAAATCTATATACTCATTAAGTTTATTTTATAAACAGCAAAAGTACACCTACTAATATATTTATATAATATTAGTAGGTGTACCTATAAAATAATAAATTATTTGTTTTTAAATATACATTAGTACATTTTTTATTTAATCTTCATTATATTCTTCTCCATCATAATCATCTATAACATCCTCATTATAATCATCTCCGTTATATTCTTCTTCATATTCATCTATAACATCCTCATTATAATCATCTTCATTATATTCTTCTTCATATTCATCTATAACATCCTCATTATAATCATCTTCGTTATATTCTTCTTCATCATAATCATCTATAACATCTTCATTATAATCATCTTCGTTATATTCTTCTTCATCATACTCCTCTATGATATCTTCACTATATCCATCATTCTCATACTCTTCTTCATATTCATTTTCAGATGCTAAATACTGATATGCTAAATATCCAGCTTCTAAATCTTCCTCTTCAAGATATTCATCATTTAAATATTTATCCTGAAAATCCTCTTTATAAATTTTGTTTGAATCTTTTGTTTTCTCTCTATGATATCCAATACTTGAATCTTTTATTTTGTTTCTTTTCTTTTTTCTTTCATCAGATATAGCTTCAATTAAACCCTCTATAAAACATACTAAAAAAATGCCAACTAAAAATAGTATAACTGCTTGTATAAATTCAATAAAACTACTTGTTAAAACTCCTAATATAATACAAGCAAAAATTCCTACCAATATTAAATTTCCTGCTGAGTCCATCTTTTTTTCATCTTCAAATGCCATTACTCCAATTATAACTGAAAATAAAAATATTAACCTAACTAATATATTTAATCCTATACCATAATGATGTAATAATAAAAGTCTCATTTTCTCTTCTCCTACTCAATTAAATACATATATAATACCATAATATATCATTATTTTCCAATAATAACCGTAATATGATAAAATATCTTCTTGTATATTTGTTTATTTTCTTTTGTTATGCTTGTACACTCTAGGTATATTTACAATATCATCTTTTACTTTATAGGATTTAATATTTCTATTTATTTTCATATTATTTCTTTCTTCTCTTGTTGCTGCTATTTGCATTTCTGTTTGCTTTTTTGAGGTAGTACTATAACATTCATCATTTTTAAAAAACTTTTTAGTTAAAACAAATACTATAATAAAAATAATAATTAATCCTATTATACCAATTTCCAATATATTTAAACTATTACTTGATATTCCCATTATATTTATTATGTTTGAAATTAAATTATATTGGTCTACCATAAACATAATAAATAAAAGACCCATAAAACATATGCATACGTAATTATACCAAAACACTGCTGGGAAATTACTTTTTAAACACATATATGTTGGGTCTTTATCTTTAGTACAATGACTACACTTATTATCATTACACTTTACACTTATATCTTTTCCTGTTAATTTAGAAATAACATAAAGTAAAGTAAATATAATGTTAAATATAAAAAACACTATAAGAACTATACTAAAAGAAAGTCTATATCTACTTACTTTATTGATATTTTGCATAACACTACCTAATATACTAAGGCCTCCAAAAAAAGATAGTATTATTGCTGAGAAAATTCCTAATATAGATACTAAAGTATTATTTATTCCTGAAAGTTCTTTTTCTTGTTTTGCCATCATATTTTTATAATGTTCTTCTATTCTTTTATATTCTTTTTTAGTATCTTCCTTATTCTTTTTTATATCAGAATTAAATTTATCCAAATTTTTCTTCATTACTTTTGAAACTAAATCATTAACTTTAGTTTCATAAACCTTTTGAACATGATCTTCTCTTAAAAGTTCTAATGTTATATAATCAATAAGACTTTTTATATTCATTGCATATTCTTTTAATCCAGTTTTATTAAAATAATAAGATATGCGTGTAAGATTTTCCACTACATATTCAAAATCACTCTTTCTGCTTTTATAAATAAAAGCAGACACTTCCGACTCTGAGTGTCTACCTCCACTAATTTTATAATAATCCTTTATCTCATCAGTAATTTTTTTTAACCATTCATCATCTATATCGTAAGGTTCTTTTTCACAAACTTTCCTTAGAATACTATCCATTAATTACCTCCACAGAAAATTCTAGATCTGTTTAGCTTAAAATATTCTCTTATACTTTCAATTGATATTTGTTCTGCTCTAGATGTGTATATCCAGGGATCTTCATGGTGAGTTTTTTTAACCATTTCCCAAGGTTCTACATCCAAATAAGAATCCACCACTTTTTTTATCAAAATCTTATCTTTTTCACATATTTTATCTTCTCTAAACTCTACTATTTTTGTATATAAATTTGAATCTTCATCTAAGGCAAGTTCTGAATGACCTGTTTGTTTTTCATTTATTTCTCTATTGCTATATATCTTATATCTTTTATAAACTTCTGGAACAACAGGCCCATGTCTCCAGTTTTGTATATCTTCCTTAAAGCAAGGATTATTTCTATTAACTAAAAAAGCCGCTTGTATATAATACAAAACCTTTTGTAATTTTAAATTACTTATAGGTTTTCCTCTGTCTATAGAATAGTTTATAACATACTGTGCAATATCAATAGCTTCATAACACATATACCTAACATCCTCCCCCAAAGCGTAAAACCATTACACTTATACATATATACTATATCACCATTACATATAATACATCAAATAACATTTTATATTATAAATAACAAAATAAGTTAACTAATCATAAAATTCAGTATATTTCGTTTAATTTCTATAACTTATTATATAGACTAATTTTATTTCTCTATTTTATTTCTATTATTACATCACACTTTATAGGACTAAATTATGAAAGAAAATTATATTTCTCTCCCATATATTATATTTGGATTTTAATGATATAGTGATATGTTTATTAGGTAAATATGTAGAATACATCAAATAATCCTTATTCTAAAATCATATTAATCTTTGTTATATTTTCTACTATTATACAAGTATAAACAATAATAATTTCACCAAAAGTTAATTTTCTATCATAATTTCTTTATAAAACTTAATAAAGTTTATATAAATTTCCTCTATTATAAAAAACAAATTATATTAATTACTTTCTATGGAAATCTTCACACATACTTATATATTATAAAAAATGCATTTATCATAAACCAAAATGTATAGAATTATTATTATCATTTTTTAATAAGTATTCTACTATTAAATCTTTGACCAAAATCATAAACGCTTAACTATTTTACAATTATTATGCAATATTATATAATATTACCATCAATATATCAATAACTTTATAGGAGGATTATTATGAAAAACTTAAAAAGTTTAACAAATTATGCAATATCCAGTTTGATATTGGCTACAGCTGTATCAGGAACTAACGTTAAAGCAGCCACTGGTAAAATAGACTTGATAGGCGGAGCAAACAGATATGAAACATCTGCAAAAGTTGCTAAAGCAAACTGGACAAAAGGAGCAGAAAACGTAATAATTGCATCAGGTGAAGATTATGCAGATGCTTTAAGTGCATCAGTATTAGCTAAAAAATTAGATGCTCCAATATTGCTTACAAGAAAAGGACAATTAGAAACTAGCGTAAAAAATGCTGTTAAAAAATTAAATCCTAAAAATGTATTCATTTTAGGTGGTGAAGGCGCTATATCTAAAAACGTTGAAAAAGAAGTAGGAAATGCTAAAATAACAAGACTTCAAGGAAAAGACAGATTTGCAACTAACATAGCGATAGCCAATTACTTAGTAGAAAAAGAAGGAGTAAATGCTAGTGATGTTTTAGTTGTAAATGGTAAACAAGCATTTTCAGATGGCTTATCAGTAGCACCAGTAGCAGCAGCTCAAGAAAAATTACTTCTAATTGTATCAAATGATTTAGGAGATGCAAAAGAAGCCATAAAATTTGTTAAAGATCATAATTCAAAAGTAACTGTAGTTGGAAGCGAAACAATGGTTCCATCATCAGTATATAATGGACTAAATGCTCAAAAAAGAGTAAAAGGTGGACATGATAGATTTGAAACTAATCTAAATATATTAAAAACTTTCAATTTAGAAAAAGGAAAAAAAATGTACTTTGCAAACGCACAAGGAGACAAATTCCCAGATGCATTAGTTGCATCTGCATTAGCAGGAAAATTTAATTCACCACTTGTATTAGTTAATGGACAAGGATCTAATGCCGATAATAATGCAATTAACTATATAAAAGAACATGCAGACAAAAACACAGACTTACAAGGTTTAGGTTCAAATTCCGTTATGCCAAACAGTTTGATTGAAAAAATCAACAAAACATTAGAAAATAAAGCAAAAGATAATATTTCTAATGAAAAAGAAAACAATGCTAGTTCTGAAAACTCATCAGATACTAATAATAATCAACAATCAAACAACTCAAGTAACCCTAAAACTTCTTTATTTATAAAATCTGTAACCGCTTCAAATGGAAAGTTAATAGTAAAAATGAATAAAGAAATGTTAAAAGTCCCTAATAACTTAAAAATTTTAAAGACTATAAATAATGAAAGTAACTATATTTATTCTTTCCATCCAGTAATAAACTCCACAGATAAAAACAAATTAGAAATAACTATCCCTAAAATAGAATCATCAACACAAGGTGCTATAAAAGTTAAATATAGTGTTACCTTACAAGATGATATTTTTAAAGATGATAATTTAAAAGAAGTAAGTATTCTAATTCCTGCAAAACTATCTCAAGCGGATCAAATAATAAACATACCAGATCCTAAATTAAAAGAAGTAATAAATCATTTTATAGATGAGAATAGAAATTATAATGATAATATTACAAAAAAAGATATGGAGCATTTATATTATATTGATAGTAGGACTTTACCTATATTACATGATCACAAATATACTAAAGGGATTAAAAATTTAGAAGGATTACAATATGCTAAAAATCTAACTACTTTATACCTAGAATCTAATCTAATTGAAGATATATCTCCATTAAAAAGACTTACATCTCTAAAGAAACTAAATTTACAACATAACAATATCAGCAATATAGATTGTTTGAAGAACCTTAAATCTCTTAGTAGTTTAGATCTAGGGGATAATAGTATCTCTAATATTGATCCTTTAAAATATCTTACTAATATTAATTTTTTAGGATTAGAAAAAAATAATATAACTAAGTTAACTCCTCTATCTAACTTAAAAAAGTTAACTTATATTGATATAAATAATAATAAAAATATAACAGACATAGAGCCTATATGTAATCTTACCCAACTAAACACATTAAATATGAGCTCATGCAACAGTAAAAATGAAATAAATTTTCAACCAATATGTAATTTAATAAATTTAAGAAAATTAATATTAGATAATAATTTTATAAGCGATATTAGTTTTTCTAAAAATTTATTAAAACTAGAATATTTTACTTTTAACCATAACTATGTATATGATCTTACTCCAATACAAGATTTTATTTTAGCTACTCAAACTAATAAAAATTTATATATTAATATGGGAGATCAAAATTATGAAAATGTTATAAAAATTAATGCAAGTAATAAAGGTGGAAAAAAAGAAATACCTATTCCTATAAAGGGATTAGATAAATATATTAACAAATTACAAAATAACTCAAAAGCAAATCCATTTTTCTTATCTGTTAATGAATTTAATGATTCTAATGAAGGATCATTTCAAAAATATGCTTTAGCTTCTTATAATGAAAAAAATAATACTATTGAACTATCTATAAAACCTAATAATAGTAATAAAAAAATAAACTTTAAAGAAAATGTAAGCTTAGACTGTGGAGAATATAATCTACTTTTAAAGATTCATATAACACAAGAAGGAATTCAATAAAATATTAAAGATATAATAAATATAAACTTTCTTTGTAAAATAAATAACAAGAAACAAAAGCTAAAAAGTATATTTTACTTTTTAGCTTTTATGTAGTATTCCTATATTGTAAAATTAAATAAACTTTATATTTTTAGTTAAAATTTATGATAATACTTTAATATAACTGCTATACAGTATAAATAAATATATGAATTTATAAATATCTAGATTAGAGTTATCCAAATAAAATTCTATAGTATATATTTTTTCATTTATTTAAAATTATCCTCATTTATTTTAGTAATAATTAAACACTCTATTTTCTCTTCTCCTAAAAAAGGATTTTCAATTATTTTTTTCAAAGCAGTAAATTCTGTAGGCTTATTTATATAATTACAACATTCTTTTATGTCTTTATCATCTAAAACTTTAAAATTATATTGATTTAAGGGTATAGATTTTTCTTTAGATTCTAAGATATCAATCTTTCCTTTTTTATTATCAACATCTATTCTAAAAATCCTGCCTTTAAAATTTAGAATATTTTCATGAATTCTGCTTTTATATTTAAAAATTTCTTTCTTATTTACATCAAAATTTATTATATTAGCATCTTCTGAAAAATCTTTTTCATATATAGATATCTCTTCAACATTTTCATCATCTATATAATTAGAAAGCTTATTATAGTCATCATAAGCTTTATTAGAAAATATATAAGTATTTTTATCTATAATAATATCTTTTTCATCTCCTTGTATTTCTACATTAATTTTATCTATATTTTTATTTTGTTTTATATTAACAGACTTTCCTTGTTTTCGTGCCTTTGTTATATTTGATATGAAATCATATCCATTTTTAACAAGGTCCCACATTTGCTTTGGAGAATAAGATGATAGTATTGGCATTGCTGCTTGCATTGTGCTTCCAATGTATATTTGTAAATCTAAAATAAGAGATTTATCTTTAGAATTTATAGCTTTAATTTTATATAATTCTCTATCTTTTTCAGATATTTTCTTTTTATTTACTAGGGTTAAATATGCTTTATCCATTATATACTGAAAATCTTTTAATATATTCAAAGTAATATTTAAATCAAATCCATCATCAAATAAATTTCCTTTAACCTTAAATGTTATTATTTTATCCTCTGAATATTGGTCATAATCAAAACATTTATTTGTATCTTCCATTTCTATATCCTCCTTATGTATTTTTCATTCTATATTTTACCATTTATTTCCTTTATTTATATAAGAATATTATTATATTTATTTTTATAAAATATAATAATATAAAAAAGACTTACGAAAAATTTAAGCTTTTCATAAGTCTTTTTATACAATCTGATATTTTAAAAATAAAATTAATCCCATTCTTTCCAAATTTCCGGTTTATATCCTACAGTAGCTTTTCTTCCATTACGAACTATAGGAGTTCTATATAATTTAGGATTTTCTAAAAGTAATTTTTCTTTGACATCAGGAGTTCTTATGTTTGCCATATTTAATCTAGTATATTCTTTACTCTTAGAATCAATTAGCTCCTTTAGACCTACTGCAGATTTAATACTATTAAGTTCACCTTTGCTTAGAGATTTTTGTTTTAAGTCTACAAATTGATATTTAATTCTTCTTTCTTTAAAATACCTTTCTGCTTTTTTAGTATCGAAACATTTTTTAGTTCCAAATATTTGAATGTTCATAGTTTTCTCCTTTTTGTGTTTTTAATCTTAAATCAGTAATTTTTTATATTAAAATTACTACTATATTATTGTAAAGCATTAAATTTATATAAGCTATATTATAATTTCTAATTTATATTAAATACTATATATGAAATATTTAATACTTTAAACATTATATCATAGAAGAAAAATATATATTTCTAAGAACTCATAACTTCACTAAAAATCTTATTTTATTTTTAAGATATCAATTAAAGATATTAATTTAGTAACGGTAAAACAAATATTTTTCTTATAAAACAAAAGAAAATCTCTTTGTAGCTTTTCTTAAAACTTACAAGGAGATTTTCTTTGCTAATTAAACATTTTGTCTATAAAAATAAAAAGGATTATCTGAATTTTAAAAGATCTATTTTTGAATAATCAATGTTTCCCTCTCCATCAACTATATCTTCATTTGCATGAACTTCTTCTATTTTTCCTATGAACATTTCGTGTGATCCTGTTTTAACAGAATCTACAACAGTACATTCTATGTTTACTGGACAATCTAATAGTAATGGAGCATCAACTTTTGTTCCATCAGCTACTTTCATTTCTAATTTTTCTAATTTATTCTCATCTTTTCCACTATGAGTTCCAAGATATGCGTACTTTTCTCTTAAATTTTCTGGAACTAAGTTTACAACAAATTTTCCTGTTTCTTTAACCATATGATATGAATAACGGCTAGGTACTATTCCCACCATAACCATTGGTGGATCAAAACTACAATTACATGCATATTCAACAGCCAATGCATTATTATTTCCTTCTTTATCTCTGCAAGAAATTAATAAATCTGGTGCAGGTTTTAAACAACTTTTAGCTTTAGCAACCTTTTTTTCCATTTACAACCCCTCCATCTACTAAATATATAAATGTTATATTATAATAAATTTTCAATAAATAACATATATGTCCAACCTTTGACTCCGTTTATATTGTAATTGATAATTATTTTCACGTCAACTCTATAATTAGCTTTATATTACTAAATTCATCTTATAATTATAAGATTTATAGCCTATTTTAAAAATTCCTATTAATATCTAATATATTGACATGAAATTAAAGTGGATATATAAAAATTAAATTTTCATATAGCCACTTTAAACATTTTAATTTTAAATAACTAAATTATATACTTATCTCTTAAATAAAATTTTCTACTACACTTTCAATTTACTAATTAATTTAATTAGTAAAAATGTAAAGATTATATATTATTTATAGTTTACTGACATTCTCATTTTGTTATCATATTTTTGTCCCATTATTGTAGCTCTACTATAAAAATTTTTAAAATCCCCATCTTTAAAATCAATAAAACTTTCCATAACCCCTATTGTATCCGCATTTGAAACACCTATTATTCTTTGTTGTGTTAGCAAATTGTAGTTATCTCTATAAACATAATTTACTGGAAATGCTTCATTAATTGATGATACATAAGGAAGGACTCCTTTTTTTACTGTTCCATCACTATTATATATTATATCTAAAACACTTTTATCCTTTGAAGATATATCAATAATATATTTTCGTTTCAACTGATCTGATGTAATTTCCACCTTGTAATCATCCAAATATCTTGCTTTAAATTTATATTTTTTATCAAACATATCTTGGCTAAATATTTCTTTTAGCATATTATCTTTATATTGATAAATAGTTGCTATAGCAAAATTTCCGCTTCCTCCAAAACTTCCTCTAACCATTATTTCATCCCTACCATTTAGAGTAAAATCTTCTAAAAACAATTTTAAAAAGTATCCACTATAAGGTATCTTTTTAGTAATAACCTCCCCCTTTTCAGGTATTATTTGAATCTCTAAATTTTCTGCAAAAGCGCTATTTTCATAAGGATATGTTCCTCTAAGTATTACTTTATCAGTAGAAAACTCATCTAATATGTTACCTTCTTTAACATCAATGATTTTATAATCTTTACCTTCAGCCATATTTTTTCCTTTCAATAATTACTCCAATATATATGATATTCAATTAACCTTAATATGATATGATTATAAGCTTTAAAATTTAAATACTATATTAATTTATTGTAATATAAATTAGTATAGTTATATATAAAAAAAACCCTATAGAATATATTTAGGATCTATTCCATAGGGTAATTTTAAGATTTAAAATCATTGTATTGTCTAATTTTAAAAAATTTATAAAATCTCTACTATACGAGCGGACTACTTATCTTTATAAAATTCTACAATTACTTTAAATAAGTCTCCATCTATTTTTATATCTAAGCTGCCACCTTGAAGATCTACAATACTTTTTGCAATTGCAAGTCCAAGTCCAGATCCTTCTGTATTTCTAGATGTATCTCCTCTTTTAAACCTTTCAACTAATTCATTTGCATCAAAGTTCATTTCATAAGCTGAAATATTTTTTATAGTTAACACTGCTTTTTTTTCATACTCTTCTAAATCTACATATACTCTTGTATTTGGCTGAGAATATTTTAATGCATTACCTATCAAGTTTTCAAACACTCTCCATGTTCTTTTACCATCTAAATTCAAATGTATATTAGGACTTTCAATATTAACTTTAAAATCTAAAGAGGATTCTTTGATTTTCTCATCAAACTCCCCTAATGATTGTCTAAGTAATGCTACTATATCAACATTCTCAATATTTAGTTCTATAGCTCCACTTGCAACCTTTGAAGCCTCAAACAAATCTTCAATTAAAACCTTTATTCTTTGAGATTTTCTATCTAAAACCTCTATATAAGCTTTTCTTTCATCTTCATCTAAATTAGGATTTTTTAATAAATCAACATAATTTATTATAGATGTAAGAGGGGTCTTTAAATCATGAGATACGTTAGTTATAAGCTCTGACTTAAACTTTTCACTTTTAGCTTGCTTTTTAAATGAACTATCAAGTCCCTCTTTCATTTCGTTTATATTAGCTGCAAGTTTAGAAAACTCTCCTTTTCCTCTTTCTTTTATATTTACTTCTAAGTCACCTGATACAATTTTTTTAGTACCTTTTGATATTTCACTAAAATACATGATTTTATATATAACAATCACTATAATATATATCATATATATCATACCAAGTATTGCCGCTACTTCTCCTCCACCTGGTGTATATGGTCCTATTAGAATAATAGCACCAAATATAATAATTCCCATTACAACAGGTACTCCTATGGTTCTAAGAAATACATTTCTATTTTCAAATACTTTACCTAAAAATCCATAAAATTTGAAAATCATACTTTTGTAAAATTCTTTTTTTATGTTAACTTTCTTCTTAAAAATAAGTTTTATATACCATATGCTAAGTAAAACGATTATAATACTTAGTATCATTATAACTAGTACCAATATTGAAAATATAATATTATCTACACTATCAACTGTTATAAAAGGATTTCTACAATTTAAAATAAAGACTGTAGAAAAAATTAACATTATTAATTTAAAATCTATTGGTATCTTTTTATATAAGTATATAACCTTATCTTTATATAAAAATTCAACCTTTTTATTCTTTATGATATAGATTAATCCTACTATACTAATAAATAATAATATAGGACCTACTATTCCTTCTTTTAGTATTTTATTTTTCTTAACATTATATTTATCTATATAACTATACATTGGACCATAACCATATTTATACTTAGGAATTATAAACTTTACGTCCATGTAACTTGGAAGATATGAAGAACCATAATAATTTAATCTAGTTAAGTCGTTATCAGTAAAAGAATATATAGATTTATTTTTAATATAATCTTGTACATTATCATTCTTATCTAAATTAGTATATATTCTATTACTTTGTATATCTTTCATGTAATATTTTATATCTGTTCTTCCATTTATAGTTGCTTTAAGCTCTTTATATTCATTATCTGTTTTAGATATTATTTCTTTTCTTAGCTCATCATCTGACTTTTTATACATTTTTTCTACAGATTTTATTTCTTCATTCTTTTGAGATACATACCTATCTTTTTCCTCTTTGCTATATTCTGATCCCTCAAATAAATACTTTGTATATTTTTCATTAGTTCTTTTGATTTCTTGATTTAATTTATCATTATTTTCTATCTTTACTCTGTACATTTCATTTTCTATAATTTTATTTTTACTATCTTTTTTATCATAATCTTTAAATTTATCATAAAAATTTTTAAATGATTCAATATATGTTGACATATGTGATGCTATTTCTTCATCTCTAAAATAATTTTTTGTATAAGCATAGTTATCTATATAATCTTTAGTACAAAGCCATGAAAAACTTATTAAACCCATTAGTAATATTAAGCTTATAATAACAAAATTCTTATTCTTAAGTAATCGAGATTTTAAACTTTCATCTTTCTTTTTATTTTTTCTAAAGTTTTCTAAATCTTCTTTTTCTAACTTATTTTCTTTATCTTCCTTTAGATTATAATCATCTTTTTCATCATTATTATACTTATCTTTCTTTAAATTATAATCAAACTCTGTTGTACTATCCTGTCTTAAATCATATTTAGTTGTATCATGTTTTTCAACTATCTCTTCATTATTATCATTTTCATCTACCATTTTTTTAGTTATATCATTTTCATTATTTTTCAATTTTGTATCCAATTCCCCACACCACCTTTAAATATTCAGGACTCTTAGGGTTTATTTCTATTTTCTCTCTAATTCTTCTTATATGAACTGCAACTGTATTTTCTGCACTATATGCTTCTTGTTTCCAAACCTTTTCATATATATCTTCAATTGAAAATACTCTACCCTTATTTTCCATCAGAAGTTCTAAAATTTTATATTCAGTAGGAGTTAATCTTAATACTTTTCCATTAACTTCTACTTTCTTTTCTTTTTTATTTAATAAAAGTCCTCTAATTATTATGTTATCATCTTTATTTGTTTTTCCATCTCTACTCCCAAAATTCATATAACGCCTAAGCTGAGATTTAACTCTTGCTATAAGCTCTAACGGATTAAATGGCTTTGTAATATAATCATCTGCACCTATAGTAAGCCCCATTATTTTATCTGTATCTTCTGATTTTGCTGAAAGCATTATTATAGGAATATTCTTTTTTTCTCTTATTTTAAAAGTAGTTTTTATACCGTCCATTCTCGGCATCATAATATCCATAAGTATAAGGTGGATATCTTTTTCTTCTAAAATCATTAAGGCATCTATTCCATCTTTTGCTTTAAAAACACTTATTCCTTCATTTTTTAAATATATTTCTATAGCGTCTCTTATTTCTAATTCATCATCTACAACTAGGACATTATAATTACCTTTTGTCATTTCTATCACCCTTTCAATTGAAATTATAACATCTTTTTCTCCTCCTTTGTCACTTTCTAATCTTATTATATATGTAAAATCTTAAAATACTTTCTATATAATTCTTTCAAATTTCTTAAGAGAAAATAAATATAAATTAATTACTTTACCTTAACTTATAAAAATAAATATTTTTATAAGTTAATTTTAAAAAGCATAAACTTACTATTCTTAAATATATATTTTTAAAATATTATATTAATAATAAAAAAACTCCCTATATAGATACATTTTCTTATCTAATTAGAGAAGTTTTATTATTAAACATAAAAATTGGATAAGGCTTAATTTTACCACATAAGGTTTGGGGGAAGTAAAGGTTAAGCTTATCCAACTTTATATCTTTTTTATGTTTGTTTAAATAATATAGTATTAATTGTGTTGTAATAAAAAGCATCCTATTAATATAAAAAATTCTGTTAGTTTAACCTGAAAAAATAAAATAAATCTCATGTTAATGTCCAACAGAAACAATTTCTAAATAAAATTGTAACAACCATAAAATTAAATCTTATGTTGTTAAACCTTAGCCATAGGCACTTTCTTTATATTAGAATATCATATTAACAACAAAATTACAACAGTTTATGACCATAAGTTGTTAAATTTTTAATGATAAGTTTTTTAAAGCTAAATTTATATAGTTTTATAACTATTATAAAATAATACTAAATTCTAGATATTTCTTACAATAGAAAAAGAGATATATTTACTTTTACAAAATCTATCTCTTTTCCTCTTTATTATTTAATTTTAAAACCAAAAAATTTGTTTTTTTGATTTTTTTCCTTTATTCTTATTTCTTAAATAAACAATCCAAACAAATCCCAAAATAACCACAATAGAATTGAAAATTATTTGATTATTTGTATAATAATCAATTACTCCATTAAGATATTTTCCTGAAATAAATCGAGTAAATCTATATATCATATTTTCACCCCTTTGCTTTTAGAATGTTTATTTAATGTCTTAATCAAATAAGAGACACTTATATATTACATTTTTAATCTTAATTTCTAAGGAGTTATTACATATTTTATTCCTTCTTGCCTACCAACACTTTCTAATGCATCTATAATTTTTTCAAGAGGATACTGTCCTGTTAAAAATAAACTACCATCAACTTGTTTTGTAGCTAATAATTCTAAAGCCATTTTAACGTGATATGGGGTATGATGAAATATAGCTTCTATATGCAATTCTTCATAATGAAATTTTTGACAATCAATATTTATTGATGTTCCTTTCTTAGTACCACCAAAACAAAGAACATGTCCACCAGCTCTTATCATATTAATTCCATTTTCCCATGCAACAGGATATCCAGTAGCTTCAATAACTACATCTGCACCTTTACCTTCTAAAGTTAATGCTTTCACCTTTTCTATATGATCTTCATCTGAAGCATTTACTGTACTTATTGCCCCAAATTTCTTAGATTGTTCCAATCTATAATCTGATAAATCAACTGATATTACTTTAGCTCCTTTTAACGTAGCTAATCTTACAAACATTAACCCAATAGGCCCTGCTCCTATAACAACAACCCTTTCCCCAACTTTTATAGGTGTTCTATCAATTCCATGGACTGCACATGCTAATGGTTCAACTAAAGCAGCTTCTCTATAGTCTAATCCAATTGGTATTTTATGATAATTATATTTAAGTATTTGTTTTGGAATAACCACATACTCAGAATAAGCACCATTTAAAAACTCAAAATTTTCACATAAACTATGCATGTTTCTCTTACAATAATAACAATGGAAACAAGGCACTGAATTTGCACCAACAACCCTATCACCAACTTTAAAATTCGAAACATTTTTTCCAACTTCTACTACATCACCTGAAAATTCATGACCAAAAGTTGATGGAATCCTTTGTATAATAGATGGATGTCCTCTTCTATACGTTTTTAAATCTGTTCCACAAGTTAAAGCAGCCTTAACTTTAACTAATATTTCATCCTCATTTATTTTTGGAATATCAATTTCTTCAAATCTAACATCTCCTGGTCCATAAAACATTTGTGCTTTCATTTTTCCATTCATAAAACTACCTCCTATATTAAAATATATTTATTTTTGACCATATTTTTCCATAACATCATTTCTTAGTTTTAAACAAACATCCTTTGGTAGTTCAGAAATCTCACCAATATTTTTAGCAAAGTATGCTACTTTAGCTGATTCTTCAACAATAATTGCATTTGCTAATGCAACATCTATATTGTTTCCTACAGCTAATACTCCATGCCTTTCCATTAATACTGCATCAGAGTTTCCTAATTCTTCAATTGTTACCTCTGCTAGTTCAACACTTCCCATAGGTTTAAATGGAGCACATTTTATAGTACCTCCAACTACAGCTGCTGTTTCAGCTAAAACACAAGGAATACTTTTATTACAAGATGCCCAAGCTGTTGCATATACCGAATGTGTATGAACTATACCAAATACATCTTTTCTTTTTCTATAAACTGCACAATGCATTGAAGCTTCAATTGATGGTTTTCTACTTCCATCTACTATATTACAATCAGTATCCATAATAACTATATCTTCTGTTTTTAAATCTTCATATTTCATTCCACTTGGAGTAACACAAACATATCCTGTTTCTATATCTCTTATACTAAAATTTCCAAAAGTTAAAGCTACAAGATTTAATTTTTGTACTTCTAATGCAATTTGAATTATTTTTTCCCTTTGTTTTTCCAATAACATATTTACCTCTCCTTTTAAATTTAATTTTTAATATTTTGAATTTTCAGTCTTTTTATTTTATTTGTAATTTGTCACCAACTATATTAAGGAGGTCGTTTTTATCATGAGAATTATATATATGTTCCAATATATATTTATCTTGAATAAGTGACATAAGTTTTGTTAATAATGTAATTTGTGATTTACTATTTGTCATTGCAAGCATAAATATAATTTTAATTGGTACTTTTTCATTATTGCAGCCACCCATTACATAAAAATCTACAGGATTTTTTAATGTTGCTAAAGCTATCATAGGTTTATTAACATGTTCTATATCTGTATGAGGTATTGCTACACCAAATTGTTCTATTGGTAATCCAGTGGGATATATTTTTTCTCTCTCTAACACAGCCTTTATATAACTTTCTTTAACATATTCAGCATCCTTTAAGGATAAGGCTATTGTTTTTATTGCTTCATCAGAAGTATTTACATCCAATTTTATATTTACTACTTTACTGTCAATAACAAATTCATCCTCCATTAATAATCACCTCCCTAATTTGCTCTGGATTCCTTTCTTTTTTTATAAAATCAATCATTTTAGTATTATTTATCTTATAATAAATTTTTTTAAATTCTGCCTTACTATAATAATTTAGTGCAATCATAAAAACTACTTGAATTTTATTATTTTCTCCCCACTCTACTGGTTTTTCTGTTACTAAAATACATATTTTAGATTTTTTCACATCTTCTGGGCTACCATGTGGTAATGCAACACTATTTTGATATACTGTAACTCCCATTAATTCTCTTTGATGTACAGAAACAATAAAATTTTCTGTTACATATCCTTTTAAATGCAATAAAGAAGCCATTTCATCTAGAATTTCATTTTTTTCCACAAGTTTTGAATTAGATATAATAAGATCTGTCTGAATTAGATTTTCCAAGGATACTCTTTCATTATATTTTTTTAATATAATATTATTTTTAATATTCATATCAATAATTTTTTTTAATCTATCAATTCCCCCTCCTTTTATAATTTCTTTTGCTGCTATAAAAGGGATTTCATGTGATAATGGGTTAACAGTTCCTACTATGGCTAATATATTTTTATTTTCATTTAAATTGTCTATAATATCTAAAATATTTTTTTTATTTAATATAGCAAGTGATATTATCTCAATATCATTAATAGCTTGTGGAATATGTTTTTGGATTAAATTTGAAATAAACTGAGCAGTTCCTTTTCCTGTTAAACACAAACTTAGTATGCATTTTGAAAAATAAATTTTATTATTATGTTTTAATTGAAATGGTAAATTTTCTTTTTCACTTTTAATAGATAGTGCTATTTCTCTTAAATCTGCATCAGTAAGCAAAGCTTTTCTTACAGCTTCAATCACCATAATAGTATCAACTCTAACAACAGTTTCTGTTTGTATTCCGGTTTTATCAGTAATTATATTTCCAAAGCTAACAAGTGAACCCATATCTACAAGCATTAAAACGCCTTTACCTTGATCTAGTATTTTTACAATCTCCATAGCTTTTTCTAAAACTATCTTTGGAGAATCATCTAAAGACATTTCTATAGCCCTTGCATGTTCTACCCCTAAAAGTCTATTTGCTACATCAACAATCCCTTTAGCTACATGCCCATGTGTAAGTACCAAAACACCTACATGTGTATCATTTAATATATTCTTTTGGGAATAAGATTTAAGATACATAGCTATAAATCCTACTTCTTCTTCTGGTAAATCAATACTAAGATAAGATTCTGCAATTTTAGCCATTTTTTTAGCTATATCATATTCATTTTTATATTTATAATCATTTTTTATTCTGTTTAATTGAGGATTTTGTATAGGCTTATCTTTAAGTATTCTTTCATATGATTCAGCAAGATGAGTTGCTAAACAATAAAACAAACTATCATCTAATTCACCTAACTTATCATTAGCTTTTTTCATCATATTCTCAACAGCATTAACAATTTTTTCACCAACAATATTTTTCAAATCACTCCTTTTTAACTTTCTCTTGTTAACTTTCACTTGCTTTATTAATTGATTAACTCTAATTTCTAATTCATCTCCAAGAATTCTATTTATTATATCTTTGTTCATTCCTTCATTCTCTAATTTTTCATATTTTGTTTCAATTTCTGTGTATATCTCTTTTGGAAGTATATATTCATTTTGTTTTATCAATTTGATTTTTTTTTGTTGTAATGGAAGTATTTCTATATTTTCATTTATTAATTTTTCTATTTTTGATCTATTATTATTAATCCTCAATAATCCCTTAACAATTTGAGTAGATAAATCTGTTATTTCAATTTTTATATAATTTTCCTTATTAATAATACAATTCAAAAATCCTCTTGCACATATAACCTGTATATCCGAACGAAGTTGACCAATATTTCCTTTAGCAACATATAATAACAGGGCTACTACTACATTGTATTCTAAGATAATTCTCATATTTATTCTTGATGATTCTTGTAAAAAAAAACTTTTGATAATTTCAAATCTTTCTCCCAAAGGCCTTTTTGAAAGAGATGGTAACTCAATAAACATAGGAATTCTTCTTTTGAAAGTTGTAAGCAATGACTCTCCTATATCTTCAGTAGTTGCTGAAATAATCATAATCTTAGCATCACGAAATTCACCGGATTCACCTAATCTTCTATATTTACCTTTATCTATAAGATAAAACAACATTTCTTGTCCTTCCGAAGGAAGTCTATGAATTTCATCTAAAAATAATATTCCATTATCTGCTTTTTCAACAATACCTTTCTTATCAACTTCAGCTCCTGTAAAAGCTCCTTTTTTATATCCAAATAATTGAGCTAATAACAATTGAGGATTGTCTGCATAATCTGCACAATTAAAAACTATAAAAGGTGCAACTTCCTCTTTAGTCTTTAATTCTATAGCAAACTTATACATACATTCTGCCAATTCACTCTTTCCTACACCAGCTGGTCCATATATTAATGTATGAAGACCATTAGTTGGATATAAAATTGCCGCTTGGGCTAACTTTATTTTTGATTTCAAACTACCTCTAATTCCTATTAAAGTATCAAAGGAAGAATACAAAAAATCTTTCTCCACTTTCTTTGTATCATCTACTATAGTATCATTTTTAATTTTAATCGTTTTCAATAATCTAGATACAATATTTCTAGATATATGAAAACCTTCCTCATTTAACTTTGAGGTTAAAGCTCTTAGAGAAACAAAGGGTTCTTTTTCTTTAATCTTTTTAATTTCCTTTTTTAATATCTCTTCTCTTCTTTCTCTTGAATTTCCAATATTATTAGCATGTCTTAATTTTACCACTTCACTTCTACTAAGATTAAGAAATTTTGCAATTTGATTATCTGTCAAAGGATTTTTTTTATCTTCATTGTCCACCAAATCAAATAATTTTTTCACTTTACTCACCTAACCTTTAAAAGCAATTTTCACACCAATGGCACACTATAATATTCTTTAAAATAACATAATATCCAAATCTGTAAATTCAAATTAAAATAACAGGTAAATATCCAAATAAGCTATCTAAATTTACATTTCATTACTAATATTTTAAACTATATTTATGCATATTGATATAAAAAGTAACTATATTAGGCTTATTACCTATAATTTCTATTGATTAGGTTCTAAAATTACCTTTAATGATTTCCCAAATTTTGCTTTCTTAAATGCTTCTTCCCAATTACTTAAAGGATAGGTATATGATATTAATTTTTTTACATTTATTTTCTTATTTTTTAATAATTTCATAGCAGTTTCCCAACAACTTGGCCTTGAAGAAATTACCCCAATCATTTTTATACCTTTTAAAACAATTTGGTTCCATAAATCTAAATTCATCTCATTAGGTGCTGATAATAAAATTATCTCTCCCATTTTTTTAACTACATTCAATCCAGTAGCCAATGCTTTATCTGAACCTGAACACTCAAAAACTATATCTGCTCCATACCCCTCACTTATATTTTCTATATATCCTTCTATATCGTCTTGTCCAAAAACAAGAGTTTCTTCTATTCCTATTTTATTTGCTAATTTTAATCTATCAATACTGTTTCTTGTTCCCACAAGAACTACCTTAGCTCCTATAGCATAAGCTAATTGGGCAGTAAAATTTCCAATTAACCCTGCACCAAAAACAATACATATATTTCCTGGTTTTATTGATGATGTTTCAACTACTGCATTCACACAACAACTTAATGGCTCTATCAAAGCTGCTTCTTGAAATGAAAATTCTTCCGGTAGCTTATATATCCTTTTACTATTACATAAAACATATTCTGCGAAAAAACCATTTGCTGTTGATCCTAATCCTTTTCTTCCATTTATGCACATATTTATATTCCCTGAATTACAATAATGACATTTACCACAATATGAATAATTAGTTTCTGATACTACTCTATCTCCAACTTTAATATCATTAACATCCTCAGCTACTTCAACTACAACACCACTGCCTTCATGTCCTAGTATTACTGGAGGACTTAACTTAGTATTTCCTTCTTCAGTATAGTAAAATTTTAAATCTGTACCACAAATACCACTCGCTTTAACTTTAATTAAAACTTTTCCAGATTGTATTTTAGGTTTTTCTACCTCTTTTAGTTCAGTATTTTTTTCTCCATGAACTAACTTTACTAAACCTTTCAAGAACACCCCTTCTTTCTTATAATTAAATAACAGTATCCAAAAACATATTAAATTTTATTCTAATTAGTTCTTTATTTATTAATAGTTATTAGGTCATAAACAATTGAACAATTTTGAATATGATATAAGGAATAAGATGTGCTCCAGCATCTAAGGATGAAATTGTTGAAGTACCTTCTGGGAATGCAAAATTTACATCTTTCGCCATAATTGTTGCAACTCCTGCTATATCTGTTGCAATTAACAACATAAAACAAACCATTATTGTTGATGTAATTACTGATCTAATAATATTTCCTTTTGATGGAACCACTGCCCATATTACAAGAAATGGTAGTACCGCTAGATCTGTAAATGGAAGAAGTCTATTTCCTGGTAATATAGCTGCAATTAATAAAGTTATAGGAATCATTATAAGTCCAGTTGATATAACCGCTGGATGACCTATAACTACTGCTGCATCCAATCCAATATAAACTTCTTTGCCTGGAAACCTCTTATTAATAAACTCTCTTGCACTTTCTGAAAGTGGAAGTAACCCTTCCATAAGAATTCTAACCATTCGTGGCATAATAAACATAACGGCAGACATGTTAACAGCTAGTACAATAATTTCTTTAACTTGATATTTAGCAAGTCCTCCTATACCAGCCCCAAGTATTAATCCCATTATCATCGGTTCACCAAAAATCCCAAATTTCTTTTGAATTGTATCTGTATCAAAATTAATTTTATTTATTCCTGGTATTTTATCTAAAATTTTATTAATTCCAATTCCTACTAAAGCCCAAGAAACTGTTTCTGTATGTGGTAATGATACTCCAGGCATTTGGAAAAACTTTTCAACATATGGTGCTGTAAAATCTGCTAATTTTAATATAATTATAATTGTCAAAGCAGATGCTATTAACCCTATTACTACGTTATTTGTTAAATACATTACTAATGCACCTGTAAATATAAAATGCCAATAATTCCAAAGGTCAACATTCATTGTTTTTGTCCAATTCAAACCTAACATTACAGTATTAATAAAAATTCCAATGAGAAACACTGCTGGAACTATTGTTGTACCAAAGCTTATTGAAGCTGCAATTGGCCACCCTACATCCATTATATCTAGTTTTAACCCCCAATTAGTAACCATTGCTTGGGTTGCAGGTGAAAGATTATTTACTAATAACCCTATTACAAGATTAATTCCTGCAAACCCTATACCGATTGTTAGTCCTGCTCTAAAAGCTTTAGATATTTTTTGTCCAAATAGTACTCCTAATATAGTTATAATAACTGGCATCATTACTGTAGGACCTAAATCGAGAATAAATTGAATAATTTGCATTTGTAAATTCCTCCTTCATAATTAATATATTTGTTAGTAATTACTAACAAAATAATTTATTCTAATGACCTTAAATATTCTGCAATATCATCAGCTATTTTATCCATTCCTACTCCAGTTAAAAAAGCTAAACCTGAAAACTTTTTTATTCCATTCGTAACTTCATCACTAACAGGGGTCGTGTGTACGATTACATGAGGTTTGAAAATTAAAATTTTATTTGATACTTCTAAAACCTTACATTCAATTATTTCTACATCTAGCCCTCTCCTTTTTAATAATTCCTTTGTTTTTTCTGTTGCTACTGTTGATGTTGCAATTCCAGTTCCACATACTGATAAAATTCTGTATTTCATATCTATCCCTCCTTTAAATTATTTGTTTATATTTATAGCAATTATCGTGCCTAATCATTGGCACATTTTTTTAATCCACTAATACCAACTCATTTTTAAAAATCAATTCAGAATTATGTGAATATTCAAACATTTTATAACACAATCCACTCTAATGGTGACATAATTAATATCAAATATAACTTTACTTACCCCTAATTAATATTGTCACAAACTATTTATTCCTTTTTAAAATTAATATATTCTAAAATCCAACTAATTCTTTAACTTTTGGGATTAATTCTTTATATTAAAATTTTATTTTTAAATACTTCTAACTGTTGATATTAGTAATAAAAAAAATTTAATAACAATTATTATTAATCTTAACATTCAAATTCAAATTTTAAACATTATAAAACAACTACATCTCAAAACGTAGTTGTTTTATAACTTAATTTTCAATTCAAAATATTCCTGATTTTATTCATTCTTCAAAGACAGTAATTATTGTAAATAAACAAAACAAATATTAAACTAGTTACCCTACCTAATATTTACTTATTTACATTCCATGAAATTTTACAACTACCTTTATGATTACCTGCAATTTTCAACTTATAACTTCCATCTTTATTTATTTTTACTTTTTTATTAATTTCTTCTTTAGAATTTTTAGTTTCATATAACTTGTTGTTATTAGAATCTACCAATGATATATTCAGATTACCTTTTCTTGTCTTTATTCTAGTTACTATATCTAATGTATCTCCACTTTTAAGCTTTAATACCGCGTATTTATAGCCTTTAAAATCTAAATAATGCATGCTCATACTATTCTTTGTATTTATTGTCATACAACCTTTTGATTTAAAACTTCCCTTTGAAAAAATTGTATCGTTATTTAAAAATACTGTTATAAATAAAAAAGCTGCTACTATTATTGATATAAAGCAAACTAATCTTATCATAACTCTCCTTTTAAAATTCTTCACCTAAGTACCCTCCTCTTATAACTTATTTTCAAAAATCTATTAATACTAATATGTAATCTTCTATTAACTATTTATTAATTACTTAAACTTCAACCATTTAAGCTTTTAGCATAAAGAACTATCTTTTTATGTACACTATTAGCATTTATAGGTTTAAATATAATAATTATGTTTATATGTATAAAATATACATTATATAAGATACCACAATTCTATATTAATAACAATCTGTTATAAAGTCTTACTACTTTTAACAATTAAAAAATCAAAATATTTACCCACATTAAAAACAGTTACACTTAAACATGTAACTGCTTTTAAATTTAATTTAATTCAAAATTTTTCTAGCTTCATTTATTCTTTGAAAAACAGTAATTATTATAAACAAAGCAAATATTAAAATAATACAACTTAAATATTTAGGAAATAATATCATTAGAGTAAACATTATAAATCCTTCTGTTCTTTCCATCATACCAGCTTGATAATAAAATGATTTTACTCCTTTATGTACACTTAAAGCTCCTACGGTTAAAAATACTGTCATAGATATAACTATGGTTGAAGTTAAAATTATAAGTTCAAGTCTTACATTATAATTTATAATTCCTATTGCTAAAATTATGCCTATTTCAACAACTCTATCAGAAACTATGTCCATCAAGGTTCCTATTGAAGAAGAGCTCTTTGTAATTCTTGCTACAGCTCCATCAATTGAATCTAAAAAGCCTGATATCCAAAGAAGAGTACATGCAACAATTGAAGTATTACAATAAATCATAACACTTGTAAACATTCCAACTAAAAATGCTAAAATAGTAATTTTATTAGCTGAAAAACCTAGATATATAAATAACTTTGCTGTTCTTTCTATTATAGGATTTATATATTTCCGGCAATGAGTATCTAGCATTTTTCTATCTTCCTTCCCTACTTTTTTATCCATTTAGGAATAAGTGAAATTATAACAAAAAATATTGCTCCTATACCAATATACACAGATATTTTACCTATTCCTTCTCCACTTACTATAGCTCCAGCCATAAATGTAAAAGCAATTATTCCTGGTATCATAGATATAGCCGAAACAAAAACATATGTTTTAAAATCAATTTTGGTTAATCCATAAGCAAAGTTTTGAAGATTAAAAGGAAAAACTGGTACTAATCTTGTTATCATAAGCATCCTCCATCCTTGCTTTCTAACTCCTTCATCTATCTTTTCAAACTCTTCTTTTCCTTTTACCCATTTTTCTACCATACCTCTTCCAGCATATCTTCCAATTAAAAAAGCTAAAGATGCTCCTAAAGTTGCTCCTATCAAAGTCCATATAGCTCCCATTATAGGCCCAAAAACTATTGCACCTAAAACAGTTATAGGCAATCCTGGTAAAAAGACTATACATGCTACTATATATATACCAATGTAAATTAAAGGAGCTATAATGCCAAAGGATCCAATAACTATCTTTAATTTTCGTATATTAGTAATACTTAAACAATTAAAAACACCATATTTTTTTAATAAAAACACTATTATTCCTATTAACATAATAATTATAACAAATTTTATATAATCTTTATTAATTATTTTTTTCATAAGTTTTCCTTTCTTAATTAGTATATTAAATGCTATCTAAAAATCTAAGGTATAGATATACAATCCATACCTTCAATTTAAAATATTTATATTAATGATTTTTTCTAAGTTTATTTCTATTTTTATATAGTATAATTACATTTAAATTTCTATAGTTTATTTTAATCATCTTCCCCAGTTTTTATAGGTAACTCTTTATTATAGCTCCATTCAATCCAGGATCCATCATAGTTTTTAACATTCTTATATCCCATTAATTGTGTTAATACAAAAGTAGTGTGGGCAGAACGTACAGCTGATTGACAATAAACTATTATTTTTTTATCTTTTGTAATACCTTTTGCTTTATATATTTTTTTAAGCTCTTCAATATTTTTAAATGTTGTGTCTTCCCCTTCTTTATTATTTAAAGCATCTTTATATTCAATCCAAAGACTACTTGGAATTCTTCCCTTTCTAAAAGCTCCTTTAAGTTTTATATCTCCTTTAAATTCTTCAATTGAACGAGTATCTAATATTATTGTATTTGGATCCTTTATTCCTTCTTTAACCTCTTTCAAAGTAGCAAGTTTACTTTCATCTGTTTTGTCTTTAAACTTATATTCTTTCTTAATTATTTTAGGCTCCTCTTTTGTTTCTTTAAATTCAGATGCTTTCCAACCATTTATTCCCCCATCGATTAAAGCTATTTTGCTTTTATCATGTCCATACATATCTAATATCCACCACAATCTAGCTGCATCATAATCTCCTTTATCATCATATAAAAGTATAAATGTATTACTATCTATCCCTAAGTTTCCTAACATTTTTTCTACTTTTTCTTTTTCTGCTCTCATTCCACCAAAAGGATATTTTTCACTTTCATAATCTGGTCTCCAAACATTTACAGCATTTTTTATATGTCCCTCCTTATAATCTCCACTTTTTCTTATATCTATAACAGATATATTTCCACCTTTATCAATGATTTGTTTTGCTCTTTTAGCACTAATAATTACATTTTTATTTAAATAACTTTTATATTTTTTTTCTTGTTTTTCTAGTTCACTATCAGTTTTAGATTTTACTTTTCTTCCACATCCAACTGATCCTAATGCTAATATAATCACTAAAATTCCTAATATAATTTTTTTCATTTGTTTCCCCCTAATTACTCTTATATAAAAATCGATTAACATGTAATTTTATTATTTAAAAATTTAAATATATACTTATTTATAATTTTCACAGGCTTTTTTTGTTTTATATCTATTTACCCAACTTTTAATAATAGTTAATTGTTTTTGTTTAAAATCTATATCACAATTAAAAGATTTACCAAAAATCAAATCCAATATATGTAATGATTTTTTATCTCCAAGTTCCATAGCCTGTCTACATGATGCACAGTATGTTACAACATAATCTGATTTAAATTCCATTGCTCTTCTTTTTATTACTTTTTGGGCAATATTTTTATTAGCCGGAAAGACCATACCTCCCATACCACAGCACATGGTATTTTCCTTTGTATGTATAGGTTCATAAAATTTATACCCAAGTTCTTTTAATATCCATCGTATTCCTTCATGTATATTAAAGCTGTCTCTAGTAGTACATGCATCCTGTATTCCAAATAATATTTCACTTTCTTTTCCTACATTTTTTAATTCTTCTGGAATTCCTATTTTAGGTATTACTTCCCATAAAGATCTTACTTTTATATTTTTACTATGTTTTAATAAAATAGAATAACAAGAAGAGCAAGCTGTTATTATTTCATCTACATTTTTTATATCTGTTTCTAAAATTTTATATTTTTCTTTGAACTTCTCTTGTTTTCCTATAGCTTCAGTTGGTTTACCACAACAATTTAGTATTATTCCTATATCTTTTATATGTTGACTCAAAAAATCCTTAGTCTTTTCAACAATTTGGGGATTATATGAAGATAAACTACAGCCAGGCATAAAAGCTACTCTTGTTTTTCTAAATTGTCCTTTAAATATATTGGTATAAGACAATTTCTGGTGAATATCAACTGCTTTGTGACCTTTTATAGGAGACTTACCCTTATTTTCTATAACCAATTCTTTTCTCATATCCATAAATATTTCATCTATTTTAAGCTTTTTGGGACATACTAAAGTACATTGTTTACACATATTGCAAGAATACGGAATTATAGAGTTAATTTCTCCTTTTTCTAAAAAATCTTCAAACAATTTTTTAGGTGAACTACAAAAGTCATTTAACATAACACAATTTCTCATACAACTTTTACATCCATAGCAATCTTTAACAAATTTATAAATTTTATCTTCAATATCTTTTGACCAAATAGTTTTCTTCATCCTATATACTCCTTAAAATTTTCACTATATAAATCTAATAATTCTTCATTATATTATTAACAATATAATAAAAAGACTATAACATATATTACATATTTATTTACTAGGTTTTTATTTTAAAATATAAGTTAACATATTTGTTTAGTAGGTTTTAAAACAATTTAAATTTATATCTACTACCTCCTTTCTGTTTAAATTAAATAAAAATATGAACTAAATTAATATACTTTTCCGATTTGTTTAATTGGTTATTAGATTTTTTATATAATACAATAACTATTAAAAAATTGCAAGTAAGAATTTTACTTACTTGCAAAATATTAAATACAATTATTTAATATAATATTTCCTAGATACACTCCACTTGCAGCGGCTTGAGATAAAGAATATGTAACCCCTGAACAATCTCCTATAAAAAATAATCCTTCTATTTTATTTTGAAATGTTTTATCAATATGGATATATGGATTATAAAATTTAGCATCTAATCCATATAATATAGCATCCTTATTAATTGGTTTTTTTATTATTTTTTCTAATCTTTTAAAAAACTCAATAGTAATATTTATATATTCTTTAGGAATTATCTCATTCAAATTCCCAGGGTTACAATTTAAGGTAGGCGTTACTGAATTGTTTAGAATTTTTTCTTTTGTTGTACTACGATTATTTATTAAGTCTCCTAATCTTTGCATAACAATTTCTTTATCTAAACTATTTATTTTAGTCATAATATTTTTTACATACCTATCCCCTGCTTTACCGGAGGGAAAATACTTCGGAATAAACAATGTAAAATTAGTATTTAAAGTAGGTCCATCTCCCTCTAAATAATTTTGACCATCTGCAAAAACAAAACCTCTCTGATATTTTTTTATAACTCTACCTTTTGGATTCATACAATATGTTGTAGCAATAGTATTGTCCACCTTTAAAGATAGTTTTGTTTCCAAGGTTTCTTTAGTAATTTCCTTTAAATCATTTTCTAAAAATTCTATTCTAAATCCTAAATCTACTCTAGTCTTTCCAAACTTTATATTAAACTTTTTACACTGCCTTTGTAACCATTGTAATCCTGTATATCCTGTAGCTAAAACTACTTTCCTACTTTTAAATATTTCTTTATTAGTTGATAGGACAAAATTTTCACCTTCTTTTGAAATATCTTTAACATTAGTATTTAAACTAATGCTTACTCTTTCATTTAAATACTCTTCTATACCTTTTATAATTTCATTGGACAACTTTGTTCCTAAATGTCTCACTTTAGAAGTCAAAACTTTAAATCCTTGTTTTTCTAATTTATTTTGAAATGATTCATTATATGTACTATATAAATTTACTTTATCTCCTCCAAATTTTTTTAATATATTATCTACCTCACTCATACAATAATTAAAGCTATTTTCTCCTATTAAATCTTGAAGGTCTCCTCCAAAATCGCTAGTATAGTTAAACTTTCCTTCTGATTTTCCTAATCCACCAAAGCCTAAAAACTTATTGCATACATCACAATTTTTGCATTTGTAAGATCCTTCTGATTTAATTTTACAAATTCGCTTTTCTATTGGATTTCCTATATCTATAAGTTTAATGTCTAATTTTTCATTTTTACTAACCAATGTATATGCAGTAAAGATACCGCTAACACCAGCTCCTATTATAGTAATATCATACATTTTTTGCTCCTTTATAAATTTTAATATAATAAATTTACTTTCTATTTTTTTAATTTTTATATAATTATGTTTTGTAAGTATAGAAATATAATTATATTTACCCTTATTTATATACTAACATTCTATTTTTATTAAATTTCTTCCCTTTTTAATATTTATTAAAATTGTATAATCATTTAATTTTAATTTCAACCATAAAATAAAACTATCAATTTATGAATCTCCACCGTTATATACTTGCATAATACACTCATTATTGTTGATATATACTCTAATCTTTAATAATATTATCTATAGTTTAAAATGACATACTATACTATCTATAAGAAACTTTATGAAAGTATTATCTGTATTATTTATCCAACTATGTTATAATATCCACGGAATATCAAAGGAGGAAATTAACAATGAACAATCATGAAAAAATGCTTAAAGGTGAAATTTATGACGCTTATGAAGATAGTTTAATACTTTTAAGAAATAAAGCTAGACATCTTACAAAAGCATACAATACTACAGATCCTGAAGCAACAACTCAAAGAGAAAACATATTAAAAAAACTATTCGGTAAAATAGGAGATAACTTTGAAATAGAACCCCCTTTTCATTGCGACTATGGTACTAATATGGAAATTGGAGAAAGCTTTTATGCAAACTTCAACTTTTTAGTTTTAGATGATGGTCCTGTAAAAATCGGAGATGACGTTTTAATAGGACCAAACGTAAGCATAATTACTGCAACACATTTAGTTAGTCCAAAACTTAGACCTAAAAATGCTGATTATACAAAAGCTGTAACTATAGGAAACAATGTATGGATAGGTTGTGGAGCTATAATAAATCCTGGAGTAACAATTGGAGATAATAGCGTAATAGGTTCTGGCAGTGTTGTTACCAAAGACATACCAGCTAATGTAGTTGCTGTTGGAAACCCTTGTAGAATATTAAGAACTATAGAAGAAAAGTAATAAAAATAATAAGGACTTTTACCTAAATCATTTATGAGAGTCTTAATTAGTTTTATTACTTAAGGCACATCTAAATAAAAATGTACATTAACAATTCAATATGGAATAGATAAAATTTAAATTTCACTGTTTAAATTGCCTTTTATCTATGAAAGGAATGATAAATTTTGAAGAACATAGCAAGTGTAACCTTAGATAGAGATTTACATTATGCTAAAAATGGTATAGTAAGTTGTTTGATTTCTGGAATAACTTGGGGAATAGATGCAGTTATCCTTGGATATTTATTAACCAGATATCCTTTCAACAACAACGCTACTGCCATTCAAGCCTCTCTTGTAGCAGCCTCAATACACACTGGCTTTTCATCTATTTTAATTTTGCTTTATACCATTTATAACGGTAAAGTAAAAGAATTTGGTAGATGTCTATTTAGTAAAGTAGGAGCAATAATTGTTGTTTGCGCTTTTTGTAGTGGTCCCCTAGCAATGTCTGGATATTTACTTGGAATTAATATGGCCGGACCATCATACACTACTGTTATAACTTCTAGTTATCCCGCAATTGGAACAGCTTTAGCTTTTGTATTTCTAAAAGAAAAGCTAAATAAAAGAACTTTGATTGGAATTTTATTATGTGTCCTAGGTTCAATAGCTACAGGATATATAGCTCCAGTATCTTCCTTACATCCTAAATTTTATATAGGTATAGCTTTTGCTTTTGTTGCAGCTCTTGGTTGGGGGTTAGAAGGAGTTTTTGGTGCTTATGCTATGGATATTATAGATCCTGAAATAGCTATTTTAGTTAGACAAACCCTTTCTTTTCTTATGTATCTAGTTTTTGTTATACCATTTATAAAAGGCTACAATATATTTTTTAGTTCTTTTACAGGTACTAACACATTAATTTTTATAGTTCTTGGATTATTGTGTAGCACATCCTTTATAAGTTGGTATCTTGGATTAAGTATGACTGGAGTTGGAAGAGCTATGGCTCTTAATATAACTTATCCTATGTGGGCCATATTAATAGAATGGGTATACACCGGTAATACACCTTCTATTAATCTCATAATAGGATGCATTATAATCGTTTTTGGGGCTGTTTTGGTTTCAGGAAACCCAAAAGAAATGTTAAAACTAAGAGAATATGAGGAGTAATAATTATGAAAATGAAATTACCTATGAAGTTTAGAATACTTCAATTAATTTGTGAAAAAAGTATTGAGTTTAAAATAATAAATACATCAGATATTATAAACTTAATAAAATCTGAATACGGAAATGAAAAACAATGTTCAAATAAAAATATAACTAAACATATCCTTGCTTTAAAATCTGTTGGCTTAATAAAAGAAACTAACATTTATAAGGTTAATGATCTTTTAATATCTGAATATAGATCTACAAGAGAAGGATTAAATAGAATGAAACTTATACCTAATAGTGCTGAAAGCTACAAAGAATGGGCTCCCTTTAAAAGAAAAGCTTTTGCTATGATAAATAGAGCTAGTTAAAATTCTACACAATCTAAAAACATATAACAATATAGATTCTAATAACTTTATTAATATTGTTTAATAATTAATAGAATTAACATGTTATATGTTTTTTATTATTTTAATATAATATTCTTTAATCATAAACTTATTTTTCTAAAAATATTTTTAAATTAATATATAAATAAGCTTACTATTATCCCATTTAATTCTTCTAAACTTTATAATGATCTTTATTCTTCTATAAGTTTTAAAATCCTATTTAATGGATCTGATGGATCTTCTTTTTTCTTTTCCTGTAATAATGTTTTCACTTGTATTGGATCATCTGTAATAATACTATCTACTTTAAGATCAATAAATTTTCTCATTGTTTCCGTATCATTTACAGTCCAAACATGAATTTTCTTATTATTGTTACGAACTCTTTCAATGAAATCAGGAGTAGCTACTGAAGCTTCTACACTAAAAAAATCTACATTTAAAGAACTAATATCACCAATACTTATAAACATAATATATCCAGTTTTAATTTTAGAATTTAACTTTTTAACTTTCTGAAGAGCTTTATAATCTAAAGAAGTAACTACACATTTATCTATAAAATTATTATCTTCAATTAGCTTTACTACACTTTTTTCAAGATGCTTTTCATGTCCATTAAGCTTAAGTTCTATATTTAATTTTATTTTTTTATCTGCTGCTTTTATGATACTTTCAAGAGTAGGAATTTTTTCACCAGCAAATTTAGAGGAAAAATGACTACCTACTTCTAATTTTTCTACCTGAGAATAAGTTAATTCCCAAATACTCTTATTGATACCTGCTGTTTCCTTAAGATTAGTATCATGAGTTAAAACTACCACTCCATCCTTTGTTTCTTGTACATCTAATTCACTATAATCCGCTTTATTTTTAATAGCACCTAAAAGTGAACTCATAGTATTATCCGGCGCATTTACTGCATCCCCTCTATGAGCAGTAACAGTTATATTCCTTAAATTACCTACATCTTTAATTGTAAGATAAAAATATATAATTCCTGAAAAAAACATAATTAACAAAAGAATCATTGATATAAGTTTCTTTTTATGTCTGTTAAATAAAGCTTTCCAATTTATCTTTCTTACATTTGCTTTAATATGTAAATATGTTGGTTCTACGCTATCTTTTATTTCTACTTGTTCATAATATAGCTGGGTAATCATTATTATATTTAAAGGTAAAATTAATAATCCCAGTAATAATGCTATAATAAAACCTATTGTTGTTACAAAAGAAATTATGGCTAAATATAAATTCTTATTTGAATGTAAATTGTATTCAAATATATTTATTACAAAAATAAATAATAAAAAGATTAATCCTAAAACTATCATAATAATTAAATTCAATAATAATAAACTAAACAATATTTTGAAGAAAGAACCCTTAACAAGTTTAGAACTGCGTTTAAGAGCCTTTGAAAAATTCTTACCTTCTAATATTACACAATGCATAGCAAAAATCCATCTTATTAAAAAATAATTTGCTATAAACAGTACTAATATATAAAGTGAAGTCCATTTCACAGATTTATATACAACATCTAAAATAAAAGAAGGTATTTCTACATTAGGAATTATATCAGAAGAAAATCCTAACCCTATAGAAAAAGGAACAATAAAGAATACATAAGTCAAAATTGGAATAAAACCAATAGACATAATCCCTTTAATATTTTTAAGTGATGTTAAAAATGCATCTCTTGCAGAAACTACTCTTTCAAAATATGCTTGTGATGAAATAATAATTAATCCACCAAATTCTATAAAAACAAAAATAAACATAGCTATACCTAAAATTAGAATAGTTAAAATTCCTGGTATACTTCCTATAAAGCTAAGTATTTGTTTATTAGTGATACTGTCAAATTTGCTAATATATACAAAATAATTAAACACCACTGTAACAAATGGAATAAAAATAAAACTTGTAATTACTTTAAACATTGCTTCAAATCCTATGTTTATATAAAAACTCTTTTTAAAACATTTAAAACTTCTTTTTAATATATAAAATATAGATGTATATTTCTTTTTAAGGTTCATATTTAATACCTCTTTTTTCCTGTGTTTATATACTTTTAAATAATAAGAGTTAATATAACCATTCATAATTGATTAACATTAACTTTCATTTTTATATTATATATAATTTAATATTAATTGTCCAAAGATTTTAGATGTTGATAAGCTTATATTGAAGAAACATATTACATAAACTATTCTTTCAAATATCACTCTACTTTAACTATTATATGTTTTTTTATCTTCCTATGTTAGATAGGAAAAACATTAATTGAAAACATTTTCTAACATATATAAAATAAAAATGTATAGTATATCAATAGTAGAAGGAGATGCTTAATAATGAATAAAGATTATAGTAATAAAAACTTTCCAGTAGAATATTTGATTTTTCAAATAGAAAATAAAGAAAACATAGACCGTTTTATAGAATTAGACCATGAAATATGGACTAGTTTCTTATCTTCTTTTCCTGGTTTTATTTCTAAAGAAGTATGGGTAAATTATGACACTCCTGGAGAAATACATACGATCCTAATATGGGAATCTATGGACCACTGGAAAAATATACCTTTAGACAAATTGAAATTAAAAGACAAAGAATTCTGCGAAAAATTTAGTTATAATTTTAAAATGACAAGGAGAATACACAAAGAATTAAATCATGGCCTTCATAAAGTAAGACATTTCGAACTAAATAATAATCTATAATAAACTATTAAACTTAAATTTCTATTAAAACAACCTATCTATCCAACTAAAAAACAAGTTAAATATGGACAAATTTATAGGAGGGGTTACCATGCCATCAAATTTACCTAAAAAATCTTTTGACTATGATAATATGAAAGCAAAAGAATTATATTTTAATAAAAATATTAATCTGTGCACTGAAGGTGTAATTCATGAAAATGTGAGAAAAGTTTTTGGACGAGATTTAATGTTTGGAGAAATTCCTAAAAATAGACCTTATACATTCAATTCATTAGTTACTTCTATTGATGGAAAAATTGCTTTTGAAGATGATCCTAAAGGACCATTAATTGCTCGTAAAAATAAATATGCTGGTAAAGGCGCTGATTTAGATTATTGGTTACTTAATGTATTAAGAGGTGCTGCAGATGCAATCTTAGTTGGTACAAACTCCATAGCAGCGGAAGCAACTTCTGGTGGAACAGGCCACTGTTATGATAATCACATTGAAAAAAGAAGAGAAGAAATTGGAATAGATCCTATACCTTGGAGAATTGTAGTTACATTAGATGGAAAAGATATTTGCTTTTCTGCAGCTCAATTTACTAATAAAGATATGTCAACTTTTTTCTATACAACGGAAGAAGGAATTGATTCTATAAAGAAAAACATAAAAAAAGAAGTAGAAGTAATCGGTCCTTTCAGTTCTATTGATAATATTAAAATTAATAATTTTAAATATGATTCTAAAAAAGCTTATATTATTGTTACTAACAGGGAAAGAAAATTCGACCACAAAATTGGTATGAAAATATTAAGAGAAATGGGAATAAAAAGATTATTAGTAGAATCTCCAACAGTTACTCATTATTTCATGGAAGAAAAATTACTTGATGAATTATTTTTAAATTATTCTTGTCTTTACATTGGAGGTAAAGCACTTTCAATGGGAAGTAATAATACTTCCTTTACTTCTTCTAATCATCCTCACTCAAAATTAATATCTCTTCACATGCATTCTCCCTCTTTCCTTTATTTAAGACATAAATTACTATATTAAAAATAGTATTCAACTTTAAAAGCATATATTGTAATGATTTTATATCTTTACAATATATGCTTTCATTGTGTGCTATTTTAAATTTTATAAATTATTTTTATGTTCTTACATAAGCTTTTAAAGTAGCAATTCTTTTCCCTTCTGAATCATTATAAGGTTTTATAGTATATTCTCCTACAGCAGCTGGTATTATAAAGGTCTCTGCATAATTAACTACAAAAGGCTTAAACAAATTGCTTGGTGATTCTACAATAGCTTGATCCCCTTCAACAAGATTCAATACATTTACTCCTCCATTAGTATTATGAGTTACTTTTTTATTAAACCAATGCCTTCTTGTTTCTATAAATTGCTTTTCATGAAGTCCAGTTTTTTCTTCTATAAAACCATCACCTTCTGATACTTTCTCTACTCTATTAACTAAATTTTTCATTGTCCACTCTGTATTTCTATCAAATTGAACTACTTCTTCTCCATGAGCTATATTTATAGGCCTTGGTTTTCCATCCATACCAAGCCTTGCCCAATCCCATAGTTTAAAAGTATATATATTTGGTGTTGAAGATATTTCAAGCACCATAGTATCCGCTCCTGAACAATGAACTGTCCCTGGTGGAATTAAAAAATGATCATGTTTTTTACAAGGTATTTTATTAGCATATTCTTCTGCTTTAAAATCACTGTCACCTAGCTGAGCTTTTCTTAAATCACCAAAAAACTTTTCTTTGTCCATTCCTGTTTTTACACCAAGATAAACATAAGTATCTTTTTCTTCTTTAGCATCTAATAAATAATATGATTCTTCTTGTGTATAATGTAATCCAAATTTCTCTTGAGCATATTCTACTAAAGGATGTACCTGTAATGATAAATTTTGTCCTTCAACTGTATCTAAAAAATCAAATCTTATAGGAAAATCTGGTCCAAATCTAGCATGAACTTTTTCTCCTAATAACTCTATTGGATGTGTAAACACTACATCTATTGATGGTATTTCTACTATAGTCTCTCCTAATTTAAGTAAAAGTGAATTCTCTTCTGGTACACAATCAAAACACCAAGCATAATTCTCCATATTTCTGTCTAAATCACAAACCTCTTTCATCCATTGTCCTCCCCAAACTCCTGGATCAAAAAATGGAACTACTCTAAAAGGTCTATGGGCTGTTTGTTTTAGTCCTTCTTTAAAAGCTTCTCCTGAAATCATCTTAGGTGTATCTTTTAAATTTGTATCTAGTAAATAATCAAATTTAAAAAGATTTCTTTTTTTATATCTATCAGCTACTTTCCATTCGAAAAAATGACCTCTTTTAAGTTTTCTTAATGGATCTTCCTTATAATTCGTACCTTTCCAATTAGGAATATCACCTTTTCTATATCTTTGTTGAATTTCCCATCTAGCTAAGTCTGCAAATATATATATATCTGGATCAGCTACTAGTGTAGATCCTACTCCATATACTATAACTAATCCTTCTGTATTTTCTATTTTTTCTTTAACTTTATTGAGTTTTTCTTTATTAATAAAATCTTGTAATGTATGAAGTGACATTTTCCCCAAAATCCTATCATCAGTTACAACATCTTTTATCTTTTTTTCAACAGTATTAATATCTTCAAATACATCTTCATCTGTATAAATTTCTATATCTCCATTTAATTTATCTACAATACCTTCTTTAATTTCTTTTGTTCTTACTCCTGGATAAAAATCTATAGCTAATATTTTTCTTTCTTTTCCAATAGATTCTATACTATCTTTTATCTTACCTATAATTTCATCATAGCCTTCCCATGCATGTCCAGTTTCATAGCCTTTTACTTCTACATGTGGCTGTTTATCATATTTAAAACTCATAGTTTCCTCCTATTTAATAACTATATTTCCATCAATTTTATATATTCTATAAGGGAAATTATTTTTTTCTATTGCTTCATAATCATGACCTGCAGCTTTTCTCCACGCCGCTCCAACCTTCAAATCTTCATTTCCTGTATTTACTAATCTATGGGCATACTCACCATGAATATAATGAACTGATCCTTTAGCAACTTTTTGTGCAAAACATTCTCCTTTACTGTCCATATATAATAACAATCCTTCTCCACCTAATCCGAAATATATTTCAGGTTCAGTTCTATCTTGATGAAAATGTCCTCTAGTTAAATTGCACTCTCCGCTTACTGTAACAGGGTGAAGTATTGTTAATCCCCATAGTATAGTATTATCTCCACCTTCATCAAAGGAATAGACTCTATACATTTCTGTATCATCACTTAAATTTTCATCTTTTGAATTGTATGCAAAAGCAATATCCTTGTACAATTTTCTATAAGATTTAACATTTTCTCCTTCTATTACTCCATTAAAAAAATCCTGGTTATATTTAGCTTCTATTATTTTCATAAATTTTCTCCTAACTTTAAGGAATAAAATCTTCCCATATTTTTCTATACTTCAGTGGATCTGTAACAAAATTAAATCTATCCTTTTCATCTTTATATTGATCATAAATAGATTTTGAATAATCAAGATTTAATTCTTCATATTTTCTTGGTTTTTTTATTTCTAATTTACAATCATCATATTTAGGATTTTTATCAAACTCTATCTTTCCTTCTTTAACTATTGGAAAATATGCTAGTCCATTATGTTCACGAACATCTCTATAATCAAATCCATAATCCCTAACACACCAAGCACCAAACACCATAAAATCTTTTGGATTAGCATTAGCTGTATAATGAGCCCATCCTGGTGGTACAAATACTACATCTCCAGTATTAGCTTCTACAGCATATACTTTACCTGGATAATCTTTAGCAGTTTCTTGCATAAATATAATTGCTTTTCCATACCATATTTCATATAACTCTCCAGTTGAATATCTACAAGATTCTGATATAGCATGAATATGCCCTTGAGATCTTACTGGTTCATCTTCCATCACTCCATTAGAATAAATACAGGCTCCATATAACAAATTTCTATTTATTAAATCTTCTTTATCTTCTTTTAAACCTACATCCATTGCTATACTATACACAACTTCTGGTCCATCACAATTAGGATTTTTAAGACTTTTTCTTATATCATCTAATCTTCTTTTTTCAGTTATTGGTCCAAAGTTATTTCCCTTATACACAAATTCTTTATTTTCAAAATCATAGCTTAAACCAATTCCATTATTAAACAAAAGATCTCCTCCCTTAATTACTTTTAAAAAACTATGTTAGGTTAATTTATATCTTAGAAACTACACTACTTTATATATTAAATTATTTATTAGCTTTTATTTAGATCTATATAATTTTTCATTAAGTGAAACTATTGACTTTGCTAAATCTTTTAACAAAATGGAATTCATTAAATGATCTTGTGCATGTATCATTAAAATACCAGTTTCTATTTTTTCACCACTTACTTCACGTTGTATTAACTTAGTTTGTTCTTTATGAGCAGCTAGTGATACTTCTTCACCTTTTTTTAATTCTTCATAAGCTTTTTTAAATTCCCCTTCTTCTTCTGCTAACTTTATAGCTTTTAAAAAATGTGCTGAAGCTTCCCCTGCACTTGATATTATATTAAATACAACTGCTTCTTCTTTTGAGTTCATATATTAATCCTCCTTAATATTACCATTCAATTTAATTTCATCTATAACATTTAAATTTAGTTTTTCTGAAAAATCTCTTGCTAATTGAACATATTTATCTTCAATATGAAGGGGAGAATGGTAATCCCCTCCTATTACAACTTCATTATTATATAAAGCTGCTATCTCCCAAAATTTTTTAACTGGATAATAATATTTTTTTCTATTTTTATCAAATAAATTAACAGATCTCATACCCTGTGAATTAACTTCTATAGGTATTTCTTTTTCTTTAGCTCTACTACATATTTCTATAGCTACCTCTTTACACACCTTATCCCATTTAGGGTAATTAGCTAAATATAAATCAGGATGGGCTATAATATCAAAATATTCACTATCCATACCTTCTAACAAAATATCTTTATATAGAATGATTTCTTCTTTACTTATAGCATTAAAAAAATACTTCTTTCTATCAGATGCAAAATGATTACCCAAAATAAGTAAATCTATTCTTTCATCCTTCTTCCATTTTTCATAAGTATACAAATTTTCATTAAAGAACTCACATTCTAGACCTATTAATAACTGTATTCTGTCTTTATATATCTCTTTGTATTTAGAAAATGTATCTACATATTCTTCAAATTCCTTATAAGATGGTCTATATTTATCTCCTATTTTTTTATCAGGCATGTGTTCTGTAAAAGCTAATATCTTAATTCCTGATTTAATAGCATTTTCAATATATTCTTCATCTTTACCTATGGCATGTTTACATCTATAAGTATGAGTATGATAGTTTGTTTTCATAGGTACCTCCAAAACAATTTATTATTTTACATCTGGTTTTATATGATTATATGACGTATACCCATACTTATAATATCTACCTTCTTTTTTATCTTTGTACCATTGATTAAGTCTTTCCGAAGCTATTTTACACTTATATATAGCCTGCTGATTATCTTTTGCTGGTAATATATTTGTATTATTTGCATAAACAAAATCTAAGCAAAAAGCATTTAAATGATCAAATACAAATTCTACTGTAGTTTCTACTGCTTTTCCCATTGAATGCCATCTAGAACCAGTTGGCATTAAAAATATACCTGCTTTATCCCAAGTTTGCTTTGTATCTTTTCTATAAATAATTCCAGATGAAATAGTTTGAAGTCTTGAGAAAAATGAAAGCATTGGACCTGTAATATTTCCAAACCACATTGGGGACGCAATAATATATGCATCTGCATTATAAATTTTTTCTAGAATATCTTGGAACCCATCTTTAATTGAACATCCTGGTTTCTTGTCACAATATCCACATGCCATACAAGGCTTTATATCTAAATGATCAAATACATTAATAACTTCTACTTCTCCATCTAAATATTTTAATGTTTCATTAACTAGTGCCATTGAATCACCTTTTCTTTTAGGTGTCCCTACAAATACTAATGTCTTCATACTCTTCCTCCTATTTATAAAACAATTTAACTCTGTATAATCCATGATTATATTCTTTATGAAGTCTTCTTGTAATTTGGAAAGGTTTATTGTATAATTTTTTAAATTCTTCATCCTTTTCTTTTAACTCAATAGGACATATATCTTTCCATCCATCCATAGATTTCCACACTACTATTTTATGAATTTCTCCTGGATTTTCTTTATTTATCCATATCTCTTCTGAAACAAAAGCATCAAAGGAAGATAAATACTTAGTCCATACTTTTTGTTGCAATTCTAAAAATTCTTTTATTGAAGCTGTTTCTTCTATTTTAAATACTAAATATTCAACTGGGTATTCATTAAAACAAATCTCTTCTCTAATCACACTTACTCATCCTTTTTATGATTTTTTATAGCTAAAAATGCTTCTTTTAAAACTGGAACAGGATCCATCATTGCATAAGCTTCTTTATCTATTACTAAAACTGGTATATCATAGCCATTATTTTTTGCTGTATTTTTAACATCATTTTCAATCATAGATACTTGTGGTCCTAAAAGAATTACTCTAGCACCATCTAAGTGCTCTACATATTCTTCCTTACCCCAGGCTTCTACTTCTATTCCTCTATTTTTAAATTTTTCTGATTCAGAAATTGCCTTAACCATTTTATTAACTAATATAGATGTTGAAAGTCCACCGTAACAAACTAATAATATTTTCATACTCTTCAACCCTTTCATATTTTTCTATTTATACAAATTGAAATAGATAACTAATAAATTTTATATACATTATTCAAAATCAAAATCAAAATCATCTAATGATTTTTCTACATTTTTACCTTCTGCTGCACGTTCCTTTTCTATTGCTTGTTTTTCTACAATTTTAAAGAATGGATAGTATATAACTACTGCTGAAGCTATTATAGCAATAGCCACAAATACATACTTATAATCCATAGATGCAATTGTTGCTCCAAATGGTATTGGAAGATATGGACCTACCATTTTAAATGGCTGTACAAATCCAGTTTTAATAGCATACCATCCTATAGTTGCTGCTACCGGTGAAGTTATTAATAAAGGAATGAACATAATTGGATTTAAAATTACTGGTATACCAAATAACACCGGTTCTCCAATTCCAAAGAACTCTGGAATTATAGAAAGTTTACCAATTGCTTTGTATCTTTTAGATTTTGAAAATAACATTAATATTGCTAAAGCTCCAATTATACCTGAACCTGATAACGATGCCATATCCCACATAAAATTTGGTGTTAAAATAAACATTTGTGATGAAGCTACTCCAGCTTTAAGCATTGCTGCATTGGCATCTGCATTTTGGAATGCAACTGCTAACCAAATTGGTGAAGTAACCGCATATCCATGAATACCAAACCACCATAATAATTGTTGTATAAACAAAATAAATATTATACCTGGCAAAGTATTTACTGAAGCTGTTAAAGGTTTAAATAATACCTCTACAGTCTTAACTACTGGTACACCAGTAAATTTTTCTATAAAAAATTTAAGTATTGCAATTATGAGTACTGAAAAAAGAATAGGCCATAAGTTTTCAAAAGATCTTTTTATTGGTGTTGGAACACCTTCTCCTAAATTGATTGTAAATTTCAATTTATTCTTAAATATATGAAGTATTTCAACAGATATTAAAGCTACTATAATAGCTACGAAAATTCCTGTCCCACTATAATAAGAAAAATCTTGAACACCTTTATCATTAGTTAATGTAGCTACAGTTATAAATGACATTAAAGCGGTTACAATAGATCCTATGTCCCATACCTTTCTTTCTAATGCATAATAATAACCTATAAAAGCTGCTACAAATAAAGACATACACCCAAAAGTTGCAAAATAAATAGGGTTTGTTATTTTTCCTATATAAATTATAGGATTTAATAGCCACTGTGGTGCATTTGGTATATTAGGTAGTTGCATAAATATCATTGGTACAGATCCTACTAAAGTAACTGGTACTAAAGTCATCATTCCTTTTCTAATAGCTGATAATTGTTTGTTTTTTTCTAGTTTAGCAGCTATAGGCAATAGCCACTTTGAAAGAAATCGTTGTAACTTTTCCATATTTTCACCCTTCCTTTTTATACATTTTATTTTTCCCAAGCTAGCTTAATTTGATTATATTTTAATTAATACTCTAGAACAAATATTTGATTTCCTAACTAGCTTAGGAAATATATTTTTTGATAAGCTTCAATTTATTGAATATAATCTAAATTATAAAAATTAAATAATTAAAGGAGGTTATGTTATGAAAATGGACGGAAGAGTAGCCATTGTAACAGGTGCTGCTTCTGGGATGGGAAAAGCTATTTCCAATAGACTTTTAAAAGAAGGATCTAAGGTTATTGGTTTTTCTTTAGAAGAAACTTGCAATATTAATGATCCTAATTTTATATATTATTCAGGTAATGTATGCATTTTAGAAGATTGTAAAAAAGTAGTTGAAAAAGCTATTAAAACCTTTGGTAAAATAGATTGTTTAGTAAATTCAGCAGGAATAACAAGAGAAGGAACACTAGAAACTACTACTTTAGATACATTTAAATTAACTTTTGAAATTAATGTTTTTGGTGTATTTAATATGTGTAAAGCTACAATTAAAGAATTAAAAAAACATACTTCAACTATTGTAAATATATCTTCTGATATGTCAAAACAGCCCTTAAAAGAACGTATTTCTTATAATCCATCTAAAGCTGCAGTTAACATGCTTACTGAATGTATAGCTTTAGATTATGCTCCAAATATAAGAGCTAATACTATAATGCCTGGAGTTGTTCATACTCCTATGATAGAAAAAAGACTCCATGAAGCTGATAACCCTGAAGATTTACTAAACTTTTATAAAAGTATATATCCCTTAGAAAGAATAGGAACTGTAGATGATATAACTAATGCTGTTTTATTTTTATCAACAAAAGAGTCATCCTGGATGACTGGAGGCCACTTACCAATTTGTGGTGGAAGTTTATAATATAATAAATATAATATGGAGGTGCTTATATGCCATCTAACTTAGAAAGTATGAATTACCCTTATAATGAAATGAAATTAAACAAAGTTTTTAAAAATAAAGATATAAATTTACCAACTTTAGGAATAGATTGCAACGAATTAAGAAAAGTATACGGTGAAGCTCTTATGTTTGGAGAAATACCTAAAGATAGACCTTATACTTATTCATCTTTAGTAACATCAATAGACGGAAGAATCGCCTTTACTGATGACCCTGAAGGGCCTTTAATTGCTTCTAAAAATTTTCTTAGCAAACTAGGTAGTACTACTGATTGGTGGACTTTAAATATTTTAAGATCTTCTGCAGATGGTATTATCTTTGGAGCAAATACTTTAAGTGCAGAACCTAATGGAACTGGTCATGTATATGATAACAATTTAGAAAAAGCTAGAGAATTACTAGGCAGAGAGTCAGTTCCATGGAACATAATTCCTACACTAGATGGTTCTGATATACCTTTTGATCATATTCAATTCACTTGTGGTGAAGTTCCTATTATTTTTTATACTTCTCCTGCTGGTTTAAAAACTTGTAAGAAAAATGCTAAAAAGGAAACTATAATTATTGGACCTTATAATACTACTGAGGAAATTATTTTTAAAGACTTCATTCCTGATAAAAATAAAGTATATATCATTGTTACTGGTGAAAATAATATTCCTAATAATAAGGTTGGTTTAAAGATCTTAAGAAAAATGGGAATAGAAAAGTTATTAGTAGAATCTCCAACTTTAACTCATATTTTTATGGAAGAAGAACTAATGGATGAACTATTTTTAAATTATTCATGTGTTTATTTAGGGGGAAAATCATTAACTATGGGGATGCATGGAAAAGAATTCACCTCAACTAATCATCCTCACACAGAACTTATAAGTATATTCATGTATTCACCACATTATATGTACCTAAGACACAAAGTAATTTATGGAGTTTATCAAAATGTCTAGAGAAAAGCATATAATTCCCCCAAATGGATTGTTAAATGATAAATGGAAGAGATTAGTTATAATTAGTCTTCTCTGCAATAGTGCATTACTAATTTATTTTTCAATAATAACAATATATGTTTTATTTAATGAACCAACTTATGCATTTTTGCCTCTTATTGTCATAATCTGTTCTTCATATATTGAACTTAAATATGTTAGAACTATAAAAACAAAAAAAATTGACAATCTAGGTAAACCACTTAAATTTCTAATAACTTTATGGGCTTTTTTCTTTTAAAATTCACCATATAAAACATTATAAATCTAGTATATTATTAAACAATAATTTATATTTTAAAATATGCTGGTATATTTATAAAGGAGATTATTTAAATGTCATTACTTTTAAAAAACATTTCAAAAATAGTAACTTTTAATGATGAAAATCAAATATTAGAAAATCAAGATATTTTCATAAAAGATAATCAAATACACTCTATAGGCAAAAATATTACTATAGACGAAAATGTTGAAGTAATTGATTGTTCTAATCTTCTGGCAATGCCTGGATTTGTAAATACTCATCATCACTTTTATCAAACTTTGTTTAGAGGAATCGATGAAGTTCAGGAAAAGCCTCTTTTCCCTTGGTTGGTTGGATTATGTGAATTTTGGAAACATCTAAATCCAGAAGCTGTGCATTATGGTGCTCTAGTAGCATTTACTGAACTTCTTAGAACTGGATGTACAACATCAATGGACCACCATTATCTATTTCCAAATAAAACATCTAATAATTTAATTGACGAACAAATAAAGGCTGCATCTAAAATAGGTATGCGTTTTCATGCAGCTCGTGGTTCTATATCCCTTGGTAAAAGCAAAGGAGGCTTACCACCAGATAGTATAATTCAAAATGAAGATATAATTTTAAAAGATTCTGAAAGACTAATAAATAAATATCATGACAATAGTAAATTTTCTATGAAAAGAATAGCACTTGCTCCTTGCTCTCCATTTTCAGTAAGTAAAAATTTAATGATTGAATCACAAAAATTAGCTAGAAAAAAAGGTGTTATGCTTCATACCCATCTTGCTGAAACAAAGGATGAAGAAGATTTTTGTTTAAATATGTATGGTAAAAAACCTGTTGATTTAATGGAAGAAGTTGAATGGATAGGTAGTGACGTATGGTTTGCCCATGTTATTCATGTAAATGATGATGAAATAAAAAGATTAAAAGGATGTGGAGTATCCCATTGCCCTTCATCTAATATGAAATTATCTAGTGGAATATGTCCTACTACTGACCTTTTAAATGCTGGAGTTAAATTAAGTATTGCTGTAGACGGGAGCGCTTCTAATGATGGTTCAAATATGTGGGAAGAAGTTAGACGATCTTATCTATTAAATCATTTAAAATATGGAAATAATGGATTAAATGCCTATGAAATTTTAAAATGTGCTACTAGAGGTGGAGCAGAGGTCCTTGGAAGAGACGACATTGGAATTTTATCTAAAAATAAAGCTGCTGATATAGTTCTTTATGATTTAAAGGATATTGCATATGCAGGATGTCATAACCCCCTTGTAGGTTTAGTAACTTGTGGTAACAGCAGTCTTGTAAAAATGACTATTGTTAATGGTAAAGTTATAGTTAAAGATGGTACACTTACCACTTTAGATGAAAATTTAGTATTTGAAAAAGCTAATAAAATAGCAACTACTCTTGTTGAATATGAAAGAAAGCATAGGTTATAATACTATATAAATAAGTAGATGATTTTGTTTTAAAAATGAATTTATCTACTTATTTTTAAAAACTATAATGATTTTTTAGATTTACAAAACAATTATGATAAAAAATAATTTTATTTATAATTAGCAATTTTATACTTTCACTATTCAACTAAAAACTCCTATTAATGCGGTAATTTTAACCATTAGACATTACTTAATTTAATATATATAATTATACTAAATAATCATATATAATATCTTTTAATAAAAAACAAAATATACCAATTAATATTTTACTGATTTTAGTTAATAGTTATTATTAATTTTTTACTTCAAGGACAAACACAAATTAAATTACCTTTCTTATTTTTATTTTATAGAGTTAGAAAACGTTTATCTTTTAATAAATTCTCATATAAAAGGATGTGAGTAAATGCTTTTTTCCAAAAGACAAAAAGAAATAATTGATTATTTATCAAATAATCATTCTTGGGTTACAGGCAAAAATTTAGGTGAAATTTTCAATGTAAGCAGCAGAACTATTCGTAATGATATTCTCTCTATAAAAAAATATACTAATGATGATATTATATTATCTTCTAAATCTAACGGTTACCGTTTTAATAATGAATATAATAATTTATCTAATATAGAAGAATTATTTATAATGAATTCTTCTGATAGATTAATCTATATACTAAGCCAATTAATTTTAAATGATAATTCTATTAATATGTATACTCTATGTGAAAAATTATTTATATCTGAATCTACTTTACTTGGAGATATAGCAACCCTTAAAAATCTTATAAATACACTTAACTTTAAAAATGTCACTCTTTTTAAAGATGTAAATACTATAATTTTAAAATGCGAAACTAATTCTTATGATAAATTAATTACTTCTATAATTAAATTAATTAATACAGATCCCTCTAATTCAATATTAACTAAAATATTTACGACTTTTGATGTTAAAAAATTATCAAGCACTATTTCCAAATACTTAATATCCATAGATTTTACATCAAAATATCTTACACTTACAGATATAATAGCTTATACTGGATTAATATTAGAAAGAACTTACTTAGATAAAAAGCCTCCAATTATTAAAAATTTCACTGTAAACACTCATAGTTATGAATTTCTACTTTCAAAATCTATTATAGAATTGCTAGAAAAAGAATTTTTTATTGATATAAATAATAGTGAACTAACATATTTTACTTATAATATTTCTTCTTTAATCAATTTTGAAAATAAAGAACGAGCTTTAAGATTAAATGTTAAGTCAACAGATAAACTCTATACTATATTAACAGAAATACTTAATGAACTTAATGAAGAGTTTCAAGTTAATCTTAAATTTTCACCTAAAATAATGTATGATTTAATGTTACACATTAAGATAGCATTACTTAGAATTAGATTTGGAATATTAATTAACAATCCACTTAAAGAAAAAATGAGAAATGAATACCCTTTTATATATGATATGGGTTTACGTATGTCTGAAAAAATTCATAAAAAACTTAATTTAAAATTAACACAAGACGAAATAAGTTATTTAGTTTCCTATTTAGGTGTTGCTTTTAATCAAAGCAATCTCAATCTTTCAATGAAAAATAGTCTTAATATATTACTTATTGTATTAGAAGGTAATGCAACTTCAAATCACATTTCTCATACAATTTGTAACTTATTTGATAATAAAAAAATAGATATAACAAGCATATCTACTAATTACGAAGTAAAAACTTATGAGAAAAATTTTCATAAATATGATTTAATAATTACAACTTCTAATTTACTTTGTCAAAGCATTAAAAGTTGTTTACTAATACATCCATCTTTTAATCTTATTGATCAATTTAAAGTAAAAAATACCTTAAATGACTTACTAAAAAACTTAAAAAAACATAACTTTGAAATCATTTTTTCTCATTTTTTTAATGAAGAATTTTTTCATACTAATATAAATCTAGAAACAAGAGATGACTCAATAAACTACATGTGTAATACATTAAAACTTAAAAATTATATAGATGATAATTATGTGAAGTCAGTTTTTGAAAGGGAAAACCTTATCTCAACTGCAATAAATACCGGTGTAGCTCTACCTCATGCAACTAATGCTCGTTCCATAAAAACTACAGTATTTGTTACTATATTTAAAAAACCTATTAATTGGGATAAAACCAAAATTAAATCTGCATTCCTTTTTGCAATAAATAAAAAAGATGCTCCTCAACTAAGTATAATATATGATTTAGTAATTAATATATTCTCAGATAAAAATAAAGTAGAGGATCTTTCAAAAATAACACTTTTTAAAGACTTTAAGAAACTTCTTTGGGAAACTTACTTTGAAAATTAAATTTTCATATAAAAACATAAGAACCAATTTATATATTTATATAAAGCTATTAGCTTAAATAAAAATGTCTAAATTTTCATTTAAATATTTTTTATTAAATATATAATTTTGGTTCTCATTCTATTTATATAAAGATTTATAACTACTTAATTTCATTAGAATATATTGCAAATTTCACAAAACTTTAAAATTATATTATTAAACCTAAATGTAATTATAAATTCAATAAATTAACTATCTTTTAACATAATGATTTTGAACTATTCCATCAAAAGCCTTACTTTCTTTTAATTTTAATTTTATTTCTCTTTCATTTTCTTTAAATAATGGTATTCCAGAACCTAAAACTATTGGCATAACTGCAATTATATACTCATCTACTAAATCTTCTTTAATAAATGAATCTAGTATATTAGCTCCTCCTATTAACCAAATATCTTTACCTTCTTTAGATTTTAATTTTTCTATTAAGGATTTTGGATCTTCATTAGTAAAGGTTACATTTTCATCATTTCTAAGATCTTTTCTAGTATAAACATATCCTTTAGTTCCTTTATAAGGATATTCTCCCCATCCCATTATTTGTGAATAAGTTTTATTTCCCATAATTACTGTATCTATATTTTTATAAAAATCATTATACCCAATATCTATTCCTGGTTCACTTCCATCACCTTTTAAAAAATCAACCTCTCCGCTCTTTCTTGCTATGTATCCATCTAAACTTGTAGCAATATATAAAATTACTTTTCTATTCATAAGTTCTCATCCTCTTTTTCATAAAATAATTTATTACTTTTAATTTCATAAATCGCATTCTAATGCTATTAGTTTTAGTAAATATTTTATTCCTATACTATTTAAATAACATTCAAATAATATTTTTAGTCATTATATTCTGTTTTTTCAAAAATACCTTTACTACAAACTAATAAAATAGCTGATACTATAAGATTGTAAACTATCAAAACTGCATAAGACAAAAGTTTCATTATATAAACATATTTATAAACATAGTAAATAATTAAAAATCCTGCAATTCCTGGTGATATTATTAAAATTACAATTAAAAAGCTTAAAAGTGATCCTAAAGTTTTACTATACATTCCAAACAGTCTTTTAGAAAGTACATTTCCATAAATATATATAGCTCCAATACTTGTATAACTCAATATACAAAGTAATATTACTATAGGATTAGTTTTAAATATAATCCCAACTGTTAAAAATAAAGCTACTCCATTCACAAAATTTTTTATGTTATCTGCAAGGGTAGAATAAAATAATTTACTCCAGGATTCTTCTGGCATTAGATATATGTATGGCTTTTTAAGTTCTTCATTCCATTTTCCTTGAGGTGTTGAAAATAGCAACATATACGCCATAAACATAAGCAATACATTTATATTATTACTTTTTGAAATAAAACAAAATCCTACTCCTACTATAACCATAAATAAAGTAACTTTATTTACAAATAATATTCCAACTTTTTTATATTCAAGAAGTTGCCTATGAAATATAGCTTTTGCGCCTTGTCCTTTATATTGATTTTTAACTTTTCTAACTTTTTTAGGGGAAAACATTATATTTTTCCCTTCTTTTGCCGCTTTAAGACTACTTTCAAGATATTCTGTTCCACTTAAAACATCTTCATAAAAGTCAAGTTCTGTTTTATATAGTAAGAGTAAAATGGCTGCTACAAATATTACTATCAAACACAAGTATATGGTAAAAGTTAAATCTATGCCATTTATTGCTGCATTAAAAAATCCTTGAATCCACCCTACATAAGGTATATATGTATAATAGTGATTATTAAATACAAAGGATAACCCATTTTTTAAACTTCCTCCTTTATATACACCATATAATAGAATTAATACAAGTAAACCCATTATACTATTAATCACTTTTTCTACTACTTTTTTATGTTTCGTAGATTTACATGCCACTGAATACAAAAACATATTTATAATTGAAAGAGAAAATATGTATATGAAAAGTCCTATAAATAATACCCAAAGCCCATAACTTTTCATAGGAAAGACACGTCTCATAGTTGGTATCTGAAATGCTACTATTAACAATAAAAGTAGTACCCCTTTCATATCCTTTAAAAATCCATAAGTTAATACTTTTCTAGCCGATATTGGACCTGTAAATACTAAATTTACATCTGCCATTCTAAAAGAACTTGACCCATTTTTAAGAGCAGATTTTAAATTTAAAAATAAAAAACCTAAAATAATTCCTCCTATAATAATAGAGTACATTTCTTTTGAAATAAAACCACTTGTTTTAGGAGGTGGTCCAAATATAGAACTTATTACTGCATATCCAAAGAGAAAGGCATAAAATATAAAAACTACTAAAGCTCCCTTATTATACCTAAGATTCTTTATATAATTTTTAATACTTTTTCTTATTATATAAAATAAAGGTTTCATCACTATTCCTCCGTAACTTCAAAGAAAATTTCTTCTAAAGATTCATTTTTCTCTTTTAACTCTTCTCTTGTTCTTGATAAAACTATCTTCCCCTTACTCATAATAAGAGCCTTGTCCCACAATTCTTCAATACTATCTATTATATGGGTACTAATTATTACACTGCACCCTTTTTCTTTTAATGTTAAAAAAATTCTCTTAAGCTCTTTTATAGCTTTAGGATCAAGACCTATCATAGGCTCATCAAATAATACAACCTTAGGATTTATAAGAAGTCCACAACATACACTAACCTTTTGCTGCATACCTTTAGACAGTTCTTTACCTAATTTATCTTTCTTATCATAAAGATCAAATTCTTTTAAAAGTTCTTCTGCTTTTTCTTTATAGTTTTTTATTTTATAAGTTTTTGCTATATATTCTAAGTGTTCATACACTGTAAGAAGCTCATATAATGAAGGTGTTTCTGGTATGTATGCAAATATTTTTTTAGCTTCCACACTTTTATTTTTATAACCACATATTTCTATTTCTCCATCATATCTTAATAACCCTGTTATACATTTAATTGTTGTACTTTTTCCTGCACCATTAGGCCCAAGAAGTACTGCTATTTCTCCATCATTTACTTCAATATTCAAATTATCAACTGCTACAACTTTATTATATTTCTTTGTAAGATTAGATATTGTTAACACTAAATTCATCTCCTTTTGTAAAATATAGATTTAAAATAACCAAATCTACACACATAAATATAGATTATTAATAAATAGTTCATTTTTTACAAATTATACTAGATTTATTTATATTTTTCAATAAAACAATTGATGTTATGGTTAATATTTACATTAATATGTGAATATTTTCTTTATCTATCTCTAAAAGAAAAGCTTTTCTATACTAATTTTAACATTATACTCCATATAATATCTCAATATTTTTAAATTAAATATAAATAAAAATTTTATTTCTTTTAATTTTACTTAATCTATAAAAATACAAAAGACCAATGCATTACATACATCAGTCTTTTAATTAAATTAATATATTATAATAAAAACTATATCATTAAAGTTTCTTTTTTATAAAATTACTAACTACTATTTACTACAAGCTATAGAAAGCATTACATCATCAGCTTTATAGAATCCATCTTTACATAACATTCCAAGATTATTTATTGTATCTTCAACAGAACTTCCTATAATTCCTGTATTATTAGGAACTATTATATCATTTAAAGCTAAATAAGCTGATATAACTGCTTCAGATGCTGATGTTGAAAGCTTTATAGCACAACTACCTTTAGCTCCATCACATACCATTCCTGTAAGATTTGCAAGCATATTTGAAATAGCACCTTCTATTTCCTTATCTTTGCCACCTAAGAGCCATGTTATTCCTGCCGTAGCCCCTATTCCTGCTGCTATAGCACAACCACAAATTGCAGATAATTTTCCTGTATATTTTTTTACAAAGTTATTTACTACATGACCAAAAAATACTGCCCTTAAAAGTTTTTCTTTGGAAGCTTTTATATCTTCTGCTACTACAGTAATAGGTATAATTACACCTAATCCTTGATTTCCGCTTCCTCCACTTGTCATTATAGGACACATTCCTCCACTCATTCTAATATCTGCACCTGCAGCAGTCAAAATTCTTGCTAGAGTTGCTGAATCTTTACCTATTTTTCCTTCTTTTTGTAACTTTAAAAGAGATGCTCCTAAAGTTAAGCCTTGCTCTCTTTCTAATCCTTCCTTTGAAGCCTTTTTATTCATATCTATTCCATCTATTATAAAATCCAATTTTTCTATATTAATGTCTTCTGAAATTTCTCTAAGCTCTTTTAAAGTGATGTCTTTCATAAAATTGCAATCTTTGTTATCTTCTTTACCTTCTTCTTTTTTTTCAAATACTATCTTACCATTTACAATAATTTTTACTATGTTAGTATGTCCGCCTTTTAAAAACACAGTAACTTCTTCATCTTTTCCCTTTAAAATAGCTTCTACAAAAACAGGATCAGTATTTTCAATAGTATCTAAGACTACTTCTCCTCTATTTATCATTCCTTTAGCTTCTTTTAAGTAATCATCATTTACATTTTTAAAAACAAATAACCCTTCTTCTGGATCTCCGCATATACCTCCAAGAGCACCAGCAACATCCAAACCACAAACTTCTGTATTTGGTATAGTAACTGATTTACCATTTTTAAATATATTCTTACTTACTTTTAAATCTATTTTTAGAATTTCACCTTTAACATATTTTCTGCCTGCAGCTACAGTAAAAGCTACTGCTACAGGCTCAGTACAGCCTATAGCTGGTTTAGTTTCATTTTTTATTAACTCAAGTAATTCATCAGTTATTTCTTTCTTTGATAGCTTTAACATCTTAAATACACTCCCCCATAAATTTTAATGCTCTACATATATTACCTAGCAATAAATATGCCAAAGTTTTCAAATTATACTTTCAGTTACCTCAAACCCCTTAAACTTCACTATTTATTTATTATTTTTTTAATTTTCAATAAAAAAGTAACCATATTATTTTTTGCATTTTTGCAAAATTCAATATGGTTACTTATATATTTTAACTCTTCATACATTCAGATTAAGGTTTTTTGCACTATTGCAAAAAAAATTCTCATTTTTGCAAATTGTATTTTTTCAATTTTCTATATAAAGTAGACAAATTAATATTTAATTCTTTAGCAATTCTTTCTTTTCCTTTTCCATCTTCACCATATTCATCTATCATTGATATTAATAAGCCTTTTTCATACTGACAAATTCTATCTTGAAGACTTCTATTATTTTTTCTTTTTTCTCTCAATCTTTTAAAACATTTTGGTAACTGCTCATTATATATTACATTTTCTTTTGTAGTATTTACTATATATTCTATTACATTTTCAAGTTCTCTTATGTTTCCAGGCCAATCATAATTTCTAAAACTATCTTTTACTTCCTCTGAAAGTTCCTTTGTATATAAATTATATCTTATACAAAACTTATTCATAAGACATTCACTAAGTAATATTATATCTTCTCCTCTATCCTTAAGACTAGGAAGATAAATGGGAATTACATTTAATCTATAATACAAATCTTCTCTAAATTGTATGTTTTTAACCATGCTTTCAAGATCTCTATTGGTAGCGGCTATTATTCTAACATCCACACAAATTTCTTCTTTACCACCAATTTTAGTAAAACTTTGTTCTTGAAGTACCCTTAATATTTTAGGTTGAAGATGCAATGGTAAATCTCCTATTTCATCTAAAAATATAGTTCCTCCATTTGCAAGTTCAAATTTCCCCATCTGTCCTTCTCTTTTAGCTCCTGTAAAAGCACCTCCTTCATATCCAAAGAATTCACTTTCTAATAAATTATCTGGAATAGAAGCACAATTTACTGCTATAAAAGGAGCATCACATCTTTCACTTTCAAAATGTATAGCCCTTGCAAATAGTTCCTTACCTGTGCCACTTTCTCCTCTTAAAAGTACTGTAGAATCAGTTTTAGCAATATTTTTAGAAATAAGTTTTACATTTTTTATGCTATTACTATTTCCTAATATATCTTCAAATTCTACAATTTTACTGCTAGCAAAAAGTTTATAAGCAGCTTGTACTTCATAGCTTTTTTTATTAAATTCTATTATATTACTTACTCTTTCACCTTTAAATATAATTGGGCTACTCTTAATCAAAAAACTTTGATTTTTATGATGAATACTTATTCTCTTTCCTTTATATTCTTTATTTAAAAATTTGGTATTAAAATTTGAAAGTATCTCTTTGATATTTGTATTTACTAATGTTTTTTCTTTAATACCTAAAAGTCTTTTTCCTTTCTGATTGATATATTTTAAAACTCCATTGTTGTCCACGCAAATTATTCCATCACTTAAGCTATCTATTATATGATTAGTTTCTTCCGTTTGAATCTCTAATTTCTTTATAGTAGCATTATAAATAATATTTCCTACAATAAGGGTACTTAATCTATTTAAAAATGTTATCATAGAATTAAATTCTTCAGATATTACATTAAGTTGCTTTTCATTAAAAATATTTATACCGATTACCCCTATTACTTCATCATTCATTATTATTGGATAACCAATAGTTGCATATTCTGTGCATCTATCCTTTGCTTCACAATTTTCACATACAGATGGATTTATCTTCTTTTGATTATCTTTTAAATATCTTTTTATATGATTAGGTTTCTTTTCTTTTATAACTAATTCAAATAAACATTTGCCAGGTATTTTATTTCCTATAAGTTTCTTATACTTACCAGTTGCTGCAATTCTATTAAAATTCTTATCAATTATAGTAACATCAACTTTTAAAACTGTAGCTATAGCTTCAGCTACCTCTTGAACAGAATCCTTTATATTATTTAAAGACACACTTATTCGTTACATAAAGCATTAAGTATTCATATACTTTAACAATTATATATCTATTTAAAATTTATAATTTAGTTTTATTAAAGGATTAATATTCCTTTTAAATATACTAATTAGCTTTAATGTAACTCCTCCTCCCTTTACTAATTTTTTTAAAAAAACAATTACTCTTATCTAATAGTTACATTATAAAGATTGATAACTATTTATTATCTCTAGAATCTTTTAAACTTTTATCTTCATATTTATCATCTTTTTAAATTTCACCCTTTATATTATATCTGTATTAAAATGTAACAAATTCATTTTTCTATTAATATAATTATACCCTAAAGCTTGTACCTACACTACTAAAGATTTAATTTACAAATATTAAAAGTTAATAATAACTTTTAAATATTGTAATTTTATATTTTTATATAAAACTTAAAAAGTCTCTTAACTATTATCTAAGGTATATCTTCTTTACAGATTTTTAACATTATGTATCTGTTTTCATTTTAAAATTTTGTTGACAACCAGTTTGAAAAGTTATATTATGTAGTTAAGTTAAATATTACTATTTTATTAAGAGGGAGTAGTATAAAATATAACATCAACATTCCCGGTTGGTTTTCTAACCTGGTGTTATATACCAAATTTTGGTTACAAGACTTTTAATATAGTTCTTCAATGTTTTGAGAATTATATTAAGGGTCTTTTTTGTTTGTCATAAGCTATTTACAAATTTTAGGTATTTTACAAATAGCAAATTAATGCAAATAAATAAGTAACTATATGAATACCAATCTACCTTTTAAATATTAACTTTAATTATCTTTAATTAAAAGGAAACTTTTTTAAATAAATACTTAAAGCATTCTAATTTTAAAACTAAAGGAGGAAACTTTAATGGAAAAGTATTTTCAAAAATCTATTGAAGAAACTTTAGATCATTTTAACGTAGATAAAACTGGTTTAGATTCTTCAAAGATACAAAAAGAGCGAGAAAAATATGGGTACAATGAATTAGTAAAAGCAAAAAAGAAAAGTACATTTAAGGTATTTTTAGAACAATTCAAAGATTTTCTAGTAATTATACTTATAATAGCTGGAATAGTGTCTATGATGACTGGAAGTGTTGAGAGCACTATCGTAATATTTGCTGTTATCACATTAAATGCAGTACTAGGTACAGTCCAACATGTAAAAACTGAACAATCACTAGAAAGTTTAAAAAAACTATCCTCTCCCCATGCTAAAGTTGTACGTGATGGTAAAAAAATTGAAATACTATCAAAAGATTTAGTACCTGGTGATATTCTTATATTAGAAGCTGGTGATTCAGTACCTGCTGACGGAAGAATAATTGAAAACTACTCTGTTCAAGTTAATGAAAGTTCTTTAACTGGTGAATCTGAAAGCGTTCTTAAAACTTCTGATATTATATCAAAAGATGAAATTGCTCTTGGCGATCAAAAGAATATGATATTTTCTGGTAGTTTTGTTACATACGGAAGAGCTATTATAGTAGTTACTGCAACTGGTATGAAAACTGAAATTGGTAAAATTGCTTCACTTATGGAAAACACAGAGGAAAAGAAAACTCCTCTTCAAGTTAGCTTAGATAACTTTGGTAAAAAACTTTCTATGATAATTTTAATAATATCAGCTTTAATTTTCCTTTTGGACCTTTATAGAGGTGCCACTATTATAAACTCTTTAATGTTTGCTATAGCATTAGCTGTAGCTGCAATTCCTGAAGCTTTAAGTTCAATTGTAACCATCGTACTTGCAATTGGGACTCAAAAAATGGCTAAAGAAAATGCTATTGTAAAAAAACTAAAAGCTGTAGAAGGTTTAGGTTGTGTTTCTGTTATATGTTCTGATAAAACAGGAACCCTTACTCAAAACAAAATGACAGTACAAAAAATATATACAGATAATAAAGTATTTAATCATAATGAATTTGATTTAAAAGACAACATACAAAACTTCTTAATGAAATCTTCTATTCTTTGTAATGACTCAACTTTTCAACAGGGCAAAAAAATAGGTGATCCTACAGAAATCGCTTTTGTAGAACTTGGGAAAGATTATTCATTAGATGAACTTAAATTAAGATCTCAATATGAAAGACTTTCTGAAATACCTTTTGATTCAAATAGAAAACTTATGAGTACATCCCATAAAATTAATGGTAAGCACCTTATGATTACAAAAGGTGCTGTTGACGTACTTCTAAAAAGGATAAAATACATAAAAACATCTGATGGTATACGAGAATTTACAAACAAAGATAAAGAAAAAGTTGAAAATACAAATTATGAATTTTCACAAAAGGGCTTAAGAGTTTTAGCCTTTGCTTATAAAGAAATAAATGAAAATAAAGATCTTTCTGTAGATGACGAAAACAGCTACACATTTTTAGGATTAATTTCAATGATTGATCCACCACGAGAAGAATCATTTAAAGCTGTCAAAGAATGTATTAAAGCTGGAATTAAACCTGTAATGATAACTGGAGATCATAAAATAACTGCATCTTCTATAGCTTCTCAAATTGGAATATTAAGAAATGGAGATGAAGCAATAGAAGGCATTGAACTTAATAACATGAGTGATGAAGAGTTAAGAGAAAGAGTTCAAAACATTTCAGTATATGCTAGAGTTTCTCCAGAACATAAAATAAGGATAGTAAAAGCATGGCAAGAAAAAAATAAAATTGTTGCTATGACAGGTGACGGTGTTAATGATGCTCCTGCACTAAAACAAGCTGACATTGGTATTGCAATGGGTATAACTGGTACAGAAGTTTCTAAAAATGCTGCTTCAATGATTTTAACAGATGATAACTTTGCAACTATTGTTAAATCTATTGCTAATGGTAGAAGTATGTATGCTAACATAAAAAATTCTATAAGATTCTTGCTTTCTGGAAACACTGCTGGTATTTTATCCGTATTGTATGCTTCATTAATGGCTCTACCGGTACCTTTTGCCGCTGTACATCTTTTATTTATAAACTTACTTACAGATAGTTTACCTGCTATAGCAATTGGTGTTGAAAATACTAAGAGTAACTTATTAAATGAAAAACCTAGAGATATAGACGAACCTATTCTCACTAATGATTTCTTAAAAGCTATAACTGTAGAGGGTATTTTAATAACTATATTTACTATGATAGCTTTCCATATAGGGTTATCTAATATGGGAACAGAACTTGGAATGACTATGGCCTTTGCAACTTTATGTTTAGGTAGATTATTTCATGGATTTAACTGTAGATGTAAAAATTCTATATTTAAAATTGGATTATTTTCTAATAAGTATACCTGGATGGCATTTATAACTGGATTCATATTATTAAATTCAGTATTATCTTTCAATCCTTTAAAGAAACTATTTGAAATTGCTCCTCTTAATGTAGAACATTTTGCATGGATATATATATTAGCTTTTTTACCTACAGTAATAATTCAAGCTTATAAACTTGCAGTTAATGATAGGGTAAAATTAAATAAATCACTAACAAAAGAATTTAAAGCTTAAAATATATATTAAAAAACCTACCTTATATAATTAAATTAAGGTAGGTTTTTAATCTATTTAACTATCAAATCTAATGCATGTTTTAAATCCTCTATAATATCCTCAGAATCTTCAAGTCCAACAGATAATCTTACAAGACCTTCACTTATACCTGCAGCTTTTCTTTCTTCAGCTGTGTATGGTGAATGAGTCATTGAAGCTGGATGTTGAATCAATGTTTCTGAATCTCCAAGACTTACAGCTAAAGTTGATAAATTCACATTATTCATAACAACTTTACCTTCTTCTAATCCTCCTTTTAATTCAAAAGAAATCATAGCACCTTTTAATTTCATTTGTTTTTTACTCAATTCATAATATTTAAAACTTTCAAGTCCTGGATAATAAACCTTTTCTACTGCTTTATGTCCTTCTAAAAATTTAGCTACTTTCATTGCATTACTACAATGTTTTTCCATTCTTATTTGTAATGTTTTAAGTCCTCTTATTATAAGATATGCTTCAAATGGACCAAGAACTGATCCTGTCATATCTTTAATTCCAAATAACCTTACTTGACTTATAAAATCCTTTTTACCTACTACAAAACCTGCTACTACATCCCCATGACCATTTAAATATTTTGTAGCAGAGTGAACTACTACATCTGCTCCTAAATTTAAAGGTTTTTGTATATAAGGAGTACAAAATGTATTATCTACAAATACTAAACTATCTTTGTTATTACTATGAGATAACTCTGAAATTTTTTGAATATCTGTTATTTTTAAAGTTGGATTTGCCGGTGTTTCTAAATAAACTACTCTAGTATTAGGTTTTAAAGCTTTTTTAACTTCTTCTAAATTTGACATATCAACAAAAGTTACATCTATTCCGAATTTTGTAACACCATGATTTAAAAGAGAAAACGTACAACCATATAAGGTATCAGATGCAACTACATGATCACCAGCTTTAAGTGCTGTCCATAGTGCTGAGGATATAGCACCAATACCTGACGCTGCCGATACACAAGCTTCACCATCTTCAAGAAGTGCTATTTTTTCTTCTGCTTGTATGCATGTAGGATTACCTAATCTTGAATATATAAATCCTTCTTCTTCTCCTGCAAATCTTTTTCCACCTTGCTCTGCAGAATCAAATATAAAAGTAGATGTTTGATAAATAGGAGTTGCTAAAGATCCATATTGTTTATCCTTTATGCTGCCTCCATGAATTGATTTAGTAGCAAACCCCATTTTATCGATATTTTTCATATAAAATCCTCCTCTATATGTTTAATTTAGAATTTATAAATATCTTTTGTAAACAAACTTAATTTAGAGTGAAATTCATATAGTAGTAGTATAATTTATATTATTTTTATTAAACCTTATAATATTAAAATTATTTTTATATCATGTGATGAGACTTATACTATTTTCTTCTTAAGAATTTTTATGATAGGATTGTTCTTTTATATATAGTTATATAAATCTTACTTAATATAACTATAAAGTTAAGATTATATCTTTAAATGTATAAACTATTTTATATAATTAATACAACATGAAGATTATAACATTTAATATAAAATTTAACAATGTGTTTAAGAAAATTCTTAACCGGTTTAAACTGAATTAAAAAATTCAGTTTATAAGCTCTTTTATTTCTTCTAAACTTAAACCAGTAATTTTATATATTATATCTAAATCCATGTCCATAGCTAATAAATTTGTTATAATTTTAATTTGAGATTGTTTTCTACCAATTTTTATCCCTTGTTTTTTACCTTCTTCCATAGCTTTTTTTAAACTTTCTTCTATTTCCTTATTTGTCAGATTCATTTTATCATCAAAGTATTTTTCTTTGCACTCCATTTTATCAACTCCTTAAAATTCTGTTGTTATTAGTAGACTGCTTTTTTTTCTTTTAACAAGTATATGTATTTAATAATTCATTATTTAACATATATACTTATCAAACTTGCATTTTGATTAAAATTTAATATAATCTGATTAAAGAAAACTACTTGTACTATTTTATTATATATCAAAAATGTATTCTTTTTCATTACATTTAATAAAAAAATAATAGTTTTTATTTAATAATCTAAATATAAAAGCATCAGTTTTTTAAAAATTTCGTTATCTAGAATATTTTATTTTTTATTATAAATCTAAATAAAAGAAATATATATATTTCAATAATAAAATTTTACATGACCTCTTATTTATCTTTACTTAATAAAATTATAATTTATTAAATAATAAAAAACGCTATATCCTATTTATGATAAGCGTCAAGAAAAATCACCTTATTATTCTTATTTATATGTTTATTATCAGCAAATATCCATTTTTTAACATAGAAAATGGATAGGGTAAACAGTACTGAAAATATAGTAAATCCACAACTATTACTGAATACACCTACTAAAGTACTTAATATAGTAGTTATTGTTTTAGCTAGAAATACTTTTTTTAATAAAAATGCTAAAATTACTAAAGATAACATCAATAGTCCTTCTATCTCCATATAAAACACCTCTATTTATTTTCACATGCATTATAACTATTCTATATAATTGCAGCTATTACCTTTTTTATCCAATATGTTTTATATCTATTTTACTAATAAAAAAATTTACAATAACCTAAGTTCTACATTTGAAAAAAATATTTTTCTATCTTCTACTTCTAAAAATCCTTTAAATTCCTACTAGAAAATCATAGGATTTATATATACTATTTTAAATTTTGAATTTTAATCTTCTATGCTAAAAAAATATAGGCAAAAAATAAAACACACGTATTACCGAATTTAATCAGTAAAACGTGTGTTAATTTAATATAGTTTTATACTATTTATTCATTCCTTCTTCTATAGCAACGGCTACAGCAACTGAAGCACCAACCATTGGGTTGTTACCCATTCCGATCAATCCCATCATTTCAACGTGAGCTGGAACTGATGATGATCCTGCAAATTGAGCATCTGAATGCATTCTTCCCATAGTATCTGTCATACCATAAGAAGCTGGACCTGCTGCCATGTTATCTGGGTGAAGAGTTCTTCCAGTACCACCACCGGATGCAACTGAGAAGTATTTTTTACCCATGTTAACACATTCTTTTTTGTATGTTCCTGCAACTGGATGTTGGAATCTTGTTGGGTTAGTTGAGTTACCAGTTATTGATACATCAACGCCCTCTTTGTGCATTATTTTAACACCTTCTCTAACATCATCTGAACCATAGCATTTAACTTTAGCTCTTGGTCCTTTTGAGAAAGGAACTTCTCTAACTACTTCAAGTTCACTAGTATAGTAGTCAAATTTAGTTTCAACATATGTAAATCCATTAATTCTTGAAATTATATATGCAGCATCTTTTCCAAGACCGTTTAATATAACTCTTAATGGCTCTTTTCTAACTCTGTTAGCTTTTTCAGCTATTTTTATAGCACCTTCAGCAGCAGCAAAAGATTCATGTCCTGCTAAAAATGCAAAACATTTAGTTTCTTCTCTTAAAAGCATAGCTGCTAAGTTACCATGTCCTAAACCAACTTTTCTGTCATCTGCAACTGATCCTGGGATACAAAAAGCTTGAAGACCTTCTCCTAAAACTTCAGCAGCATCAGCAGCTTTAGTACATCCTTTTTTTATAGCTATTGCAGCACCTAATGTGTATGCCCAACAAGCATTTTCAAAGCATATTGGTTGAGTTGATTTAACGATATCGTAAACGTTAATTCCTTTTTCATCACATATTGCTTTAGCTTCTTCTATATTTTTCATACCATACTTTTCAAGTACAGGAGTTATTTGATCAATTCTTCTTTCATAACTTTCAAATAGTGCCATTTCATTCTTCCTCCTTATATATTATTCGTGTCTTGGATCTATAACTTTTACAGCATCATCAAATCTACCATATTGTCCAGTAGCTTTTTCTTTAGCTTCGTTAGCATCCATTCCTTTTCCTATCATTTCCATCATTTTTCCAAGATGAACAAATTTATATCCTATAACTTCATCATTTTCATCTAAAGCTACATTTGTAACATAACCTTCAGCCATTTCTAAATATCTAGTACCTTTAGCTTTTGTTCCATACATAGTACCAACTTGGCTTCTTAAGCCTTTTCCTAAGTCTTCAAGACCTGCTCCTATTGGTAGACCACCTTCTGAGAAAGCAGTTTGAGTTCTTCCGTATACTATTTGTAAAAATAGTTCTCTCATTGCTGTGTTTATAGCATCACAAACTAAGTCTGTGTTTAATGCTTCAAGAATAGTTTTTCCTGGAAGTATTTCTGATGCCATTGCTGCTGAGTGAGTCATTCCTGAACATCCTATTGTTTCAACTAAAGCTTCTTGTATAATACCATCTTTAACATTTAAAGTAAGTTTACAAGCACCTTGTTGTGGAGCACACCAACCTATACCATGTGTTAATCCTGATATATCTTTTACCTCTTTTGCGCGAACCCATTTTCCTTCTTCTGGAATTGGAGCTGATTGATGATTTGCTCCTTTAGTTATAGGGCACATTCTCTCAACTTCTGTTGAATAAATCATATTTTGTTCTCCTTCCTGTATTTAAATGAATTATTACTATAATAAATTATATTATTATAATTTTTACTGTATACACCTTTAGGACCCACAGGGACTTTTAAGTTCCCACTATAAGCATGATCCTATTTGTCATTTTTCCTGACTATTCTATTGTAATAAATATACTCCATTAGTACAATAACATTTCAACAAAAAAATTGTAATTAAAACATTTACATAATAATTTTTTTGGATAAAATACATATTAAATTGATATTTTTAGGATTAATTACAATATATGTATTTATTTTTATGTAAGTTAAAAAGAAAAATTATATAATTTAGGATTTAAAATTCTATAACTTTTATAACAAATTTTTAAATCAATCTTAAAAACAAATAATTTAGTATTAATTTTATATAATTTTTATAACTTTATATTTTTTTATATATTATATTTAAAATTCCTGTTTCTTTATCTTCTAAAATTTTTGCTTCAACTTCATATAGGTTTTTTATTAGTTTTGATGTTAAAACTTCTTTTGGTGTGCCATATGCTATAATTTCGCCTTTTTTTATAGCATATATTTTATCACAATAAAGAGCAGCTATATTAAGATCATGAATAGCTGATATTACTGTAAGTCCTAAATTTTTAACCCTAGACATAAATTGAAGCTGATTTTTTATATCTAGATGATTTGTCGGTTCATCTAAAACAATACATTCTGTTTTTTGTGCTAAAGCTCTAGCAAGAATTATCCTTTGTTTTTCTCCTCCAGATAATGTTTCAAAACTTCTTTTCTCGTAATCTAACATCCCTACCTTTTGTAAAGATTCTCTCATAATTTCATAATCTAATTCATTATCTTTTTCTATAAACTTTTTGTGTGGAGCTCTTCCCATAAGAACCATATCTGATACTTTAAAATCAAAATTATAATTATTTTCTTGAGATACTACTGCCATTTTTTTAGCATTTTCTTTCATGGAAATTTTATTTATATTAGTTTCATCTATATATATAGTTCCCTTAAATGGTTTTAAAATTCTATATATGCATTTTAAAAATGTACTTTTCCCACTACCATTAGGCCCTATTATTCCTACAAATTCTTTTTCTTTCACATGAATATCTATACCTTTTAAAACATGTTTTTCACCTAAATATGCCTCTATATCTAAAGTTTTTAATTCCATTAAGCCTCACCTCCAAAACCATAGGATTTACTTATCATAAGATATACAAAACATGGAGCACCTATCATAGAAATTAATATTCCTATTGGAAGTTCACTTCCTCTTATTATTATTCTTGATAAAACATCTGCCCATACTAAAAATATTGAACCTATTAATGCAGATATTATTATAATTCTTTTATGATCTGTACCAAATATCATTCTTGAAATATGGGGAACTATAAGGCCAACGAATCCTATAACCCCTGATGAATATACTATAAATCCAATAATTATAGAGGTAAGTAATAAATATATTTGTCTATATTTATGTAAATCTGTTCCTAATGTTATAGAAACTTCGTCTCCAAGAAGCATTAAATTTAATGTTCTATACTGAGTTATAAAAAACACTGTTATAATTATTATTAGAGGAATAATTACTTTTAAGTTTCCCCATTTTGCACCAGCAAAACTCCCCATAAGCCAATATGCTATGCTTTGTATTCCTTCCTTATCACCGGCAAAATATATAATAAAACTTGAAAATGCTGAACATACAGTACTTAATGCCATCCCTGCTAATAAAAGTTTCGTTGTATTTGCCCTTCCTTTTATATTTGCAAGTATCATTACCAAAATAGATACTATAAAAGCTCCTATAAAAGCAGATACACCTACATAATTACTTCCAAAAAAAGTTCCTACCCCAAGCATAATAGAAAGTGTAGCTCCAAGTGATGCTCCTGATGAAACCCCAAGTATATAAGGATCTGCAAGAGGATTTTTTACAATTGCCTGCATAACTACTCCGCAAACAGAAAGCCCTATTCCTACAACAACTGCTAAAATAATTCTTGGAAGCCTTATAATCCATACAATATCATGAATAGGTCCCTTTGATAAATTTTCTGAACTACCAATACCAAAGATTTTAAATATTATAATTTCATAAACGTCCTTTATAGATATATGAAAGGACCCAATAGTTACTGTTAAAAGTACTGAAAATATAAGTATAATTAAAAGTAAAATAGAAACAACTATATAAGTAGGGTTTGCTTTTAGCAAACCCTTTTTAATATTATTTTTACTCATTTACTTAGCATCCTTTAAATCTTTATACAAACCTTTTGTTATTGTTTTTATTCCATCTAAAGTTCTTATTCCACTTGAATAAACTTCACTTAACATTATAGGGTTAACTCTTTTTGATTTTATAGCTGAAACACTTGAAAGTCCTTTATTTTGCAAAAACTTATTTACTGCTGTATTTTTATCAATTTCGTCTCCATAATAAACAGTAAATATTACGTCTGGATTAAGTTTTACTAAATCTTCATTACCTATACTTCCATTTTTATTTGCAACTAAATCTGCTCCAACTTGTTTTGCTACATCTCCACCTATGCTATCTTCACCATATACTCTATATACTCCATCTTTTTCTACTTCTAAAATTACTGTTTTAACCTTTTCTTTTCCTTTTACAAAATCCTTTGCTTTTTTTATTTCTTTTTTCATGTTATCAACTATTTTATTAGCTTTATCCTCTACATTAAATATTTTACCCATATTTAAAATATCATCATATTCATTTTGTAATGTATTAGGCTTTTTAACTCCACTATTTTGTGATATATATGTGTTTATACCTTTTTCATGCCAAAAGTCTACATCTCCAAGTCTTTTTTCTTTAAATAATGAGTACCACCCTAATATAAAATCTGGCTGCATTCCTACAACCTCTTCTTTTGTAGGTCTTTTTTTATAATATTTTAGTTTTTTAAAAGCTTCTTTATATTCTGGTTTAACGTCATGATCTAAAGCTGCTGCTGCAACAATCTTATCCTCCAAGCCTAATCCTAAAAGTGTCTCTACTGAATTTTGATATACTGCTAAAACTTTTTCTGGTGCTTTATCAAATGTTACCTTAATTGGTTTTTTAGCATAATTATAAGTTGTAATTGTTACTGGATAATGAGAATTTTTATCACTCTTCTCTACATTTGTATCATTTTTGCTTTCTTTTTTTGTAGTTTTATTACTACAAGCAGTTACTCCTAAAATTCCTAATACCATAAAAGCTATTAAAAGTATGCTGGTTACCTTCTTTTTCATTTTAAATTCTCCTTTATGTATAATTATTTTAATTTTAACTATTTTAAGTTAATGTGTTCCCTCAATCACTTCTATGTTATAATCTTCAAATATCTTTCTTATTTCCTTAGTTCTTTTCTTTTCACATTTAACGATGCAAACACCTAAATGCAATCTTTCAACTCCTGCTTGTCCTAACTTTTTTGCTATATTAATTAAATTTTCATATGAATTACTTGAACAAGCTTCACAAGTAAAAAATGACACAAGCTCTAAATCTTCATTTTTATAAATACTAAAGCTTTTTTCTACATTATTTAAAGCTTTAAAGCATCCCATAGTTGTACATATTCCATTTATTTTTTCACATACACCAATTGCTATTTTCATATTTCACCTCTTATAATTAAGTTTATTTAATTCAAAAATTGTGAATTTTCGAAATACAGCACTTATAAAACTCTTATTAGGTAATCCCCCTACTTTTTAACCTAATAATTTCACTAATTTTTTTAATTTGATTAATAATAAGAGCCCTTTAATATAAAATTAAAGGGCTCAATAATCGCTTATATATTTTTTATTTTTCACGACCTTGACACCCCCTATCACTCGTAGAGTTTTTAGTGTATTAAAATAGGCAGGTATTCTGGCTCAAGTATCAGCATTTCTACAGCCTTCCCAGTTTCCTAGTGGCAAATATTGTAGAAACTTCTCTATTACAGCGGCGGGACCGCATGGGATTCTAACCCACTTCCCTTTTAATCAGCAGTTATTAAATATCTACTAAACCTATTTCTTAAGTATTTAATTTTTAAACTTACCACAATATACTATACTATAATTATTGAAATTTAAGCAAGTTATTTATTTACAATTTTAAAATATAATCAATATAAATTTAAGTTCTTTCTTTAATCATTTAATAAGATTCCTTTTATAAATCTATATTTAATAAGTTAAAAAACTGCTTATTAATTAATAAGCAGTTTTAAATTATTTTCATTTAATTTTTACAAATATATTTTACATTAAAATCTACAATATCATCTATAATACACTTATTCTAAGTTATTTTATATTTTAATATACTTTACATTAAATCTATTTTTTATTATTATAAACTTTATACTTGTCCATTATTTGAACCACTGAAAGCTGCAGAATATTGATTTTGTGTTGAATATGAAATTGAATTTAATACTCTTTCTCTCTCTTTTAGATTGCCTATTTGAGATACTACAGCATCTTTATAATCATTGAATCCTACTGAACTTTCTATCAAACTTTCTATAGTATTAGAATCTACTACTTTATCTCCAATTCTAATATTTAAACTTTTACTATCATCAAAGTCTTGGATTTTTACTACATCATAATCATGAATTAAAGCTAAGTAATTTTGCTCTTCATTTTCCATAAACACTAAATCATTTATACTAGAAACTCCACTAGTACTATCAAAAATTAGTTTATCCTGAGATTCATAATCTTTAATAGTATCTTTACCAAAATCATTTGAAAAGACAAAATTATCGGCTCCATTTCCACCAGATAAATAGTCGTCTCCTGTACCCCCATTTATAACATCTCTACCATCATTACCATTTAATGTATCTTTACCTTCATCACCATTTAATTCAGTGTCAAAATTCCCAGCAAGTAGAATATCATTTCCTGATCCACCACTTAATATATTAAGCCCTCTTCTATCGCTACCTTGAATAATATCTGAACCTGAATCCCCATAAAGCACATTATAATCTCCACGACCTTTTATATAATCATTTCCATTTCCTCCATGAAGCTCGTTCTTTATTGATCCACCATATCTTCTAAGACTAGTTCTATTAACATTTATAGTATATACTTCATTATCATAATCATGCCAACCATCATAGTCATCTGAAACAAAACTACTCATTCCTGCTATCCTAAAATCTCCCCCTAGAAGCATGTCGTTACCATTATTACCATAAGCCGTTAATGACCCTAATGTACTTTCATCTTCAACTTTTGAAAGTCCTATTACATCATTATTTTCTGTACCTGAAATTTTATTTGTACTCTTTAGTGATCCTTGAAAATAAAGTGATGCTCCTTCTACAGTTGAAAAATCTATATAATTTTCCTTAGCACCGGCTCCTATTATTCTAATTTCTTTAGGTTTTTGGTCTTCATTTAAAACAATATCAGAATCATCTTTCATAGAAATTCTATTATTTTCTTTAGTAAGTCTTATTTCTTCAAAACTCGAAAAACTTAAGTCATAATCTTTCCCATCGCCATTTTTTCTTAGATAACTTAAATTATTATCTTTTACAGAGTACTTAAAATCAAATGTTTGATCATCATTTTCTTTCAAACCAGAAAGATCTAATATATCTGTACCTTCTCCACCATCTGCTCTTACCTTAACTACACTAAGTGCTCCATTATATGCTCTTACAACATCGGAAAATATTGCATCATCATCTCCTGCACTTAGATTAATATTTGGATATACTACATCGGACATAGTTGAAATAACTCTATTATTTATTTCTGGAAACATAGTTTCATATTGTTTTTCCGGATTTGTTAATTCTACCCCACTTAAGTCATCAACTAAATCAAGCCATACTACTGGATTTTGCCACTGGGGATCTACCCTTTCACTATAAATAGGTTCTCTGCCTAAGCCACAAGCTCCCGGTATACAACCACCAGATGTATATCCTGATATATACCTTTCAGTATGTTGTCTTTTAAATTCATTTATAAATGCTTGTAATTGACTTTTATTATAAGATATACGAGTTGCTGTATCTATTACTCTAGGGTTTTTTACTTCTTTACCACTTTCATCTGTTATTACTTTTCTTCCTATACCATAGCCTAAAGAAACAGTATCTAATACTTTTCGTCCTCCTATATTTTTCATTCTAGCTCCTGCGGGAAGTATAGTTAATCCACTAGCTTCTTTTAGTTCAAATACATCACTACCTCTATAATAGGAAAATTCTTCATCTTTCTGTCCTTTAATCATTAAATTTGTATCTATGTTTCTTATATCATACCCACTTCTGTAATCTGCCTCATCACCAAATATTTCTTTAACTTGAGCTGGAGTAAGATATGCTGTTAAAAATTGTGTATGATCTGTATGAGCATTTTGTTTTAAAAAGTTAGCTACATTTTTTAGATTATTCTGAAATTCCGAATCAGAAATAATGTACTGTTTCATCATATTATCAAATGAACCAAATTTATCTCTAAGTTCCTCTGCTGCATCATCTCTTATTGCTTCATTATATATTCCATGAGTTAAATTTATAAGAGGAGTACAATCTAATGAAGCTATTTTATGAAGAGCATCATAAATTATTCTATCTACTTCATTATCTGCAGAATCTTTAAGCTTTTGATACTCTATTGCTGTTTCAACGGATTCAACTGAAGGCAGTAGTGGATTTAAAGCTAAAAAGAAATTTCCTACTGCTCTTCCAACTTCTGCTGGACTTGAATCCGACTTTAAATCTGCAAGTCCACCAGCTGCTGAAACTACTCCTCCTAAGGCACTTATAGCCATTCCAACTACTTCTCCTATAGGTCCTCCTGCTAATCCTACAACATCTCCTGCTGTAGCAATTACTGATCCTACCAAATCCATTATTTCGCTAGGTTTAGCTTCTCCATCTGCTACGTTAGCTATTGCAGAGCCTACCCAGGCTAAATCAGCAGCTATTGCTAATCCTCCTAATATTTTTGCTCCTTTTCCACCATGGGGAGCATCTGGAGTTAATGATTGGCTTGGCAATTTAGGTGGATCTACATTTCCAACGCCTGAACCTAAAGGTCTATATGTGCCTTGAATTCCTGATGTAGCTACTACATCTGAAACACTTCCGTGACCAAAATTTATTCCATTTGGAACATCTGGCACTTTAGGTGGAACAACACCATCAGGATTTAAAGGTCTATATGTACCCCCTGCCATAGGATCTGTAGCTACTATATCTGAAACATCTTTTGATACAAATCTTGTTGATTGAAGAGAATGAGTATCTGTGTCAAAATTATAAGTATATCTATACTTTTGCTCTAACATATTAGAGGTTGTATATTTTTCTCTTAAAGTTTCTAAAAATGATTTTCCATTAGTTAATGATTCTGTCTTAGCTTCTACAAAACTATTTATAAAATTAGCTGTACTAAACATGCTTACAGATACTTGAGATATAAATGAAAATACTTCTGTTGTAGAAGCTCCATCTTCAAAATCCTTTACTGCTTTATAAATTATATTTCCCATTGCTAGCATAGAAACTGGATCTTTCACCCATCTAGAAAGTAGTCCACTTACCTTTATATGAGATTGTCCTGTGGCTTGCGTATGTAGCTGGGTAGCACCTGTTATACCACCATAAATTAATCCTGCAAGTCCAACTCTTTCTCTTCCTGTTAAGTTTTTTATAGCTAACTTATCCTCTTCAGTTAATTCAAATTCCCCAAATAATTTGTCTGCTATCTCATTTGCAAATCTTTCTTGCTCTTCTGTTGCCGTATTAGTTTCAGAAGTTATATACTGCTGAAGACTATCAACTCTTTCTTCTTCTTTATGATACTCATTTTTAATCGTTTCCAAAAATTGCATTAAAATATTTTTATCTGAGTTTTGGTTTGAATCAATACTGCTACCATTGTTGCCACTGTTTAAAAAAGATAACATTTTTATTCTTTCTTCTTGTTGTATTCTTGGAGCTGACTCTATTTGTTGTATATTTAATCCTTCTAAATCCTCAGTATGTTCTGTTGTTGTAAGTAATTTCTGTAGCTGTTCTTGCCTTTTTTGTTCTACTAATCTTTTATGTTCTTCTTCTTTTCTTTGCACTTCTAATCGAGCTTCCTCTTCCTGTCTTCTTCTTTGTTCTGCTTCATAAATTTCTCTTGCTTCTTGGTACCCCTCATAATCGTACATAATGTTTTGTCCCCCCTAATTACAATTAGTATAAATTTAATAAATATAAGTATTATAAGGTATAAACCATCACCTCCTTACCTATTCCTATCTTAATCTAAAAGAATTTTTAACATCTTTGATTCCCGGTATAAAGAAATCTATTATTCTTCTCTCTCCTGTATCTATATCACAAGTTACTGTCATTCCTGGAGAAAACTTCAGTGCTTTACCATTTATATTTATATCTTTTTTACTTAGTTTTATAGATGCTTTATACATAGATTGATTATTTATTTCTACTGCATCGGGAGTTATCTTTGTTATTGTTCCTTCTATAGTTCCATATCTTTGAAAATCAAAAGTATCAAATTTCAATTGAACTTTTTGGTCTTTTGATACAAATCCTATGTCTTTATTTAAAATCATAGCTTCTACTATTAATTCTTTATTTTTAGGAACTATATGCATTATAGGTGCACCTGCTTGCAGCACTCCTCCTACAGTATTTACTGCAGATTTTTGAATTTTACCATCTACTGGGGATTTTATAATTAACTCTTTCATCTGCTTGTTTACCTTTTCTATAGCTTTTTTATGTTCTTCTATAGCATTAAGTACATTAACTGATTCTTTTTCTAATTCCTGTTTATGATTTAATTTATATTTTTCTTTATTATTTTCTTTAATTTTTAGATTGTCTTGTTTATCCTTTATACTCTCCTTTATATTTTCTATTCTATCTTCCGAATTTTTTATTTCACTTTTCTTTCTCTCTATTTCTGATTTTTTATCCTCACCTTTATTAGCATCTTCATTAGCATTAGACTTTTGATTATTTTCTAAATTTTGAAGTTCAATTCTTAATTTAGATAGTTTTCCTTCTTCTTCACTTAATTTCTTTTGAGTTTTAGAAATATCTTCTTTAGAATCATTTATGCCCATATCTGTATTTTCTAAATCAATTGAATATATACTTTCTATAGTTTTGCTATAACCTAACTTTTCAAGTATTAAAGCTTTAGATTCTTTAAACTTTTTTACATCTATATCTGGCTTTTTTCCTTCCTTATAAGCTTGTAAAATATCTTTACTTGTTTTTAAAACTTCTAATTGATTTTCTAGTTTTGATTTATCAGTTTTGAACTGTCCATCATCTATGGTTAAAAGAACCTCTCCTTTTTTAACATCTTCTCCTTCTTTTACATTTATAGATTTAATAGTTCCACCTGTAAGAGATTGCACTATATTTGTATTTCCACTTGGTATAACTTTTCCTCTTGCTGTTGCAACTTCATTTACTTTACTAAAAGACCATATAAATGCTGCTAAAACTATTAAAAAAATAGCCCATATAGAAAATTTACCTAAAGGTGATGCTGGAGTTTCTACTATTTCTATAGCTGAAGGTAAAAATTCTGTTCTAACATTCTTTCTTTTAAATAATTTCATATTATAGCTTCCTCCATTTTTAGTTTCCTAAAATCTTATATGCATAGCTGTTTTTGTTTTAATTGATTTTTTATATTAAATAAACCTATTGATAAAACTTAAAATAAGATAATTATTTTTTAATAAAACTAGTTCAAAAACCATATAAAATCTTACATATTTAATACTGTAAATTAAGAGCTTTGTTGACTAAAAAGATGATGATATAACCCTTTCTTCTCTATAAGATTTTCATGAGAACCTACTTCTACTAAACTGCCTTTATCAAGAACTAATATTCCATCACAATCTTTTATAGTTGAAAGTCTATGAGCAATTATAAAAACTGTACGATTCTTGCATATGTATTTTAAATTATTTTGTATTATCCTTTCAGATTCATAATCTAGTGCTGAAGTTGCTTCATCAAATATTAATATAGATGGATTAGTTATTAAAGCTCTAGCTATTGCTACTCTTTGGCGCTGACCTCCAGATAAGGCTGCTCCTCTTTCTCCAACTTCTGTATCATATCCTTGTGGAAGTGCTAATATAAACTCATGGGCTCCTGCAAGTTTTGCACATCCTACTACTTGCTCCATAGTAGCCTGAGGATAATGTATACATATATTATCTTTTATACTTCCACTAAAAAGACAATTTTCTTGAAGAACAACTCCTATTTGTCGTCTAAGCCAACTTGGATCTGCTAAAGATAAATCTACTCCATCCATGGTTATTTTCCCACTTTCAGGTATATATAATCTTTGCATAAGCTTAGATAACGTACTCTTACCAGAACCTGATCTTCCAACTATTCCAACAACTT